>CANGIS010000029.1 GCA_947454055.1 Hyphomicrobiales bacterium
CCGCTCATAACGGTCTGGTTGCAGGTTCGAGTCCTGCCGGGCCCACCAGCCTACGCTCGGAGAGCGTAGGCGGACTAAGGCCAAAGCCGCTTTGTTGGCCAAACAATGGCGACCTTTAAAGCACGCCAGCCTCAGCTCATCCCGCCAGATTTGATGGTTTTCGTCTGAAATGAAATGGTGTGAGTCCGGAATGGACGATCCGTTACCAAATCTGTACCGTATCATCCGCAGATTATGCAGGGGATCGGGAAACAAGCCATGAGCTATTCTGGTTGGAGAGTTATCCGCGAGGCACTGACCGGGCATAAGGGCTGGACACCAGCCTGGCGCGATCCGGAGCCGCAATCTTCCTACGACATCATCATTGTCGGCGGCGGCGGTCATGGGCTGGCTACCGCCTATTACCTCGCCAAGGAATTCAAGCAGGCGCGCATTGCGGTGCTGGAGAAGGGTTACATTGGCGGCGGCAATGTCGGGCGTAATACCACGATCATTCGCTCCAACTATCTGCTTGATGGCAATATTCCGTTCTACGAATTTTCGCTGAAGCTCTGGGAAGGGCTGGAGCAGGATTTCAATTATAACGCGATGGTGAGCCAGCGCGGTATCCTCAACCTCTTCCACACCGACGGCCAGCGCGATGCCTATACAAGGCGCGGCAATGCCATGATCATGCATGGAGCTGATGCGGAGATGATCGATCGCGAGCAAGTGCGCGCGATGTATCCGTTTTTGAATTTCGACAATGCCCGCTTCCCGATCAAAGGCGCATTGATGCAAAAGCGCGGTGGCACGGTGCGCCATGATGCGGTGGCGTGGGGCTATGCCCGCGGAGCCGATAGCCGTGGCGTCGACATCATCCAGAATTGCGAAGTCAAAAGCATCCGCACCGAGAATGGCCGTGTCACCGGCGTTGAGACCTCGCGCGGGTTTATTGGGGCCAAAAAAGTGGGCGTTGCGGTGGCCGGGTCGTCGAGCCGTGTGATGTCGACCGTCAATATGCGTCTGCCGATGGAGAGCCATGTTCTGCAAGCCTTCGTCTCCGAAGGGTTGAAGCCATTGATCGATGGCGTGATGACCTATGGCGCGGGCCATTTCTATGTCAGCCAATCGGACAAAGGCGGCCTCGTCTTTGGCGGCGACATTGATGGCTATAACACCTATGCCCAACGCGGCAATATGCCGGTGGTGGAAGATGTGGCTGAAGGCGGCATGTCGCTGATGCCGATGATTGGTCGCACCCGCTTGTTGCGCACATGGGGCGGCGTGATGGATATGTCGATGGATGGTTCGCCGATTATCGACAAGACGGATATTGACGGCCTCTATTTCAATGGCGGCTGGTGCTATGGCGGGTTCAAAGCCACGCCCGCCAGTGGCTGGTGCTTTGCGCATTTGCTCGCCACCGACACGCCGCACACGACCGCGACCGCTTTCCGCTTTGATCGGTTCCGCAAGGGATTAATGATTGACGAAAAGGGCCAGGGCGCCCAGCCGAACCTGCATTGAGAGGACGAGACCGATGATTATCAATCACCCGCTTCTTGGCCCCCGCGACGCGCAGGAATTCGTCTATCTAGGCGACGCCAATCTGATCAACCGCCCCGACGGTTTGGCGGAAGGTGCGGCCGATGCTTTTTATGAATATCTCTATCTCCGCGATAACCCCGCAGGCGAACATCGCGAGCTTTGGTACCACGAGCAAGGCGACCGCTCTTGGCTGGTGGTAACGCGCAATACGCTAACGCATGACATCAAATCGGTCGAATTGGCCCGTGATGTTGCCCGCAAGATGGGACGCAGCAAATGACGCAAGTAAGACGCATCGCAGGCGGCCAGATCGACCGCAGCAGCACCTTGAATTTTGCCTTTGATGGCAAGGATTATGCGGGTCATCCGGGCGATACCCTCGCCTCCGCACTACTCGCCAATGGCGTGCAGTTGATGGGCCGCTCGTTCAAATATCACCGCCCGCGTGGCCCGATTGCGGCAGGCGCTGAAGAGCCCAACGCGATTGTGGAATTGCGCAGCGGCGCGCGGCAAGAGCCTAATACCCGCGCCACCGTGATCGAGTTGTTCGACGGGCTGGAAGCAAGGAGCCAGAACCGCTGGCCCTCGCTCGCCTTCGATGCGATGTCGATCAATGATCGGCTATCGAATTTTCTGACCGCCGGGTTTTACTACAAGACCTTTATGTGGCCAGCCGCCTTTTGGGAAAAGCTCTACGAACCGATCATCCGCCACGCAGCAGGCCTAGGCAGCCTGACGCGGCTCGATGATCCCGACAGCTACGATAAGGGCTTTTTGCATTGTGACGTGCTGATCATCGGATCAGGTCCAGCCGGCCTTTCAGCGGCTCTGACGGCAGGGCGTGCGGGTGCGCGCGTTATTCTTGCGGATGAAGATTTCTCCTTTGGCGGTCGCCTGAATGCCGAAACGTTTTCGGTTGATGGCATTGCGGGTGCCGCCTGGGCCGCGAAAGCAGTGGCCGAACTCGCCTCGCTACCAAATGTGCGCTTGATGTCACGCACCACGGTGACGGGCGCGTTTGATCACGGCATTTATGGCGCGGTGGAGCGCGTATCGGACCATGTCGCGGTGCCCGCCGCTGGCAAGCCGCGTCAAATCCTGTGGCGCATTTATACCCAACGCACGCTGCTGACCGCCGGCGCTATCGAGCGTCCGATCGCGTTTGAAAACAATGACCGCCCCGGCATTATGCTGGCAGGTGCGCTTCGTGCCTACGCCAATCGCTGGGGTGTGGCGGTGGGTGATCGGGTCGCGATCTTCACCAACAATGATGACGGCGTACGTAGCGCGCTCGATCTCAAGGCCAAGGGCGTTGATGTTGCAGCCGTTATTGACACGCGCGCCGATGCCAAGCCGTTGGACGGCATCCGCCATATTCGCGGCGGTCAGGTGGTGGATAGCGATGGCCGCCTTGGCCTATCCTCCATCACCGTGCGTATGGCCAATGGCGCATCGGACATTATTGCTGTTAACGCGCTGGGCGTTTCAGGCGGGTGGAACCCCAACCTCAACATCTCGTCGCATCATCGCGGGCGGCCCGTGTGGAATGAAGCGATTGCCGCCTTTGTTCCAGGCCCTGACGGCCCGAAGGGCCTTTCGTCTGCCGGTGCCGCGAACGGTATCTTCTCGACGCATGGGGCCCTGTCATCGGGTGCTGCTGCGGCTGTTGCGGCGTTAAGCGACCTCGGTATCAAGGCTGCCGCGTCTAAGACACCTGAAGCGGAGGATGCACCGGTTGCGATTTCGGCGTTCTGGCATGTGCCTTCAAGCAAAGGCCGCGCATGGATTGACCAGCAGAACGATGTGACGGTGAAAGACGTCAAATTGGCGCATCAGGAAAACTTCCGTTCGGTTGAGCATTTGAAGCGCTACACCACGCTCGGCATGGCGACCGACCAAGGCAAAACCGGCAATGTGCTCGGCATCGCGATCATGGCGGAATTGACCGGCCAATCTATTCCGCAGACCGGCACGACGATTTATCGGCCGCCCTATACGCCCGTGGCGATGGGCGCATTGGCCGGTCGTTCGCGCGGTCATGAGTTTAAGCCAACACGATTGACGCCATCGCATAAATGGGCGAGCGAGCAAGGCTCGATTTTCGTCGAAGTCGGTATGTGGCTGCGTACCCAATGGGTACCAAAGCCGGGCGAGACCATATGGCGGCAATCGGTCGACCGTGAAGTGTTGGCCACGCGCAATTCCGTAGGCATTTGCGATGTGACGACACTCGGTAAAATCGACATTCAGGGAACCGATGCAGGCCTCTTTCTGGATCGCGTTTATGCCAACACCTTCTCGACCCTTGGCGTTGGCAAAGTGCGCTATGGTTTGATGCTGCGCGAAGACGGCATCGTGATGGATGACGGTACCACGGCGCGGCTCGGCGAGAACGAATATGTGATGACGACGACCACGGCCAATGCCGTGCCGGTGTTCCGTCATCTCGAATATTGCCGTCAGGTACTCTGGCCCGATCTTGATGTGCAATTGATCTCGACCACCGAAGCATGGGCGCAATATTCGGTTGCAGGCCCCAATGCCCGCAAGCTGTTGCAGAAGGTCGTCGATCAAGACATCTCGAACGAAGCCTTCCCTTATATGGCGTGCGGCGAAATTACGGTATGCGGCGGCCTACGCGCGCGCCTCTTCCGTATCTCGTTCTCGGGTGAGCTGGCTTATGAAATCGCAGTCCCCACGCGCTATGGCGATGCCATGATCCGCGCCATGGTGGAAGCCGGCAAGGAATTCGACGCCGTGGTGTATGGCGTTGAAGCGCTCGGCGTTATGCGCATTGAGAAGGGCCACGTCGCGGGCAATGAGTTGAACGGTCAAACCACCGCGCTCAATATGGGCCTCGGTAAAATGGTGTCGAAGAAGAAAGACGCCATCGGCATGGTGCTGAGCCAGCGTGAAGGCATGGCGCGCGACGATGGGTTGCGGGTTGTCGGCGTCAAGCCGGTTGATCCGTCCAAGCTGTTGACGGCGGGTAGCCACTTCGTCGTGCATGGCAAGAGCCCAACCGCCGAGCATGATGATGGCTGGCTGACATCCGTGGCCTTTTCGCCCAATCTCGGCCACTCGATTGCGCTGGGTTACCTCAAAAATGGTGCAGCTCGTATCGGCGAGAGGCTCCGCGTTGTTAATCTGATGTCGAAGGCCGAGAAGGAAATCGAGGTCGAAATCGTCAGCCCGCACTTCATCGATCCGGAAGGGGAACGCCTCCGTGCCTAACCATCGCTTGAAACCACTCTCCCCGCTTGGCCACGACACGCCGGTTGTAACCACCATCGGTCCCGTCACCATCAGCGAAATGATCGATCGCGCCTTGGCGTCCGTCGCCACCCGCCGCGATCAGGATAAAGCCGTTGCGGCTGCCGCCAAAACGCTGGGCATTCCATTGCCGGGCGCGGGGCATTTTGAGCAAGCGGGTGTTTTCAGCTCGTTCTGGCTCGGTCCCGACCAGTGGATGGTAGAAGCGCCCTTTGCTTCGCATGAGGATATTGTTGCCATCCTCAAACCTACCTTCGGCCGTGCCGCTTCGATCACCGAGCAGACCGATGCGTGGGTGCGTTTCGATGTGTCGGGTAAAGAGTTACCCTCGATGTTCGAGCGGCTCTGCACCTTTGACCTGCGCAGCCACGGCACGGGTTCGGCCACGCGCACCGTGATCGATCATCTCGGCTGCTATGTCATCATCCGCGGCGAGGCTTTGCTGAGCGTCATCGGCCCGCGCTCCTCGGCCCAGTCGCTTCACCATGCCTTAGTGGTTGCGGCCCAATCGGCATTCTGAAATAGGGCGGCGCGCCGAGGAAGGTTTGCCGCTTCAGGTTGTGATATTGTCGTTCGACGCTAGGGAATGTCGACGGAATACGCGTTCTTTAACGCGATACCACACGATTTTTCGACCAAGACGGCAATATCGGCCGGAACATCAGCGGTATCATATACACCGCTCGCACTTTGCTGGATAAAGCGGATGGTATGGTGCATTAATATCGGGAAAGGCAATACGTCCGGCATTATGCGCCCATGATCTAACCGCAGGAGTTTAAGGCCTATGCTGCCAACCGTCCGGCTCAAAAGCTGTAACGCTCTGTTTTGGTTTTTTCTTTTCTCCTTTCCGGTAAACCACCTTCATGCCGCATCCCTGCCCGCGACAGAGGCGAAGCAGGAAATGGTGGTTTCCGCCCAGCATCTGGCAGCCGAAGCGGGGCTTGAAATTCTGAAAGCGGGCGGCAATGCCGTGGATGCTGCCGCTGCCATCGGCTATGCCGAGGCCGTGACCAACCCCTGTTGCGGAAACCTCGGTGGTGGCGGCTTTATGACGCTGCATCTGGCCGATGGTAGCGACCATTTCATCAATTTTCGTGAAAAGGCACCTGCTGCTGCGACCGCCGCCATGTATCTGGATGCGGCGGGCGAGCTTCGCAAAGGCCTAAGCCTGAATGGCTATCTCGCCGCGGGCGTTCCCGGAACGGTTGCCGGCATCGAACTCGCGCATGACCGGTATGGCAAATTATCTCGCGCCGAAGTCATGGCTCCGGCCATCAAGTTGGCCCGCGACGGTTTTATCCTGACCCGTGGCGATACCGATATTTTGCAAAATGCCACCGCCAAATTCCGCGCCGATCCTGCGCTTGCCAAAACCTTTTTGCGCCCCGATGGCACCCCGTTTGAACCCGGTGACAAGCTCGTCCAGCCGGACCTTGCCTTGACGCTGGAAGCAATTGCGGAGAAAGGCAGCGATGCGTTCTACAAAGGCCCGATCGCGCGTAAACTCGCCGCTGCATCGGCTGCCAATGGCGGCATCATGACGGAAGCGGATCTCGCCGCTTATGATGCCAAGGATACCCTACCGCTCTCGTGCACCTATCGCGGCTTTATCGTCGTATCGGCCCCGCCACCCTCCTCCGGCGGTACAACGATTTGCGAAATCCTGAATATTTTATCAGGCTATGACCTCAAGGCTTTAGGCTTCCGCTCCGCCCAGAGCGTACATTTGATGGTCGAGGCCATGCGCCACGCCTATCTTGATCGCAACACCCTGCTGGGCGATCCCGATTTTGTCCAAAATCCGCTCGAAAAAATTCTCTCGCCCGACTACGCCACAGCTATTCGCGCCAAAATTGATCCGGAACATGCCACACCATCGTCGGCAGTGGTGCCCGGCACGGAGCCGCACGAGAAACCCGAGACCACGCATTATTCCGTTCTGGATAAAGACGGCAATGCCGTAGCCGTCACCTACACGATAAACGGCCTGTTTGGTGCGGGCGTGATCGCCGCCGATACCGGCTTTTTTCTTAACAATGAGATGGATGATTTTACCACCGCCCCCGGCAAACCCAATCTCTTTGGCCTCGTTCAAGGCCCGCGCAATGCGATTGCACCCGGCAAGCGCCCGCTTTCCTCGATGGCCCCCACCATCGTCACGCGCGATGGCAAGCCGGTTTTGGTGCTCGGCTCGCCGGGTGGCGCGCGCATCATCACGATCACGCTGGAAACGATCCTCAACCTTGTCGATTACGGCATGGAGTTGCAGGAAGCCGTCGATGCGCCCCGCTTCCACCATCAATGGCTACCCGACGAGGTGTTTGTCGAAACCCGCGGCTTCTCGCCCGATACCAAAGCCAAGCTGGAAAGCATGGGCTACAAGGTCACCGAGCAAGGGCAATGGGGGGCCGTGGCCGCCATTGCCCTTGGCCAGCCCAAACCCGACCAAGGCGCAAGCCCTGCCGTCGCCGATATGGCACTGTCCGGCAAAATGCGCGCGGGCTTCGTCTATGGGGCAAACGACTCCAGACGGCCCGCGGGACGCGCGATCGGCGAATAGCCAGCTCCCGCTCCCCATGTCCAAAGAGATGGAGCCCTTTGGCTCCATGCGACTCGAACGACGCCATGCAATAAAATAACCCCATATGAAGTCAAAATGGGGGAAACGGCGCGTGCTGCGAAGTGATCCAAAATGCATCGCTGAAAAGGGTTTCCATGTCTGCTGAACCCGCCATCGCTTTGTCGCCCAAGACCTGGGACGAGGTCAAAACGACGACCTGCTACATGTGCGCCTGCCGCTGTGGCATCAAGGTTTACCTCAAAGACGGAACCGTTACCTATATCGATGGCAACCGCGATCACCCGGTGAATAAGGGGGTGATTTGTGGTAAAGGGGCGGCCGGTATCAAGCAGCATTATTCCCCCGGTCGCCTGTCCAAGCCACTGATCCGTGTGGGCGAGCGCGGCTCGGGCGAGTTCCGCGAAATCGAGTGGGAAGAGGCGCTCGCCACCGCTACCGATTGGCTGGGCACGGTTAGAAAAACAGACCCGAAAAAGCTCGCTTTCTTCACCGGCCGCGACCAGAGCCAAGGCCTCACCGGCTGGTGGGCGTCGCAGTTTGGCACGCCGAATTACGCAGCCCATGGCGGCTTCTGCTCGGTCAATATGGCCGCCGCTGGTCTTTACACCTTTGGCGGCTCGTTCTGGGAATTCGGCGAACCGGATTGGAAATACACCAAATATTTTCTGCTCTTTGGTGTGGCCGAAGATCATGGCTCGAACCCCATCAAAGCGGGGCTTGGCAAACTCAAAAAGCGCGGCGCGAAATTTGTCTCCGTCAACCCGATCAAAACCGGCTATTCCGCGATTGCGGATGAGTGGGTTGGCGTGCGTCCCGGCACGGATGGATTGTTCGTCGGCGCGCTGATCCATGAGCTGTTGAATGCCGGCCAAATCGATGGCGATTATTTGCTGCGCTACACCAATTCGCCATGGCTCGTGATCGACAATCCGGGTGCCGCCGATCACGGCCTGTTTGCCCGCGATGCGAATGGCGAAACCCTCGTCTGGGATGCCCATAAAAAGACCGCAGTCTCAACCGCCGATCATGACGCCGCGCGCTCCCTTATGGGGCATTTCACACTGCCTGATGGCCGCAAGGTTGCGACCTCTTTCCAGCTGATCGCCGAGCGGTATCTCGCGCCCGAGAACGCCCCCGATGCTGTGACGGAGCGATGCGGCGTGCCTGCTGACACCATCCGGCGGATTGCGGCTGAACTTGCCCATGTCGCTTTCAAGGAACAAATCACACTTGACGTGCCATGGACCGATCACACCGGCCGTCACCATGACACCATGATCGGCCGCCCGATTGCAATGCACGCGATGCGGGGTATTTCGGCACACGCCAATGGCTTCCAGACCTGTCGCGCAATCCATTTGTTGCAGATCATGCTCGGCACCATCGATGTGCCGGGGGGCTTCCGCTACAAGGCCCCCTATCCGCGCCCGATACCGCCGCATGTGAAACCAACCGGCAAGCCCAACCAGATCTGGCCCAATGAGCCTTTGCCCGGCCCCCCGCTTGGCTTCGTCACAGGACCGGAAGATCTGCTGCTTGCGGAAGACGGTACGCCGCAAAGGATCGACAAGGCCTATTCGTGGGACGCGCCGATTGCCGCCCATGGCATGATGCATATGGTCATCACCAATGCCGCCAAGCGCGACCCGTATGGCGTCGACGTGCTGTTCATGTATATGGCGAATATGAGCTGGAATTCGGCGATGAATATCCCCGATACGCTCAAATATTTGACCGCCAAAGACCAGGCGACGGGCGACTATGTGATCCCCAAAATCATCTATTCCGATGCCTATGCGTCCGAGATGGTGCATTACGCCGACCTCATTTTGCCGGATACCACCTATCTGGAGCGGTGGGATTGCATCTCTCTTCTTGATCGTCCGATCTCGGAAGCCGATGGCCCCGCTGATTCCATTCGCCAGCCCGTGGTTGAGCCTGATCGCGATGTGCGGCCGTTCCAATCGGTACTGCTCGATTTAGGCGCCCGCCTCGGTTTGCCGGGTATGACGACCACGGAAGGCAAACCACGCTATCCTGGCGGCTATCCCGATTACATCGTCAACCATGAGCGCACACCCGGCATCGGGCCTCTGGCGGGCTTTCGCGGCGTCGACGGATCGCTCTCAGGCAAAGGCGCACCTAACCCCGATCAGCTCAAGCGCTATATCGAGAATGGGTGCAACTGGTATTACGAGCTGCCCGATGAGCACAAATATTTCAAGCATGTGAACAAGGGGTATCTCGAATGGGCAACGGGCTTCGGCCTGATCGGCAAACCGGAGCCCATCATCCATCAGCTCTATAGCGAGCCGTTGCAGAAATTCCGTTTGGCGGCGGAAGGGCATGGCGCCATTCAACCGCCCGACAGCCACCGCGCCCGCATCATCGAAGCGTTTGATCCGATCCCGTTCTGGTATCCGCCTTTTGAGGGCGAGATGGTCGATGAGACCGCCTATCCGATGCACGCCGTCACCCAACGGCCGATGGCGATGTACCATTCTTGGGGTTCGCAAAATGCGTGGCTTCGGCAAATTCTGGGTCGCAACTGGCTCTACATCGCCAAGGAGCGCGCTCTCGCGCTCGGCATCAAGGATGGCGACTGGGTAACGGTGACCTCGCATCATGGCCAAATCAAAGGTCAGGCCAAACTGATGAATGGCGTTAACCCCGACACCGTCTGGACATGGAACGCGATTGGCAAGCGCTCGGGCACTTGGGGCCTGAAACAAGACGCACCGGAAGCAAAAAAGGGCTTCTTGCTCAACCATCTGATTTCCGAGCTTCTGCCGAAACGAGATGGCGGCTACCGCTTCTCCAACAGCGATCCGGTAACCGGCCAAGCGGCATGGTATGATTTGCGCGTTAGGGTGGAAAAAGCAGCGGATCAAAGCGCGATCAGCAGCCCGCAATTTCCGCCGCTAAAACATCTGGGAGTGGGTCGATGACAGCCTTGCCGGAAACCACGGGCAAAAAGCTCGGCCTTGTGATTGATCTTGATACCTGTGTCGGCTGCCAAGCCTGCGCGACCTCGTGCAAGGAATGGAACACGCAGGGCTATTCCGCGCCGATGAAGGATCGTGACCCGCGTGGCGCTGATATTGATGGGCCTTGGCTCAACCGCATCCATGGCTACGAGATCGAGCCTCAATCCGGCCAAGACAGCCGCGTCGTGCATTTCCCGCGCTCGTGCCTGCATTGCGAGACGCCCGCTTGCGTCACCGTCTGTCCAACAGGCGCCTCCTATAAGCGCGCCGAAGACGGCATTGTCCTGATCAATCCCGACACCTGCATCGGCTGCAAGCTCTGCTCATGGGCCTGTCCCTATGGCGCGCGCGAATATGATGTCGATCACGGCGTGATGAAGAAATGCACGCTCTGCGTCGACCGCATCTATAACGAGAATTTGGAGCCTGAGGATCGCCAGCCTGCCTGCGTGAAAGCCTGCCCGACCGGCGCACGGCATTTTGGCGATTTGGGTGATCCTGAGTCCGCTGTTTCGCAGCTGGTGCTTGAGCGTGGCGGCTTCGATCTTCTGCCCGAAATGGGCTATAAGCCGACCAACAAATATTTACCGCCGCGCACCAAGCGCAACACGCCGCAGCCCGGCATCGAGGCGTTACCGAAAGGCGATGGCTCCGCGATGGATCGGCTCTTCAAGCTTGCCGACCGTCTCTTGAGCGGCACGGGAAACTGAAGCCATGAACCCCGCTTATTCCGTCATTTTGTTCACCACCGCGTCGGGCGCCGGCTATGGCCTCTTGGCGCTGCTTGGCCTGATAGGCGTGCGCGCAGGTCTACCGACCTCGCTGCTGTTCGCCTGCGTCACGCTGGTCTTAGCCCTCGGATTAATCACCATCGGCCTACTCTCCTCGACGCTCCATCTCGGACGCCCCGAGCGGGCCTGGCGCGCGCTCTCGCAATGGAAAACCTCGTGGCTCTCGCGGGAAGGCGTGGCCGCCGTTTTGACCTATCCGGTTGCGCTCGCTTTCGGGCTCGTATGGTCGGGGCTTGCGCCCTATCCGCACGCCATAGCGGCGCTCGGTATGCTAACGGCGCTATTCGCTCTGACCACCGTTTTCACTACGGGTAAAATTTACGCGACACTGACCACGATCCGCGCTTGGAACCAGCCGCTGACCGTTCCGGTCTATCTCTTTTTTGCGCTCGCCTCGGGCGGTGCCTTGTATCTCGCCATCGCGGCCCTGTTCGGCAAGGATCCGGATACGGTTGCGCCGGTCGCGGGCTTTGCGCTTTTAATGTTGGCTTTGCTCAAATTCCGCTATTGGAAGGCGATGGACGAGGCCCCGCGCGACCGGACCATGGGCAATGCGACAGGCCTTGGCGACACGGTCCGCCAATGGGAAGTGCCGCATACGTCGACAAATTTCGTCCAGCGTGAAATGGGTTTTGTGGTTGCACGCCGCCATGCCAAACGGCTGCGCAGCCTGTTTTTTATTCTGCTTGCGATTGTAGGCTTGTTAGAGCTTGCGGCTATTGCTGCACCGGCTTTTGCACTTCCGGCAGCGCTGATTTTCTTGGTCGGCGCATGGGTCGAGCGCTGGCTGTTTTTTGCGGAAGGCGAGCACGTCGTGACGCTGTTTTACGGCAACCCGAGCGCTTAACCAAAAACATCCAGTGTGGCGAGTTTGAGGCCGTCGAGAACGGCCTCTTCTGCCGTGCGGGGGGTCAACGCGTCGCCAATCACATGGCAAGCAACGCCCGTTCCCGCGAGCTGATCGGCCAATCCCGTCACAGCGACATGGCCTTGCGAGAGCACCAGCGTGTCGACATCTTCGAGCAAAATCGGTTCGCCCGAGGTAGCGTGCTGCATATAGACCGTGCTCTCGTCCGCGCCATATAGCCGGGCATAGGGTATGATCTCGACGCCGAGTCGATGCAGACGCCCCACCATCTCATCGCGCACATAAAAGGGTAAACTTTGCCCAGCCATGAGCCCGTCCACGCAAAGGCGAACATGGCGACCCTCGCGCGCCAGCTTCTCGGCCACGCCCATGCCGATCCAATCCGGCTTCCATTCGGCGATCACGACCCGTCCACCGACATTCGCCTCGCCCTTCAGCACCTGCCAAGCGGTAACGACATGCGCATCCTCGGCCCCTTCAAAGGCGGGACTGCGCGCGGTAGCACCGGTGGCGATCACCACGGCATCTGGCTTTTCGGTTTCAACCAAAGCGCGATCCACTTTGGTGTTGCGCTTTACCGTGACGCCCGCCAGTTCCATCTCGCGGGCCAGATTGGTGACGATACCGCCAAACTCGGCGCGCCCCGGTAAAAGCAGGGCCAGCAAAGCCTGTCCGCCCAATTGGGCGGCCGCCTCATACAGCGTTACCCGATGCCCGCGCCCGGCCAGAACGGCCGCTGCCTTCATGCCGGCAGGCCCACCGCCAACCACCATAATATTTTGCTTGGCCGTAGTTGGCGTTTTGCGCCTCGCCAAGGTGGTTTCGCGTCCCGTCTCGGGAAACTGAATGCACGAGATCGGGTAGCCTTTGTGAAAATGCCCGATGCACGCCTGATTACACGCGATACAGGCGCGGATATCGTCAGGCTTCCCAGCCTTCGCTTTGTTGGGCATGTCAGGATCGGCAATCAGCGCGCGGGTCATGCCGCAGAAATCCGCCTGCCCGCTGGCCAGCACCGTCTCCGCAATTTGAGGCTGGTTGATCCGCCCTGTGACAATCACGGGCTTCGAAACGATCGCTTTCACGGTCGCAGCAAACGGCGCAACATAGGCCGTCTCGTAAAACATCGGCGGCACAATATGGATCGCGCCCGATAGCGAGGCCGAGTTACCCGCAATGACATGGAAATAATCGAGATGCCCCTCCTGATCGAGCGCGCGACACACCTCCAGCACCTCTTGCGCCGCCATCGCCTCGGCATCGCGCTCCTCGCCCGATATGCGCAGGCCAATCACAAAGCCTTCGCCCACCGCCGCGCGAATGGCTGCGGCCACTTCCGTTAAAAAGCGGGTTCTGTTTTCAAGGCTTCCGCCATATCGGTCCTCGCGATGATTGACCTGGGGGTTTAAAAACTGCGCGGGCAGATAGCCATGGCTCGCGACAATCTCGCAGCCATCAAGTCCTGCCTGCTGGAGACGCCGCGCCGACGACGCATAGCCCGCAACAATCTCGGCAATCATCGCTTGGCTCAACGCCACCGGCATAACGTGAAAGCGTGAATTAGGCACCGCAGACGGTGCATAGGCCACCGGTGAGGTACCGTCATCCGTCTCCATGATCTCGCGGCCCGGATGAAACAATTGCGCCATCAAAGTTGCGCCATGGGCATGCACCCGCTCGGCCAGTTTACGATAGCCGGGGATGCAGCTATCGTCATTAGCCATCAGCATATGGGCGGTGTAGCGCGCGGTTTCATGCACACCCGCCACTTGCGCGATGATAAGACCCGCGCCCCCTTTCGCCCGCGCCTCGTGATAGGCAATCAGCCGATCCGTCACATGGCCATCATGCGCCATCACGGTATCATGTCCCGTCGAGACGATCCGATTACGAACGGTGACACCGCCCAGCACCAAGGGCGAAAACAAGGTCTTGAACACCGACATGATAAAACTCTTATCCTTTTACGCGCAAATTGTCGGGATCATAAAGCGGTTGCAGCGAAACGCGGGCCGGCACCCGTTCGCACGCCACTTCCAATTCATAATCGCCCGACAAAACAAAGGCGGCATCAACCCCGTCGCGATGGCCGACATAGCCCAGTCCGATCGACCGATTGACCGTGTAGCCAAAGCCGCCCGACGAGAGATAGCCGACCTGTTCGCCGTTGCGAAAAATCGTCTCGCGACCCAGAAGAACAATCTCGGGTTCAGCCGTAAACGTTGCCAGCATGCGCTTTAACGGCCCCTTGCGTGCCGCCTCCAATGCCGAGCGCCCGAGGAAATCGATGTCCTTGCCAAGTTTCACCGCAAAGCCGAGGCCTGCCTCAAGCGGCGTTGAATCGGGCGTAATATCCGCGCCCCAAGCCCGATAGCCCTTTTCGAGCCTGAGCGATTCAATCGCGCGATAGCCGCCATTGCGCAACGCATGTTTCTCGCCCGCAATCATCAGGGCCTCATAGACCGCCACTGCGTCCTCAACCGGCATATAGAGTTCAAACCCCAGTTCACCCACATAGGTGATGCGATGGGCGCGAACGGTTCGTCCCGAGATCGTGATCTCGCGCACATGGCCAAACGGCAAGCCCGCATTTGAAACATCGTCACCGCTGGCAGACGACAATACATCGCGCGAACGCGGCCCCATCAACGCAAGGCAGGACAGGTGTTCGGTCACATCCGAAACCGTGACATCCAATTCCCGTGGCATATTCCGATGAATCCAATCGGCGTCATGCGTTCTAAAGCCCGTTCCGGTGACCAGAAAGAACCGGTCTTTGGCCAATCGGGCGATGGTCACATCGGCTTCAATGCCGCCGCGTGCATTCAACAATTGCGTATAAACGAGACGACCCGGCGCCTTGGTCACATCATTGGCCGCAAGCCATGACAGCGCCTTCTCGGCATCCCTGCCCGAAATTTCAAATTTCGCAAACGAGGTCTGGTCGAACAATACCGCCTTTTCGCGCGTAGCCTTATGCTCGTCGCCCGTAAACGGAAACCAGTTTTGGCGCTTATAGGTATAGGCATCGCGGCTCGTAACGCGCTTCGGACCAAACCAGTTGGGACGCTCCCACCCCAGCTTCTGGCCGAATACCGCGCCCTGTTCTTTGAGCGTTTGATAAAGCGGCGAGGTCAAAAGCGGGCGCGCGGATTCATATTCCTCGAACGGCCACGCCATGGTGTAATGTTTGGAATAGGCCTCCAGCGTGCGGTTGCACACATAGGCATCATCTTTGTGAATACCGGAGAAGCGACGAATATCCACCGTCCATAAATCCATCGTCGGCTCGCCACCGATTACCCATTCGGCAAGTGCCATGCCCGCCCCGCCGGCGGAAGCGATGCCGAAGGCATTAAACCCGCAGCCGATAAAGATATTTTTTGTCTCGGGCGCTTCCCCCAGCATGAAGGTGCCATCGGGGGTGAAGGCTTCGGGACCATTGATGAACTGCTTGATCCCCGTCTTTTCCAGCACCGGCGTGCGGATCAGCGCCTGTTCCATGATCTGCTCGAAATGGTCGATACGGTTATCGAGCAGCGAGAAATGGAAATTTTTTGGAAAGCCGTCAACCGCCCAGGCAATCGGGTTCGGCTCGTAGCCGCCCATCACGAGGCCGCCGACATCTTCCTTGTAATAAATCAACCGGTCAGGGTCGCGCAGCGTCGGCAAATCACGCGGTGCGCCACAGGGCTCCGTCACAATATATTGATGCTCGACCGATTGCACCGGCACTGAAATGCCCGCCATCCGGCCCAGCTCTTTCGACCATTGCCCCGCGCAGATCACAAGTTTCTCGCACCCGATCACATGGTCACCCATGACAACGGCAGTGATCCTGCCATCCTTCAACCTCAGACCGGTGATTTCGGCATCTTCGACAATCTTGACGCCCCGCATGCGGGCACCCTTGGCCAGCGACAGCGTGATGTCGGAAGGGTTGGCCTGTCCGTCGGTCGGCAGAAAGGCGGCACCGACGAGATCGTCCACTTCCATCAACGGCCAAAGATCCTGCGCCTCTTTGGGGGACAGCAAATGCATATCGAGACCGAAGGAATGGGCGGTGGTCGCTTGCCGCTTGATTTCGGTCATGCGTTCGGCATTGCAGGCGAGGCGAAGCCCGCCATTCATCTTCCAGCCGGTCGCCTGCCCCGTTTCCGCTTCAAGCGTCCGGTACAGTTCAACCGAATATTTGAGCAGTTTGGTGACACTCGCAGAACTGCGCAATTGCCCGACGAGACCCGCCGCATGAAAACTCGTGCCGGAGGTCAGCTTATGCCGCTCCAACAACAGCACGTCCTTCGCGCCCGCTTTGGCCAGATGATAGGCGGTGGAGCAGCCGATAATGCCCCCGCCGATAACGATAATTTCTGCGTGCGTTGGCAAAGCCGACATGGTTCAAAAATTCCCCTGTTCTTCCAGTTCCTACAAGCCATCGAAAGCAAGGATGGCGGCATCGAGTCGTGCGCGATAATCGAGCGTATAGGAACGATAATCGAAATCGAGTGTCGAATGCGTTTCCGACACCATGCTCCACATCGTTTCGCGCAACAAGGACGCGGCCCGCATCGCCGCATAGGAGCGAAGCAGAGTCCGATCGGGTGTGCGACCAAAATAATGCGTCAACATTTCATGCTCGGCTTGCTCGTCAAAGCCGTTATTTGACGCCAAATTGGCCAGATCGAACAAGGGACTGTTTAACCCCGCATAATCGTAATCGATCAACCAGAGGCGTTGGCCGTCATCGATCAGATTGGCCGCCAGCAGGTCATTGTGCCCTAAGACCAGCGAGACCGGCCCCACGCCCTGCTCCAGCCGGTCGGCAATGGCCAAGAGGGCTGGTACCTCCAAGGACCACTCATGCCCGGCCTCTTGGATCAGCCGCGCATAATGGCGGGCGACGTGAAACGGCCAAAAGGCCATTAGCGGTCCGATAAACTGTTGCCGCACCTCATGGTGGCAGCGCTTCAGCAGCGCCACGAGCGCCAGCAGACGCTGCGGATCGGCGATGTCCTCCGGCGTCAAGGTATGTCCGGCAACATGGCGCATCACCAGCATGCCGGGCTCGGCATGGACGATTTCGGGTGCAATGCCGGCACGATAGGCGGCCCGTGCCGAAGCCAATTCATGCCAGCGCAGAATGAGATGCACGGGATTGTCATCCCCCACCCGAACAACAAACCGCTCGCCCGCATGGCGAACCATAAAATTGCGGTTGGTCAACCCGCCCGATAGAGGCTCACTCTCGATTGGCCCCGAAAAACAGGCAAGCCGCGCTATTTGATCTTCGATCGTCGTCAAACGCCGCCTCCCTAATGCTCGCCGTCGCTGTCGGAAAAGGATCCCGCTTGCGCCTTCAACGCACGAAGAGCAGCCATGCGCTCATCGCGCCAGCCCAGTTTGCGCGGCAATGCCGAAACAGGCAAGGCGGAGCGCATCGCATCATGCAGCACACCGACCAGTTTCTGCGTCACGACCGGCGATGTTCCTCCGCGCTCCCTCGCCAGATCATCAAACATAAAGCCATAGCGTTTCAAATAATCGGCGATGCCGCCGGGCGCGTTCAGATCAATGCCTTCGAGCGGTCCTAAAAACGCCCAGCGCAACCCAAACCCGTCGCTGATCAGCCGGTCGACATCTTCCGGACTCATCAGCCCGTCTTCAATCACGCGGAACATCTCGGTGAGCAAAGCGCCTTGCAAACGGTTCATCACAAAACCCGGTTGCTCGCGCTTCACCATCACGGGCGACTGCCCGATGGCCTGCATCAATTCATAGGTAATCTCGACCGTCTCAAGCGAGGTGAACGGTGCGGGTACGATCTCCACCACGGGAATCAAATGCGGCGGCGCGGCGGGATGGGCAACGATGCAGCGATGGCGCCCCACAATCTCGCTGGCAAAGCGCGAAATACCGAAACTCGATGTCGAACTCGCCAACACCGCATCGGGCGGGGCGTAACGGTCCAACTCGCGAAACACGGCCGCTTTGATATCGAGTTTTTCTTCCAAAGCCTCCATGACAAAGCCAGCGTCTTGCACCGCATGGGGCAAATCGGCATACACCGAGACGCGGGAAAGCAGATCATCAACAGAGACATCGGGTGCAATGGCTTGGGCGCGGGAAGCGGCATTTGCCACATAATCCCGCACCGAATCGATGGCGTCAGACCGTCGCGACACCACGCGGACGGCCACGCCCGCGCGGGCAAACACAATCGCCCACGAGCTGCCGATGATACCGCCCCCGATCACGGTCACATGCGCCATAGGATCCTTGCCTCCAAATTGCCCGATTGATAGGAGACTTGATCGGTTCGCCAGCCCTTTGGCAAGGGTGCAGCGCGTTAAAAAGCGCTTTGGCAAACAGGAACCCTTGAACTATAAGCGCGTCATGGCACAGCTCAAAATCCTCGTCACCGGCGCGGCCGGCTTCATCGGTTTTCACGTTTCGCGTCGGTTGCTGGCCGAGGGCCACATCGTCACAGGCTATGATAACCTCAATCCCTATTACGATGTGACGTTGAAACACGCGCGTCTGGCCGAACTGGCGAAGGAAGCGACGTTCCGTTTCGTCGAGGGTGATCTGGCCGATAGTGACGCGGTGGATGCGCTGTTCCGTGAAGGCCAATTCACCCATGTCGTGAATTTGGCCGCCCAAGCCGGCGTGCGCTATTCGCTCAAAAATCCGAAGGCCTATGGCGACGCCAATCTGACTGGTTTTCTCAACATTCTCGAAGCCTGCCGTCACAACGCAATCGAGCATCTCGTTTACGCGTCGTCCTCCTCGGTCTATGGCGCGAATACCGCAATGCCGTTTTCCGTGCATGACAATGTCGATCATCCGCTCTCTCTTTACGCGGCGACGAAGAAAGCCAATGAGCTGATGGCGCATTCCTACGCGCATATGTTCGGCCTGCCCTCCACCGGTTTGCGCTTCTTTACCGTTTACGGCCCATGGGGCCGGCCCGATATGGCGATGTGGCTATTTGCCGATGCCATTCTCAAGGGCGAGCCGATTACCCTGTTCAACTATGGCAAGATGCGGCGCGATTTCACCTATGTCGACGACATTGTGGAATCCATCGCCCGCCTCGTGCCAAAAACCGCCGAGCCCAATCCCGACTGGAACGGCGCCCATCCCGATCCGGGCACCAGCAAGGCTCCTTGGCGCATTTACAACATCGGCAATAACAGCCCCGTCGAGCTGATGGATCTCGTCACGACGATGGAAAAGGCACTGGGCATCGAAGCCAAGAAAATTTTGGCCCCGATTGAGACCGGCGACGTGCCGGAGACCTACGCGAATGTCGACGCACTGATGGAAGCGGTGGATTTCAAACCCTCAACCCCGCTCGATGTGGGCGTTGGAAAGTTCGTCGGCTGGTTCCGCCAGTGGCGGGGGAATCATTAAAAATCAATACCCGTCATTGCGAGCAAGAGCGAAGCAATGACGGGTGAGTGTTACCCAGCCCGCAACCATTGTGTTGCCACCAGAACCGGCCACACATCATTATGCCGGTCGCGCCTTCCTGAGACATGATCCGACCAAGCCGCTGAGATCGCGTGGTCGTCAAACAAACCATCCCGACGCAACGCCGCCGGATCGAGGAGATGAGAAGCCCATTCCCGCAACGGCCCGCGCAGCCATTGGGCGAGCGGCACGCCAAACCCTTTTTTGGGCCGCTCCACCATCGCGCGTGGCACATGGCGATAGAGCACCTCGCGCAAAATCCATTTGCCGACACCCTCGCGACGCCGCAAATGCATCGGCAAGGTCAGCGCAAATTCGACGATCCGGTGATCGAGCATCGGCACACGCGATTCAAGCGAGACGCCCATCGATGCGCGATCAACCTTGGCCAAAATATCATCCGGCAGATAGGCCGTCATATCGCGCGCGATCATCCGCTCCAAATCACTGAGCGGCAAAGCTTCAAACGCATCCATTGTACGCGCTGCCTCACCATCCAACCCAAGCACAGGCACGCTCTGCCCCGACCAATGGCCCAGCAAGCGCTCGACCATCGCTTGAGGCGTCGCGGCGGAAACAACTCCCGCCGCTAACCGCATCCGGCGGGCCAGCGCGCTTTGACCCGTAAGCCCCGCGATGGGCGCAACGCCTTTAATCCCGACGCCAAGCATTTGACGAACCGGCAAGGGCAAAGTCCGATTCAGTGCAAAGAATTTTTCGGCCAAACCATAGGTATTGTAACCACCAAACAATTCATCGCCTGCATCGCCCGAAAGCGATACGGTTACCTGCGAACGGGCGAGCTTTGAAACAAGATAAGTCGGCACCTGCGAAATATCGGCCAAGGGCTCGTCATAAAGCGTTGGCAGAAGCGGGATGACATCGAGTGCATCGCGCGACGAGATCTGCATCTCGGTATGATCCGTGCCGATATGGCGCGCCACCTCGGCAGCAAACGGCGCTTCGTTAAACGCGTCTTCCTCGAAGCCGATGGTGAAGGTGCGAATGGGTCGCGTCGCCTGCTTTTGCATTAGCGCCACAATAACCGAACTATCGATGCCGCCGGATAAAAACGCCCCCACCGGAACATCGGCCATCATCTGCAACGCAATCGAATCCGACAGCAGCATTTCAAGCGCATCGACGGCCTCGGAATCACGGCCCGAAAACGGCGTAGCCTTGCCGACAGAGGCCGCTTCCGCCACCGACCAGAACGGCGCGATCACGGGTTCGCGATCCGTCAGCGAAACGGTCAACACGGTGCCGGGCTGGAGTTTTGCGAGACCCTGATAAATCGAAGCAGGCCCGCCAATATATTGCCGGCGCAACAGATCGCCTATAGCCGCGCGGTTAATATCGGCTGCGAAACGCGGATGGGCTTTGATCGCCTTCAACTCCGAGCCGAACAGAAACACGCCCTTCGACCAGCCGTAATAAAGCGGCTTCTCGCCCAGACGATCGCGTGCGAGCAGAAGCTTTCGTTCGTCCTCGTCCCACAGCGCAATCGCGAACATACCGACCGCTTGTTTCAACGTCTCGACAACACCCCAGCTTTCAAAACAAGCGAGCAGTGTTTCAGTGTCGGAATGCCCCCGCCATTGCGGTGCCTCGCCTTCCGATTCCAACACGCGGCGCAGCGCCTGATGGTTATAAATTTCGCCGTTCCAAACGAGTGTAAAACGCCCACGCGTCGACCGCATTGGTTGGTGGCCCGCAACGGAGAGATCGACAATCGCAAGGCGGCGATGGCTTAACCCGATACCTGCCTCGGCATCGAGCCAGACGCCAGAATCATCCGGTCCGCGATGGGCCAAACGGTTGCCCATCGCGTGAAGCACGGCTTCGCCATCACGCCCGAGATGCCCATCTAAAAAACCGCTCAAACCACACATCGGCCTATCCTCTCGCCAAGCGATAGACACGCAGCGCCCATTGGCTTGCCATCCGCGTTAACCGATCCAGCATTTCGCTGGGTGGTGCAATGGCAATCGCTTCGCCAAATCCGATAAGATGGGATTTGTGCGCTTTGATAAAATCAACCATCCGCTTGATTGACGCCTCGCTCATCGTGTTGGCATGCAGGCAAATGGTTTCAACGCCGAAGCCCAAACCCAGCGGCTTTGAAAGCAATTGCGGCAACGCGACAAGGCCTTCCAAATCATAGGCGTAAAAGCCATAGCCATCGGTAACGGCTTTAAAATCCAGCGCCTTTAACGCCTTGAGCGTGTTGGTATCAAACGAGTGCGAGGGCGCCATGAACACGCCATGCCAAAGGCCTTCGCGCACCAAAATATCTTTGCCCGCAGCGAGCTTTTGAAATTGCTCGCTATAAGGCAGACCGGCGAATTCCGATTTGCTGCCAATACCAAGCAAGCCACGCTCGCTGGTCGCATAAATATGGGTGTAGCCGTGCTGGGCAATGGTCCAGCCTTTCGCCGCGCGGCCACGCAACCAAGGCCAAAAATCGGCCCGCTCCGGTTCAACCGTTAGCGACGGATCGCGGCACTCCGGTACAACGCCGATCAGGAAGGGAAAATCGAGTTCATCCGCCACCTGCTCGAAGGGTGCAAACTTCGTCCAAGCCATACCGGGGGTGATGTCATCAAAACGGATCAAAAAGCGGGTCGGCATGGTCGCAGGAACATTTCATCACATGAGAGGGTTCGACGAAGCGAAAAACTCGGTTTATGGCTTCGCAAGACCCGACAAATCGCGTAGCGAGTAGAGATCAATCGCTTGCCGAGCCTGAATTGCCGATGAACAAAGCCCGTATCCTGCATGTAGTGATTGATCTTTCCGGCTTTGGCGGCGCGGAAATGACGCTGCTGCGTTATCTCGCCACCACCGAGAATGCCCGCGCCTCCCACGCGGTGCTGACGTTGAAAGCGGTAAAGGCCGGCCCGTCGGTTGGGGCGGAGATTGAAAAGCTCGGCATTCCGGTCCATTCGCTCGGTATCAGCGGTCTCAAAAGCATGGTGCTTGCGGTGCCCCGTCTTTTCAAAACTCTCCGCGCGCTTCAGCCTGATGTGCTTTCCGCTTGGCTCTATTATCCGAGCCTCATCGCCTCGTTGATCGGCCCCTTTTTGTCGCCCCGTCCACGGGTCATCTGGCACATCAGAAGCCTGCCCTTTGTAAGGTTTCAAGATCGTCCCGCTCGCTGGTTGACGCAGCGGCTTTTGGCCATGCTCTCGCAGATCGGCAAGGTGCAGATCATCTCGAATTCGGAAGCGGCTCGTCTGGCCCATGCTGCAATCGGCTTTCAAACAAACGCTGATCGCTGGCAGGTCATCCCCAACGCCGTCGATGTAACGCGATACCGCTTCAAAGCTGACGCCCGCGCTAGCATCCGCGCGAGCCTGCATCTGCCCGATAGCGCCCTCGTCATCGGTACGGTTGGCCGCAATGTCCCGGAAAAAGGCTATCCCGATCTCTTCAAAGCCTTTGGCCAAGTGCAAGCGCGCCTCCCGAGCGGGACGTGCGATCGGCTTCATCTCCTCATCGCCGGTCGCGACGTAACGATCGAAACACCAGGCATCGCGGCTTTGGTGGATGCCACCGGTCTGCCGCGTGATCGCTTCCATCTCCTCGGCGCGCGTGGCGATGTGGCGGAATTGCTTTCCGCGATGGATTTCTTTGTCATGCCGTCGCGCTCGGAATCGTTCCCCAATGCGCTGGCTGAAGCCATGGCGGTGGGGTTACCTGCGATTGCCACCGATGTCGGCGATTGCCGCGTGGTGCTGGATGATGACCGCTTTATAGCAACCGCCGATACGCTCACGGATGGCCTTGCGAGCATGATCATGCTCGATGCCGATGAGCAACACGCCATTGGTGCGGGTAACCGCGAACGCATTGCTAAACGCTATACGCTGGAGAAAATGACGGCAGCGTTTGATCGCGCTTTTAAAGCTGGCTAATTTCCGTGCCGTCATTGCGAGCGTTCCCTCGCAATGACGGAAAAAATGCAGTGCGTTTTTAAGCAGGCACCGCGAGGCCCAAGCGGAAATAGATTTGCTTGACGAATTCCAGCACGAATTGCGCGGTTACCGCCGGATCTTTCCACCAATGCGCGGGCGCGATGCAGCCTTCCTGACAGGTGACTTGAATATCAGCCTGCGGCAAAGCTTCGCGAAAAATCGCCTGCGCGCGGCGTGAGTGATAATTGGTCGTCACCAGAATAAGCTTGGCCGGCTGATCCCCCAGCGCTTCGTGCAAGCCCTTGGCTTCCTCGCGCGTGGTTAAGCTGCCATGGCCGAAAAACACAATCTTGGCCGGCGGCACGCCGATCTTTTCCAAAATCTGCCGTTTGATCTCGGTCCGGTCCGGCGCGTGATAACCCAGCTCCTCAACAATGCGTTCGATCTCGTCGGGATGGGCGGGTTCACCATTGCTGACCCAGATGTCGCTCACAAAGCCCGCATCGAGCAATTCTTTGGCCCGCAACAACCGTGCATTGTTGCCATCCAGCACAATGGCGTGCTCGGCTTTTTGAAGCGGATCATTGACCATCAAAATCGATTCAAGATTGACCATCACCAACAGACCGGCGAGCACCGCAAACGAGCAAACGGTAGAAAAAATCCGCCGGAGGGTGAGCAGGACTAATCTCATGCGTGGGCCTTCAACGCGCGTTTGAAACTCTCCACAACGCGATCCTGTGTCGCATCATCCAGATAAGGATGCATCGGCAGGCTCAACACTTCATGGGCCAAACGCTCGCTCACCGGCAATCCGTTTCCTGCCAGTGGGAAGTGCTTATACGCCGTCTGCAAATGCAGCGGCTTTGGATAATACACCATTGTCGGAATACCGTCGGCCTTCATGGCCTGAATGATCGCCGCGCGGGCGGAGGCTGGCACCTGAACCGTATATTGCGCCCATGCCGAAACAAGCTCGGGCAACAAAACGGGCACGGGCACGTCATCGCGTAAAGCGGCAGAGTAACGCTTGGCGACTTCATCGCGTGCCGCCACTTCGTCACCCAGAATCTTCAGCTTCTCGATCAGCACGGCCGCTTGCAACGTATCAAGCCGACCGTTCAAGCCGATGCGGACATTGTCATATTTATCGCTGCCCTGCCCATGCACCCGCAACGAGCGCAGGACCGCTGCCATCTCGGGATCATCGGTAAAAATAGCGCCGCCATCGCCGTAACAGCCCAAGGGTTTGGAGGGGAAAAAGCTCGTCGCCGTCACATGGCCGATGGTGCCCACTTTGCGGGCCTTGTAAGCCCCGCCGAAGCTCTGCGCGGCGTCGCTCATCAGCCACAGGCCGTGGGCTGCAACAATCGGCTCAATCGCGTCGTAATCCGCGGCCTGTCCGAAGAGATCAACCGAGATAACGCATTTGGGCTTCAGGCCTTGCGCCTTAGCCTTGATGATCGCCTGTTCAAGGCTCGCAGGGTCCATATTGAACGTGTCGGGCAACACATCGACAAACACCGGCGTTGCCCCAAGCCATGCCACCACTTCGGCGGTTGCTGCAAAAGTAAAGCTCGGGCAGAAAACCGCGTCACCCGGCCTGATGCCCTTGGCCATCAGCGGCATGGCAAGCGCCACGGTTCCATTCGAAACCGTCACGCAGTCCTTTGCACCACAAAAGGCTGAAAGATCAGCTTCAAGCGTTTTGACTTCCGGCCCCAAAATATATTGGCCGTGATGCGCCACGCGCAACAAACCGGCATCAATCGCTGCACCAATGCGCGCGCGCTGCGCTCCGAGATCGATAAAGGGAATTGGAGCAGTCGTCATTCGGTTCACCCTTGAGCATCCGTCGCAAGGGGCACATCCGCCGCCTTGCCCTGTTTCACTTCGATCATGCGATCCGCCACCGCAACAAGCGCGGGCCGATGCGTAATCGACACAATCGTCAACGTGCCTTTCAGCCGCGCAATCGTCTCCACAACAGAGGCCTCGGTTGCGGCATCAAGCGCGCTGGTAGCCTCGTCGAGCACCAATAAACGCGGCTCGCCCAATAGCGCGCGGGCCAACGCAATGCGCTGCCGCTCGCCACCGGATAACCTGCTGCCAGCATCCCCCACAATGGTCTTTAATCCATCGGGCAATCGATGGACAAATTCGGCAGAGGCAAGGCGCAGTGCCTTTTCAATATCGGCATCGGTTGTATCCGGCTTGATCCAGCGCAGATTGTCCTCGATCGTCGCATGAAACAGCATCGGGTCTTGACCAAGATAGCCCACACCCTGCCGCCATTCGGCAACCGCGAGCGTATCAAGCCTTTCGCCATCAATGCGGATGGCGCCCGATGCAATCCGGCGAAGGCCTAACATGCAATCCAGCAGAGTGGTTTTACCCGCGCCGGTCTGCCCCGTCAGTACCACAAACTCGCCAGACCGGATCGCAAGGCTGATCTCATCCAAAATCGTGCGGCCATTGATCACCACGGAAACACCATCAAGCGCAATCGAAGCCGGACCTTTGGGTAGACGCGGCGCGCTGCCGGTTTGCAGCAACGGCTCAGCCGTCTTCTCGGCGTCGGCCACCATCGCAGCGACGGCATCAAAGGCGGGCAGCACAAGGCTGATCGATTGCTGGCATTGCCTGAGCCCCGTCACCTTCGGAAATAGTCGGATAAACATTGCCACAATCACAACGACAGTGCCGACATCGACCGCCAGAAGCATGGGTCCTGCCACCAGCAAACCGATCACCACCAAAGCGCTGGCATATTCAAAAATCGCACGGACAATTTGAACGTCGAATGAGTTCGAAAACGTCAGATCCCGAAGCCGCAAAATCGTACGCGAAAGCCGCGCCACGGCGCGTTGCTCCGTCGCCGTCGCTTTGACAAATTTGGCGCCCGCCACCAACTCGCCCGCATCCGATTGCAGATCGGCGTTGACCACCGTCATCTCTTCGCCAACCATCAGGCCGCGTCGGACAAGCCCGACCGAGATGATGAACAAAAACGTTCCCGCGCCAAACAACATGGCCACCACCACGGGCGCAATCACCAAGGCCACAGCGACCTGCACACCGATAAACAGCACCGAGGAAAGGATGAGATTGGCCTGATAAAATGCGCCACCCAACCGGACGGGCTCCGTGATCCCCGCCGAGATCAAATCACCTGCGCGACGCTCGCGAAAAAACCCGAACTCCGAGCCAAAGTAAGACGAGAACAAACGCTGCTGCCACGAGGCAACATATTCGGTCTGCAGCTTGGAGCCGAGATAAGCCTGCGCCAAAAATACCACCGATCCAATGGCGATCAGGCCAACCGAAAATCCAGCAATACCATAGGCCGTAACGGGTAAGCCAAAAGTCGTCAAAGCGGCATTGATGGCAGCGGTCACGCGATCATCCCCTGCCCCGGGCGTGCCGCCCACCGCCTTCAACAGCGGCAACAAAGCAGCAACGGTTGCGCCATCAAACAAGGCGTTCAAAAAGGTAAGGATGACCAGCAAGGGCAGACGATTGCCCGTGACCCGATAGACGTCTTTGAACAGGTTAAACAGGGAGAACAACATCAGGCTTGGCCTCCTTGTGGGTAAGGGCGCAGCGTGTGGCGCCCGTCGACCCAATGGCTACCGGCAAACCGCTGCTCGGCTAAGGCTTCGATGATTGTGGCAAGGTCGCGTGCGCGTGCGCCCAGCGAATGGGTTTCAACCATAAAGCGCTGCCCTGCCCTTGCAATCTGTTCGGCTCGTTCCGGATCGGCTTGCAGATCACGATGCACATCGAGAATCTGGCTCGGCTCGGCAACCAGACAATTCAAACCGTCTTGAAACCCAGCCGCCACAAATCCCTTGAAAGGACGACATACCAGCAGCGTGCCAAGTGCCGGTATTTCAAAAAATTTACGGATCGGCATGTCGAGGCCGGACCCGCACGTATACGAATAACGGGTGCTAGCGATGCGCGCTGCGAAATCCGCATTCAGCGCCTTCTGGATCCATTTCTTTTCACCGGAAATAAGCCGGAGTTTTTTTAAAGCATGCACCACGCGGCGCAACTTTGTATCGCCAACCGGTGTAATGCCACCCTTCGCCAAATGGCCCCTTGCAACCCCTCTTGCATGGTATTGGATTCCCATAATCGACCAAAGATTAGGACGAAGGGAAAAGGGTGAAAGTGCAATTTCAGAATCAGAAACGAAATGCAAAAGCGACGCGACACGGCTTTGGTTGTGGCGGCAAAAATCGGACCAGATATCGGTTGCAAGATGGCCAAACCGTTCGCTGGTCAAATTCGGCAGCTCCGATTTATAGGGGCTGAACTCTTCGCCAAAACCGATAAACACATCGGCAGAGCCGTCGATCCAATCCCGCTCGCGCTCGGTCCAGTTATAAAAATCATTTTCAAGCAGAATGGCCAAACGCGGAAGCGCAAGCGCTTTGAATTGACGGGCTATAATGGGAAGAAACAGCAAATCTTCCTGCGCCCCCTCATAGACATAAGAGCCTTGCACCGCAGCCGTATAGCGGACCGGGTCGGCCGTTTCCGCAAACAGCACAAGCGTGTTGGAGGCTGCGACGTCAAAGGGGCCATGGGCATCGACAAAGGCAGGGAGCCCGCGCGCCAACACATCGGAGGAAACGTGACCCGGACCAAAAAACGCCACGTCGCAAGCCTGCATCAGAGCAATCGGCAGAAGGCTCCGTGTCGGGTTGATGAAGCTGGCATTGATATCGACATAAAGCAGCCGCTTCCTCATGAGAAATGGCTCCTGTTCAACAGGGCTTCTTTGGCCCGCCGCGTCCGATATTGGGGTAATTGATAGGCGGCAATGAACGGGGCCAACAGCAAATCGCGCATGGCGGAAACGTTGTAAAGCCGCTCGACGCGTGCCTTGGCAGCCTTCGCCATCGCCTTGGCATGATCGGGGTGATGCAACCAGTCTTGCAACACCAAGGCAGCAGCCTCGATATCGCGATGCTTGACCAACACACCATTCTCGCCGCTCGTAATCAACGCAGCATGGGTTTCGTGATCATAGGCTACCGTTGCAATACCGGCAGCGAGCGTTTCCAGCAAAGCGGAACCCTGCATCGGCGCGATTGATAACTCACAAGCCTTAAGCACATTCATCGCCTGCTTATGGGGAATAAGGCCGGTGATCACCACACGGTCGCTCAAGCCCAGTTCCTTGGCACGCGCTTCGATGATCGGACGATCCAAGCCATCACCGACAAAGATCAACGTCCCGGGCAAACCGTCGGATACCGCCTTGGCGAAAATTTCAAATGCATCGACCGCCAGTTTTTCGGGATGCAACCGGCCTAGCACCACAATGCGCGGATGGGCTGATGTCTTCACCGCCTCGGGTGCATCGGCCTCGTCCGCACCTTCTACTTCACGCAAATCCAGCGGCTGTATCCACGGCGCGATCCGTGCGGCATCCATGCCCTTCGACGTATAATAGGCAGGTGCCAGCGAAGGCGCGCCGGTGTAGCGCGGAAACAGCCGATAGACGAGCCGATACCAGAACGGCAGAATCCGTTTGATAGCGTACGGGAAATATTGCTGAAATGGCAAAATATCTTCCCAATAGGCTTCAATCATACATACGGTTGGCAGCGCCCGTGTGCGCGGCGAAATCAAGGCCATTGCCGCCGGAATATGCGGACCCACCGTCTGCACCACATCGGGCTTGAGCGTCGCAACAATGCGATCCATAAACGCGCGGGCTTTCGCCACATGCTTCAGGCCATTCCAAATCAATTTCAAACCGCGCTCGGACCGGTCAAACGCCAGTTCGCGATAGATCGTCGTGTCGTCAATGCGGCGCTCAATGTTCTCGCGGCCGAAGGGCACGACATAGATGACTTCGTCGAACATGCGGCCGAGATTGAATTGCAGCTCCAGCGATACCGGATCATCAAACCTGATTTTGCCATCGCGGATCAACTCATCGACCGTGTTATAGCCGATCATCATCAGACGGCGGGGCTTGTCATTTACCTCGCTCATCGGGAGGCGTCCTTGCCGTCATAAACAAGGCGCGCATCAGCACCTTCACCCTCAACGCGACCCAGATGTCTTGCCGGCGTGCCGCCCACAATAGTGCCATCGAGTACATCGCGATTAACAAGGCTATTGGCCGCAATCACACAGCGCGAACCAATACTAACGCCAGCAATAATCACAACTTGCGCACCGATATACGTGTTCGAGCCAATCGACACGGCACCCTTGCGTGCCGATTGCACGCCGCCCGACACCGCCCACAAAACAGTGTCATGCGTGTAGATGTGAACACCCGAAGAGATCGAGACATAATCGCCAATCGCCAACCCGCCACCCGAGCCATCGAGCATCGTATAAGGGCCGATCCATGTGTTGGCCCCGATCCGCACATCCCCCATCACAACGGAGGAATCATAGATGCTGGTCTTCTCGCCAAAGCCCAACGCCGTTGCCCGTTCCCAACGATCAAACTGGGCGTCCGCAAAAGGCAGGCTGCGGTTATAGGTCGAGCGCAGTTCCTCATCACGCCGCTGGTGCAACGCTTTGAGCAATTCACCGAGTTCGAAAACGTTATCGGTCATGCTCATCCCTCAAAGAGGTCCAGCCAGACTTCAAGATACAAAAGCGACCAGATGAGCAGCCGGCGATTCTGGCGGCCATCGAGATGGTCCATAATCAAAGCCTGTGCTGTGGTACGATCCAGATAGGCCCAGAGCTTCGCATTCGGGTTCATTAGCGTGCGGCGCACATAATCGATGCTCTCGCCACGGAACCAGCTGGCATCCGGCGCCGAGAAGCCCTGCTTCAACGCTTGCGTAACATCCTCGGGGATATATTTCGACATCGCCGAGCGAAGGATCAGCTTACCATCGTTCGTCTTGCCGAAATAGGTCGCGGTTTTCGAGCCCGGCGTGTTCTCGTCGAGCTTCAGCACCTCGCCGAGATTAGCGAGTTTCATCGTCACCGGAACGCGGCCGGCATAGTCAACCAGATCATTATCGAGGAACGGAACACGGCTCTCAAGCGATTGCGCCATCGAGAGCTTGTCCTCCACCACCAGCAAGCCATGCATGAAGGTTTTGGCTTCAAAATAGAGCGAGTGGTTGATGTAATCCTGCGGTGTTTTCAACTCGGCATCGTGATGGGAAAACACATTGCGGAAAATCGCACGCGGATCGGCATTGCGGCCTTCCGACCCCAAAGGCGAGATCAAATCCGAGAAGGACTCCGTTGGCACCAGACGCTGCCAGTTCTCGTAATAGCGATCGACATATTCGTCAAAATTTTGCGCACTCGCGGCGCGGTAATAGCGCCATGGATAGCCAGCGAAAAGCTCGTCACCGCCAGCACCCGACAACACCACTTTGCCGAAGCGGCTCGCGAGTTTGGCCGCGTAATAATTCGGGTAAGATTGTCCCACCCGCGGCTCTTCCAGATGCCAGACCAGCGAACGCATGCAGCGTTCCATATCGCCCGCTTTAAGCACCATCTCGTAATGCTCGGTGTTGAATTTATACGACATCCGCTCGGCAGCTCTGCGCTCGTCAAACGCCATCTCAAGACCAGAGGCGGATGACATATCAAAGCCAACGGTGAACGTATGCAACATCGGCCGTTGCCGCGCCGCAATCGCGGTAATCGAACCTGAATCCATACCGCCCGAGAGATAGGAACCGATCGGCACATCGGAAATCAGTTGGCGGCTAACCGCTTGCTGGAACAACCGGTCCACTTCTTGCTCAGCCTCAGCGCGATCAGTGATCGACGCATCTTCAACGAAGCGGAAATCCCAATAGCGCACCGGCTCGGGCAGGCTCTTCATGCCTGCGTCAATCGTGATGGTGGAACCCGCTGGCAGCATCTTCACGCCTGCAAACAGCGTGTTGTCCGAGATGAAATTCTGGAACGTCATATATTCGGCAAGATGCGTCGGATCGAGCTTCGCCTTGAAGCCGGGAAACTTCATAAACGCTTTGATCTCGGAGCCGAACAACAGCGTCTTGCCGTCATACCAATAATAGAGTGGCTTCACGCCAAACCGGTCGCGGGCCAGCGTCAGACGTTTGTTCGCCCGATCCCACAGCGCGATCGAAAACATGCCGTTGAATTTTGCAACCGCATCCAGGCCCCATTCACGAAAAGCCGTAACCACCACTTCGCTATCGCCGCGTGAGCGGAAAGAATGGCCCTTGGCTTCAAGGTCGATGCGGAGTTCCTGAAAATTATACACTTCACCATTATAGGTGATCACCAGCCTGCCATCGGCCGACGGCATCGGCTGATGGGCCGCATCCGACAAATCAATAATCGACAGCCTACGATGGCCAAGCGCCACGGGGCCATCGGTAAACTGGCCTTCGCCATCGGGGCCGCGGTGATGGAGCGCGTCCGTCATCGCTTTCAGCGTCACCGGTGACGCGGGCGTTCCGTCAAAATGATAGATGCCTGCTATGCCGCACATGTGGTTCGGGTTCCTCGGTTGTTCTTCGTGTAGCGTCGTGAGCGAGTAGCGAATGGCGAATGGCGAGTAGGGGGGATAAGCGTCCTTCTCCCTGAGGGAGAAGGACGCACAAAACCCTATTCGCTATTCGCTACTCACCATTCGCCTCTACCCCAATTTCGCAATCACGCTAATGCCCGCTTCCTCGGCAAACTCGTGCTCGATCACAAGCCCGAGCTCCTTGCACCAGCCGCGCACTTCTTCGACCGTATGACGCCGCGCATTTTTCGGCGCGAACCAGTCGAAATTGATGTGGTTCATTTCATCAAGTGACATTTCAGGGCGATAGAAAGCCTTAAGCACATGCCAGTAGAAGAAGCGCTGCAGGTTGATTTTACCTGCGGGGATCTCGAGCAAATCAACCGGACGCTTGATATCGATCTCGATGTTCAATTCGCCTAAAATGCGGCCGAGTTCCGAGAGCGGTTCCATCGCCGCCCAGCCTTCCTCGGCCGTCATCACTTGCATCTTGTCGCGGATATAATCATCGGTGAATTCGCGTACCGGACCCTTTTTGCGGTAGACATAAAACACCACACGGCCGCCAACCTTCACATGTTTGGTGACAGCGGCAAGCGCGTTAAACGTGTTATCCGTATGGTGTAAAACGCCTTCAGAGAACACAATATCCACGGAGCGCTCGGGCACCGGGATCTGGTTCAAATCGGCCTGAATAAATCCGGCCGACCAACCGCGTTCCGCAAAGCGGGCGGAAGCCACATCGACAGCCGTCGACACATCGACACCCAGATAATGCACGCGGTCCATCACTGGGCCGAACAGCGCAATGCCGGAGAGTGCGGCGCCGCAACCTGCATCCAGGATGATCGGGTGCTCGCCATGCTCTTTAAACCATGGCGCAAACGGCACATCGCCATATTTCTGCACAAGCCATGTGCGCATATGGTCGGCAACCGAGCCTTCAAACGTATCGCGCTTGGCCCATTTGAAACCGAAGGTTTCACGCGTCTGCTCTTGCGCAGCAGAAACAAATTCCGCCGAGCGCGGAATACCCGCAACCGTCGTGATCTGGCGGCCATTGGCCGTTGCACTTAGCCCCTCGGCGGGGACTTGAACGCCGAGAAGATCAGAGAGCCATTGCGGTTGCGTCATGCTCAGGCGCCCTTCGCAATCGAGCGGATGCACTCGATGACATAGGAGTAATCATCCGCCGTCATGCGGTTATGCAGCGGAATGGCCATGGTGTTGTTTTCGCAATCCTTGGCACCCGGAAAATCTTCCGGCTTGATGTTGTAACGGTCGCGATAATAGCCAAGCATATGGATTGCATGCGTGCCGGGGCGCGTGGCAACACCCATGGCGTGCAGCTTTGCCATGATCTCGTTGCGCGGCAGCGGTGCAAGCTTGGGGTCGACATAGGTGACATAAGCCTGCCAGGCATGGCGCACATCGTTCGGTACCACCGGCTGACGCAGCCATTCGATATCGGCGAGCTCTTCGCGATAACGGCGGGCCGCCACATCGCGCTCGTCGATAAAGCGATCAAGCTTCGTCATCTGCACAAGGCCGATGGCGGCTTGAATATCCGTCATGCGGTAATTGAAGCCCAATTCGTCAAAATCCGGCAGCAAATAAGGCTGCGCACCGCGATGCCGCATTTCTTCCGATACCGACGCACCATGGTTGCGCAACACCTGCGCCTTTGCGGCGACATCGTCATGGATCGTCGTCATCATGCCGCCCTCGCCCGTCGTAATCGACTTGCGCGGATGGAAGGAAAAGCAACCGGCATCGCCCAACGCACCTGCTGGCGTGCCTTTATACGAGGCACCCGCCGCACACGCGCCATCTTCGACAATCTTCACATGCTTGGGCAGAACCGCGCGCAAGCCATCCATATCGGCGCAAAGGCCAAACAGATGCACCGGCATCACCGCTTTGGTGCGCTCCGTTACCTTCTCGGCAACGGACGCTGGGTCGATATTGTTGGTGCGCGGATCAACATCGCACAGCACCGGAATAGCATTGCAATAAAGCACCGCGTTCGCCGTTGCGACCCACGTAAACGACGGCACAATCACCTCGTCACCGGGGCCGATATCCATCGCGGCCAAAGCAAGATGCAACGCCGTCGTGCAGCTCGTTGTAGCGAGTGCATGCGGCACGTTGTGGCGTGCGGCAAATTGCTTTTCAAACTCGGCCACTTTCGGGCCTTGCGTGAGCCAACCCGATTCAATCGGGCCACGCACGGCCTGCCATTCTTCTTCGCCCATCGAAGGCAATGCGATCTGGACGGTTCTTTTTTCC
>CANGIS010000030.1 GCA_947454055.1 Hyphomicrobiales bacterium
AAGATCAATCGTGGAATTCTGCTGATTGCTGCGGGGCTTGGCATTCTCTATCCGCTGGTCGGTGCATCGCTCATTGTGATGCTGAGCATCGACAAAATCTTGCCGCGCGCCCTGCATGCTCGTTTAGGGTAAAAGGATAGGGCAGAATAACGCGTGTTGGCCCGTAGCGGAAATTTCGCTACGGGTTTTTGCATATGAGGCTTTAAATCTCTATCCTTTCATGCCCATCATTGCCCAATCTTCCAGCACTCCTTCGATGACGCCCGTTGCACAGGCTTCAGCCCGTCCCGTTGCTGCTCCCAAGGTCAATGATGGAGATGGTGATGATGGTGTTGCTGCGCCTTCAGCAAATGGCAATGTACAGTCGCTGCCGCTCGCTACCAGCGGAACGGCAGGCACGATGGTCAATATCGCCATCAAGTAAGGCTTGTCACTCCAACCTTTCTTTAGCCAGTACAGCTGAAAGCCCCGTTAACGCGGGGCTTTTTTGCGATGTGGTGCCTTCCTCCATCGTCTGCCGCTAGTCGGGCGTCCAAGGAACATCGGCTATCCCATTTTAAAATGTGCCCTTTGTTTTGTATCAAAGTATGGTCAAGCCATCGTCTATATCATCAACGCCTGCGTGGATGCGAAATTTCCAGTGTGGGAGGCGTGCTATGAAGATGATCTTTGGGGCTGCCATTATAGGTCTCGGACTTATGACGGGACTGGCTTATGCGGAAGACCTTGACGCTGGAAAAACGCTGTTTGTCGCCAATTGCCAGAAGTGCCACGGCGCTCGCGCGCAGGGCGGCGTGGGCGCAAAATTGGCCGGCGATGCGACCAAATGGACGTTTGAAGCGTTCAAAAATGCCGTGCTAAATGGCCGCGACGATGAAAATAGGGCCTTGAAAAAACCAATGCCGCTGTTCGGACAAGTTGGTTTAACGGTTCCTGCCGGTAAAGTTCCCGATGATACCGATCTGCAAAACGTTTTCGCTTACATCAAGACGTTTGATAAAAAATAGGCGTTCGCCTTTTTCAACGGTTTAACCCGCACTTGCCTGTGTCCATTCGAGATCAAGCTCGTTCCCGCCTTGGCTAAGTCGTCGATGCGTGGTTAGGTTCCTATAGAGGCAGAACAGGCCTGGTATTGGGAAGGGTAGTGCGTATGAACACGAAATTTGTAGTCGGACTTTTGGGCGCCTTGGCCATTGGAAGCCCTCAACTGATTGCACCGGCTTCGGCCAGACCGGCTGATCCATTGGTCATCACGACATCGGCCAGCGATACGGTCGCTTTTCTTGGGTTTCAATGGAATTTTGGCTCGAAAGCCCCCGAATTGGTATTGGGCGCGCGCTATACGCAATCCGATGCTGAAAACAGCCTTTTGGGCGCCAAATTGGATCTGGCGTTCCCGCTCGATTCTGCGAAGTGGACGACGCCGACCCTCCGCCTCATGGGCGTCGATGGTGGCTGCAATGTCCAAGGAGAGCTTGGTCTGGGCATGAGCTTTGCCGATACAAAGCCCTTTGTGGCAGCAGGCATCCAGGGGCCTTATGTCAATGGCGGTGTGGATCTCGGCTTTGATGGCCGTTATGCCCCCTATTTGGGACTGAGTTCGCTGGCCGCACCAAGCTGCGCCACGCAAAGAACGTCGGTTATAAATTAAAGTCTTGGCCGGTCAGAGTTTTGTTCTGCTTCAAGCCCCGCTCATGCGGGGCTTTTTCATTCCGTGTACTTTGACGCCTTAAATGCCGGATTTTCGGGTCAGAACTTATAATTCAGACCGATCCGGATCACGTCCGAGGTCAAATCCGCGGAATGGGAAAACGGTGTGCCAGTGAATTGCTGCGAGCCACGCGTCAGATTATCGCTCGTTGTTGAAATGTTTGCGAAATTCAGATGCAGATATTCCGCCTTTAACGACCATTTGGCGTTCAAAGCCACTTCGCTGCCGATACCCGCGACATAGCCGAGTTCGGTCTTGTGAGTCGATGCCGACTCGTGGCCCGGATAATAATCCGTATATGAAAAACTGGCACTCAGGTCGGCAAGCGCTACGCCTCCTGTGCCATAGATCAGCCATTGGGGGTTCAATAGCATCCCAACGCGGGGGTGAGCCGTGACCAGCCAATTAACGGCAAGGTTCTGGGTGACAGAAAAAGGCGCCGTGGTCGAATCGCCGATGAAGAAGGCGCCGTTCACTGCCGAAATATTCTTAATGGGAGAAAAATCGAAGTCGCCCTCGAGGCCGTAGACAAATGAACCCGCCCGTTTGTTGTAGCCTGCTTCAATGCCGCCCATCAGATTGGTCGATTGTGCCGTGCTCTGGCCTGCCTCATTCAAAATGGCCAGATTTGTCAGGGCATAATAGCTGCTTTGATCAACCACATGGGTATCCAGCGCCGAGCGATTTGACGTGCCGCCCACCAAAAAGCCGGCATAAAAGCCGTTCCAATGGTCTTCAGCAGGGGCAGGGCTTTGCGAACCGATCCCGCTGGACCGTTTTGAAGTGGCGGAATGAATTTTCCTCTCCGAAGCATTGGCTGTCATAGAAAGCGTCAAACACATCGCAACTGTCAGCACTAACCGCATTTCGAAACCTTTTACACAACCGGTTCAAGCACGCTCCCTGATGACGATATGACAACCAGAGCCTTATGAATCAGATATACTATGTTTTCGGTTGAATGATCTATCTCAATTGATCCGGCTCGATGGCACTTAGGGCGAGTGTCATTGGAGCTGCCCCTCATCTAAGGGTGTGCGGGCCATCCCGTCGTCTTGGTCCGCAAATAAAGATAGAATAACGAAGCATGGCTGCTAACATGCACGAGCCTCTATCGTTGCGTTCTGAAGCTGGTTTTTTTGATATGCCTCTCAATTTTAGTGCTTACCCGTTGCTCGATCAGGCGTTTGAGGCATCGCCGTTTGCCTTCGTTCCGGGGCAGGCCAGCGGCAATCTGGCTTTTCTGGTTGAATTGGACCTGATTGAAAATGGCTCGCCCGTTGCGCGGGCAGTTTGGCAGGCCAAGCAATTGGGCAATCTGTTGCAGCATGCCCGACAAAAATCGGCGTTTTGGCGAGCCCGATTGCCGAGTGGCGAGATAAATGCCGCGATGCTTTCGTATTTTCCAGTGTTGAGCAGGCAGGAACTTATCGAGCAGATCGCAACCGAGGGGTCGCTGATGGCGTCTCCGGACGGCGCCCCAGCCTTACCCGCAAGCCCGACGACAGGGTCAACCGGCACCCCGGTTCGCGTCTTCGTTACCCGCCAAAATGCCATGTATAATTCGATGCGCAGTGTTTTCGAATATTTCAATCAGGGTTGGTCGGTCGATGGCAACCTGACGAGGCTGATGAAGCTTGATTTCGAGTTGATCAACGAGCGCGATAAGAAGCTGAAGGTTGTCACGGCGGACAGCTGGCTCGGGCCCCTCTCCAGCCTGTTTAAAAACGGCAAGTATAAAATCATTTATTTTGCAACGCCGAACGATGAAATGCGAGCAGAAATGGCGAAGGATAGCTTAGGCTATCTGGCTGCCGGAAGCTGGTTGCTGGAACGATTATTGACGGCTGTTTCACCCGCGGAACTGAAAAATCTTGGCATGAAAGCCTGGATCCAGTTGGGCGGTGCCCGCGTTCAGACGCATATTGATGCGCTGAATGAGGTCGGCATTACCACGCATGCAAACTATTCTTGCGAGGAAATTGGTCCGATCGCGCAAGGGTGTTCGACGTGTCCCGACCATTATCACGTCGCCCATAGCAATGTCGTGGTCGAGGAGGACAAGAGCCTGACGGCAACCTTCGAGGGGCGAACGCTGAGCCGCGTGCTGCTAACCCATCTTCATTCCTATGCGACACCGCTGATCCGCTACGATGTCGGAGATTTCGCCGAGTTTTTATCGGCCTGCCCCTGTGGTCATCAGGGAACTGTTTTAAAAAACCTCTATGGGCGCCAGAAAAATTTTGTTCGCCATGCGGATGGCCGATTTACCGAATTTATGATCACCGCAAGAACAGGGCGTACGGTTCGTGAGTTCAAGGAATGGCGCGTGCAGCAGCTTTCCTTCACGGAATTGCTGCTTGAATTGTCGGGGGTTCCCGATTTGACCGAGCAGGAAGTGGAAAAATTCCAGTTTCTCGTTGGCTTAGCGGCGGGTACTGAGTTTAAAGTGACCGTCAAGGTTGTTGATGCCATCGATTGGTCGGATAATCCGAAGCGGCTGTTTTTCAGGTGCCGGATTTAGGCTCGCGGGCGTCCAAGATCCGGATCATCGAGCTCTGGCCAGCCGTGTTATGACCAGTTCAATGCCAGAAACGCCGAAGATCCGATCCGGTTGGTGCCCCCGTCAATCGCGTATTGAAGATTGATGTTGTGCTGCAAGGCGTACATGATCGCCCAGCTGAGCACTTCGACGTGCAATTTCTCGCCTGCTTCGGTAATTTCGAGATAATCCAGACCATCTTTGGTGCGGGATGTGAAAATCGCGTTGATGTCGTCGGGCTTCATCCATCCCGGAATATCATTGTTGGTCAGCCATTGGCACTTGAAGGTCTTGCACGGGTCTTCGGGATGATTGCCGTAGATCGAGCATTTGCCGGCACTGAGATAGTGACAGGGGCGCCCCCGCCAGAACGGCTTTCCATAGGCGTTACCATGGAGCCATCCTTCACAGCATTTCGTGCAGGTACCACATTCCCGCGCTAGGTTGGCTTCCATCTTTTGTGTATCCTTGTGGTCCAGTATGGATGTTTAACGTGGGGTATTCAGGATTAAAAGAGCCGCCAGTCCGGATAAAATCCGAGGGAGCGGATCGTTTCTTGGATGCCGTCGGGGGATGTAAGCCACGCCAGTTCGGCCTTACCGATGCCGTCTTTCAAGCCTTCCCGGGTTCCGAGACCGCCCTTCACGTAATGCACGTTATACTGTGAACGAAACGCCACTGTCCGCCGTTCCGAGAAGGCCATAGTGAAACGGTTCTGCCGCAATGCGGCAAAAAAGACACGGTCACAGATCGCGGAAAGCTTACGCGGCATATTCAACCAGACCGAGAGCGTCTTGAAAGTGTTGCGATGCAGCAGGAAGCAGCTCGTATCGACGTGACGATGGCTGTCTTCATCAGGATCATTGGCCCCTTTGATTTCCTCGCCATTGAGCTGATGAAGGGTTCGCAAGGAACAACAGACATCGGCCTGCGTATCGCGATGGAGCTGCAGCAGGGAGTCCAAATGTCCCGGATGGAACCAATTGTCGGCATCGAGATAGGCGATAAAGTCAAAGCCTTCGACATCCGCCAGCTGGCTACCGATGCCGCGCGGCGTATTTCCATTGTCGGCGTGGGCACCGGGCAGGACGACATGCCGCACATTCCAGCTGTCGATTTCCTTGTTCGGAAAGCCGTCAGCGATGAAGAAATGCGTAACCTTACCCTCGAGCGACGCCACACTCTCGTAACACTGCCGCAGAACCGCGATATTCTCTTTATAATAAGGCGTAATCACTGCAATCTTGGCCGTACCCTTGGCGTAGAGCGTCGAATTTTCCGATCTACCGCTTTTGCGCGGCGTTGCGGTGATTGGTTGGGGCAAGGCCGTGGGTGGAGGCGATGTCTTCGCAGCTTCCGACAGAACCCGCCATGCGGCGCGTGCATTGGCAATGATCCGAGGAACGTCGCCGCTCGGCATTTTGCCATCGCCCAGAAGGTTGAGGCAGGCTGTGAGGCATTCGTCGTGGTGGTCCGTCCAATAGGCATTGACGGCATACTCGTCGAGCAGGCCCGTGTCATAAATCCAGGGCTCGGCGAACAAAGCGCCTTGCGGGAAAGCCTTGCCCAGGCTCTTTTTGGCGATCTCGTAGCCTTGGGCGTAAAGTCCCTTCAGGCGGCAATACCGGCTAGCGCCATGGGCAGCCTCGATGCGTGTCGGAAGGACAGCCGTGGCCGCCTCATAGGCTGCAAGCACCTGATCGGCGGGATGATTGAGCGCCTCTTTCAGCTTCGCAACCTGATAGAAGCCGACATAAATCTCCTCTATCCAGCCGCCGAGCTTTGTTCGTTCGAGATAATGATGGATCGCCTTTTCCGGCAGTTTAGCGTCGCGATAGCTTTGCGCGAGATAGAACGTGTAACGCGTTCTTAAAAAGGCGTCGGTCTCGGTCAGCAGCGCCTTTTCAAAAATCTCCACGTCGCGGAGAAACCGCTCGGGATCTTTGCGGCGCGCGCCGTCATGATTGCGCCGGATGCCAATGGGCAGATGGCCGCTGGAATGGGGCTCGTTACAGGTCAGAAACTCGTGAAGGACGCCACGATAGATCCATTTCAGACGGTTATTGACCAATTGGACCCTAGGGTAGAGCAAGGGCGGGTCGCGGATTTCGACGGTGTAGGAGTCCGCCGTCAAATGCGGCATCTGAAAGGCGAGGGGGACATCGAGTGCATCGTCGGCGTCAATGATAAGGGAATAGGCGCCGTGGGGCCGTGCAAGGGTTAGGGCTTCGGACCGGTTATGGGCAAAATCCTGCCAGGGGCGCTCATAGAGCGTGCCGGGAAATCCCTTCAGATGTTCGCGTATAATGTCCTGAGTGCCGTCTGTGGAGCCGGTATCGACAATAACCCAATGGCTGATCAGCGGGCGCACACTGTCCAGACACCGCTTGATGACCGAGGCCTCGTTCTTGACGATCATGCAAAGACAAATGTCTTGCGTCGAAGCATTCATGAAAACTCACACCTTTTACTCGATACGCCCACTACCCGCCTGATTATATCATGGCGAAGCTTAGTAATAGTCCCATTTTTCGTCGGATTTGGCCCTTCGCCAGTCATCAATACTGAAAGCGCATCGGCTTGGTTTGATGCCGCGACGCTCGTGTCAGCTGCGGCGCGTTAGGGTGTGGCGGAGAAAAGAGGGGCACAAAAAAAGGCCGGGAAAATCCCGGCCTTTTCTTTCGAATGTTTGAAAGGATCAAACGTTCTGATCAGAACTTGCTTTGGAAACCAGCCAGGACCGTGAAGGCCATGTCGGAACCATAGTCCATCTGCGAACCAGCGACGTCGAGCGTGACGGTCTGGTTTGGCTTCACGGCGACGCTCACACCGGCCGAGCCGTTGAGGCGGACAGACCGCGGCGTCGTCGTGCTGATGTAGCTTGCGCCGTCCGGCAGGTTGTCGCCGACGAGGTTGACAAGCCGGAAGGTGTCGAGGTTGTAGGAATAATCATATTCCAAACCAGCACCCAGACGGTAGTTGACGGTTTCCGAAACCGCACTGTTCAAGCGCACACCCGCCGTTCCTGTCAGACGGTTCTGGGCATAGGCCGAGTAGCCGAATGGATCCTCAACCACACCTGGGTTGTAGGATTCGATATAGGATCCACGGCTGGCCTGCGTGTAGCGAATGCCGACATAAGGCGTCATTACATTCTTGCTACCCGAAGCAATACCCCAGCCCAGTTCCTGCGCGAAGCCTACGCTGTTGACATCGCTCTTGCCGGTAACGGTGTAAGCCGTACCCAGCAGATTGGCGCGGGTAAGATCGACGTTCTCGGTGCCGTAAGCAACCGACGCGCGACCCTTCAGGCCCGTGCCGTCCTTGTTGCTGCCGTAATCGATGAACGCACCCAGGGATGACATGCCACCATTGCTCTTGATGAACGAGCCATCCTTGGACGAACCATTGATGTCGACGAAGCCACCGAGACGAATGCCCGAACCGATATCTTTGGCAACCGTCAACACGCCTGCACCCTCATCTTTTCCGTTGAAGCTCGAATAACGAGCGCGGAAGGAGACGCAAGCACCGCCATTGTCAAACAGGCTGCAATCATAGTCGAGGCTTTGACGGATCGCCATTTCGCGGCTTTCGAGCATCAAACGTTGTGGCTCTGCCATGTCCTGACCGAAGTTCAGGACACGAAGATCCCAGTTCGAGGTACCTTCAGAAACAGCAGGAGCCACCGTATCACCGCGCCAAACGGCATCCGTCAACGACCACAACAGACCGTTCGCACCAACATAAATGCTCTCGGGGTTCGTGATTTGTGCGGTGCTTACTGCCTGGATGACGTCCTCATAGATATGGGTCGCCGTCGCGGAGGTTAGTCCCTCGACGTCTACCGTCGTGGTGCCGGTTGAGCCGTAAATGTAGGCATCAAGCTGGCCGTAATGCGTCTGCGTGTCGACCGAGATCGTATAAGCGGTCGGCAAGACACCGGAGAACGTCAGAGCCGTATGCGATGCACCGACGCCGTCGCCACCCTGGCTGTTCGTCAGAGCCGACAGCGTGCCATTGTTGACGACGATACCGGCCGGAGTGCTGCCCGTGCCGCCCGAGCCGCCCGTGATGGCGCCGTAGTTAACAATCGAGCCGACCACCGCGCTCGTATCGATCAGGATGCCGTTGCCGCCAACAGCACCGGTGCCGCCTGCTGCACCGCCCTGGATGACACCGGTCGAATAGTTGGTGATCACCGAGCTGCCGGTTGAGCCGGTCGCCAAGATCTGGATCGCCGCTGCACCATTGCCGTACGTAGTACCGGCAAGGCCGGTTGTGCCCGTGGTGCCCGTGGTGCCAGCCGAACCGCCGATACCGCCGTCGCCGCCTAAGCCACCACTGCCGCCAACGCCGCCCGTGCCGGAACCCGCAACGCCAACGCCACCTGTGGAACCTGAGGTGCCTGACGTGCCGGTTGCGCCGGTGCCACCCGAGGCACCTATGCCACCACTGCCGCCGATACCGCCCGAGCCACCCAAGCCGCCAATGTCGCCGGTACCGCCGCTGCCGCCGACACCGCCGACACCGCCGAGACCGCCCACGCCGCCATTGCCGCCATTGCCTGCTGCTCCAGCAGCACCACCGTTGCCAGCCGCGCCGACGCCACCGCCAGCACCACCGGTAATCGTGCCACTGTTGGCGATTGTGAGGCCCGCGCCCTGGATAGCAACGGCGCCGTTACCGCCATTACCACCATTGCCGCCAATGCCACCATTGCCGCCATTGCCGCCATTGCCGCCATCGCCGCCATAGCCGCCCGCGCCGCCCATGGCGCCTGTCGAACCCGTATTACCGGTGACACCAGCGGCACCATCGCCACCATTGCCGCCTGCAGCGCCATTGCCGCCAGCGCCAGCAGCGGCGCCATTGCCGCCTGCGCCACCCGTGCCGCCGTTGCCGCCGGTGATGCTTGCGCCCACATTGTTGGTAATGCTGAGATCGGTGCCAGAAATAGCAATGCCGCCATCGCTGCCGTTCGCGCCATTGCCGCCTGCGCCGCCATTGCCGCCATTGCCACCTGCAAGGCCATCGGTGCCATCGGCGGCATCGCCGGAGCTAACGCCGTAAACGCCATCGGCACCATCATTTGCATTGGCAGGGGTGTAGCCAGCTGCACCAACGCCGCCATTGCCACCCGCGCCGCCAAGACCATTGCCGCCGGCGATGGTGCCATTGTTGACGATGGAGCCCGTAGAACCAGTAATTGCAACACCACCGGTCGAGCCGATGCCGCCTGTACCGCCTGCACCGCCATTGCCGCCGGTAGGGACACCAATTGTACCAGCAAAACCGCTGCCGCCGTTACCACCTGTACCACCGGACGAGCCAACACTGCCGGCCGTACCATTCGGAGCACCAGCATTCACACCATCCGCACCCGTGGCACCCGCAGTACCGGTATCTGTCGAGCCGGTGACGTTAACAGCCGCGTCGACCGTAACAGTTGCCGGCCCAACGATGTTTGCGGCCGATCCAGTGCTTCCCGTGGTGCTGACTGAAATCGAGCAATCAGCCGAAATCGTTACGCTCACGTCACAATCGGTAGCATAGGCCTGACCCGATACAAGCGCCATCGAGGCAACCAGAGCCGCGACGGAGACGGAGCTGCGGATCATCCGCGATGCGCCGAAGGAGAGCGCACGATCGGCGCTCAAAGCCAGGCCGTCGTTCGACGACGAGCCGGCATTTAACACATGGAGACTGTGATTTTTTAACACGATTTTACCACCCTACTGAGTTACGAACTGACAAATGACACACAACACACGATAAAAAATATCGTAAAACGTGATTCCACTTGCACGCTTTATGTCAAAATTTTGTTTAAAAGGCAATGCTTAGCCTAGAGACTTTCGAATAGGCCGATCATGGCCGCCCAATCGATAGCAATAGACGCATCAAACGGAAATTACGCCGTCGGATCTTCTATCCCGAGCGCTCGCTTCTTCTCGTTATACACTGAAAAATAGAGCGCGACGCGCTCGCGGCCTATCCTTCACCTGCCGCCGTGGCCCGATTGGTAGGTGGCCAAGATCCGTTCCAGTGCGGGAAAGACATCGGCATTGCCGGCAATCAGCGAATTGCCCTTGTTCAGCCCGTCACTGGCCAGAAAATCACTGGTTTTGAGGCCCGCCGCGCGGATAATGGCGATGGCACCCAGACAATCCCAGGAATTGATATGGGGTTCGAGATAGCCCAGCAACTGGCCGGCTGCGACATAGCACAGGTTGAGCGCGCCCGAGCCATCGCGGAAAAACATGCCGCCTTCGTTCAAAAACAGGCCGAACATCGCCAGATAGGCCTCCGGATGGACGCGGTTGGAATAGCCGGTGCCGATAATGCCTTCCTTGACCGACCGGCCCGGATGCCGGCTGACCGGCTTGCCGTTGAGCGTTGCGGGCATGGTTATGCCACCGGCAAACAGCTGGTTTCGCTCCGGCGCATAGACCAGACCGAACTGGAGTTCGTCGTTCTGGACAAAGGCGATCGACACGCACCAGCTTGAAAGACCGCTGATAAAAGGCTGCGTGCCATCAATCGGATCGACCACCCAGATGCCCTGACCGGGGGCGAAATCGGAAATTCCGGTTTCCTCGCCCAAAAAGGCATCGTCGGGAAACGAGGCGGCCAAGCGGTCGCGGATCAGGATTTCGGTGTTGAGATCCGCCTCGCTGGCCATATCCTGCAGGCCCTTGCTCTTGATCGTCAGCGTTTCGCGGCTGTTGAAATAGGATTGCGCCAAGGCGCCCGCCTCGCGGATCATGTCGAGGGCAAAAGCGTAACGGGCGGCGATTTGCGGATCGGTCATGGGGCGGTCCTTGTGTCTTCGGGGCTTCTATATCCAAAGCCACGCCGCACCGCGAACGCCGCTCGAATCACCGTGTCTGGCTTTTACGATAGGTGTGTGAAAGACGGTAGAAAAAGTACGTTTGGCCAAGGCCTGCGGTAAATCCCGATAGAGCTCATCGACATTCGACATGCCGCCGCCCATCACCAGCACATCCGGATCGAGCGAATTGACGACGGTGGCGAGGCCTCGTGCAACGCGGTCGATATAGCGGTCCCATAACAGCCCCGCCAACCGGTCCCCGTTGCGCATTTTCTCGATAATCTCGCGGGCGAGTAGGGCTTGGTCGGTGTGGCGGGTATATTCGGCCTCAAAGGCGCGGCCGGACACCCAGGTCTCCATGCAGCCATGCCGCCCGCAATAGCAGGGGCGGCCGGAAATCTCGGTAATATCGGGGAATGGCAGGGGATTATGCCCCCATTCGCCGCCGCTATTGTTGGGGCCATGATGCGCTTTGCCGCCGACAGCCAGCCCCGCGCCGACGCCAGAGCCCAAAATGACGGCGAAGACGACATTATAGCCGGCGCCTGCGCCATCAACGGCTTCGGAGGCGGCAAAACAATCGGCGTCGTTTTCCACCCTGATGTCGCGTTGCAAAACGGCGTGTAAATCTTTCTCGACCGGTTGGCCTAGCAGCCATGTCGAACTCGCGCCTTTGCCAAGCCGGGTCTTTGGTTCGAGCGAGCCGGGAATGCCGATACCGAGGCTGCCCGTGCGACCCGTGCGGCTCTCCAGCGCATCCACCATGGTGCGGATTGTCTGAAGGCAACCCAGATAGTCATGCCGCGGGGTAGGCTCGCGCAGGCGGAGCAGTTCGCGCCCGTCGCGCTCCATGGCCACGCCTTCGATCTTGGTGCCGCCCCAATCAATTCCGATCAGCATGATGTTTCCCGCTCCCCTCGGTTGGCCTTATGGCACCAATCATACGGGGAAGACTGCTGCAGACAATCTTTTCGTCGGTCGTGATTGGGCGGGTCGATTGCTAAGCCGTCAGCTAACGCGCTTGCCTTCGGCGTCGATCATCACGGCACCATCTTCTTTATAAAAGGGGCCTTTGGGCCAAATGTCGATCAGATCAAGCACAGTTTCGCTGGGCCGGCAAAGCCGCACCCCCTTCGGCGTGCATACAATAGGCCGGTTGACCAAAACGGGGTGCTCGACCATGGCGTCGAGAATCTCGGTGTCGCTCACCGTGTCGGCCAGCAACCCCAGTTCGGCGGCGGGAGATTTTGTGGTTCGCAACGCCGATTTCGGCGTTAGACCCGCCGCGGCAAAGAGGCCAAGGAGTTGCGGCAGCGTCCAGCCGGTTTTCAGATACTCGATGATGGTCGGCGTATAGCCTGCGGCTTCCAGGAGCGCGAGCACGTTGCGGGAGGTGCCACATTCTGGATTGTGGTAGATGACGATGCTCATGGCAAACCTCGCTGCGATGTTTAGGTGGTCAATTCGGTAAGAACGGTTCATGGCACCCAACTGCCGGACGATAGATCGTTCAGGCAAGGCCCATAAGAGAGCGGCAAAAGACCACCGTCACCGTTCCGATCGCGATCGAGGCGATGAGGGGTAGACGGGTGACGGCCAGAACCGTGACCGCTCCGGCGATCATTTCCGCCGGACCATTGGTGACGGCGGGTGCAATCACGGCGGTCAGAACGGCGATCGGCAAGGCGTCGAGCGCCTGCCGCGCCCGACCCTCGACCGGCAGGCGATGGCCGATCAAAATACCGGTAATGCGCGTGAGATAGGTCACGGCCGTCATCGCCAGCATGGCGACCACATTATCAAGCTGCATTCTGGCGCCCTTTCGTGGACGGAGGCAGAAGGGCCGCAATCACCATGCCGGCCATGCCGCCAAGGATGACGAAGGAGGTTCCGCCGATATAATGATGGGCCAGAAGCGCGGCTATGGCGCTGCCAATGATGACCGGTGCGGCCAGCCAGTTTTTGGCAAACCCCATCACAAGTCCGATAAAGATGGTCGGAAAGATGAAATCGAGCCCGAACACTTCCGGCCTCGGAATATATCCGCCCACAACAGTACCGAGCGCCGTTCCCAACAGCCATAAAACATAAAGGCAAAGCCCCACGCCAAAATAATAAGGCGGGGTAAGCGGCTGGGATTGCGCCCTCCGCTCATTCAGCGCCCATGTTTCGTCAGCCATGAGGAAGGCCGCGAGATAGCGCTGCCAGGGCTTGAAATGCTTGATTTTGCTCGATAGCGAGGCGGCCATCAGCACATGCCGGAGATTGATCAGCAGCACGGCGAAGGCCAGACCCGCCCACGGCGCCGGATGCTCCCACAGGCCAACGGCCATGAATTGGGCGCTGCCGGCAAACACCGTTGCACTCATAAAGACGATTTCAGCCGGCGTCAGGCCATGCCGCACCGCCTCCGCGCCCAGCACCATGCTGAACGGAACGGCGGCAAGGGCGATGGGCAACATGGCAAGCACACCTGCTTTCAGCGATTGGGCAGGCGATAGCATCACGCAATTTCCGATCCGATAGGGCCGCACATGGGCTACCCCAAAGGTGAGGAGGCCCGTCCGGCTGCGTCATACCTGAATTTGCGGGCTTAAAACATCCATTTTGTGGGTCAGGCGATTTCCCATCGATCAGCTTGGTGAAGCTCTTCACCGCGCCATCGCCTAGGCGGGTGAACCGTTGGTGGCCCCCGAAAGTGCGTCCTCGGACAGGGCCGGTATTTTTAGGCGGCTTTCATTGATCGCGCCGCTGGCTTCCAAAATTGGGTAGGCAACCGAGGTGATATGGGCGTTGATGCGCTTTAGATCCCGAATAATGTCGAGATGCAGCGCGGTCGTTTCAATCGAGGCAAGCGTACCATCGCGCAGACGACCAAAATGGCTTTCCGCAGCCTGTTTTTCAGCCTGCCGAATTTTATCCTTCTCGGCGACCAGCTCTCGCGCCATGCCCTGATCGCCCGTCATGAAAACGGTGATGGCGAGGCGCATTTGTTCAACGATGCGGGCGTGAAGGGTCGATATTTCCGCCCACCCTTGATCGGAAAAGGTCAAGTGCTGGCGCTGCATTTTAGCCGCCAATTCCAGCAGGCTTTTATCGATGATGTCGCCGATATGTTCGAGATTGGTGGTGAAAACGATCAGGTTGAAGGTCTTACGGCTGTTTTCCTCGGAGAGGGGCTGTCGCATCAGGCGGGTGAGATAGAGTTTGATTGCCTCGTGCAACCGGTCGACGGGAACGTCCAGTTCCTTGATCTTTTCACGTCGTTTCGCGCCGTCCTTGCCGAAGGTCAAAATCACCTCGCGCAGCATGGTTTCAACAATGCTGGATAGGTTCATGACCTCGCGCGAAGCGCTCGATATGGCCAAAGCAGGCCTGACCAGCAAGGCGTCGTCGAGATGTTCGGGCTGGCCCGGCTCAGGTTCGCCGGCTTCCGGAATAACAACGGCAAGCCAATGGGCCACATGTGATGTGAGCGGCAAGAACAGCATCGCCAGTGCGATGTTGAAAAGCGAATGAAAATCCGCAATTTGCCGCGCTGGATCGGATTCGAGTCGAGCCAACAGCGAAAGGATATAGGGGCTGAAAACGGCGGCTAGAAGCACGCCGACCAGTCTAAACGCCAGATTGCCATATAAAACACGCCGCACGCCGGCCGGCGCACCAAAGGACAGGCCGATCGGGATGAAGCCCGAGCCGATATTGGCCCCGAGCACCAAAGCCATGGCCAAAGGAACCGCGATCATGCCCGAGCCGGCAAGCGAGGTGATCAGCAGAATAAAAGCCACGCTGGAATGAAAAACCCAGGTCATCAGCGCGCCAAGTACAATCGCCATGAACAAGTCATCGCCGAGCCGTTGCAAGATCAAACCGAATAGGGGGCTCTCGCGCATGCTTGCACTGGCTGCGACCACCATGCCCAGCGACAGCATCATCAAGCTGAGGCCGATAATGACCCGTCCGATCTGCTGAACCAGCGACGAATTTGACAGCATGAAAGCAAAAAAGCCGAGGCAGAGCAAAAGCGGGATCAGTTCCGCGATCTTGAACGACAGAGACTGCACAACAAGGGTTGATCCGATATCGGCGCCCAGCATGACCGCCAAGCCGGCCGACAAGGGCATCAATGCCCGTTCAATGAAGGACACAACCAGGAGGGCCGTCGCTGACGAACTTTGAACGGCCGCCGCAACACCGATGCCGGTCAGGCACGCCATCAAAGGGCTGCGGGTGACATGGCCGATCGAGCGTCTGAACTTCTCGCCGAATGCCCGCAACACGCCGGTTTTCACCATGCGCGTGGCCCAAAGCAGGAGGCAGATTCCGCCCAGCATATTCAACAGCACTGTATGACCAGCCATTATCTTCCTCCCGCGTCCCGTTCTGAGGGTCGTCAGAAGGGAAACGAAATCTGTCATAAAATTTTCACAAAATAAAGCAAACCCATAAAATAAAACAGTTTTTATGATTTTCATAAACGGGGTTTCAACCGGCTCTAAATCCTAATCCTAAGGCGTGGACGTGCGGGCTTGATCCGTTCTCAAATGCCCTTTGCCCTTGAGCCTCTATTCCGCCAAGCGGGGATAAAGATGGGCGGCGATGGCGACGCAAAGGCCGGTGAGAACCAAAAGAACGGCAAAATCGATCGGTAAGCCGTATCTGGAGAGGCCGTTTTGCAGCATCAAGGTCCGGATGCCGTCCACTTCATAGGTCAGCGGGTTACTCAGCGAAACCGACTGTAGCCAGTGCGGCATGAGCTCAATCGGATAAATGGCATTGCTGGCAAAGAAGATCGGCATGGTCAACACCTGCCCGATGCCCATAAAGCGTTCCCGAGTTTTGACCAGACAGGCGATCATTAACGAAAAGGTCGAAAACAGCGCCGAGCCGAGCCAGATCAAGGCAATCACGCCGAGAATGTCGAAGGGACGGAATGAGAGTCCTATCCCGAGCATAAGGGCGAGCGCATACACGATGACGGCTTGCGCCACGCCGCGTGCTCCGGCCGAGACAGCCTTTCCGAGCACCAGCGCGCTGCGGGGGGCGGGACTTACCAATTGGCGGTGAAGCACGCCCAGATCGCGCTCCCAGATCACTGAAATGCCGTAAAATATGGCTGAAAACAGGACACTCTGGGCCAATATGCCGGGGGCCAGAAAATCGAGATAGGATTGGCCGGTGGTATTCAGTCCCCTGACATTGGCCATCACTTCGCCGAACAGAAGCAGCCAGACGACGGGCTGGAAAGCGCGGGTGAGCAATTCGCTAGGATCGCGCCGGAGCTTGCGGATCTCCGTGTCGGCGACGGCTTGAATTTGGGTGAGGTAGGACAGCACGGCCCGCGCCGGTTTGGGTTCAGGAATGGGCATGGGCACTGCTTCGGCCTTGCTGGATCAGGCGCAGGGAGCCTTCCTTGGCGATTTCCGATCCTGTGATGGCGGCAAAGACGTCATCCAGTGTCGCATCGGGCGACACATCGGCCTTCAATGCGCCCGGTGTGCCAATGGCCTGCAGGCGCCCATCATGCAGTATCGCGATCCGGTCGCACAGGGCTTCGGCTTCATCCATTTGATGGGTGGCCATTAACATGGTCATGCCAACGCGGTCGCGCAATTCACGCATGTGTTTCCAGATTCCGTGCCGTGCGACCGGATCAAGTCCGACCGTCGGCTCATCGAGAAACAGAATGGCAGGTTCGTGCAGCATGGCTTGGGCAATTTCAAGCCTGCGGATCATGCCGCCCGAATAATGCTGCACCAGCCTGTCACCCGCGTCGGCAAGTTCCATCAGAGCCAAAGCTGAGCGGATGCGCTCCTCGCGTTCGTGGTGCGGCACAAGATAAAGACGTGCCGACATCAACAGGTTCTCATAGCCGGTTAAATTGCCATCGGATGAGAGAAGCTGGGGCACATACCCAATATGGGCGCGGACTTTGGCCGGTGCCGTCAGAATGCTATAGCCTGCAATCAAGGCATCGCCCGAACTGGGGGGCAATAAAGTGGTCAGCATTTTGATGAGCGTCGATTTGCCCGCGCCGTTCGGGCCGATCAAGCCGACGATCTCGCCTTCCATGACCGTCATGGAGACGGCCTCGACCGCCGGCACATCGCCATAGGTCTTGGTTAGGTAATCCGTGATGATAACGGCTTTGGGTTCTGACACGCTGCGTGGCCTCGATGACATCCTAAGTGCATTGCCGTCTCATCCCATCTTAGGATCCATAAAAATCAGCGTAGTCCGTATATCCCCTCATGTGACAGTATATTTAACCAATTGCGCCTGCCGCTTTTACACCGCGATATAGAGCAGCATTATTCCCATACCGGCCCGGTAAATGACAAAGGGCCAAGCCGACATTTTTTCGAAAAAGCGCAGAAGTCCCCATACCGCGACAAAGGCCGAGAGCGAGCCCGTCAGAAGGCCCACACCCAAAATTTCCCACGCCTGAGCCGACAGACCCGCATGCAGCAACACCCAGATTTCTTTTAAACCGGCAAGCGTGATGGCAGGTAGCCCGATCAGGAAGGATAGGCGGGCGGCATCTTCGCGCGCAAAGCCTAACAGCAGGCCCGCCGTCAGCGTCGAGCCGGAGCGCGATACGCCCGGGATCAGGGCACCAACTTGGGCGATACCGATGAGGATGCAGTCCATCATCGTAACCTGTGCCGAGCTACGCCGGTGCGTGCTGATGAGCTCGGTCAGGCCCAACAAGATCGCCATCGCAAGCGAAGCCGCTCCGATGACCCATGGCGCGCGCAACGAGGTGCCGCAGGCGTTCAGCCAGGACGACATCGCGATGCCAACCAGTCCGATCGGCAGGGTTGCGAGCAGAATGCCGATCGCGGTCCTGAGCGATGGATTGCGGAAATTGCCCCGCGCGATGGCGGTTACCGAACCTGTGGCCAGTGTAGCAATGTCGCGGCGGAAATAGGTGACGACGGCAAACAGCGCCGCAAGTTGCATGGCAGCCGAGAAGGCGGAACCGGGATCAGGCCAACCCGACAGCAAGGGGACAAGGCGCATATGCGCGGTAGACGAAATCGGCAGCAATTCGGTGATGCCCTGGACAATGCCCAGGATGGCCGCCTGCACCATGTCCAACTGGGCAAAACCCGTATCAATCCCGCCAGTGCATCCATCCGCCATGTTATCTCACCCTTTTGCCAAAGGCCTTCCTAACCGGAAGCGCGACCATTGTTTATCCCGTCAGTAGGCGTGTTTGCCGTCCAGATCAATCATGCGACCGTCGTGTGAGGATTCGTCCTTATGACGGTCTCGGGTCGGAAGGTTCGATCAATTCCTTGGGCGTTGCTGTGACGCCAAACCGTGTCACTCATTGACGACGGCGGCCAACTCGATATCGGCATATCCTTTGAGGCGGTAAATCACGATCGAGATCAGCCAGCTGGCGCTAAAGACGCCGATGATGACATAGCCGAGCATTCCGAAATTGCCCGAAAGCATGGCGATGATGTCCCAAAAACTGCCTTCCAGACCCAGCTTGTCGCCAATCAGCCCCAGTGTTTCGATCCCGCCGACGAGAAGGGCCACGACGACGGACACCGCCGTAATCGTCATGTTGTAATAAAGCTTGCGGATCGGCCGCTCATAGGCCCAGCCATAGGCGCCGATCATCAATATACCATCCAACGTATCGACCAGCGACATGGCAACGGTGAACAGGGCCGGGAAGACGAGAATGGTGCTGAACGACATTCCATTGGTGGCCTGCGAGGCGGAAATGCCGAAAAGCGCAACCTCGGTGGCCGTATCAAAGCCCAGCCCGAACAGAAAGCCGATCGGGAACAAATGCCAGCTTTTCGACACCATTTGAAACAGTGACCGGAACAAGCGCGTCAGAAGACCCGTTCCGTTGGACAGAATATCCATTTCGGTGGCGGCAATCGGAAGGCCTGCTTTGACGTGCTTGAAGGTTCGGTAGACCGAGCGGAACAGCAGGATGTTGAAAATCGCCAGAAAGAACAGAAAGCTCGCCGAGGCCAGCGTGCTGATGACGCCGCCGATCTGCTTCATTTCGGGAAAACTATCCGCCAAACTGCCGGCGGTAAGCCCCACCAGCGTGGACATCACGATGACGATGGCGGAATGGCCGAGCGAGAAGAACAAACCCAAGGCGATCGGCCGCTTGTCCTCCTGCATGAGCTTGCGGGTGGCGTTGTCGATGGCGGCGATATGGTCGGCATCGACCGCATGGCGCAATCCGAAGGTGTAGGCGAGAAAAGCGGTGCCCAGCAGAACCGGACTGTCGCGCAAGGCAATCAGAGCCCATATCCAAACGAGGATATTGGCCGCAATAAGAGCCACAAACAGCCCAATAATGCGTTGTCGAAAGCCTAGGGCGTGCCCTTTGGCGGTCGAAAGAAAACCGGACATGACACCCTCGCATGGTCCTATGGTCACGATGCGACTTGTCCGGTGACGGATAAGCCGCGCGGGTGATAGCAGGTCTCCTGACTTCGCGGGTCGCTGCGCACCACCAGCCTTCCCGGGAAATCCCAGTGGCCTCGTTTGGCAATGCACTCTCCACTCACAGTTGCGGGGGCAGTCACGGCTTTGCGCATCGCTGCCCGCACCGTGTTCCCTTTCAATCCTCGTTAGAGGAACTATCAATATCGACGCTATCAGCCCGTCCTCGCCAAGGCTAGAGCGAAAACGACGCTTTCCATGCCTTATGGGACGTTGCATGGCGCTCAGGCGTCCGCCTGAATCCGGCCATCAACCACCCGAACGATGCGGTCGCATTGCCTGGCAAGCTCCAGATTATGGGTGATCAGCAGAATGCTGGTGCCGCTTGTGCGATTGACCTCGCGCATCAGTTCGAAGATGCTTTTGGCATTCTCGGTGTCGAGATTGCCTGTCGGCTCGTCGGCGAGCAGAATATCGGGATTCATGGCCAGTCCGCGCGCAATCGCAACGCGTTGCTGTTGGCCGCCGGACATGTTGTTCGAGCGGTTATGGGCAACTTGAGTGAGGCCGACGCGTCCGATCAACTCCATCGCGCGGTGTTCGGCGGCATCTGTTGGAAAGCCGTGATCGACCAGCATCGGCATCATCACATTCTCGAGCGCGGTGAAAGCCGAGATCAAATAGTGATATTGAAACACAAAGCCGATCCGGTGACCCCTCAGACGGGTGAGTTCGGTATCACCGAGGGTGCTCGTATCTTGCCCATTGATGGACAAATGCCCGCTGCTGGGACGGTCGAGCAACCCGATAATGTTCAACAGCGTACTCTTGCCCGAACCCGATGGCCCCATAATCGCAACGAATTCTCCCTTGGCGATTTCCAGATCAATGTCGTGCAGGACAGCCACTTCCGACGGCTCGCCCGGATTATAGACCTTGTTGATTTTGGCGAGGGTGAGGATGGAGTTAGCCACGGATTGCCACCACCGGATCGAGTTTGGCCGCCCGCAGAGCAGGTGCCATGGCGGCCATGAGGCCGGTGAAGGTAGCCAGCACCGCGGTCGAGAAAAAGAGTTGATATTCGATCACCAGCGGAAACAGTTCCGAGCCGTCGGTTTGGCGGGCGGCCGAGTGCCAGTAAACCAGTGCAAAGGCCCCGAGAGCCGATCCAATGATCGATCCGAAAAAGCCAAGGACGCCGCCCTGCAGCAAAAAAAGCCGCATGATCTGACCGCGTGACGTCCCCATCGCCCGCAGAATACCGATATCGCGCGACCGCTGGATAACCGAAACCACCAGCACCGCGGCAATACCGAAGGCCACCGATAGGCCCACAAAAATGCGAATGACCATATTGGTCAGATTTTGCGCATAGATCGCGGTAAAAAACTGCGCGTTTGTCTTGATCCAGCTGTCGGCGATGACGTCATTGGACGATTGAATGTGCTGCGCCAGATCTTCGGCGGCATAGATGTCCTTGACGCTGAGATCCAGCGTCGTCACACCGCCAAGCATGCCAAGGAGACTTTGGGCGGTGCGCAGCGATACGAAGGTACTGCGCGAGTTTGCGCCCTTATTGCCGAAATCCAGAACTCCAATAATCGTCAGAATGCGCGAGCCGCCTGCGGAGGTTGTGATATTGAGTTTGTCGCCGAGATTGGCCCCGAGATCCTTGGCGAGCTCGATGCCCACCAAAATATCATCGCTCAGCAGTCTGGGTTGGCCCTCCACGATATATTCGGGAACATGGACGACGTTGAAATAGGTGTCCGGCTCGACCCCATTCAGCGTGATCGCCCGGTTGGCATCGCCGCGTTTGGCCAGCGCCGATCCGGCAACCGTGGGCGCTACGACCGAAATCTCCGGCATGGCTTCCAGTTGCTTGATGATTTTTTGCCACTGGTCGATGGAAACCAAGCGCTGACTTGGGCGCTGGATGATGGCATCTTCAATATCGGGTGCCCCCAGCCGTTGCGGGCGGGCCAATTGGTCTGGCGGCAGGATCTGGATTTGGGCCTGCGAGGTCAAAGCCCGTTTGATGAAATTGGCCTGCAATCCGGTGAGCATGGCCGACATGAAGACGATGACGCCAACGCCAATCGAAATACCGACAATGATGAACAGCGTCTGCAATTTGCCGTCGAGCAGAAACCGGACGGCGGCAATCCATTCGAAGGGCAGCCAGCGTTTCATGGCACAACGGGCCTGAGCCGCTGGCCGGACAAGGTGCCCGACAGCGAGGGGATCACCATGTCGCCCTCCGCCAGTCCGTCGAGAATTTCGACATCGCTGACGCCGCGCAGGCCTGCTTTGACCCATCGTTTGACGGCGCGGCCATGGTCGGCGGCCAAGACCCACGGCTTGTCGGTTTGCAAATCATGCAGAAAGCGGGTGCCGAGGACGAGGGCATGGTCGCGTCGTCCGACCTCGATATCGACCGAGACCGTCATGTCCTGACGCAGGAAGGGCGGTGGATCGGCAACCTCGAGTTTGACCTCCACGGAGGCGCGGGTGATGTCGACCGAGGGGTTGATATAGCTGACTTTGGCCTCGAATTTTTGATCGGGGAAGGCATCGGCGGAAGCGATTGCCTTCTCGCCGAGCGTAATCAGGCCAAGATTTTTCTCGTCCACCGTTATGACGAGCTGGCTTATGCCGTTGGGTGCCAGCACCAGAAGCGCTTTGCCGGATTGGACAACCGAGCCCTTTTGGACATTGCGGCTGATCAGAATGCCATCGCGCGGGGCGACGATGGTGGTGTAGGTCAGTCGTGAGCGGGTCGCTTCCAGATTGGCGCGCGCCTGATGCACCTGCGTTTCGGCAACAACATAATCGCTGCCGGCGGGGCTGGCGGTAAAGACTTGCAGCTCGGCATTCCGGACCTGCGCTTTGGCAACGTCGAGATTTTTCTGCGCATCGTCGAGCGCTGAATTCGGGGAGAAGCCGCTTTTGAACAGCGATGAGGTCCGGTCATAGGTGTTTTGGGCGTCAATCAAGGACGCTTGCGCTTGCGCGAGGGATGCTTTGGCTGCGGGTAGCGTCAGATCGTTCAACTGGCGGATACGGGCTTCGGCTTGGGCCAGTGCCCCTTCGGCTTGTACGACCGAGGCATTGACCTCCCGATTGTCGAGCCGGATCAATTCCTGACCGGCTTTGACGGTTTGCCCCTCCTCCACCAGAACATCGGTCACGATGCCGCTCATCTGGCTGCCGATTTCAACCCGATAGGGTGTTTCAAAATGGCCGCTGGCAACCACGGTTTTGACGAGGTTGCCGCGTTTGATCTGTTCGACAACGACTTCGGGTCCGAGCAGGGTGCGCAATGTCGCCCAACCGCCGACGCCGAATAAGGCGACAATGGCCAGAATAAACCACCGGTGGGACCACAGCTTGATGGCCGAGCGGGAAAGCGGAGAAGAGGAAGGGATAATGTGCATGGTCAACAAGCGTTAAACCGCTTTTGCTTTCAAGGTTTTGATCTGAGACAAAAGTGGAGCTTCTCTTGCATTTGGGCAGACTTTGACATTGACGGTTCGAAATCGAGGCAAGATGGTGGGCGCCCCAGCATCGGGCATTGCGGAGATTGAACATGACGACGAAGAAAGTGGCTTTGATTACGGCGGGCGGAAGCGGAATGGGGGCCGAGGCTGCCCGTAAATTGGCCGCCGACGGCTTTGAAGTCGGTATTCTTTCCTCATCCGGCAAAGGCGAGGCCTTGGCGAACGAGCTCGGCGGTCTGGGCGTGACCGGTTCCAATCAATCCACTGATGATCTGAAAAAACTGGTCGATCTGGCGGTTGCCCGCTGGGGGCGGATCGACGTTCTGGTTAACAGTGCCGGCCACGGTCCAAGGGCTGCGCTGCTCGATATTACCGACGAGCAATGGCATACGGGGATGGACGTCTATCTGATGAATGTCATCCGCGCGACGCGGCTTGTGACACCGGTGATGCAGGCCCAGAAATGCGGCGTTATCATCAATATTTCAACGGCTTGGGTGGGCGAACCCAGCGCGATGTTCCCTACCTCCGCCGTGTTTCGGGCAGGCCTTGCCGCGTTCACCAAATTATTCGCGGACCAATATGCCGGCGACAATCTTAGGATGAACAATGTGTTGCCGGGTTGGATCGACAGCCTGCCGCAAGTGGATGAACGCCGTCAGGGTGTGCCGATGAAGCGGTATGGCACGGGCGCCGAAATTGCGGCCACCATTGCCTTTCTGGCCTCCGAGGGGGCGGGCTACATCACCGGACAAAGCCTGCGGGTAGATGGTGGGCTGATGCGGTCGGTCTGAGGAAAAAGCCTAAAAATGGAGTACGGCAAGCTTGGCCTTGCCGTGCCCTTCGGATCTTTTTTGGCCCGTTAATCAGCGCTGGATGATCCGACCGGTTAATATTCAGTGACTGGCCACGAAACGATCATTGCTTATGCCCTTATGAAGGACTAAGGGTCTGCCCCGCTACCCAGACGGTATGTACGTGGAGCCCTTCGGTATGGTTAAGTTCCATTCGACTTATGATCAGATTAAAGTTAGTGCCTCGACCCGAACAGCGATGATTGCCGCTTTGGGTGTTGTGTATGGCGACATTGGCACCTCGCCGCTCTACGCCTTCAAACAATCCGTTATGGCCGCAGGCGGCGTGAGCGAATTCAACGTCTATGCTATTTGTTCGCTGATTTTCTGGTCACTCCTGATGGTCGTGACGATCAAATATGTGACCGTCATTATGCGCGCCGACAATAAGGGGGAGGGCGGCACCTTTGCCCTGACGGCCTTGGCTCTGGATTACGTCAAATCTCCGCTGGTTCGCACCTTGGTGCTGGGCGCGGGCCTGTTCGGTGCCGCGCTTTTTTATGGCGACAGCGTCATCACGCCGGCGATTTCAGTTTTAAGCGCGATCGAGGGGCTCGATATCGCGACCAAAGCCTTGCACGGCTTCAGCGTGCCGGTCACCCTCGTGTTGATTGCAGGCCTGTTTATGATCGAACGCTATGGCACAGCCGTCGTCGGTCGTGTGTTCGGACCCATTATGGTGGTCTGGTTCGGCACCATTGCGATTACCGGCATCGCGTCGATCATCCATCATCCGATGATCTTTTTTGCGCTCGATCCGCGCTATGGACTTGGTTTTCTGATCCACCATCCGGGTTTGGCCGCGGGCGTTCTGGGTGCCGTTGTTCTGGCGGTTACCGGTGGCGAGGCATTGTTTGCCGATATGGGTCATTTTGGACGCGATCCGATCAATAAAACCTGGTTATGGTTTGTCTTTCCGTCCCTGGTGCTCAATTATTTCGGTCAGGGCGCCCTGGTGCTCAGCGATCCGAGCACGATTGCCAATCCCTTCTATTTGCTCTCGCCGGCATGGACGCTGTTTCCGATGGTGCTGCTTTCCGCAGCCGCGACCATTATTGCCTCGCAGGCTGTGATTTCCGGTGCCTTCTCGATTACCAATCAAGCGGTTCAGCTCGGCTATATTCCACGCATTCGGGTGCGCCACACCTCGGCCGAGGAAGTCGGCCAAATTTATGTCAGTCAGGTCAATGTCATTTTGTTCCTGATCGTTGAAGCTCTTGTGGTGGTGTTTCAGACCTCCGACAATCTCGGTGCGGCCTATGGCATCGCGGTAACGGGTACCATGGCGGTTGTGACCATGCTGGCGGGTATTGTGATGGTCAAAAAGAACAATTGGCCACTTTATTACGTCCTTCCGCTCTTCGGCGTCTTTCTCGTGATCGATCTGGTGTTTTTCGGTACTAATCTGCTCAAATTTTTCGAAGGTGGCTGGTTCCCGCTCTGCCTTGCGGCCTTCCTGTTCTTTGTGATGGCCGTCTGGATCAACGGACGCAGCCGGCTTTTGAAAGCGCGGTGGCGGGATGCCATTTCGCTCGATATTTTCCTTAAAAACATCCTGAAGCGTCCGCCGATCCGCGTGCCGGGGACGTCGATCTTCATGGTCGCGCATACCGATGTCGTGCCCAATGCCTTGCTGCACAATCTGAAGCACAACCGCATTCTGCACGAGCGGGTCTTGCTGATGAAGGTCGAGTTCGTTTCGCAGCCAACGGTGCCGGATAAAGAGCGGATCGAGATTACCCATCTCGACGGCAATTTCCATGTGGTTAAGCTGCGCTACGGCTTTTTCGAGGAGCCGAAAATTCTGAGGGTTTTGGCCCAATTGCGGATTCAGGAATTCCGCTTCAAATTGGCGGAAGTCTCGTTCTTTGTCGGCAGCGAGACATTGACCTCAAAAAAGCACAATCTGTGGGACTCGTTAACCACCAAACTGTTCATCGCGCTTCATCGCAATATGATGACGGCCACCGATTATTTCCGGATTCCGCCGGGCCATGTGGTCGAGCTGGGCGGTCATCTCGAAATGTAGGCGGTCTCTAGATACCGATTTGCGTGCCGACTTCGACCGCACGATCGGACGGGATGTGGAAATAGGCGGACGCGTCATGCGCCCGCCGCGCCAGCCAGATGAACAATCCATCTTGCCAACCCGGCATATCCGAATGCGCCGCGCGCTTCAGCATACGACGAGACAGGAAAAACGACGTCTGCATCACGTCAAATTTCAGGCCAAGTCTTCTCAAAGCAGGTATCGCTTTTGGAATATTAGGCTCGTCCATGAAGCCGAACCTCAAACGCACAATATAAAAACTGTCCGAGAGCTGCTTGACGTTGGCACGCTCTTCAGAAGGGACATAGGGAATATCGGCCGTTTCAATCGACATGATGACGTTTTGCTCGTGCAAAACCTTGTTGTGTTTGAGATTATGCAACAGCGAACTCGGCACCGTATCGGCATGGCCGGTGAGAAAGACGGCCGTACCCGATGCGCGGTTGGGCGGATGCTTTTCGATGATCTCGACGAAATGGCCGAGGCCGACCTCGTCGCGATGGGTGCGCTCCGACAGGAGCGCCGAGCCGCGCCGCCATGTCAGCATCACAACCATCAGGCCGAAGCCGACCAGGAGCGGTAGCCATCCGCCCTCGAGGATTTTCATTAGATTGGCACCCAGAAAAACGAGATCCACCAGCAGAAAGGGGGCGATCAGCACGCAGGCCAGTCCTGCCGGCATTCGCCATAATTTCCATGCGACAATAAAGGCCAAAACGGCGCTGATCACCATGGTTCCCGTCACGGCGATGCCATAGGCGGCGGCAAGACTGGTTGACGAGCGGAACACTTGCACCAGCAGCAGCACGCCAATGAGCAGCAGCCAGTTGATGCCGGGGATGTAGATCTGGCCGCGCTCCAGCTCCGAGGTGGCGCGAATATCAAAGCGGGGCAAGAGACCAAGCTGAATGGCCTGCTGGGTCAAGGAATAGGCCCCCGTAATCACGGCCTGACTGGCGATGATGGTTGCAACCGTTGCTATAAGCACCATAGGCGCTAAGGCCCATGCCGGATAAAGCAAAAAAAAACGGATTTTGGATGGCTTCCCGCGTCGTGACGACGAGGGCGCCCTGTCCCAGATAATTCAGGGCAAGGCATGGAAAGGCAATAAAGAGCCACGCGACGCGGATCGGGCTGCGGCCGAAATGGCCAAGATCGGCATATAGCGCTTCGGCACCCGTCACCGCCAGAAAAACCGAACCAAGGGTCAAGACACTCATCATGCCGTGCTGAAGGAGAAAGCGGATACCGAAAAGCGGGTTCACAGCCCAAAGAATGTCGGGATGGGCGATGATTTGCGCCAGCCCGCCTATGCCGAGCAGCATAAACCAGACCGTCATCGCGGGACCAAAAAAGGCACCGACGACCGCGGTGCCGCGCGATTGCATCAGAAACAGGCCGATCAAAATGACAAGGCTAATGATCACAACATAAGGATCGAAAGCGGGGGTCACGAGCTTTAAGCCTTCCACCGCGGAAAGGACCGAAATGGCAGGCGTGATGACGGCGTCCCCATAAAATAGCGCGGCTCCGATAATGCCCAATAGCGGCACAAGGGCTATCTTGCGACCCAGCGTCTTCTGCGCCAGAGCCATCAGGCTCAAGGTTCCGCCTTCACCTTTATTGTCGGCGCGCAGCATGATGACGACATATTTCAAGGTAACGATGATGGTGAGGGCCCACAGAATGAGCGAGATGACCCCGTAAATCGTACTGTCATTGAGGTCGCCTCCCTCGCTGGCGGCCTTGAGGGATTCTTTGAAAGCATAGAGTGGGCTTGTGCCAATATCGCCGTACACGACGCCCAGTGACCCGATCATCAAGGTCGCGAAGCCCGATTTTCGGCCGTCCGAAGAGCCCGATCTGCCGCGGTGTCCGGTCGCCATTGCCGTCTCTCCATCCTGATCGCGCGGATGTGCCGGGGTGCGGCACGTTTCAGCGAGATCGGACGTACCACAATAGATGACGCAAGGGAAAGTACGATCGTCACCGTAAACCGATCCGGATAGGATCGGTTAGGCACTTTTAGCATCCAGGATGACGCAGCTAGAAAAATGGCACCTTTACCGGACAGAAAGTCCGCCTCCTAAAGCGAGGCGGACCTTTTTTCGCCCCGATCTGCGCCGGACATCGATGTCTTCGCCATCGTGCCGGCTTTAGGTCGTTCAGGTGCTGGCCTTCAGATTGTCTGCCGACATTTTTCCGCTCTTGCGATCAGCGATCAGCTCGTAACTGATTTTTTGGCCTTCGCGCAATTCGCGTAATCCGGCGCGCTCCACCGCACTGATATGGACAAACGCGTCTGCCCCGCCATTATCAGGCTGAATAAAGCCAAAGCCCTTGGTCGAATTGAACCATTTCACGGTTCCAGTAGCCATCGATATATCCTTCCGCAGCGTGTATGAGTCAGGTGGCCGGGCGCTCAGGCCAAAAATTTCGCGCGCTTTATGACCTATGGCGATCGCGTCGCCTTGAATATTCGGTAAACGGCGTAGGGTTTGGAATTTCAGTCGGTCGGTCACTGAAAGCGCTAGCGGCGGTCAGCCTAAGCATAGTTTGAGGACTGAAGTGTTTTCGAAGGTGCGCGAAAAATCCCGATTGGCTAAATTGACAAAACTGAACGAGCCTTGAATAGTAAAAATGTGTTGGGTGGGAAATATGTGATGCGTAGCGGTGTGATGCTTTTTTTAGAACGAATTTTTACTGACGTAACCTTTGTTGGATATCAAAGGTTTCAGAAATTTATCGCCGTTTTTATCTTTTTGTCTTGCATTGGTATCGCGGCTGAGACGCTCACAGATTTTGCGGCAGGCTATGGCGATTATCTGAGATTTTTTGAAAAAATTACGCTGGCTGTCTTTGTCATCGAATATATCGGCAACCTCTATTTTGCGCCAAGCCGCACCAAATTCATTTTCAGTTTCTGGGGACTGGTCGATTTGATGTCGATCCTTCCCTCCTTGACGCTTATGCTTAACGTATCGGCGTTGCGGGGGACCAAAGTTCTGCGCGTGATGCGGGTCTTGCGGGTTCTGCGGGTTCTCAAACTCGCACGCCAAGCGCTGGAAATGCTGGCGGGAAGCAATGGCAAGAAGCGTAACCCGCTGCTCGTCAATTTGAACATCTATCTCATCACGCTCTTCGCCGTTGTGATGATTTCGAGCAGCGCGATGTATTATGCGGAAGGGTCTCAATATGCGCCCTCGACGATTTCGGACGGTCAGGCAGCTCTTGATGCGGTCGCCGCGGCCAATGGTGGCGAGGCAGAAACCTATGTGCCGCATGACCCGTTGACGGGAGCTCCTATTCCCGATGACAAACACTTTTTTGACTCCATCCCAACCTCGATGTGGTGGTGTCTGGTGACGCTGACGACGACCGGCTATGGCGATCTGTATCCGGTCACGCTTCTGGGTCGGATCATCGCCGTCTTTACGATGTTTGCAGGCTTGATCTTGTTCTCGATTTTGATGAACCTCGTTGGCCGGACCATCATGATCTTGCTGTTCGGCGAGGCGGTGGATGAAACCCAGAAGGCCGATACTCCTGGCGATTCATTGTCGGTGCAGGCTCAAATTCATCCGCTCTCGACGGCCCTTGTGCTGATGGAACGGCAGAATCTCGTGACAGCCGATCAGGCTGCCCGCATTGTCATTTTGCCGCCTGGCGAAATCAGGGCCGCGATGGAACAGCTTGCCGGCAAATAAGTAGGGCCGCCGGTTTACACCGGCCGTCCAGACTAATGGCAGGGCCAGACACTATGCAGGGCAGCGGTGGCGCGGATGTCGAAGCGCTCGCGCAGGCGGTTCACATCGCGTTCGAGAAATTCCACCACCGCTTGGGCAATGCGGTGGGGTGGGATGTTTTCCGGCACACAAGAATTCAGAAAAACCGGCTGAAGCGGCCCGTTTTTGACGATGGATTCCAAGGCATCTCGGCAAATTAACGCTTGGGTCCATTCGCTATCCTGAACCGGCGGCGGATTAAGCGCCTGAAAGCGGCAGCCGGGCAGCATGTATTCGACGTTGCGACGGTCATCGGCCAAGGCATTGCTCGATAGCAGGATAAAGCCTGCGATGCCCAAAGTGATGATTTTAATGCCTGTCATCTTTTATGCTTTTACCTCGGGTGCCCAATTGCAGTGAATGATAGGCAGGTTCGCCGCGAGTTCAAAGGAAATTCATGCCGTTATTTTGTGTTGGTAGTTTTTTCTGAAGATCGTCATGGCATTTTCCTTGTCTTGATTTGTTTTATTATTTTTAATTATTATAATTATTAAATATATAAATTTACGTAAGTGTCAATTTAAGTATATATTATTAAGTAATTGATCTCCGATGATTAGAATAAAAATATATATTATTAAATATCCAAGCTAATCAATAAATAAAAACGATTGGCTTTATTCAAGTGACTGTTTGTCAAACTTCATTGACGGCGTCGTTCTGTCTCCCGGGTGACCGGCGAAGATCGTCACCGTCCCAACCTACGGAGAGTTTCGATGTATCGTATTCTTGCATCCCGCTCGCATATTGTCGCTGCCGGAGCCGTGGCAACCTTGGCCATTGGCCTGCTTGGAGCAACCCAGGCGTCTGCGGACGCCCTTAACATCAGCACGTCTTATGGTGGCGGGCATAATGGCAGCACCACAAAGGCTTGGACCAAAGGGGATGGCTCCAGTTCCGGTGCAACGGCAGGTAGCGTGGGGGCAGGTCTCGGCTACTCGCAGACCGGCTATGCGGCGGGTATTTCGGGTGGTGGCGGCATGGCTGGCGTCTCGGCAGGTAGTGCCACCGACGGCAAGGCCGGCGCCAAGGCATCGGCTGGCGGCGGCGGCTCGGCTGGTGGCTCTAACATGACGTCCACCACAGCTAATGTTGCGGATACGGCTGCCGGTGGCGGCACGGATTCCTCGGTTAAGACCAAGGGCAATGCCTCCGGTACCGCTGGCGGGGCAGGCCTCGGTGTCGCCGGTGCGTCTTCGGGCGGCTATGGCACGATGACGTTTGCAGGCGGCGGTGGATTGTCGGGTTCGACCGCAAGCTCCGCCAATGGCGGCCGTGCGTCGTCGTCGAGCAACTCCAATGGTGGCGGCAACGCGACGGCTGGCGGTCTCTGACCTAAGCCAAAGGGGCCTCGTTTGCGCCGTTCGAGTCAGCAAACGAGGTCCTCCCTCCTCGTCTTCATTTTCATCTTAACCCCCTGCGGTTGCAGAACTTCTTGGATGCGGATCCGATGGGTCGATGGCTCAGGGGCAAATACCGGGAGCGGAAGACATGAATCCTGTTTCAAGGCCGAGCGCCTGCCATACCCCTGACGGGGCAAAAACGTCTCCTTCATGGTCTCAGCCGATGATCTCGCTGAGTACGATGGCTGCCGCTTTTCTGCTTTTTGGGGCCATTAGCGCGAACGCACAGCCTGCGTCCACCTCGCCTTCTTTTGCGGCGTCGATCGGCTACGGGTCGGGTATCGGTGTTTCCTCCACGGGAACGAGCGGTGCTATGGGAGCGGGTGCCGCCGGATCCTTCGCGGGAGCTGGTTCGGCGCAAGGCCAATCGCAAAGTGTGTCGGGCGCGTCTGGCGCCGGCCTTTCGGGGGCTGCCAGCCACAGCAATCCGACCAATGTTCAACTTGGTCGGTCCAATTCGTCCGGTAGCGGCTTCGGTCATACTCAAACCTTGACCATGGGGAGCGGCCAGGCATCGGCGACAGCGGGGGGCAGTGCCGCCGCTCACACAAAAATAGATGCGGCGGCAAGCCAATCGTCCGGCAGCGGACTGGCTGCAACGACAACCACGGCTTCGACGCCGGACGCCAGCGCCTCCAGTGGCGCCTTGGGCGGCGGTTCTGGCACAGCAACAACAAGCCCATAAACCAAGGGTCAAAACGGTGAGGCGGAGGGGTCGATCTAGCCTCCGCCAACCTTCTTTCCCTCTGCTACCGACGATGACGCCGACGCGCTTTGGGGTGCAGCGGCGACGGAGTTGGCACGTCAAGAATCCCCCGAAACCAAGTGTTTACGAGGTAGGCCCATGCTTACAAGCTCCCCCCTTCGCGCGGTTCCGCAACCTTCCGTGATCGTTAAGTCCTTTGCGGCAATCGCCTTTCCCCTTCTCGTGTTTATCGTGACCGGTTGCCCGGCAACGGCAAAATCCACCACCCATTCTACGCTTGCCCATCAGGTCGCGGTTCAAGAATGTCACGTTCCAAGGGATGAGTGCGACCATTCGGCTGAGTGTGTCGCTCCCGACAGGCTGGTGCGTTGCCCAAGCTCTGCCGGTCATGGATCGGTGGCCACCAAAGGCGACGGGCCGATGATCGGTCCCGTTCCGCATCCTCCTACGCCCAAGCCGGTCTCGACCGAGCGGGTACTGAACCAGACGATATCGGTCACCTTCAATACTTTTGTGTCCTTTCCGGATTTGGCCAAGCCGCTCAAACAATGGCAAGATGGCGGACACCAGCGGACCGGCACGGCGAGCGCGCTGGCCGCCAATACGGCTTATGGCATTGGCGTCGGCGTGGCGACGAATGGCGTTCAGACGGCGGTTTCGATCGGGGCAGGCGTGACAGGTGCAGCCGTTTGGTCGGGCCGTTCCGGATCAAGTACAGGCGCGGTCGGCCAAGGCATCGGCATCGCGATGGCCATCGATACACCCTCTTCCGCGCTTGTTTCGACCGGCGGCACCGTGGTCAGCCAGTTCATTTCGATATCGGTCAATACCAATCTGGCCATATTCGGTGTCGGCTCGGCGTATGGTGTCGGAACGTTGGCAGCACTTCCTGGAGGCGGCGTTAGAACATCTGATCGGGTGACGATCGTGTCGACCGTATCGCTTCCGGCCGCTGGCAAGACCGCGTCGGTTGGAAATGCTGCTGCTCTGGTGACTGCCGCCACCTTGTCGGGTTCAACCACGCTCGCAGCCCAAACGAGCCCGAGCGGGTCGGCCACAGCAGTCGCGCAATCGGTCAACGCCAGCAAGGCGGCAGCCCTCGTCGTTTCGTCCGTTGATCCGGCGTCGGCTCCCATCGGGCCCACGATCATCCATCAGACCCTGATTATAACCTCCAACACCGTGATCGGCGCCCCGCCAAAAAACGCTCTTGTCGCCAGCGCAACGTTATCCCAGACGCCTGATCAGCACGCTTCCGTATCCGGGCTGGGCATCGGCAGCGGCGGTGGACACGCCAATGTGGATGCTGCCGCCAATGGCGCGGGTAACGGATCGGCGCAGGCAACCGGTCCCTTGGCGTCGGCAGCGGGTGCCGACGGACAGGGCGTATCGGCTGCAGCAACCAATCTGGTCGATAAAACGGCTCCTACCGATCCCGGAACCCACCTTCAGGCGGTCACAATTGCCATAAATGATAAGGTTTCGGTCGGAAAAGGCCTCGGGCCTCAAAAGGCGTCCGGCCCGGTGCAAGCCAACACGCAATTGGTCGGGTCGACCGGTGTTGCAAGTGCCAACGCGTTCGGAAATGCGGCCATGACAACACCGACGATGTCGGCAAATGGCGCTGGTTTGGCGGGATCTGTAGCGGCCAGCCTATCGCCCTCGACGGCCGGAGCGGGGGGCGCCGCTGTGGCTGCGGGTCAGGCGACACTTCAGTCCGGATTGATCGGATCCCCTGTCACGTCCTCTACCACCGGCTTGAATGCCGCGCAAACCATGGCCCAAATCAACACCACGGGTCCGGCAAAGGCGGCTTCGAATGCCGGAGCGGCGGGGCAGGCGGTTGCCGCAACCCAAACGGGCCCCACACTCGCGGGTTCAGGGCAATCCGGTCTGAAGGCATTAGCAGGCACCACCGGCGGGGTGTCGTCGCAAGCTGGCGTCACGGTTCATTGATGGCTTTGGGCCGCTTGGCATAAAGTATTCGGCTGTGTTACCGTTAGACACAACGACGCCTGCTCTGCGGGCGTCGTTTGCGTTTGTAGGGTTGTCCATGTCGCGCTTTGAAACGCGCCGCCAGAGTGAATTGATTCATGTTTCGATTGATGCCGTTGATGATTGGGCTGCTGGTCATGGGTTTGGTCGGTTCGACCGAATTGCGGGCCGATTCTGCTGATCCCTTGCCCAAGATTGATGATCTCATTCGATCCAATCAGTTCGGCGAGGCGGTCAAATTGACGCGGCAAGCTGCGGAAGCGGAGAATATCGAGAGCGAATTTCGGCTCGCAATCTTCTACTGGCATGGTGTGGGAGTAGCCCAAAACTATCTG
>CANGIS010000031.1 GCA_947454055.1 Hyphomicrobiales bacterium
ACGGTCAGGACCATCGCCAACAATGACTTTCGAGCCCGGCAGGTTGAGCGACAAAAAGGCTTCGAGATTTTTCTCCACCGCGACACGGGCAACACAGAGAAAAATGGGGCCGGGGAGATCAAGCGTTGCGCGGGCGTCCGGCGTGAACAGGTCGGCATCGACCCCGCGCGACCAGATCAGGCAGCGGTTGAAGCCCTGACCGAGCAATTCCCTGCGCAGCGATGGTGTGGCGACCATTGTGGCAACGCCCGCATTGTGGAAATAGCGCAACACGCCATAGGTGACGGCTTCCGGAACCGGATAGCGCGCCGAGACATATTGCGGATAGCGCGTGTGGTAGCAGGTGGTAAACGGACGCTGCGTTTTGATCGCCCAATGACGGGCGAGCCAGCCCAGCGGGCCTTCGGTCGAAATATGCAATGCATCGGGATTATGCGCTTCAATCGCGTCTGCAACCGCTTGCGGGGAAGCCAGCGCCAGTTGAATCTCGGGATAGCCGGGCAGCGGCGCTTTCGGATAATCCTGCGGGGTTAGAAAATCGACGCGATGGCCGAGTTTGGCGGCGTCTACCGCCAAGCGTTGCAGCGTGCGTACCACGCCGTTGACTTGAGGCAGCCAAGCATCGGTAACCGTCAATACTCGCATCGGATAAGCTCGAAATGGCGTAAAAGGGCAGGGTTCACGTCTTTTTCGAGCAGAAACCGGATTCGTGTTGCGGTTTGATGACATCAGCCCCGCAAGGCCGGCTTTAGTGAAGGCCTACTTTGCCCTCGCGACCCTTCCCGGGCACGCCCATGGCGCGGCCCAACCCTTCTGGGCGGGGCAAGGCGCTATGCGCTGATTGCATGACCGCAATCGCGTCGAGAATGTCGGACGGGAAGGGGGCGACCTTACGCTCGGTTTTGTCGATGTGGAGCGCCATCAGCTCCGAGGTTGCCGCCAGCCACCCCTCGGTCGAGTGGCGCATTTCGAGATAGAGATGAATGCGTTTGGCATCGTAATCGACAAGTTGCACCGTTATCCGAACCGGCGTTTCGAGATGCACCTCGCGGCGATAGCGCAAATGTGCCTCGCCGATAAAAATCGTGCCGCCACTTTGCGTATAGTAGCTCATATTGAGGCCAAGCAACTCGAAGGCCTGATCGATCGCCCGCTCGAACAGCACGTTATAATAGGCCATGTTGAGATGGCCGTTCTCGTCGATCCAGTCGGGTTCGACCCGTAAAACGGAGGAGACGAAGGGCGCAAAAAACAGGGGATTGAGCTTTTGCTTGGCTGACATCAGATGACTTTTTTGGGTTTCGAGAGCGAAATCATCGGGTAACGTCATCAGAAAGGCAAGTGCATGCTTCTCCGAAGGGGCCAAACAGACGAAACTTTCGTTTTTTTTGATCTTTGATACGGACTTCTGGATTAAAATCATCGCGCAACGCGCTGCGAGCCGATATTATCGGCTGGATTGATCTCATCATGATGGTTGTGTTGTGCGCGAATTTTTGACGGCCTTGGCAATCCTGATCATCGGCGTGCTGTTTGCGGCGCTGATTGCGCCGTTTGCTGTCGATTTCAACGGCCAACGCGCATGGATGGAAGAGGCTCTGTCGAACGCTGCCGGCAGGCCCGTATCCATTGCCGGTCAAATTGACGTCCGCTTGTTGCCCTTTCCGGTTCTCAAACTCGAGCGCGTAACGATAGGCGCGCCACCCGGCCGGAGTTCGGCGTTTGCCGAACGCGTCAGCCTCGATATTGCGACCATGCCTTTGCTGAAAGGCGAGGTACATGTGATGGAAGCCCTGATCGAAAAGCCGGTCGTGACGGTGGATGTCGGTGCGGATGGTTCGATCGCCGGACTGGATCAACCGGCACCAGAAGAACAAGGCGGCGCGGGGCTGATCTCCATTGAAAAACTGACGGTCAAAGACGGGCAATTCGTCGTCTTGTCGAAAGCCGATGCCGTGCCAGCGGTCGTATCAAAGCTTGACCTCGAAGTGGCGGCCGTTTCAATGCGGGGGCCATGGCGGATTGACGGAACGGGCGAATGGGGCGGCCAGCCGGTCAATCTCCGCGTATCGACGGGCACGGCCGATGAAACGGGCGCGTTTCGGGTCAAGGCGGGAATGGATCATCCCGGTGGCGGTTTCAAGCTGGATGTCGATGGTACCGCCCTTTTGCTTTCCCGCCTGGGTTTTGACGGGAAACTAACGGTCGCTGGCGACATGGCCTGGCCGGAACCCGGCCAGTTGGCGACCCGACCCTGGTCGGTCTCGACACAGGCCCATCTGGCTGGCCATTCGCTGGAGCTTTCGGCTGCCGAGATCAATGCCGGCGGCGAGGAGGGCGGTTTCAAGCTGAATGGTTCGGGCTCCGGCCTTTTGGGCAATGATCGCCCGCTGGTGCTGCTGTTCGATGCCAAGCAGATCGATCTTGACCGGCCGCTGCATGTGGAGGGCAAGCCCAACCCTGCTTTGCCAGCGGTTCTGTCGGCGTGGCGCGGCGCGCTGTTGGCGTCCGATGATGATTTGCGGCCTTCGGTTCCGGTTGATTTGACCATTACGGTCGATAGCGTGATCGCCGGCGGGGATACGATCAAGGGCTTGCGGCTCGATACCAAGCTTGATTCCGGCGGCGTGACGCTCAAGCGCGGCGAGGCGCTGCTACCGGGCAATGCCAAATTGACCGCCATCGGGGAAATCGGGCTGTCCGAAGGCGGCGCTTTTTCGGGCCATGCGGCGTTCACTTCCAAGGAATTCGGCCGGTTCGGCGGCTGGGTCGATGGCGAAACCTCGGGCCGCTCGCTCCGCTATGGCGAGGCCCATGAGGTGAGCGCGGAAGCCGATCTTGCGCTGTCCTCGACCCTGCTCGGGGCGAGCAATCTCAAAATCATGCTGGATCAGTCCTCGATCACGGGGCTGGTGCGCTATGCCTTGCCCGAGGACGGGCAGCGCGGACGGCTCGATGCGCAGCTGGCGTCCGACGGGTTCGATCTAGAACAATTGCCGGAAGCCTCGATTGTAGCAGCCCGTTTCGGGGCGATTGACGCCTCCATTGTCATCAATGCCCGCAATGTGCGGGCGCCGCGCGTCAAAGATGCCCATGCCGGCCGGCTACAGATGAAGGCGACGGCATCCGAGGACGGGCTCGTCATCGATATGTTGGACATCAACGATATTGGCGGAGCCAATGTGCGGGCGAGCGGCCGGTTGACTTCGGCGGGGGATCGGGTCGAGGCCGTGATCGACGCCCATGACGTCACACCGCTTGCCGTTTTGCTGCGAAAAATTGTTCCCGGTACGATGGCCAATCTGTTAGCGGATCGGGCGAAACTGTTGGGGCCCGCCAATGTCCGCGTCACCGCCGAACGCGGTGCGGATAAAGCCCGGACGATTGCCGTATCCTTTGACGGAACGGCCGCAGGGACAAGCTTGTCGGGGGCGGGGCATCTCACCGGTGATGAAGCGGACACGACGCTCGATGCTACCCTTGTGACCTCCTCGAGTGATGCCGGAATGCTGCTGCGTCAAATCGGCCTTCCGCTCTTGCCGCTGTCCTTGGAGGGCGGCGGAAAAATGGCGACCAGCTTGAAGGGTGGTTGGAACAAGGGCTTTGCGGTCGGGCTGAAGGGCGAGGTTGCCGGCACCTCTGTCTCGGCCGATCTCGCGCTTGATCCGGCCAAGATGCAGGCGAGCGGGCCGATCAGGCTGGTTGCGTCCGATGCGCAGGCCTTGATGCAGGCTTTGGCCCTGCCGGTGCCGGATTTTGTGGCTAAAATTCCGGTTTCACTGAATGGCGTGATCGATTGGAATTCAACGAAAATTTCGCTGGATCGTCTCACCGCTCAAGCCGGTGGCCGCGTGCTGACCGGTCACATCGCCTATGGCGTGACGGCGTCGAAAATTGAGGGTGAATTGGCAGCCGATTCGCTGGCTTTGCCCGAACTTGGTGCGTTTGTCTTGGGCCCGCTGACGGGGGCGACGGCGGGCGGCCTTTGGTCTTCGGCACGTTTTTCGCCGCCGGGGCCACCCCCCGTCGATGTCGAGATTGCGCTCGAGGCCAAGCATTTCGATACGGGATTTGGTGCGGTGGCCGGAGCGTCGCGGATGCTGCTGGTCTGGCAACCCGAAAGCATGGAGATCCGCAATTTCGAGGGCGATCTATTGGGCGGCCAGCTCAAGGGAACGCTGACGGTTCGGCGCAACAGCGGGTTAGGCAGTTATCTTGGCAAATTGGCAGGCACGGGGCTGTCGGTGGCGCAGCTTCTGCCCCAATCCGGTCTGAGCGGAACCGTCGATCTCGAGTTTGACGGCGGCGGATCGGGCGAGAGTCTGGCGTCGTTTGCGATGTCGTTTGCCGGCGGCGGCTCCGCGCATGTGCGTGAGCTGGCTCTGCCGGGCTTCGATGTGGCGGCGGTGGGACTTGCGACCCTAGCGCTCGACACTGAACGTGATCCGCCCGACCCCAAGCGGGTCAATGATCTGATCGCACAGCGATTGCTGGCCAATCCGCTGGTGTTGAAGGACAGTCAGGCGCCGCTGACGGCGTCGAACGGGGTGGTGCGGATCGGACCCGTGGAAGCCCATACTGGCGGAGCGCTTGTTCAGTCGAGCCTTTCGCTCGATCTGCGAACGCTGCGGCTCGACGGGCGGACCAGCCTGACGGCCGATCAGGCTCCGAAAGACTGGGTCGGACCGCAACCGCAAGCCACCGTCGGCATCAAGGGCTTTTTGGGCGGTACGTTCTTGCGGGACATTGATGCGTCGACGCTGGCCAATATTCTGACAACGAGGCTTGTGACGCGCGAATTGGCGCGGATGGAAGCGCAGGAAGCTGATTTGCGCGAACGCGCCTTTTTCGCCCGCCGGTTAAAATATGACCGCGAACGCGCCGAAATGGCACGAAAGGCTGTCGAAGAGGCGCGGTTGGAAGAGGAAGCCCGCAAGGCCGAGGAAGCAAGGGCTGCCGAGGAAGCCCGCAGGAAGGCTGCCATTGAGGAAGCCGCCAAAAAGGCCGCCGAAGCCGCAGAAAACCAGAAAATTCTGGATGATCTCGCCACACAGCCGCCGACCGCCGACGACGCAGAGGCGGTTAAGAAAAAGTCGGTTCTGGAGGGCGTGGATCAGCTTCTCAAAGGCAATGCGCCCGATCAGGGTCCTGTCGCGCCTTAAAAGGTCCGTTGGGCCTCGTAAGCGCCGAGAATCGCCAGACGGATGGCGGAAGAGAGATTGCGTTCGCCGCGTCCGGCATCAATCGCACCGATTTCGGCGTTGACGCTGCGCTGATTGGCTTTGGCAAGCCGTTGCAAAGCCTGCCAGAATTCAGGCTCCAACGAGACGCTGGTGCGGTGGCCCGCCACCAGAACCGAATGTTTAACGAGACCGGCCTTCATTCCGGTGTGCCATCGGGGTCTGGCGTGAGGCGGGCACCATCGACGATCCGGGCGATCTGGTCTTTGCGCGCCTTCTCGGCGAGTTTTTCCGCTTTGGTGCGACCGAAGGAGATCCGGTTTTCGGTTGCCGTTTTCTCCGCCTTTTTGCGCTCTATGTTCTTCTTGGCGCGATTAAAGGGGATGATCTCGGCCATTAGCGGACCATCAAGGCTTTTTGCGGAAAGCGCTGAGGCTGACGATTTCGGCACCGCCTTCACTGTCCTTGCGGGGCGTTTCGGACGCCTCGAGGATGCGGTCCAACAGATGTGGCTCGTCGGAATCGCTAGCCAGATCGGACGGGGAATCATTATCGGCCGCATCAACGCCCGCGAGTTCAAATTTCAGGCCGAAATCGACGGAGGGATCCCAAAAGCCCGACATCGTGTCGAAGGGAACGATCAATTTTTCCGGAATGCCGCCGAAGGACAGTCCGACTTCCAGCCCGCTATCGGTGACGATCAAATCCCAGAACTGGTGCTGGAGCACAATGGTCATTTCTTCCGGATGCCGCTCGAGCAGGCGGTTGGAAATCTGCACGCCCGGCGCGCGGGTGCGGAAGGAGATGAAGAAATGATGCTCGCCCGGCAGGCCGTGCTGGGCGGCGTCGACGAGCACACGGCGGACAACGCCCCGGAGCGCTTCCTGAACCAGAAGGTCGTAGCGGATGATGTCTTCTGGCATTCTACTCGATCCTACGCACAAAAATAAAAGTGGAGGCTTCTGTTGCCAGGCGCCTCCGGGCCCCGCCTTACGCTGCTAGGCGCAAGGGCTTTGATTTCGGTACCAGCGCCGCATTACGCAGCGAGAGCCACCGGAGCATAGTTGTCATTGGCAACTATAAATAAGCCCGATAACGGCGGAACCATACCGGAAGAAAGATCACCCTTTACACCCTCGTCGATCCTATTTCGCCCCCGCCGAAGCGCATGGTAAAACCGTGCCATGCGTTTGGGTGGAGGCGCCGGGTACCGCCCCCGGGTCCGAAAAGCTTATTCCGATGCTCGTTTATCCTCATAGCCGTCTTGCGACGGCACGCTGAATATAGGGTGTTGTGAGGCTAAACGGAAGGGCATAATCGACTGGGGACAAACCTATCCCCGATCCGCCTTTTCGCGTGCCGTTTTCAAGGCGAAAGCGCTAGAATGGGCGCCTTCCAAGGATTCGGTTTATGAAAGCCTATCACGACCTGTTGCAAAGAGTGCTGACCGAGGGCGTCGTCAAGACGGACCGGACCGGAACGGGCACGCGCTCCGTGTTCGGCCACCAGATGCGGTTTGATCTTGCCAAAGGGTTTCCGCTGGTGACGACCAAGAAGCTGCATCTGAAGTCGATCATTCACGAGCTGCTCTGGTTCATCGCCGGCGACACCAATACCGCCTATCTGAAGGCCAATGGCGTGTCGATCTGGGATGAATGGGCCGATCAAGACGGTAATCTCGGCCCTGTCTATGGCAAGCAGTGGCGGTCATGGGCCAAGCCCGATGGCGGCTCGGTGGACCAGTTGCGCTGGGTGCTGGACGAGATCAAACGCAATCCGGACTCGCGCCGGCTGGTGCTTTCGGCCTGGAATCCGGCCGAACTGGACCAGATGGCGCTGGCACCGTGCCATTGCCTGTTCCAGTTCTACGTCGCCGACGGTAGGCTTTCGTGTCAGCTTTATCAGCGTTCGGCGGATATTTTTTTGGGCGTACCCTTCAACATTGCGAGCTACGCGCTGCTGACGCAGATGGTGGCGCAGGTATCAGGGCTCGAACCGGGTGATTTCGTGCATAGCTTTGGCGATGCACATCTTTATTCCAACCATATCGCGCAAACGGAGTTGCTGCTGTCGCGCGAGCCACGGCCGTTGCCGGTGCTGAAGCTTAATCCCGATACAGGTTCGCTGTTTGATTTCACGTTCGCCGATATTGCGATCGAAGGTTATGATCCGCATCCCGCGATCAGCGCGCCGGTGGCGGTATGATCGCGATCCGTGCGGCGCGGCCCGAGGATAGCGCCCTTGTCTATGCGCTGGTGCGCGAATTGGCCGAGTATGAGGACTTGCTCCACGCGGTTGATGCCACGGAAGCCATGATCAGCGAGGCGCTGTTCGGCGCCCAACCGCGGGCGTTCTGCGATATTGTGTCGTGGAACGGCGAGGATGCGGGTCTTGCGCTGTGGTTTTATAATTTTTCGACCTTTCGCGGCCGGTACGGCATTTTTCTCGAAGATTTGTTCGTGCGTCCAGCCTTTCGCGGCAAGGGATTGGGCAAGGCGTTGCTTGTGCATTTGGCCAAGCGATGTGTCGGCGAGGGGCTAGCGCGCTTTGAATGGTCGGTGCTGAATTGGAACGAGCCGTCGATTGCCTTCTACAAAGCGATGGGTGCCGACCTGATGGACGGCTGGACGGGCTGCCGTGTTTCGGATGAGGCGCTTAGGCGATTGGCGGGTAGCTGATGGGTGGGCGTTAAGCCGCTGAGAGCGTGCGATTACAAAAGGATACACGCTGGGGTTTGTTGTGCGGTGCTTTTATTTCGTTAATTTTGACCCTTGTTCTGGCAACAGGGTGCCAGAAATATGCCTGCTATTTCTCGGGATGAACTTCGTAGCCTTGCGCATGCAAAAATTGAGGATGCCAACCTCCTTTTCGAGAATGGTCGGCATTCCAATGCGTATTATCTGTTTGGCTATGGGGTTGAATTTGCCTTGAAGGCAAGGATAGCCAAACGCTTTTTGCAGGATGCCATCCCTGACAGGACGGTGCTACGCGACGTATTCATTCATGATATTGAAAAATTGATCCGCGTCGCTGATCTGATTGACGAGTTGAAAGTTGAAAGACAAAGCGGGCGTTTCGATATAAACTGGGTGACAGTAACAATGTGGAGCGAGGAAAGCCGATATGAATCGGTAGGTATCGTTCGTGCTACGGCTATGCGTAACGCGGTTACCGACACTCAATACGGAGTTTTCCAATGGCTGACGCGGTTTTGGTAGCAGACGATATCGAAGGCGGGCGCCTTCTATTGCGAGAGCTCGAAAGGGCCGAATTTACCTTTCGCGCAGCAGCCTGGGTTTATAATCCCGAAACAGAACGCTGGAAGCTGGTTATCGCCACGCCAGAAGCGGATATTGATTTGCAAAAAGCCCTTATGTCGGTCTGGAATGCGATTAAGTCCGGACCATCGGCCTTGAATGATTTTGATCTCGCCAAGGTCAGCCTTGTTCCGCCCGATTTTTTCCTCTTCAAAAAGCCCGGTCAGGTTGCCCATGCTACCGAGCAAGCACCGATCCGCTATTCCGGCTACACCATGAACGGGGTTTATATCTATGACTCGCTGATCTATAAGCTCGCGGCATGAATGCTGTGGGCTTTTTATGACGCTTCCCCTCTCTCTTGTCGTTGCGATGGCGGAAAACCGCGTCATCGGGCGCGATAATGGCCTGATCTGGCGGATCAAGTCGGATCTCAAATATTTCAAGGCCAATACGATTGGTCGACCCGTCATTATGGGGCGGAAGACGTTTTTATCCATCGGACGTCCGTTGCCCGGGCGCGAAAACATCGTGTTGACGCGTGATGGGGATTTTAGCGCGGATGGTGTGCATCCGGTCCGCTCGATCGAGGAAGCGATCACGCTCGCCAATCTTTTGGCTCCGGGCCTTGGCGCGTCCGAAATTGCGGTGGCAGGTGGCGCCGATGTCTATGCGCAGCTCTTGCCGCAAGCGAGCAAGATTGTGCTGACGTTGGTGCATGCAGCCCCTGAAGGGGATGCGTTTTTCCCCCCCTTTGAACACATGAATTTTCGCGAAACTTTCCGCGAGGCCCATGTAGCGGGGCCCGATGATCAATATTCCTTCACCTATGTAACCTATGAACGGTTTTGAAGCGTCACCTTAGCTTGTCGACGGGCGTTGACGAAACGGGCTTGAAACCCCATGTGATGCAAGCGGTGCCGCCCTTTTCAACGCGGACCATGATATAAAGGACAAACGGGATGACCTGGAGCAATCAAGGCGGCGGCGGCCCATGGGGCCCGAAAAAGCCAAATCCGTGGGGGCAGGGGCCGCAAGGCGGCGGCAATGGTTCTGGCCAAACGCCTGATCTGGAAGACCTCATTCGTCGAGGTCAGGACAAGCTCAAGGATTTGCTGCCCGGCGGATCGTTCAGCGAGCGCGGCGCGATTTTGATTGCCTTGGTTGCTTTGGTGTTGTGGCTGGCGAGCGGACTTTATACCGTCAAGCCCGACGAGGTTGGCCTCAATCTGATCTTCGGCCGGTATGTCGGCTCGACCCAGCCCGGTCTGAATTTCAACCTGCCATATCCGATCGGTTCGGTCATCCGTCCGAGTGTGACGACGGTGAACACCACCGAAATCGGCTTCCGTTCGGGGGAGGGGCGCGCGCGGAATGCGCAGCGCGATCTGGCCGAGGAAAGCCTGATGCTGACGGGCGACGAGAACATCGTCGATATCAATTTTGCGGTTCAGTGGCAGGTTAACCCCGCCAAGGCCGCCGATTTCGTGTTCAATATTCAAGAACCCGAAAGCTCGATCAAGGCGGTTGCCGAAAGCGCGATGCGCGAGATTATCGGCAAGCGCAATATTCAGGCGATTTTGACCACCGAGCGCGGTGCGGTCGAGGCCGATGTGCGGCAATTGATGCAGGACACCCTCAATTCCTACGGCGCGGGCGTCGAAATCCGCCTTGTGCAGCTGCAGAAGGTTGATCCGCCGGCGCAGGTGATTGACGCCTTCCGTGACGTGCAGGCTGCCCGCCAAGATCAGGACCGTGCGCGTAACGAGGCCGAAACCTACGCCTCCAAGGTGGTGCCGGAAGCCCGTGGCGAAGCGGCGCGTATTCAGCAGGAGGCAGAAGCCTATCGTGAGCGCGTGGTGGCGGAAGCCACCGGTCAGGCGAGCCGGTTCAGCCAGATCTATGCCGAATACAAGAAGGCTCCGGAGATTATCCGCGAGCGGATGTATCTGGAGACGATGGAGCGGATTTTATCCGGTTCCGAGAAGACGGTGATCGACCAGAACGGGGCTTCGCAGCAAGGCGTTGTGCCCTATCTGCCGCTCGGCGATTTTCAGAAGAAGAACGGTTCGGGAGTAACGAAATGAGCGCCGCCAATCGATTTGTAGCGGGGATTATCGTCCTCTTTCTGGCCATCTTCGTGCTGTCGTCGACCTTTGTCGTGCAACAGACCCAGCAGGCTCTCGTGTTCCGGTTCGGCAGTGTGGCGCGCGCGCCAATTACCGAGCCGGGGCTGTATATCAAATTCCCGTTTATCGAGAATGTGATCACCGTCGACAAGCGCATTCTGGATCTGGAATTGCCGCAGCAGGAAGTGATCGCGTCGGATCAAAAGCGGCTCGTGGTGGATGCCTTCACGCGCTACCGGATTACCGATCCGCTGCGCTTTTACCAGAGCGTGAACAGTGTGGCGGGGGCCAATATCCGGCTGACCTCGATTGTGAACTCCTCGGTACGGACCATTTTGGCCGATGCGACGCTGTCGACCGTGGTGCGGGCCGATCGCGCGGGGCTGATGCATAAGATCCGCGACGATGTGAACCAGCAGGCGCAAGGCCTGGGGCTCCAGATCGTCGATGTCCGGTTGCGCCGCGCCGATTTGCCGGAGCAGAACAGCCAGGCTGTGTTCCAGCGGATGCAGACGGAGCGGCAGCGCGAGGCTGCTGATATTCGCGCGCAAGGTTCGCAATTCTCGCAGACGATCAAGGCCAAGGCCGATCGCGATGTGGTGGTATTGAGGGCGGACGCGACGAATACATCGGAAACGGTGCGCGGCGAGGGCGATGCGCAAAAGAACCGCATTTTGGCCGAAGCCTATGGGCAGGATCCTGAATTCTTTGCGTTTTATCGGTCATTGCTCGCCTATGAGACGGCGTTCAAGCCCGGCGAGACACGGTTGGTTTTGAGCCCCGAGTCTGAGTTTCTACGCTATTTCAAGGATCCGTTCTCTGCCAAAAACAGCGATCAGATCGAAGAATAAAGGTCCGCTTGAATTGTAAGGAGGCTTAACAGTGCACGCTTTTCGGTTGAAATTTGTCGCGGTGTTGGCCGCTTTGGTTCTCACCTTGACGATAGGCGGGCTCTGCCTATCCCATCCCGCTTTGGCGCGGGGGCCTGAATCGCTTTCGGGGCTGGCCGAGCAGGTGATGGATGCGGTGGTCAATATCTCCGCCTCCACCAATGTTCCTGCCGAGCAACAACGCACAATTCCGATGCCGCAATTGCCGCCCGGGACGCCGTTTCAGGAATTCTTCGACGAATTCATGAACCCTAAAAACGGCAATGGCGCGCCCTTGCCGCCACGCAAATCCAGTTCGCTCGGATCGGGCTTTGTGATTGATGCATCAGGCATTGTGGTGACCAACAACCATGTCATTGGTGATGCCGACGAGATTATGGTGATCTTCAACGATGGCCGGAAGCTGAAAGCCGAAATCATCGGCAAAGATCCGAAGGTCGATCTGGCCGTTTTGCGGGTCACACCGGACAAACCGCTTGTGGCTGTTAAATTCGGCGACTCCGACGTCGAGAAAATCGGCGATTGGGTGATGGCCATCGGCAACCCGTTCGGACTAGGTGGCTCGGTATCGGCCGGTATCATTTCGGCCAAGAACCGCGATATTTCGGACCAGTCCTATGGCCAGTATCTGCAGACGGATGCCGCGATCAACAAGGGTAATTCGGGCGGCCCGTTGTTTAACATGGATGGCGATGTGATCGGCATCAATACCGCGATCCTGTCGCCGACCGGCGGGTCGATCGGGATCGGTTTTGCCATTCCTTCGGCGCTTGCAGCCCCGATTGTCGATCAGTTGCGCCAATATGGCGAAACGCGGCGCGGATGGTTGGGGGTACGCATCCAGTCGGTCGATGACAACATCGCCGAAACCTTGGGGCTTGGCACCGCACGCGGTGCGCTGGTGGCGGGCGTGGACGAGAAGGGGCCGGCCAAAGTCGCAGGCCTTGAGGCGGGTGATGTGATCGTAACTTTCGACGGCAAACCGGTGAAAGAGTCCCGCGATCTGCCCCGTTTAGTCGGACAGACGGCGGTCGGCAAAACGGTTGAAGTGGGCCTTGTACGCAAGGGGAAAGAGCAGGCCGTTCGCGTAACCCTCGGCCGGCTGGACGAGACCGAGGCAAAGCCTTCCAAATCGGGCGAGCCTGCCCAACCCGAACAGCCTGTTGTGAAAAAGGCAATGGGGCTTGAACTGTCGGCGCTGACGCCGGACCTCAAGAAACGCTATTCGATCAAGGACGGCGTCAAAGGCGTTCTTGTTTTGAAAGTGGATCTGAATTCGCCTGCGGCCGACAAGCATATTGTACAAGGCGATGTGATCGTCGAGGTGCAACAAGAGGCCGTTGACACACCAGACGCCGTGCTCAAGCGGATCGAGGCGGTCAAGAAGGACGGCAAGAAATCCGTGCTGATGCTCGTTGCCAATTCGCAAGGCGAAATGCGGTTTGTGGCGCTCGGGATCGAGTAACGCTACTCGATCCAGCTCGAGCGCGAATAGCCTTGGGCGTAAAGCAGAGCGGTAAGGTCCGAATGGTCAATCCGGGCATCGGCTGCGGCGGCGACGGCGGGCTTGGCGCGGTAGGCCACGCCCAGGCCTGCTTCCCGGATCATGTCGAGATCATTGGCCCCATCGCCGATGGCGAGCGTTTCCTCGGGCTGCAGGGCGAATTGCTCGCGCAGTTCGATCAGAGCGGCGCGTTTGGCCTGTTTGCCGAGAATGGGTTCGGCAACCGAGCCTGTCAGTTTGCCCTTGTCCATCATCAGCGTATTGGCGCGGTCCTCATCGAACCCGATCATCGCGCCAATCCGGCTTGTGAATAAAGTGAAGCCGCCCGAGACAAGGGCGGTGTACACGCCATGGCCGCGCAGGGTGGAAACCAAGGTTCGGGCGCCGGGCGTGAGCGTGATGCGATCGGCGATGATTTTGGGGATCACAAAGGCTTCGAGCCCCGCCAGAAGGCTGACGCGTTCGCGCAACGCCTGCTCGAACTCCAATTCGCCGCGCATGGCGCGCTCGGTGATTTTGGCGACCTTTTGTTTGACGCGCAGCTCGGCCGCCAGTTCATCAATGCATTCCTGCCCGATCATGGTGGAATCCATATCGGCAATGAACAGGCTTTTGCGCCGCGTGGCGAGGGGTTGGACGATAATGTCGACGCGCTCGCTGGCCAGCGCCTTACGGATTTTTTCGATGGTTTCGTTGGCTTCTTTTTTGGAGCGCGTCGCATAGACAATGTCCATCGCGATCTGACGATCAAGCCGGATGACTTTGGCATTGGTTGGCAGAGCTTGCGCGAGATGCGATAGCAGCGCATCGGTGAACGCGGGCTTTGACGGGTTCGAGACGAGAGTGGCAACAAGTTCGGTCATGGGCGAGACATTATCATGAAGAATCGGTCCGGTCGACGCGCGATCCTGATCGCCGGACCAACGGCCAGCGGCAAATCGGCGCTGGCGATGCGTCTGGCGGGTGCGCTTGATGGCGTGATCGTCAATGCTGACTCGATGCAGGTTTACCGCGATCTTCGGATCCTGACGGCGAGGCCCTCGGTCGAGGAGGAGTTGGCTTTTCCCCATCGCCTGTTCGGCCATGTCGATGCAGCTGAGAATTATTCGGTGGCGCGCTGGTTAGCCGATGCGGGGCAGGCAATCGCTACAATCGAGGCGGAAGGGCGATTGCCGATACTGGTGGGGGGCACGGGGCTTTATTTCCGTGCTCTGACCGAGGGCCTATCCGATATTCCGCCGGTGCCGGAGGCGGTCCGGTCCGAATTGCGGGCTTGGGCCGAAGGTCGCGATGCGCACGAGATCCATGCCAGACTGGGTGAAGTTGACCCCGAGACGGCATCCCGTCTCCGCCCGACCGATCCGCAGCGCAATCTGCGCGCGTTGGAGGTTTATACCGCGACGGGTAGGCCGCTCTCCGCCTTTCATGCGAGCCGAAGCGGGGCGGTGCTTGATCCGGCGACGTGTGTCGCGGTGTTTTTGGAGCCTGATCGCGAGGTGCTGCGCCAGCGGATTGATGCGCGGTTTGATGCGATGATGGCGGCGGGCGCGCGCGAGGAAGTGGAAGCCCTGATGCAGCGCCTGATCGACCCCGCCTTGCCCGCCATGCGCGCGCATGGCGTGCCGGGACTGATCCGGGCCTTCCGGAACGAGATTTCGGTGGAGGAAGCAGTGGCGATCGGCAAAGCCGATACACGGCGCTATGCCAAGCGGCAACACACCTGGTTTCGGCATCAGGCGCCCGCGTTTGACTGGGTGCGCGTGGAGGATGCGGAGGGGAGGGTGATGGAAATTCAATTAACAAAATGATAATTATCCTATAAAGGAAAAATGTCATAATTATTTTGGGTTCGGTCGATGAATACTCCCATTCGTAGTCTTGCTGAATTCCAATACGAGGTACGTAGCCTTAAATTGCTTTTACTCAAGCTTAAGTTTGACCGGTTTGCCCACCAATTACAGTTGCTTGGGAAATACAATGCCGATCAACCGCGTATTCCCGCCGATCAAACCGGTGGCGGGCAGTGGACCGATGGGGCAGGTGCCGGCGATGGCTCGCCTTTGGGTGCAGTTACAAGTGCTGTTTCGACGATTTTAGGAACCGTTGAATCTGCTATTTCATTTGTTCTTGCTGGTGGGTTCACCAAAGATCAAATGAACATGTCGGTTCAGGATTTTACGTCGCAGTTTTGCCAAGGTAGGATTAATCGCGAGCTTCCGGGTCAATTCGCGTTCAACACTATCGAAGAAATTCAAAACCTTGCAAAACAGGGCAGTGATGCTGCTATAAAATGTATAAAAATATTGAAGCAAGATCGCTTTCGGAAGTAATTTTGGAGTTGAACCATGATATTAAAAGGTGTGAAAGATCTCATCCAATTTTTAGGCTTGTTGCGTGACGAAAATGTTCACTTCTTTCTGGAGCAACATTCGTTTGATTCCGTTACTGTTACATTCACAATCATTCAGTTTAGAGTTGAGGTCTATTTTTATGAAGATTGCGTGAATTTTAGCTATTTCAAAGGAGATGAGGGCGTTTCGAGCAATCCGGAGCTCCTTTTAGCGTTTGCCAAGGGTGATTATTCCTTCCTTGAGACCTTGGGCATTGCCGATAAGAAGTGATTTTTTATCTCTATCGTACGGCATCATTGACCGATTTAGCGTCCTTCGAGGGCCCGTTGGGCCTGCACAAAATGATGCGGGTACTGTCACTTGTGACAGGTTCAATGCGCTATTCGTTCTGATAAACACCGAGGATGAGGAATGACATTAAAAACCTCTCCGATATTCTAAAATTTCTTGACTATTTAACTGAGAATAGTTTGAAATTTGATATCAAACAGTCACGCTCCGATAGTCTGATGGTAACGTTTACCGTTATCTTGTTTCGCGTCGAGGTCGACTTTTTCGTGGATCACATCGAGTATAGTTATTTTACAGGTGATGAGACCGTTAAAGAAGACCTACACGTGCTCGATCTTATTGTCCGCGAGGATCCATTAAAGTTGCAAGAACTCGGAATTTTGCCGCAATCGATCAAATTAAATCGAGATATCTGAGTGCTCGAGCAGCGTTCTGGATAAATTTGACGGCGAAGTTGCCCTTGGCCTCCTTCGAGGGCCCGTTGGGCCTCCTCAGGAAGAGGTGAACTGTCTTTTGTGACACGGTTAGATTGATTGACGCTACGGAAATTTTTTGGATTACTCGTCTCTATCGGCGTACTTTTATCCAAGGGGCGGATGATGGCGAGGCGAAGGCAAATTTATCTTTGGGCCGGTTATTTGGCGTTTATGATTTTAATTTTGTTCTATGTCTATAAAAGTAGCGGTGCGAAATCAGCAGCAAATTCTGCCGCTGTGGCGCTGATGGTTTTTTTTGGTTTTTCTGTTGTTCAATGGTCGGCTCGTCATTATCCGGTCACGACAAAGAGTGGATGGCATGTTCTAGGTCCCGATCCTAACGATTTAATTTCTATCGGAATGCCCGTTTATATCGCCCTCATGACCTTAATGCAGCATTGGATTGGCTATTATTTTTTCTCAGACTTTTCTGATTTTTCGTATCCATATCTTCTGCATATTTATATTGAGCAGCCTCTCTTTAGCCTATTTGTCGGATGTTGTATGCTTTACGGGATTTTGCATGGTTTTGTACGCCGATTGCGGTGGAATGAACAAAGAGTTGAATTTCGCGATATGTTTTTTGAAACGCGATCCGTTCGATGGGATGAGATTGACCGCGTTGTGCTTGGTGGTGCCTTTGTTGGGAATGAAGCGATTTTAATATCAGGCGTGCGGATTGTGTTTCCAAATCTCACCGGCAGGGCAGGTGCGTCTCAACTCGAAGCTGACGCGAGGGCACGGGGAATTGCCATTATCGCGGGTCAATGACGTATTGCGGCGTCCTTTGGGGAGGGGGCGGCTTTTGGGTCACCCCTCGGTTTGACGGTGATCGCGATACCCACTTGACGTCCTGCTCCTTCCGCATTAGCGTCCCGCTAGAAATCAACTTGAGGAGCGCTTGATGCGCACAGCCCTTATTGTAGTACGCAGGCGTCAGGAGCGGGCCGAACGGTAAGTTTGGTTTCCCGAGACTGACGCTGACCCCAAGGCCCCCATGAGGGCCTTTTTTATTGCCCAAATGTTCAGAACTTCAAAGACGGCCCGGAGAGCAAGACGATGTCAGAGACGATGAGCGGCGCGGAAATGGTGATCAAGGCCTTGCAGGATCAGGGAGTGGAGCATCTTTTCGGCTATCCCGGCGGCGCGGTTTTGCCGATTTATGATGCGATGTTCCATCAGGACAAGGTGCAGCACATCCTTGTCCGGCACGAACAGGGTGCGGTGCATGCGGCCGAGGGCTATGCGCGCTCTTCCGGCAAAGTGGGCTGTGTGCTGGTGACGTCCGGTCCCGGCGCCACCAATGCGATTACCGGTCTGACCGACGCGCTGCTCGATTCCATCCCGCTTGTGTGCATTACGGGGCAGGTGCCGACCCATCTCATCGGCTCGGATGCCTTCCAAGAATGCGATACGGTTGGTATTACCCGCCATTGCACGAAGCATAATTACCTCGTCCGCTCGGTCGAGGATTTGCCGCGTATTCTGCATGAAGCCTTCTATGTTGCCTCCCATGGCCGTCCGGGGCCGGTGGTGGTCGATATTCCGAAGGATGTGCAGTTCGCGCTCGGCCAATATGAAAAGCCGCAGAGCAACCAGCACAAGACCTATCGGCCGCAGATGGATGGCGACATCTCCAAAATCCGCGCGGCGGTGGAGTTGATGGCGCATGCCAAGAAGCCGGTGTTCTACACGGGTGGCGGCGTGATCAATTCGGGCGACGAGGCTTCGGCATTGTTGCGCGAATTGGTGAAATTGACGGGTTTTCCGATCACCTCGACCCTGATGGGGTTGGGCTCCTATCCGGCCGCTGATCCGCAATGGCTCGGCATGTTGGGGATGCACGGAACCTATGAGGCCAATATGGCGATGCATGATTGCGACGTGATGATCTGCATCGGTGCGCGGTTTGATGACCGGATCACGGGTCGTTTGAATGCGTTTTCGCCGAATTCCAAGAAAATCCACGTCGATATTGATCCGTCCTCGATCAACAAGAATGTCCGCGTCGATATCGGCATTGTGGGCGATTGCGGCCATGTGCTGAAAGACATGCTTACCGAGTGGAAGGCGTTAAAGCCTGCGCCGGATCGTAAAGCCATTGCGCCGTGGTGGGAGGAAGTGTCCGCCTGGAAGGCCAAGGATTGCTTGGCCTATCGCGGTTCCAAAACCACGATCAAGCCGCAATATGCCATTGAGCGCCTCTATGAGCTGACCAAGGATATGGACCCCTACATCACGACCGAAGTAGGCCAGCACCAGATGTGGGCGGCGCAGTATTTCCGCTTTGAAAGCCCGAACCGCTGGATGACCTCGGGCGGTCTGGGTACGATGGGCTATGGCCTGCCGGCAGCGATTGGCACGCAGATGGCGCATCGCGACTCGCTTGTAATCGATATTGCGGGTGAAGCTTCGATTTTGATGAACATGCAGGAAATGTCGACGGCGGTGCAATATCGGTTGCCGGTCAAGATTTTCATCCTGAACAATGAATATATGGGCATGGTCCGCCAGTGGCAGGAATTGCTGCACGGCTCGCGCTATGCCGAGAGCTATTCGCAATCGCTGCCCGATTTCGTCAAGCTGGCGGAGGCTTATGGCGGCAAGGGTATCCGGTGTTCCGATCCGGCCAAGCTCGATGATGCGATCCGCGAAATGATCGCCTATCCGGGTCCGGTGATTTTCGACTGCTTGGTCGAGAAGATGGAAAACTGCTTCCCCATGATCCCGTCGGGCAAGGCGCATAACGAGATGATCATGAATGATCTCTCCGATGATGCCGGTGTCGAGATCGGCAACATCATCGACCAGAAGGGCAAGGCGCTCGTTTAAGCGCCTCGTTCGTGTAAGGGGATCGGTCGAGCCATGAAGACGATTGGCCTTATCGGCGGTATGAGTTGGGAGTCGAGTGCGATGTATTATCGGCTCTTCAACGAAGCCGTGCGGGCGGAGCTGGGTGGGTTGCACTCGGCTCGACTTGTGATGTGGTCGGTCGATTTCGACGATGTTGCGCGCCAGCAAGCGGCAGGCGATTGGGAGGCCTCGGGCAGGCTCCTGGCCGATGCCGCCTCGGCGCTGGAGCGGGCAGGGGCCGATTTGATCCTGTTGGCGACCAATACGATGCACAAAGTATCGGATGTGATCATGGGGGCTATTTCGGTGCCTTTTCTACATCTGGCCGATGTGACGGCGGAAGCGGTGAAGGCTTCGGGCTCCCGCCGGCCTTTGGTGCTGGCGACGCGCTATACGATGGAGCAGCGCTTTTATCTCGAACGGCTGGAAGCTGCAGGGATTGAACCTTTGGTGCCTGAGCAAGCCGATCGCGATAGTGTGCATCGCATTATTTATGATGAATTATGCCGCGGTGTGGTGACGGCAGGATCGCGGGAGGCTCTTCTCGCGATCATTGCCCGTGAAGCGGCAAAGGGTGCGGACGGCGTCATTTTGGGTTGCACCGAATTGGGGATGATTTTGGCTGCGGGCGAAGGTCCGCTGCCGGTATTTGATACGACGCGGCTGCATGTGGCGGCTGGCGTTGCTTACGCCTTGAACCTTAACGCCTAAGGAACAACACGATGAAACTTTCCATTGGGAATAAAGCCTATTCGTCCTGGTCGCTCAGGCCTTGGATCTTGCTGAAGGCGCTCGGACTTCCGTTTGAGGAGGACTTGATCCCGCTCGACACGCCGGAGTTCCGGCCGCGGGTCAATGCCTATCACGCAGGCTCGACGGTTCCGATTTTGGTCGATGGCGACATTACCGTTTGGGAGTCGCTCGCGATTATGGATTATCTGGCCGAGCGGTTTCCGGACAAAGCCGTGTGGCCGAAGGATTTGAAGGCGCGCACCTTTGCCCGCGTCATTTCAAACGAGATGCATGCCGGCTTCCGTGGCCTTCGCGGCGCCTGCCCGATGAACATTCGCAAACGCTTCGCGACGCTGGATCGGGGCGATCTGGTGGCCAAGGATGTGGCGCGGATTACGCAGCTCTGGACCATGGCATTGACCGAGTTTGGCAAGCCATCGGGGCTCGGCCCCTTCCTGTTCGGATCGTTTTCGGCGGCGGATGCGATGTTTGCGCCGGTGGTGACGCGTCTGCACTCCTATTCGATTCCCGTGGATGCGACGGTTCGCGCCTATATGGATGCGGTGCTGGCCTCGCCCGCCTTTGTCGAGTGGCAAACAGCCGCGTTGGCCGAGCCCTGGACGGTTGCCCATGACGAGGTCGATGAGCCCAGTATCGGTCCCTTTTTCGCTTAAGCTTGACGCCCCTTTGTTCGTTAGTCTGAAAGAACCACCATGACGCAGTCCCATTATTCCGACGCTCCCGCCTCCAGCATTCCGGCACGCCATACCTTGTCGATCCTTGTCGACAATGAACCCGGTGTGCTGGCCCGCGTGGCGGGTCTGTTCTCTGGCCGTGGCTATAATATCGAAAGCCTGACCGTATCCGAGACCGAGCACGAGAAGCATGTGTCGCGTCTGACCATTGTGACGACGGGCACGGCGATGGTGATCGAACAGATCAAGCACCAGCTTGACCGGTTGATCCCTGTGCACCGCGTGATCGATCTGACCGTGCAGGGCGATGCGATCGAGCGGGAATTGGCGCTTGTCAAAGTGACGGGTCGTGGCGAGCAGCGCAGCGAAGCGTTGCGGATTGCGGCAGCCTTTGGCGCGCGCACGCTGGACGCGACGCTGAACTCCTTCGTGTTCGAGCTGACAGGCGCTTCCGAAGATATTGAGCGCTTCATCCGCGTGATGGCCGAGCTTGGCATTGCCGAAGTCTCGCGTACGGGCATTGCTGCCATGAGCAGGGGCGCGGAAGCGCTGTAATTCATTGCCCCATCGAACCCGATGATCTACATTGTAGATACGTCTGGTTCGATAGGGAAAGGTTTTCCGTCATGCGGGTTAAAATCGCCAAATGGGGCAACAGCGCCGCGATCCGCCTGCCGAAGGCTCTGATGGACGAGATGCGGCTCGACGAAGGCGTCGAGCTTGACCTTCGATTGGTGGAAGGCGAATTGAGGGCTACAGCCATACGATCCTCAAACACGCCGAAGCTGGATGAGCTTGTCGCGCAAATGAAGGCGCTGGGCGGAGCCGATTACGATTTCGGTGCGGAGGAATGGGAAACGCTGTCCACCGAAATCGGCGAATATGATGGTTTCCATGATGGAAAATGACAGCGATCTTTCTGAAGGCGACGTTGTCCTTGTGGATGTCAGGCCTGTGCGTGGACATGAACAGGACGGCATGCGTCCCGCGCTTGTGATGACGGACGTCGCTTATAACGCGGCGTCCACCTATGTTATCGTGTGCCCGATTACGTCGAACACACGCCCGTGGCCCTTCAAGATGGCACTACCCGACGGGTTGAAGGTTCGGGGTTTTGTGATGCTTGATCAAATTAAATCAATTGACGGGCAGAGACGCGTTTTGCGGCGGATCGATCGGGTGCCATCGCCGGTGATGACGGACTATCGCGAACGGCTCGGTGTATTGCTCAAGCTGCCGATAACAAAAGCCCAATAAATTGAAAGCTATTTTTTAAAAGTGATTGGGAATCCGATGAGTTTTGAAACGTTCCTCGCACTCGGCCTCTACTCCATTGTGGCATCTGTCACGCCGGGGCCGAATAATCTCATGCTGCTGGCGTCGGGTGTCAATTTCGGTATCCGGCGCACGGTTCCGCATATGCTCGGTATCGCGATCGGTTTTACCGCCATGGTGGCGATCGTTGGCTTTGGCTTGGGCGCGGTACTCGACATCGTTCCGGGTGTTATGACGGGTCTGCGGTATTTAGCCCTGGCCTATACGGTCTGGCTGGCGTGGAAACTGGGGACGAGTGGTTCGCTGGGGACCGGCCAATCGGGGGCCCGGCCGATGAGCTTTGTTTCCGCCTGTCTTTTTCAATGGGTCAATCCGAAGGCGTGGGTGATGGCGCTGACGGCTACCGCGCTTTATACGACCTCGCAGAATTATTTTATCAGCGTGATCTGTGTTGCAGCGGTGTTTGGCCTGATTGGCATGCCTTTTATTGCTATTTGGGCAGGTTTCGGCGTGGCTTTACGGGGATTTCTCGCGGTTCCTGCCCGATTGAGGATTTTCAACGGGGTGATGGCGCTGCTGTTGCTCGCGTCGACGGTTCCTTTTGTCTTTGAATAAGGGCGTGAAACAAGCGTTTCTCTTGACCATTTCGTCCCGCGCCCTTAAGCGCTCATCCACCAGTTTATAAACCACCCCAGAGGGAGCTTCTCCGACATGCGTGTCTATTATGATCGTGACGCCGACATCAATCTCATCAAGGGCAAGAACGTCGCCATCGTCGGCTACGGCTCCCAGGGCCACGCCCACGCGCTCAATCTGCGCGACTCCGGGTGCAAGAACATTGCGGTAGCGCTGCGCGCCGGTTCGCCGACCGCCAAGAAGGCCGAGGGCGAAGGCCTGAAGGTCATGACGGTTGTGGAAGCCGCCAAATGGGCCGATGTCGTGATGATGCTGACGCCGGACGAGTTACAGGCCGATATTTATCGCGACGAGTTGCAGGCCAACATGAAGCAGGGCGCGGCATTGTTGTTCGCCCACGGCCTCAATGTTCACTTCAACCTCATCGAGCCCCGCAAGGATCTTGACGTTCTGATGGTTGCACCGAAGGGCCCAGGCCACACGGTGCGCTCGGAATATCAGCGCGGCGGCGGCGTGCCGACCTTGATCGCCATCCATCAGGATGCTACCGGCAATGCCCATGATCTCGGCCTTTCCTACGCGTCTGCCAATGGCGGCGGCCGTGCAGGCATCATTGAGACGACGTTCAAGGAAGAATGCGAGACCGATTTGTTCGGCGAGCAGGTTGTGCTCTGCGGTGGCTTGGTTGAGCTGATCCGCGCGGGCTTCGAGACGCTGGTGGAAGCCGGTTACGCTCCTGAAATGGCGTATTTCGAGTGCTTGCACGAAGTGAAGCTGATCGTCGACCTGATTTTCGAAGGCGGCATCTCGACCATGAACTACTCGATCTCGAACACGGCTGAATATGGCGAATACGTCACCGGCCCGCGCATCATCACCTCCGAGACCAAGGCGGAAATGAAGCGCGTTCTGGATGATATTCAGACCGGCAAGTTCACGCGCGACTGGATGCTCGAAAACAAGGTCAGCCAGACCTCGTTCAAGGCCATCCGCGCCCGCAATGCCGCTCACCCGATTGAAGAAGTCGGCGAAAAGCTGCGCGCCATGATGCCTTGGATCAAGGCCAAGGCGCTGGTTGATAAGTCGAAGAACTGATCGATCAACCGATACGGTTTGAAAAGCCCCGCTTTGGCGGGGCTTTTTTTGGTTGTTCCTTTGAGGTGCACGGATCGCGCGGTGTAAGGCTTGCGCCCGATCCTCTGGCCTTCTAGGCTGACATGTATGCCCATTCTCTCCATCCAGTCCCATGTCGCCTATGGCCATGTCGGCAATTCATCGGCGGTGTTTCCGTTGCAGCGGCGCGGGCATGAGGTGTGGCCGATCCACACCGTGCAGTTTGCCGCCCATACGGGGTATGGTCCGCCCAAGGGGCGCGTTTTTGATGCCGCGATGATCGACGAGGTGATGGAGGGTATCGCGGCCCGTCCGGATTTTATGACATGTCGGGCGGTGCTTTCGGGCTATATGGGGTCGGTCGAGATGGGCGGCGCGATTGTGCGGGCGGTCCAGCAGGTAAAAGAGGCCAATCCCTCAGCCCTGTATTGTTGTGATCCGGTGATGGGGGATGTGGGACGCGGCTTGTTTGTGCGTCCGGATATGCCGGATTTTATCCGTGCGCATGTGGTGCCCGCAGCCGATATTCTGACCCCCAATCTGTTCGAACTCGAGGTGCTCAGCGGCTTGGTTTGTGCGGATGTGACGACGGTTCGGCGGGCATTTGACGCGGTGCATGCGCTTGGTCCTCGGATGATCCTTTTGACGTCGGGTGCTACGCCGGAAACGGCTCCTGACCGGTTTGATCTGCTGGCTTCCGACACCGCGGGCGTTTGGCGTGTGCGCACCCCGCGGATTGATGTGAGCCCTAACGGGGCGGGGGATCTGGTGGCTGCTTTGTTCTTATCCAGCTATCTGCGGACCGGCTCGGTCGCGGAAGCCTTAGGCTTTGCAGCATCGGCCGTGCATGGCGTGGTGCAGGCAACCTATGACGCGCACTCACCCGAATTATTGCTGATCGAGGCCCAAAACGAATATATTTCGCCAAGTCATGTCTTTGAACCGGAGCTGCTGTGATGTCCCGTCGTTATTTCACGCTTGATGTGTTCACCGATCGCGCGCTGGCGGGCAATCCGCTGGCGGTCGTCCTCGACGGACAAGGATTGGACGATGCGACCATGCAGGCGATTGCCGGCGAATTTAACCTGTCCGAGACCGTCTTTGTTTTCCCGCCACAAGAGCCTGCCCATCGCGCTGCCTTGCGGATTTTTACACCGGGTCGCGAATTGCCATTTGCAGGCCATCCGACGGTGGGAACAGCCTTACTGCTCGCAACGCTGGATGGCTTGGGGCAGGGGGCTACGCACTTTGTGTTGGAGGAAAAAATAGGTCTTGTGCCATGCCGTGTGGCCGCGGCTGACCAGGGCTGCATCGAAGCCCTGTTTACGTTGCCGCGATTGCCGCAACGGGTCGAGCCGGCTGCCCGGGTTACCGATATTGCGCTGGCGATAGGTGTGGCGGGTTCGGATATCGGCTTTGACGCGCATCAGCCGGCGGTGTTTTCGGCGGGTGTTGGCTTTACGATGGTGCCGCTGAAAAGCCTTTCCGCTGTCGCCAAAGCGAGGATCAGCCGCGACCATTGGCATGCCGGCGTTTTGCCAGCCGATCATGCCAATGCCTTTGTTTATTGCCGCGAAACAACCGAGGCAGGTCATCAATTCCATGCCCGCATGTTTGCGCCCGATCTCGGCGTCGGCGAAGATCCGGCGACGGGCAGCGCCGTTGCTGCCTTTGCAGGGGCTGTGGCCGAGTATGAAGGCCTTGGCGATGGCCGCCATGTCCTTTTGATCGAGCAAGGATACGAAATGGGACGCCCGTCGCTGATCCGGCTCGAGATGGATATGGTGGGTGGCGCGCTGGTTGAGGCGCGGATCGGTGGCGGGGCGGTGATCGTCAGTGAAGGTACGTTGCGGCTTTCAGCCTTGGCTAGTTATGGCCCATGATAAGGGCCAGAGTGACGACCGCGCCCAAGATCACCAGGGTTTGAAAGCCGATCGAGCCGACGTTCCATTTCAGCACATCGCTGCGAAGCGACTCGATTTTGGCATCAAGGCGAGATTCGACCGATTTGATGTCGGCCTTCATCGTTGCAATTTCAGCCTTCATCGAAAACTCGACGCGTTGAACCGATGTATCCAAGCGTTGGAAGTCGGATCGCAAATCACCGTCGAGTTGCGCAATATTGACCTTTGTTGCCAATTGATCCGAGGTTGCGTCTGCAATCGCAACTGCCAGCCCTTCGGATTGCTCTTGCGTGAAGTTTGCCTTGTCCCGCAGCGTTTGGGCAAATTTCAGGGTATCGAAGGCGAGCGTTGTCATCGTGGTTCTTCCGTTCCAGCTCTGGACAAGCACGGCAGGGGTACGCAAAACCGGAACGGGCTAAAAATGCGCTTCCATGCCCGAAATTTCAAGCGCAAAAAGCCGCATGATGCCTGTCGCAATGGACAGGTCGGACGGGAATGGGCCATAAAAAGACAGGTCTTGCCTATCCGAGCCATTTTCCTGTAGTCTCATACAATCTTAACCGCTTTCGTGATCGAGTGATGACGGAAGTGGAAACATGAGGACTGGACGCCGTGGCCGCATCAGCGACCCTTTTAAGTGTAATGACCTTGGCTCTTGTCTTGAGCCGGGCTTTGCCGCGTCCGCTTGCAGCTCTCCTTCTTCTTAGCCGCCCCTGAGGGCCGGCCGGGCATCAGCCTGGGCGCTCAGGGGATGATCGAGATCACGCCGTAGCAGACGGCCCGTGTGACCCCTTAAGGCGTGTTCCGGGCTTCAACGAGACAAGAAGGAATATGAGCCATGTCCGCAGCCACCGATAAAGACCGCGTCATTATTTTCGACACCACGTTACGCGATGGCGAGCAATCGCCCGGCGCCTCGATGACGTTGGAAGAAAAGCTCGAAGTTGCCGATCTTTTGGACGCGATGGGCGTCGATATTATCGAGGCCGGTTTTCCGATTGCATCGAACGGTGATTTCGAAGCGGTGTCCGAGATTGCCAAGCGCATCAAGCGGGCGACCGTTGCGGGGCTGGCCCGTGCGATCAATGCCGATATTGATCGGGCAGGCGAGGCCGTGAAATTCGCGGTGAAACCAAGAATCCATACCTTCGTTTCAACCTCGCCGATCCATCTCGAATTCCAGATGAAAAAGAGCGAAGAAGAAGTGCTCAATATCATCACGGCGACCGTTACCCGCGCCCGCAATCTGATCGGCGATATCGAATGGTCGGCGATGGATGCGACGCGTACGCCGATCGACTATCTCTGCCGCTGTGTCGATGCCGCGATCAAGGCGGGTGCAACCACGATCAACCTGCCTGACACGGTTGGCTATGCGACGCCGGATGAGTATCGCGATATGTTCCTTCAGGTCCGCGAGCGCGTGGCCAATTCCGACAAAGCGATTTTCTCCGCGCATTGTCATGATGATCTGGGGCTCGCTGCCGCCAATTCACTCGCTGCCTTGGAGGGTGGTGCTCGCCAGATCGAATGCACGATCAACGGACTTGGCGAGCGTGCCGGCAATGCAGCCCTTGAAGAAGTCGTAATGGCGATCAAAACGCGCGGCGATAAATTGCCCTATGTCACGGGCATCGAGTCGACGATGCTGACGCGGGCGTCGAAACTTGTGGCGGCCGTCACCTCGTTTCCGGTGCAGTACAACAAAGCGATTGTCGGCCGCAATGCGTTTGCGCATGAAAGCGGCATCCATCAGGACGGCATGCTGAAAAACCAGCAGACTTACGAGATTATGACGCCTGCTTCCGTCGGTGTTTCCAAAACCTCGCTGGTGATGGGTAAACATTCCGGCCGCGCCGCCTTCCGCGATAAGCTCAAGGAACTGGGCTATGAATTGGGCGAGAACGCGTTTGAAGAAGCCTTCAACCGTATGAAGGATCTGGCTGACCGCAAGAAGCATGTCTATGACGAAGACATCGAGGCGCTGGTGGGCGATGAGGTGGGTTCGGGGCAGGACCGGATCAAGGTCGAGTCCTTGACGGTGATCTGCGGGACGCAGGGGCCGCAATTGGCGACGCTGACGCTCGATATCGAAGGACAGCACAAAACCATTCAGGCGTCCGGCAATGGTCCCGTTGATGCGTGCTTCAACGCGATCAAGGCTTTGGTGCCGAACGAGGCACAGCTCGAGCTTTACCAGGTCCATGCGGTTACGGAAGGCACGGACGCGCAGGCGGAAGTCTCCGTGAGGCTTGGCGAGAACGGCCGTTCGGTGACGGCGAAGGCTGCAGATCCCGATACGCTGGTGGCGTCAACCCGCGCCTATCTCGCAGCCTTGAACAAGCTGATGGTGAAGCGCCAGAAGGGCGTCAATCCGCAGACCTTGATGGCGGGTTGATCAGACGTTTTTCAGTGCGTCGGCAGGTGTTCGGCGCGCTGAACGTCTCTCTCTCGATATTGGATCGTGCCTGCTCGTTTGTTTGAGCTACGGTTAAGGGCGGTGGCGGCTACCGCCCGAATGGCCTTGCGAATTGGCATGGGACGAAGATCGCCCCATCCCTGCGGACAGGCTGGAAAGCTCTTTCGCGATCGTTGCGGCTTGTTTGCCGCCAAACAGCATACTGAGCAGATTGCCCGTTCCGCCGATCGACGCCGACTGCATCGACGTTCCGGGGTTGGTTGAAGGCGAGGGCGTTGCGGGCGTGTGGCTGGTCACATCCGCCCCCGCTGATGATCCACGCTGTTCCGGCATCGACGTCTCGACGCGGATCACGGGCGATGGGTTTGGTGCGGGAACGATCGGGGCAACAGGTGCGGGCGCCAGCGATGTCAACAAGGCCTCTTCCGGAACGGGGAGCGGTGCTTCCAGCACCATGGCGGGCCATTGCTGAAAGGCCTGCCACGCAGGCGATGCCGATGATGCGGCGCTCGCTACCTTGACGGGCTGAGACCATAGCCCTTCGCGCTCATCGAGCGGTTTGGACATCGCCATGATTCCGACGAAAAACAATCCCGCCAAGACGAAGGGCTTTGGGCGAAATTTAAGGTGCCGCAAGGCGGGCGCAACGCCGTGCAACGGTGAAGGCGCCTCGCGAAAATCGGTCAGCATGACCAGCTCGTCGCTGGTCAACAGGGTGTGGTTGCGATGCCGGCTTTCCGGTTCGACCGAAGAGGGGGAGGACGATGGGTGCATCGGCTGGGCCTCGCGTCAAGAAAACGACCGATTCATTTCTAGCATTAACCGTACCAGTATTGTGTCAGAAGTGTGAATTCGATCATACACAAGCTCTTTCCGATTTTATGAGGATAGCGCTTGCATGCGCGGCCATGCTTTGCTAATCACACCCAGCGCGGGGCTTGGCCCCGCCTTTGTTTTGATGGGCGCTTAGCTCAGTTGGTAGAGCAGCTGACTCTTAATCAGCGGGTCGTAGGTTCGAAACCTACAGCGCCCACCATCAAAACAACCCCGCAAGGCAGTTATTGCCAAAAAACTCTTCCCTTACAGTTATCGTTTTCCGCGCTGCTCCTGCACAGCCGATGTAAGTGTTTCTCCCTAATAGGGTCTGGACCGAAGCGGCGTTTTGACATAAATCCGTCATCATTGCTTATTTGCCGCGTTTGACCATGGACTGCCGTGTGGCCAGTCTCTCGTCGGTTCATGGGTCTGCCGTTTGCTCTGAGGAAGTTGGAACGATCTGCCATGGCGTTGAAGAGTGTCTTTGTTGGTGTGGTGTTATCGCTCGCCTTATCCGGAGTTTCCATCGCGTGGGCGAATGAAAGCCCGCTCTCCTGTCGCGAAGCTTCCAAACAATCGCTCGATAATCATTTGACAGAAGAAAAGCTGATCTGGAGCCAAGAGGGCGGTCAGGTTCGCGATATTCAATATCAGCCGATCTATAATGAGAAGACCAATAAATGCTTCTTCTCGTTGAACTTCAAAATTGTGAAGACCGATGAATTGATGAGCACTTATTATCTGGTTGATGCCTTTGAAAACCGAATTTATGCGGCCTATCTGGCCGTTATCCGGCGGGCGGGTTCGGCGGCCAAGGACCCGCCGCTGAACTGTACCTATGGCGTTGTCTATGACGAGAAGACGTCGTGCACGACCAAGGCCGAGCTCGACGGCTTTGTTAAATCGCTCATCGCCGAAAATTGATCGCATCGCGCCAAGGCGATGCCGGCTGTGAGCTTAGGCAGCTCATGAAATTGCGATGAAACTGATAGGCGGTCTGCCGAAATTGCGGCAGGGCTGCGAGTGCATCGGCGGTGAGGCGCTCGGCACCTTGTTTCCCCAAGACCTGTTCCAGATAGGCGGCGTATTCGGGTATGCGCGACCAGTCCGAAACCGTCTCCGCCGTAAGCTCGGCGTGAAACTGGAGGCCAAAGGCGTGCGGTCCCCAGCGAAACGATTGAATGGCGCATAGCGGAGAAGTGGCAAGGACGGTGGCGTCGGCAGGAAGGGATTGCACTTCCGCACCGTGCCATTGCAGTGTCGTTAACGGCAAGGGGATGTTGTTGAACAGCGTATCGGTGCGGCCTGCCGCCGTTGCCTCGACCCGGCAAAGCCCCACTTCCGGTATCGCAGCAGGACCAACGCTGCCGCCCAAGGCACAGGCCAGCAATTGATGTCCGAGGCAGATGCCGAGATAGGGCATTTTCAGCTCAGAAACATAATGGCGAATGGCCTCGATTTCGGGGATAAGCCAGGGATGGATATCCGTCTGCCAAGTATCCATCGGTCCGCCCATGACCGCGAGCGCGTCGTAACGCTCCAGATCATCCGGAATGGGCTCACCCTCGTTCAGCGCAATGGTTGTCCAGTCAATGCCGTCCTCGCGCCAGAATTCGCGGAAGACACCGGGGTGTTCGACATCGAGGTGCTGAAAAACAAGAAACTTCACATTCGCCTCCGAGCTGTCCGGATCGGATGGCCGGAAGCGTTTCACGAGTTTCACAGATAAAGGCCGCAAATGTCAAAGGGCGGCTGAGGCTCACCTCTGGCTTTTGAATGCCGAACGGCAGGGGCGGGAAGGGACCGCAATAAAAAGGCCGCCAATCCCGTTTTGAAAGGGATAAGCGGCCTTGTTTTATGGGCTCTTGCCGATCCTCACATGACCAGCAAAAAGGGCCAGCGTGTTGGCGGGCGATCGGGTGCTGCGAAGGTTAGACCTTCTTGCGGCCCGGCTTTTTGCGGGTGTTTCCAAGGCCCATGGATTTGGCCAAGTTCGAGCGGGCGGCGGAATAGTTTGGTGCCACCATCGGATAATCGTGCGGCAAACCCCAACGCGCCCGATAATCATCCGGCGTCATGTCATACGAGGTCCGCAGATGGCGCTTCAGCGATTTGAAGTGCTTGCCGTCTTCAAGGCAAACAATGTAGTCGGGCTGAACGGATTTCTTGACGGACACGGCGGGAACGAGAGGCTCATCCGGCACCGCAACCGCATTGCCGCCCTGAAGGCTTGCAAGCGCTTGGTAGGTGGTATGAATCAAGCTGCCCAAATCGGCAGCGGCAACGGCATTATGAGCAACATAATTTGCAACGATATCGGTCGTGAGCTCAATCAGGCTGGTATGTGGTGTTTCAGTATTCATCGTTCATCAATCCCATTTGAATTAAGTCGGCATTTAATTCCATGCTGCGGACTAAATAATGTTGTTTGTTTAAAATAACAATATGAATAATAGTTATATTTATTCTCAAGAGCAATGATCGGTTCAGGGTATTTGCGACGCGATAATCGCTAAAATTATACCTTTACTGAATTCGCTTAATACTTTCCCCGAGGGTGATCGAGGCAAGGTATCGCGGACATGGACGTTCTTATCCGCGGCTTTGTCGACGGGCTACATAAGGCTTGCGGTGATGTTGATCATCAGGGCCAAAATGGCGGAATTGAAGGCAAAGGCGGTAATGCAATGGATCAGCGTCGTGCGGCGCATTTCGTGTGAAACTGTTGATATATCAGCGGTTTGGGCGGCACAGGCAATAACGAAGGAATAATAAATGAAGTCGCGATAGTCGGGTTCGCGTTGCCCCGGAAAAATCAATCCGCCATGGGCACCCGACGCATCGGAACGGTAATAGAGATTGGCATAATGCAGCGCGAAGATCATATGCGTAAAGGCCCATGACAACACGATGGTGCCGATGGTGACGCCGAAAATATGGACATAGGACGAGCCTGCGGCCTTGCCGGCGGCCAACTCCGCGATGATGGTGCAGAAGCTTACAAGCGTGCCGCCAAGGGTTGCAGCCAGAATGATCCAATCGCCCTCATCGTAGAGGGTGGCGCGTTTCCGGCACGAATCAACATCCGACTTGGCAACCAGCAGACCTGTCGATACCACATAATAAAACGCCATCGTGTCCCAACCGGCGACAATCGCTGCGGTTGGCCGCTCGGTTGGCAACATAAAGAGGGTGACGACAAGGCCAATGCCCAACGCAAAAAAGAGGCGGCTGCGGGCAATGACGACCATGTTGAATTTTTTACCAAACGAAACCATTGACGTCCTGCTTGTGGCGGGTGGTGTGAAGGCGATGTCGATGAGGCACCGGTCGAGTGATCGCCGTCGGTATAGGATGATTCACGCTATCCAGAAGGAAGCTTTTTTGATGCTGACGATCTTATGGCACCGCGGCGATGAATACAAAGATTCCAAAAATAACGAGATGCACGGCACCGTGTAAAACATTGGTCCGTCCGGAGCCGAGGGTAAGGGTGCTGATAAAAAGCGTCAGGACCAGCAGGATCATGTCTTGCGGCGGCAAGCCCAGCGGCAGCGATTTATGCATCAGGACCGAAAAAATCGCCACGGTCGGGATCGTCAGTCCGATGCTGGCGATGGCCGAGCCGATGGCTAGATTGAGGCTGCTTTGAATTTTATTGGCAATGGCTGCGCGAAGGGACGCAACCGACTCCGGCAAAAGGACAACCATGGCGATGACCACGCCAAGAAAGCCGGCCGGCAGTCCAGCCCATGCAATCGCGGCGTTTAACGGCACCGAGAGCCCTTTTGCCAGAAGGATGACCATGATCAGGGATAGGATCAACAAGACACCGCTCAGCAGCGTCGTTTTCGTCGATGGCAGGCTATGGCTTTCAATCTCACCATCCTCAGCAGACGTGATGTCGGCGAAATAATCGCGATGCCGGATCGTCTGCACAAAAATGAAAATGCCGTAGAGAATGAGAGAAACGGCCCCGACAAAGAGCAATTGGTGGTCCGTATAATAGGGGCCTTCGATCCCGTGGGTGAAATTGGGAAAAATGAGGGCGATGGTGACCAGTGTGCCCAGAACGGAAAGGGCTGCTGCAACGCCGTCGGACCGGAAACCCTGTTCGTGGTGAAGGCGACCGCCGGCAATGAGTGATAATCCGATGACCCCGTTGAGCACGATCATGACGGCAGAATAAACGGTATCACGCGCCACAAATTCCGATCCCTGAGCATTGGACAACAGGATGGAAACAATGAGTGCCACTTCGATAACCGTGACGGCAATCGCCAGAAGGATCGAACCGAAAGGTTCGCCGACTTTCAGCGCGATGATCTCGGCGTGATGAACCGCGGCGAAGACCGAAACGCCGAGCAGGATGGTCGCCAGCATGGACCAGACCAAACCGCCTGTCGCAATTTCCGGTATTGTCTGACTGGCCATCAAGGGCAAGGATGCCAGCGGGCCTAACCATGACCACCAAGGCAGGCTTGTCGGGTGAACGCCGTGAGCACTCATGGAACATCGCCTTTATTCAGAAAATCACTCTTTGTGGTTTAAATGACTGGAATTACTTCCATTCTACGGCTTAAACCGTAGGCTGGACAAGGTTGCTTCGTCAACGCGATACAAGCCTTTTTTGCCGCAACTGACGATATGCTTTTCTACCCGAATACCCGTATAGCAGAGCCAGAGCAGGACAAGAGCCGACATGGGAAACGAGCCGGTGGACCGCAGCCAATCGCTTGGCCAGACCAAGGTGCAATTTGCAGCTTTATCGATCGTTCTGCTCTGTCTGGTCTGGCTGGCCGAGATGCGGATCATCGAGCCGCAATTGGCAACATGGTCGAGCGACTTAATACAACCCTTTTTCGCTTTGC
>CANGIS010000032.1 GCA_947454055.1 Hyphomicrobiales bacterium
AGATCGAGTTGGCAGTTGATGGCGGCACGCCGTTACAGCCATTACCCTCAGCGCAACCTCGACCGTTCAGGATGTTATCGACGGGATCAACACAAATACCACCCTCAATCCCAATGGTAATGGAACGGCGATTAAGGCGTCGCTGGTGGGCGGCAATCTGCAGGTCACGTCCACGACGGGTAAAACGGTGACCCTTTCCTCCGATGATACTGACGCCAATCTTCAGCTTTTGCTGGGCAGCAAAACCAATGAAGGCAATGCGGTTGCAGCAGCTGGCACCGATTTTGTCGATACCACCCGCAAGTCGATTTCGTCCCAATTCGACGATATCTTGAAGCAGATCGATCAAACGATCCAAGACTCAAGCTATGGCGGCATCAATCTGCTGCAAGGTCAGGATTTGAAGGTTACCTTCAATGAAACCGGAACGAGCTCGATCAATGTCACCAGTGTCAACTACACGGCCAATGGGCAGCTTGGCATCGCCAATTCAACCCATAGCTTCGTGAGCAATGACGACGTCGATGTAGCGTCGGCAAACTTGAAGCGCGCATCCGACAAGATTGCCGCTCAGTCGGCCGTCTTTGCCGCTAACCAGACCGTTATTCAGAACCGCTCAAGCTTCACGAAAAATTTGGTCGACACGCTCAACGCCGGCTCGGATAGCCTGACGGCAGCCGATCAAAATCAAGAATCGGCCAATCTTCTGGCGCTTAATACCTCGCAGCAGCTGGCGCAGACGACCTTGTCGCTCGCGTCCCAGGCCAACGCGGCGATTACCCGCCTCTTCTGATGAGCCACGGCTAGAATAAATCTGTTTTAATGACGTAACGTTAGATATTCCTTAAACTGAATATTCCAAGATGAATGGGTCCGGGTCAAACCGGGCCCATTTTAGTAGCATCTTCGAAAAAGGCACCCTGTCCCATGGCTCTCAAGGTTGAATTGAAGCCGAACGAACGCATTGTGATCGGCACGGCCGTCATCCGAAACGGCGACACGCGAAGTCGTCTTTTTATCGAAGGTGACACCGCTATTATGCGTGAAAAGGATATTTTGACGGCATCGGCAGCGGACACCCCCGCCAAGCGGATCTATTTCGCTTTGCAGCTCATGTATCTCGATAAAAATGCCGCCTCGCACCGCAATAATTTTATCGCGCTTCTCGACGATTTTATGGCCGCCGCACCCAGCGCATGGCCAGTTATCAGCAAGCTGACGGACCACGTTCTGGCTGGCGAAATTTACAAGGCCATCAAGGCCACGCGCACACTCATCGACTATGAAAAGGAGTTGTTAGACCATGAATTACGCCATGCACGCTTACCAGAAGACCTTGCAAACAGGGACGAGCCCACGGCAGCTTGAAGCCACCTTGCTCATGAAGGCCGCAACGCGCCTTAAAGCAGTGCAGGACAATTGGGACAGCGATCGATCCGATCTCGATGCCGCCGTTATCTATAATCGCAAACTTTGGACCATTCTGGCCTCCGCCGCGACCGAAGAGGATTCAGAATTGCCCGTCGACGTGAAGCGCAACATTGCTGCCATTGCGATCTTTATTTTCAACCGTTCCCTCGATTTGATTGTGGATCCCAAAGCGTCGGATTTGGACAGCTTAATTGAAATCAACCGTAACATTGCAACCGGCCTCAATGCCGAGCCTCAGGCCGCAGCCTAGAGCGCGCTGTATCGCCCCTTCATGGTCGATAAAAAAAGGATCGCATCGGCTCTACCCGAAGCGATCCTTTTTTATATAAAAAACAATGGCTTAAAGATAATCGGCTAAACTCAGCTTCATTAATTTGGCCGTTACCTGATAGGCGACCTGCAATTGATTTTGAAGCTGGGTCAGATAGGCCGCCGTCTGCTCGGGCGAGGCGTCCGTAATCGAGCTCAGCATCGTGGTCAGGACGTTTTTCGTCGCTGTATTTTGACTGGTCGCCGCAGTGACCTGTTGTTGTGCCGCGGCGAACGACGTCGTCATGGATTGCAATTCGATTTTGCTGGAGGACAGACTATCCTTTGCGCGGCTTGTAATGTCGCTGAACTGGCTTTGGGCAAGGTTTTCATCGGTAGCCGAAAATTTGACGACCGTTGCTGCGGCAACGGCAGCTAGCGTGTCGGCAAGGCCCGGTTCATTGCCCCTCGCCCCGATGCCGATCGTTAGTCCCGGCGACACCGGCACAACGCGATCAAGGCGGGGGTCCTCACTGGCATTAACGCCTGTTCCCTTATACCAGACAATGGTTTGGGCGGCATTGGTCGCAGCATCGGTTTGGTAAGCCGTAGCCGTCGCTGCTGTTCCGTCAGGCCCTGCAAGAACGCGCTGGGGCGGCGAGGTGGGCGAGGCTGCAAAAAAATCTTGCGCGGCCTTAAGGGCCGATGAATTTGAGAGGGCTGTCGACGCCGCCGTTGTCAACGCGGTCGTCAACGCCGTCTGAAAATTGACCGCCGTGGAAGCCGCATCGGTTCCGACGCTGAATTGATTGGCACTGGGCGAACCGGACGTTGCCGATAGCGTGACATCGGTCGTCCCTCCATCGGGCAATCCGAAGGTGATGGTGATGGACGATCCGGCTGCGGGCACACCGGAAAACGCTATGTCGAGCGACGTTGGTACCGAGGATGAGAGGGTTGCAGTGGCCTTATCGAGCCCCGCTGACACGGAATTGACCGTCATGCCGAAAACCGGATTCGAAGCCTCCTTGGCAAGGGTTACGCCCGTGCCACCCGTATCGAGCGTGACAGCCAGCCGACCTTGCCCCGTTGTACCAAGATCCGCCCGCTGACGTTCCGCAACATAAGCCGACAACCCCGCTTTACCGGATGCGTGATCGCCATCCAAAATGGTCGCGACATCCAATGCCGGAGCTGTTTCCGAAACGCGCCCGGCAAAAATATAGCTGTTACCGTCTTTGGCGTTGATATAGTCGAGCATGCTCGCCAATTGAGCCCGAAGGCTCGTCTGTGTCGACGCGCGCGAGGTTCGATCCGTCGCTTTTATCGCGCTAAGCGGACCGCTCGTAACCTTCGTAGCCAAATCCGTAAACGATGTAATCGCCTGATTAACCGTGGACAGGCTCAAATTGGCAGAACTTACACTCTCGCCATACGAATCCAGATGGGACAATTTCGACGTCAAATCTATGCTCAGCGCAGCATTACCGCCGAGGGATGCATAGGTATTTCCAACCTTGCCTGTCGCCATTTGCTGGGCGGTCTGATCGACAAGCGTATGAATTTTGGTCAGCGTATCGGGAACCCAACCGTTCCAAACCGAGCTTCCCATGGATCCGGAAATGGTCATGGCTCGTCCCTCCCTCAGATCCGCATCAAGACATCGAACATGTCTTTGACCGCGGACAGGACCTTCGCGTTGGCTGCGTAAACGTTTTGCAATTGCGTCAAATCGGTCAATTCCTTGTCCATATTGACACCAGAGGCTTGATTAAAGCGGCTTTGCACGGAATTGAGGATCGTCGTCTGACTGTCGTTCAAACTTGTGATCCGATTGGCATCATTGGCTTGGGTCTGAGCAAGCTGTTTCACAAGCGCATTCACCGTCACCGCCCCCGATGGCAGGCCTAATCGGGAGCCCGAACTGATGGCAACACCCGTATTTTCCAGCTGATACAACAAGGTGTTGATACGGGTCGGGTCATTCGTGCTGGTCGAACCGGTGTAATTGGCAAAAACACCCGGATTGGTCAGCAATTGCGGGTTCACAATGATGCGGTCGGCAAATCCCAAGAGCTGGCCGGTGCCGTCGATCGAACCGGTATAGGCATTACCCAGCGGTGAATCGGTAAACAACGGAAGAGCAGGCCCCTGCCCTTGCAAAGCCGTCGTCGTTACCTTTGCCGATAGCGTGCTCAACTGTGCGGGTGAAGCCGCCGTCACCTGCAGCGACTGGCCGGTTGAGCCGACGACAACCGTCAGGCCGCTACCTAGCCCGTCAAGACCGCTCTGGATCGCAGCAAGGGCCGAGGCTACGCCGCCTGCAAAGCTTACCCCGATCACCTGATCCGTCGGATCGGTCGTCGATGATCCACTCAATGGCAATTTGCTCGCGTCATTCACCGCAAGGACCGACACATGGTGAGCGGTCCCCAATGCGTCGGTAAAATTCAGCTGGATTTTATTGCCGCTTTGGATGCCGGAAAGATCAAGCTCAAAACCGCCGGTGACGGCTGTCCCGGAAACGGTTTTATCGGACATGGTGGACGAAAGCCCAGCCGCCAAATCGTCGAGCTGCGATTGCGCCTTGGGCAACAGATCATCCCGTAAATTGACCAGCCCTGCAATTTTTCCGCTTTTTAATGCGCCATTTGCCAAAAGATCGATCACCCCGCTCCCAACACCTGTCAGCGTCAAGGTACCCGTCCCGCTTGTGGCGGCATTGGAATTATACTGCGAGGTCGCCGTCAAAGGACTTTTGGCATTGAAATGGAGTTTGGCGGCAGCGCCTCCCTCAAGCAGGGTAACGCCGGATTTTGTCGTTAAAGTAAGCGATCCATCGGGCTTTATCGCAGGCGCCACATCCATCAGGGACGAGATACGGCTCAACGACGCATCACGCTGATCGAGCAAGGACAGATCCGGACCACCGCTCGACAATACAATCTGCTGATTGATCTTGGCGAGATTGGCCAAAGCGCTGTTCACCTCATCGCTCGATTGAGCGAGCGCATCTTCTGCACTTGTCCGCAAAGACTGGATCGAGCTCGAAGTATTCGAAATGAACTGCGTCAAGGTCTGCGCCGAGGAAAGAACCGTTGATTGCTCGCCGGCCCCGCCCGGATTACCCTGCAGTGCCTTCATGGCATTGGAAAAATCATCGAACTTGGCCGCAATCGTATTGGTCGACGTCGGATCGCCATAGATCGCATCCAACTGCTTGACGTAATCGCTTTGAACCTGGGTGTAACCGGCTGCCGCTGTTTCATTCCACAGCTGCTTTTGAACATAGGAGTCGAGCACGCGCTGCACGGTTCCGCCGGCCAGATTGCCCGGCCCCGAGGTTCCGATATATTCCCGCCGCACATAGCCTGGCTGATTGGCGCCAGCAACATTTCCCGCCACAACCGACAGCGCATCCTGCGTCCGGTTAATGCCGCTAAATGCGTTGTTGAGAGCGCCAAACAGATCCATTTTTAGGGCCTTTCGCTATTCTGTCGCTCAGCGGATCACATTGACGGCTTCGGTCATCATCTGCTGAGCCGCCGTAATGACCTTTGCATTCGCCGAATAGGCTTGCTGGGTTGCAATCATCAGGCTGAATTCCTGCGAAATATCCGCATTGGAGGCTTCAAGCCCGCCCACCAGAATGTTGGAATCCCCTGCCCCATAAATCGGATCACCTGATTGATCCGACTGCTGATAAACACCGCCATCGAGCCGCTTCAGGGCTTGTCCGCCATTGAATTTTGCAACCGCAATATCCGCGACAGGTTGCTGCAGCCCGTTCGAATATTGCGCATAAACGCGCCCTTTATCGCCAAAATTGACACCGGTGAGGCTCGCGGATGAATAGCCATCCTGGGCAATATTGGTGGTTCGAAACTGACCGGAAGGGTCGCCATATTGGGACATGCCGGTAAAATCGATCGACACCGAGCCAAGCGCGGTCCCGTCAATGGTTAGTCCCGTTGTCGCAAACGATGGCGGAGCGGGCGTTGTCAACTTCCCCCCTGCATCAAACTGGAAATTCTGCAGATATTTCCATTTCGGAGCAGTGCCGGAAGCGGTGCTGTTGCTCTCGTAATAGAGATCCCAATTACCGCCTGAATTTTTGGCCCATCGGGTTTGCAAGGTTGCCGGACTGCCTTTGGAATCATAAACGGTGACAGACCCCCCCGCGATTGTCGCATTGAGAAAGCTGCTCTCCTCATTGGCGTTATAGACACCAATGGTCGCCGGAAAACTGGTCGTGACGCCGCCAATCGTCGTTGTATTTTGCGCTGTGCCGGCTGGAAGGGCATTCGCCGTATCGACCGGATTGGACGGGGTTGTCGGCAAATTACCCTGATAGGTAATGGTGCTTGTGGCCTTTGGCGGCATATCGCCCGTCGGCAATTGAATGGTTTTGGGAACACCCGAATTCGCCATGCCGGAAATCGGGTCGACCGTGTACCCCATCAGGTAATAGCCCGCACCGTTGACGAGGTTCTTGTTCTTATCGAGGGTGAAATCCCCGCGGCGGGTAAAATAAGGGGTCGACGCAAAAGACGAGGCGCCCGAAGCGCTTGTTGTCTTCTGGCTGGTCGCAAAATAGCCGTCGCCCGATAAAGCGATATTTGAATTAATTCCGGTCGATTTGAACGCTCCGGCAACGGAGTTGGTTGCCAGCGAGGTCGCATTGACACCGCCGGTGATACGGGAAGTGAGCCCCAAATCCGGGATCATATCCTGAAAATTCGTATCGATCCGTTTGTAGCCGATGGTTTGCGAGTTCGCGATGTTGCCGGAAATATTGTCGAGCGCAAAAGCCTGCGCCGACATGCCCGAAACCGCCGTCTCCATTGCCCCAAATATGCCCATAACCAAACCCCTTCGGTGTGTTGCCTGAAACGCTGCAGCCCATGAGGCGGCAGGATGCTCACACCCCCAACGCAAGCGGCATGCCACCATAAGGGTCTTGTTTTTCCGTAAGAATTTTGTGGGGTAATTTACCGACCCGGCAAAATTGGGGTCCTATACCGGCAAAAAATGCCGCCTCAATCTCCCTCGCCGCGCTCCGGCGTCCGGAAACGTTCCAGTCTCGCCGAGCGAGGTGCCAAATCGGACCAGTGGTCGATATCGCAATCAAGCACAACAACCGAAGCGGTCGGCATATGCTCCTTGAGCCGCGCAAGGGCGTAGCGGTCACCATAGCCGGCGAGTTCGAGAGCCAGGTCGTGGATGGAGGGATTATGCCCGATCAACATCACTGTGCCGACGCTGTCCTTCACGCCCTGCAACAGCCGGAGCAAATTGCCCGAGTTCGCCAGATAGATTGCTCGATCAAAGCGCTCTTCTATGGTGCCGAATGCTTTTTTGGCCGATTGCCACGTCATGGTCGTTCGCGCGGACGGAGAAATCAACGCCAAATCCGGCTCGATATGATCCTGAGCCAGATAGTCGCCCATGGCCGCGCTATCGTTCATGCCGCGCGCCGTCAGGCCGCGATCAAAATCAGCAGCCGCATCGTGCGGCACAGCCTTGCCATGCCGGAAAAGGATAAGACGTCGCATCGTCCTACGCTAAGCGACCGCTGCTTCGGGAACAAGCCAGATGCGGTATGATCCACAGCGTGTTGAAATCCGAGCCGATCATTGCCATTTAAGAGAGGTGCATAAACCGTGCACTCCCATCTTCTGGCGCATAACCATGTCTGATCCCTTTCATTCCTCCCGCTCCGATGCCTTTCGTTCCGCAACCGGCACGGCAAATATTCCGGGCTGGGCTGTCATCTTGACTGCCATTATCGCCGGCGGGCTGGGAATAGGCCTGTTTTTGCTCAGTGCAGGCATTCTCTTGGTTCTTGCGCCGATTGCCGTGGCCGGCGTGCTCTATGCCCGTTGGCGGATCCGACGCGCGCTTCGCCGCGCGGCGGAAGCAGGTTCAATCGAGGCCGAATACCGCGTGATCGATCTTCACCGGGAACCATAACCCGAAAACGGGTCGCCCTTTATTTGGCAGGCGTCCGAACCACCATCACCGAGCATGGCGCATGGCGGACGATCGTCGTCGCGTTTGAGCCGAGCAGATAGGTCGACATGGCAGGCCGGTGCGAGCCGATCACAATCAGGTCAGCCTTAACTGTTTCGGCCTCGGCAAGTACCTCATTATAGACGGAACCCATCCGGACGGCCGTCGTCACCTTGGATTTATCGGTAAGCGGAAGCTTGGCGAGCAATTCCTTCATCCGCTTTTCACAATCGGATTGCTGTTCCTCATCAAAGGACGGCGGAACATATTCCATAAACGTGACCGGCAAAATCGAACGCACATAGACCAGATGAAGGGAGGCGTTCGTCATCGCAGCCAGCGCGACAGCACGATCCAGAGCGGGCTGGGAAATATCAATTTCCGAAAGATCGACCGGTACGACGATGGATGTAAACATGGTGCCTCCTCCAAACGATCACTGAAACGCTTTGCAAGCGCCAGCGCAACCATGCCGGCCTTCGACAGGGGTCGCCTTGATCTGGATCATTTTTCGGCAAAATAAGCGCTATGTCTTATGCCACACCCAGCTTTTTCTGCAGGCTGGACGAGGACGTCGTGTATTGGAAGGTCAAGCGCTTATCCGGATGGATATAGCGATACACCCTCTGCGCCGCGAGAGCGCCCTCGTGGAAGCCCGACAGAATAAGCTTCAGCTTGCCGGGATAGGTATTGATATCGCCGATCGCAAAAATTCCCGCCGTCGATGTCTCGAATTTCTCCGTATCGACCGGAATAAGGTTTTCATCCAGCGCCAGCCCCCAGTCCGCAATCGGGCCGAGCTTCATGGTCAGGCCGAAAAACGGTAACATGGCGTTGCACGACACATCGAAGGTCGATCCGTCATTGGCCCGGCAGGACGCGGCCGAAAGCATACCATTATCACCGATCAGACCGGTAACCTGCCCGATCCGAAGGTCGACTTTGCCATCCGCCACCAGCGATCGCATTTGTTCGACACTGTGGGGCGCCGCGCGGAACTCGTCGCGGCGGTGCATTAAGGTCACGCGGCGAGCAATCTTTTGCAGATTTAGGGTCCAATCCAGCGCAGAATCCCCCCCGCCAACGATCAAAACGTCGCGGTCACGCAGATCTTCCATCCGGCGGACGGAATAGAACACGCTCTTTTCCTCATAGGCCTCGATGCCCGGGATTGGCGGCTTTTTCGGTTGAAACGAACCACCGCCCGCCGCAATGACCAAGGCCTTGGCCTCGAACACCGTTCCGGCATCCGTGGTAACCCGAAACAAAGGCGCAGCCTCTGTCCCGAGGCTCTCGACCGATTGAACCATTTCCGAAAGGTGGAATTCGGGCCCGAACGGCTCAATCTGCTGCATGAGATTATCGATCAGGGCCTGTCCCGTCACAGACGGAAAGCCGGGAATGTCATAAATCGGCTTTTCCGGATAAAGTTCGGCGCACTGCCCGCCAATCTTCGGCAAAATATCAATAATATGCGCTTTTATATCCAGAAGCCCCAGTTCAAAAACTGAAAACAGGCCCACAGGACCAGCGCCGACGATCAACACATCCGTCGTAATCGATTGGGACATCAACGTTTCCGTTCATTAATAAAAGCAATTAAGATCAGGCTTGGCGTTCAGGCGTCCGCAACACAACACCGTCAAGCGCGTCCGTTACCTTGATTTGGCATGACAGCCGTGAATTTGGCCGCACATCATAAGCAAAATCGAGCATATCCTCTTCCATGGACGAGGGCGCGCCAACAATCTCCTGCCAGGCTTCATCAACATAGACATGACAGGTAGCGCAGGCACAGGCTCCCCCGCACTCGGCCTCGATCCCGGGAATGCCGTTCTTGATCGCTGCTTCCATGATGGTTGCGCCCGTATTGGCCTCAACCGTTCTCACCGTGCCACCAAAGTCCATAAAGTTAATTTTTGCCATAATGCCCTCATCCGGAAACGCACGCCGCGTAGCATCGTCGCGCGGGATACGCTGAATACCGGAAAGCGGTTGTTTTGACGAGAGGTAATCACACATTAACCCGGCGCCTGAACGCGATGCTCGCCGTCGCCGCATTAATCCTGTATCATGCGTCGTCCGTTAACGACGTTTTCAATCTCCCTGACCTTCCTGTATTCTTTTGAGTGTCTGGTTGTTAAAATGCCCGATAATCGGGATTTCTCCGGATGTTTCCGGAAACGCTGAGGCAGACAATGGCGACGCAGCAAAAAGTATCGGATTCGGCTGAGGCAGCACTTTCGGCGATCGAGGAGGCTCTCACCCTCTCCATCAACGGCGCTCCGGCAGAAACCGCCGACGAACCCGCATCGGATGGCGCTGCGGCAGCGAAAATGCGGCTGCCCCGCACGGAAACTTCATCGCCCGAGCCGGTTGCAAAGCCACGCGCCTCGGATGGTTCGACCCGCCGCGAGCGCTCGACAGTCGAGCGCGCAAAAAATGACGACACGCTTCGGACCTTACCGGGTCAACCTGCCAATGACGATCGGCGAGCCGTCGGCGAAATTTTGCAAGCCCTCCAATCCCAGTCGTCGCGGCGGTCTTATCTGATTGCGGCCATTGCCTCGGGCGTTTGGCTTGCGATCACCGCCTATGCGATGATGTCGGCCTTCGATATCGGCGGCCCCTTCTTCGCTCAAGGTATCAAATCCTTTGCCCCTTATCTGATCTTTGCAAGCGCCCTTCCGATCATCATCTTCTTTGCGCTGGCTTTCGCCTCCGTACGCGCACGGGAAATGCAGGTTGTTGCCCAATCCATGGCACAGGTCGCCCTTCGTTTGGCCGAGCCTGAAGCGTCCAGCGCCGAAGCCGTTGTAAGCCTCTCCCAGGTCGTTCGCCGCGAAGTGGCAGCGATGGGCGATGGCATGGAGCGCGCTGTTGCGCGCGCCAGCGAACTCGAAACCATGGTGCATAACGAAATCGCGACGCTTGAGCGCGCTTATGGCCAGAATGAAATCCGGATTCGGTCCTTGATCGATGAATTATCGCTCCAACGCGATGCTATTTCATCGAATGCGGACCAAATTCGTTCCTCGATCCTGACGACCCACGAGCATCTCGGGCGCGAGATTGATTCAGCGATGAACCGCATCACCTCGCTCGTTGAGGACGCGGGCCAGAAAGTCGCTTACGCCATCGACTCAAAAACCGGCAGCATTGCGACTACGCTTGGCCGGACGGGTGAATCCTTGATCGAGATCTTGTCGGACAAGGGCGACGATCTTCTCAAAAACCTCGGAAACGCGAACGAACTGATCACGAGCCGCATCACCAATGTCGGCGAAAATATTGTAACGACGCTGTCGAACAAAGCCGAAGCAGTGGTCGAAAAACTTGGATCAACGGGCGCCGCGTTGACCAGCGAATTGGCCTCACGCGCCGAAGATATTGTTCAAGCCATTGAATCTTCAGCCGAAAAGGCTGGCGAACGCATTGCCGACGGCTCCACGACCTTTGCGGCCAACATTCTGACGTCGGGTGAGAATATCCGCGCCTCGCTGGCCCGCCAATCGGAGGCGATCGAGCGGACCTTTGACGATAGCACGACGCGCCTCGCCGTCATCATGGATGACAAGCTGGCCCAGTCACGCGCCGTCTTCTCGGATGGCCTGTCGGATGTAACGGGCGTTATCTCGACCCAGGCAGAACGCATTCGCGATGAATTCAGCCGTGAAGCGGAAACCGTCCGTTCGCGCATGACGGAAACGGCGGGCAGCCTCATCGATGAATTGTCATCGGAAACGACGCGCCTTGGTGCTGTGCTGTCGGATCGCGCTTCGACCATCGAAGCCACGGTGGAAAATGCCACCGCCAAACTGGACACAAGCCTTGCCTCGCATATTTCGAAAATTGACAGCAATCTGGCCGATGCCGGCAGCTTGATTGACACCAAACTGGGTGTCCATATCGCCCGCATCGAAACCAATATCGGCCAAGCCACGGGCACTTTGGACAGCAGCCTCGGCGGCCACCTGTCCCGTATGGAGGCCAGCCTCGGGAACGCCACGTCGGATATCGATACCCGCCTTGGAAGCCATATTTCGCGGATCGAGACCAGCCTGGGTGGAGCATCCACCGATATTGATGCCCGTCTTGGCTCCTATCTCTCCCGCATTGAAACGAATCTTGGACGGGCGGCCGGCGATATTGATACGCGTCTGGAGGGCCACCTGTCCCGCATCGAAACAAGCCTTGCCGACACCGGCAATTCGATCGACACGACAATGGTCAACCGGATCGAGACGCTGTCGGGCATGCTGGAAACCGGTGCATCAACCGTTGATCTCACCATTGGTCGCGGTACCGAGATGATCGCGCGCAGCCTGTCTGAACATGTTGCCACCCTTGAGACGTCTCTGTCGGGCGCAAGCCAGTCGCTGAATGGCATGATTGGCGAACGCATCGCGGCCGTCTCGTCGTCCTTTGTTACAGGCGCTAATCTCCTCGAAACCAGCCTTTCGCGGAATGCCGAGCAGATTGAAACCAATCTCGTGGGTTATGCCACGCGCATCGATCAATCGATCGGCAGCCGCGTCGCGTCCCTTGAGGCGACCATCCGTGACGGCGCATCCGCGCTTGACCGCAATCTCTCAAATTATCTGGGCGAAATCACCGCAACGCTCGATCAGGGTGGCGCGCGGATCAACACAACCCTCGCAGGCCAGATCGAGTCCTTCGAAAAGACGGTCGTGGTCAAGGGCGGCGCGTTGAGCGAAACGCTCTATCGTCGCCTGTCCGACTTCGAGACCAATATTTTGGGTCGCAGCGGCGAGATCAATATCGCCATCACCGATAATCTGACCAAGCTTGAAACGGTGCTCGAGACCAATGGCAGCCAGCTTGCCGACCGGATTGAGCGTAATTCGATGACTTTTACCGCCACGATCGAAGCGCGGTTGGGCGAAGTTGCCCACCTCTTCTCGACCGAAGGCAAAGCACTTTCCGATCGCCTTTCCGAACAAGCCCGCAATGCAGCAGGCATCATCGAGAACCAGTTGGCGGCGATCGAAGAAAATTCGCGGGCAAAGAGCATCGCGGTGGCCGAGGGGATCGACGCGCTGTTTACCCGCGTCGATCAGGGACTCGAGGCACGCACGACAACCCTTGTCGAAGCCATGTCGGAACGCGCAACCGAAATCGAGCGTACGCTGTCGATGAGCAACACGATGATCGGCGCGACCATCGAGGCTCGAACCGACGAATTGGGACGCGTCATGACCGACCGTGCCGAACGGGTTACCCAAACGCTGGCTGTCCGCGCGACCGAAATCAACGAAATCCTCGGCGAGCGCGCCTTGGAGATTGCCGGCACGCTCGACAATCAGGTTCGCCATTTCGAAGACAACATCGTCAACCGGCTCGAAACCATTGGCACCGTGATCGACGGTCAAAGCACACGCTTCGGCGAAACGCTCGAAGGCCAAACGGCTGCCATTTCGGGCGCCTTGGATAGCGCCATTGATAAGCTTTCAACGGCCCTTGATAGCCATGGTACCGGCCTGATTGATACGCTTCGAACCCATGCCTCGGATGTGACATCAAGCATTACAACGGTTGGCGAGAATGCTGCCCGCGCCTTGTCGGATACCACCTCGAAAATCGAAACCGAGACGCTGGTAACCCTTCAAAAGCTGGCCGATGCCAGCCATATCGTTCAAACCGTCGTCGGCTCGGCCGGCGAGGCGATCGACAAGCTGGAAAGCACACTCGCTGACCGCATTGTCGGACTGTCCCATGCCGGCTCGATTATCCGCGATGGTGCTTTGGAATCGACAAAGCTTCTGATGGATCAGATCGACGCCATGCGCACGGTCACGGGCGCCGGTATTGGCGAGACACGCACCTTGATCAGTCAGTTGGACGAGAGAACCCGCGCCGTATCGGCTGTGACCCGCGAGCATGTGGATATGCTCGAAAACGCCACCGGCCTGCTCAGCCAGGTCGAACAGCGGCTCGGGATCGATCTGGCCTCGCGTCGCGAAAACATCGAGGCATTGACAGCAGCCCTTAACGAGCGGTTCAGCGACGTGCAGACCGTCGCCGACAGCTTTGCCTCGCGTATGGCCGAGGCGCTCGAAGTGGTCGAAGGTCGTGCAGGCGCCATCAGCGCGCTGATGAACGACACAACGGGTAAAACCAGCCAGGCGCTTAGAGAGCAGTTCGCTGCCGTTCGTGTCGAAGCCGACAATGAGAAGGCACGCACCCTCGACGTCGTTCGCGCTGTCTCCGAGGCAACCGTCACCGAGATGAGCGACGTCCTGTCGAAACTCATCGGCCGCTTTGATGAAACCGCCCGGGATGTCAAATCCACGACCGCTCAAATTGCGCTCGAAATCGAAAACACCCGCGAGGAGATTGCTCGCAGCGTTGTGAACCTTCCGAAGGAAACGCAAGAACAGGCCGCCAATCTTCGGCGCGCCATCGGCGATCAGGCCAAGGCTTTGGGCGAATTGTCCAATATTCTTGTCGCCTCCGGCCGTTCAACCGATGTGGCTAAGCCCTTCACGCCGGTTGCGGCAACGCCAGCTGCGCCAAGCGCTCGTCCCACGATTGCCGCAGCGCCCGCCCCGGCTGCGCCTGTGGTTGTCGCTCCGCCTGCGCCGGCACGCGAAGTGCCAAGCGCCCCGATTGCTCGTGCAGCACCTCCTGTTCCTGCTCCAGTCCCTGCACCTGTTCTTGCACCCGCAGCCCCTGCCCCGATCGCGACACGCCCTGTAATGGAACCAGTGCTGCGTCCGGAAGCGAAGGCTCCGGTGGCGCCTGCGCCTAGCGATAAAGGACAGCGTGCTGGTTGGCTCTCCGATCTGCTGGATCGTGCGTCACGGGATGAAGGCAAGGCCGAAGCTACACCTTCTATCGTCGAGCCCAAGGTTCACACCGAGCCTGCAGCTCCCATCGCCCGCGACATCGCCCGTGACATTGCGCCGAAAGTCGAGCAGCCCCGCGAACCAATTGCGGCCCTCTTGAGCGATATTGGTCGTATTGTGGATGAAAACGCGGTTGCGCTGTTGTGGAGCAACTACCTCAAAGGTGAGCCGGCAACCTTCTCGCCAGCCATCTACACGGCGGAAGGCCAGCGGCGCTTTGCCGAATTGGCGCAGCTGATTGCCGAGGATCAACGCTTCCGAACCAGTGCTGAAGCCTACACAACCAAATTCGAGACGGTATTGCGCGACTTGACCACCACGGATCAGGACGGCTCCATCACCCGTTCAATCCTCGGTTCAGCCGAAGGCCGCGTCTATACGGTCCTCGCCCATGTGAGCCAGCGCTTCGCCTAATGTCTTGAAGGGTCTGCCGGCCACCTCCTTGGCCGTCAGACCTTCGGGTCGGGATTCTCGGTATGTCCATCCACGGCGATGGCTTGACCGGACAGATAGCGGGCCCCGTCACTGGCCATAAAGACCGCCATGGCGGCAATGTCCTTCGCCTCGACAAAGGTCCGCATCGATGTGCCCGACGCGTAGCCATGATAAATCGCATCGCGTGTTGTGCCCTTCAGCAGCGCCTCTTTCGCCAAAACCCGTTCCATGCGAGGCCCCTCGACCGAACCCGGACAAATGGCGTTGGCCCGAATACCGAATGGCCCCAACTCCATCGCCACCGTCTTCATCAGGCCGATGATTGCCCATTTCGCCGCCGCATAGGGCGAGCGGCTCGGATAACCATAAAGGCCGGCTGTAGAAGACGTGAAAATCATCGATCCGCTGCGCTGGGCCTTCATCAGGGGTGCCGCCAGTTTGGCCGCGATAAAAGCGCCTTCCAGATTGACCGCCACGCACTGGCGCCAGCTCTCCAGACTGACATCCTCGATCAAGGCCGTCGGTCCCGATACCCCCGCATTGGCACATAACACATCCAGCCCACCCCACTCTGCTGCGATCTGGGCGAACAAATCCGTCATTTCGGGTTCGGAGGAGGCATCGGTCAGGCTCGATTTCCATTGCGGATCGACGCTGGCCAAAGCCGCCTGATCGACATCGGTGACCCAAACCCTGGCCCCTTCCGCCGCGAAGGCCTCGGCCATGGCCCTGCCGATACCGGACGCGCCTGCCGTTACAAGTACCCGTTTTGTGTGATCGACAGCCATTTTATCCCCCCGAATCATTCCACGAATCTAGCCGGTTCAGAAACCGTCTGAAGCGATATTAACCTTTTCGAAAGGAATTGCTTGTCGCGCACCGACCGTTTCGTTAATAATTTTTTAAGTTTTAGAGGAACGATTTTGAAGTTTCTAACCAAGCTTGTCCTATGCAGTGCGCTAATATCCGGGCCGGCCATCGCCGGATCTGCGACAAAGCACGCCTATGCAAGCCTTCCCAAGCCAACAACCGTCGCCATCGCGATATCGGAAGCCAAAGCTCCGTGGGGTTGGACGGATTTCTGCACGCGCCATGCCGACGAATGCGAGGCCGATACAACGAGCGCGACAACGGTCGCGGTAACGCCAGAAAACTGGAAACTCATTCAGGACATTAATCTGGACGTGAATTCCTCGATCAGCGAGGCCTCGGACCAGACCATTTACGGTGTGCCGGAGCGTTGGGAGTATCCGACGTCGGGCTCGGGCGACTGCGAGGATTACGCGCTGGAAAAGCGCAAGCGTTTGATCAAGGCAGGCCTGCCCCGTCAGGCCCTTTTGCTGACCGTTGTGGTCGATGAAGGCGGGTTCGGCCATGCGATTCTAACGGTCAGAACCTCAACCGGCGATTATGAACTCGATAACCGCGTTGACCGGATCTTGTCGTGGGAAAATACGGGCTATGGCTTTGTCAAAGAACAGGCCAGCGACAATCCGAACCATTGGGTCCGCCTCGGTGCGCCGACAACACCGCTGATGACGGCAACGGCCCAAAAATAAGCGCATGCTCGCCTAACCCTCAGATGTGATTAGCCAATTTTGTCAAGCCCGCTGGCAAAGCGTCGCCAATTGTCGACGTAATGATGCGCCGATGCCCTCAAGCGCTCGGCAGCAGCCTCATCCAGAGTGCGGACAAGTTTGGCGGGCGAGCCAACAATCAGGGAAAAATCGGGAAATTCCTTGCCCTCGGTCACAAGCGCATTGGCACCAACCAGACAAGACCGGCCAATCCGCGCCCCGTTCAAAACGGTCGCTCCCATGCCGATCAACGAGCCGTCGCCAATGGTACACCCGTGCAAAATGGCATGATGGCCAATCGTGCAGTCCTGGCCGACCGACAGCGGAAAGCCGCGATCGGTGTGGAGCATGGCACCTTCTTGAACATTGCTGCGCGCGCCAATGCTGATCGGCTCATTATCGCCGCGTAAAACCGCTCCGAACCAGATACCGACCTCATCGTCCAGCCGGCAATCCCCGATAACATGGGCATCCGGCGCGATAAAGAAACGATCGGGGGGTGGAAGCTGCGGAGAGCGACCATCCAGTCGGTAAATGGCCATACCCTCTCCGTCCCTGCATCAAGCCTTAGTCGATGTCTTCGAGATCGATGTCGAGGATCGACATCGTGAAGGCAAACGAGCGATCACCATCCTCGTTATCGAGCGAAATAATGCCCAGAAATTCATCCCCGATCATCACCTCGGCGGAATCGGTCTTTTTCGGGCGGGCAACAACCTTGATATTGGCATTGCCAAACAAGCGGCGAAAATAGGTCTGGAGTTTGAGAAGTTCGGCCTTGTCCATCGGGTTCCTGCCATCATTGCCTGCACCCGGATTGTCGGGCGGCCATTCGGATGCCACGACCAGACACAGACTGCAACCCTTTTGGCAAGCCGGTTAGAAATTGGCCTTATCGGCAAGGATTTGGTCCATCGTCCGCGCGGGCTCCGCACACCCCGATTCACCCACAACCTTCGCCGGCACACCTGCCACCGTCACATTGCGGGGAACGTCTTTCAAAACAACCGAGCCCGCCGCAATCCGCGCGCATTGCCCGACCTCGATATTGCCCAAGATCTTTGCACCGGCGCCGATCAGCACGCCCTGTCGGATTTTGGGATGGCGATCACCGCCGACCTTACCCGTGCCGCCCAGCGTTACACCCTGCAAAATCGAGACATTGTCCTCAACCACAGCGGTTTGACCGACCACAAGCCCCGTCGCATGATCAAGAAATACCCCCCGACCGATCCGCGCTTCGGGATTGATGTCGGTCTGGAAAATTTCCGAGGAGCGGCTTTGCAGATAGAGCGCCAGATCCCGCCGCCCCATACGATTAAGGGCATAGGCCATCCGGTGCGTCTGAAGGGCATGGAACCCCTTAAAATAAAGCAACGGCTCGATCATGCGGCTGCAGGCGGGGTCACGATCGGCAACCGCCAATAAATCAGCCCGAAACCCTTCGCGAATGTCAGGGTCAGACGCCGCCAGCGACATGAAAATTTCAAAAATAGTGGCCCGTGGCACATCGTTATGATCAAGCCGGGAGGCAAGGCGAGCGATCACGGCCGCGTCAAACGAGGACTGGTCGATGACGTTTTGACGTACAAATGCACCGAGATCACCGTCGGAAGCCAGAATATCAGCGGCTTCGCTGCGGATATGCACCCATATGGGATCCGATGCGGAATCTGTATCCACGCCCGTGGCCTTAAGCCGTGCTATCGTGCCCATTATACCCTCCCTGCCCGCCTATCGGCAGTAGCCCCATGTTCCATAGCTATGAAGCAAGGCGGCGATTTGCAAGTTCATCGATCAAAATCCGGATCGCAAACTTGCAAGCATGCAAAGAGATGATCTACGGCCTTCGGGCCAAAAAGGCCAACACCGCGTCTTTATGCGACCGGTCACCAACGGCAAGATTGTGGTCCCGTCCGGAAATATCAAACGCCACCGCCCCCGGTATCAACTGCGCCAAAGCGTGCGGATCCCCCGCAATGTCATCCTTCGTGCCAACAGCGATATGGACCAGCACCGAAATGTGGCCAACCTCTTCCCGCGTCACCCCTTGGCGTGATCCCCGCATACAGGCCGCTAGCGCTTGGCGGTCGCTGCCCGTCCGGTCGGCAAAGGCACGGAACATGCGCGGCACAGGCTCCGTCACCTCATCAAGCGAGGAAGCCTCGAGCGCCTCGGCAATACCGGGCGGCAGCCCATTGCCTTCGACAAGATGAATTCCCAAACCGCCCAGCAACGCCGAGCGAACACGGGTTTCAAAATGGCATGCCAATACCGCGGTAATCCGCGCGCCCATTGAATACCCCATGATATCGGCTCGGGATATGCCGAGATGATCCATCAGCGCCACCACGTCTTCGGCCATGATCAAGGGCGTGTAGAGCTCAGGCCGATAGAGCTTCTCACTCTGGCCATGGCCCCGATTATCGAGCGCAACCACCCGAAATCCTGCCTCGGTAAGGCGGGTTGTCCACGATGTATCGACCCAGTTGATTCGATGGGATGACGCAAACCCATGTACCAGCAGGATCGTGCCGGTCTCTTCGCCCACCGCCGGAAGATCGACATAGGCAATGCTGACATCTTTTGAATAAAAAAAATGCATGAAAGGGCTTTCAAAAATGGCGCTCAGTGCTTCAAACCTTAAAAGCGGAGCGTTCAGGCTGCAAGCTTTGGCCGATCAAAGCATCATCACCACTGGCCATACGAGCGGCGAAGGATTATGGTCCCGACCAACACCGCCACGCACTGAGAGCAATTCTATGGCCGACCACGCAATTCCGTATTTCAAAAACGATTCGGGCGTTCCCTCCATTCGGATCGGAGCCCATAAATTCATGTGTGTCGGCGCGAGCCCGCCCTTTGACCATCCCCATATCTTCCTCGATATGGGCTCGGATTCCGAGGTTGTGTGCCCCTATTGCTCAACGCTTTTCAAATTGGATACGTCGTTGCATGACGGCGCCGTTCCAGCCGATTGCGTGTTCGAGGCCAACAAAGCGGCGTAACGGTAGGTTGCCATGCCCGACAATCCCATTCTGATTGCGGGTGCTGGCATCGGCGGTCTGACGCTGGCTCTCGCTTTAGCGCGCTCGGGCCAATCCTCGATCACGGTCGAACAACGCACGCGGGTCGAGGAGGTGGGGGCAGGTATTCAGCTTTCCCCCAATGCATCGCGTCTTTTGATCGGCGTGGGACTAGGCCAAGCGCTCGCCAAAGCCGCTGCAGAACCTGAACGCCTGACCATTTATTCCGGAAAATCCGGAAAAATTCTCGCGGGCATGCCGCTGGGAGAAACGATGCGTGCGCGATATGGCGCACCCTATCTCACCATTCATCGCGCCGACCTGCAAACCATCTTGTTGGATGCGGTACGGGGCTCGGAAAATGCCCGTTTGGCTTTCGGACGCAAAGTATCAGCGATCCACACCAACAATGCCCGTGAAGTCTCCATCGAATGTGAATCGGCGACCACCCGCGAAACCGTGACAGGCAAGGCATTGGTCGGCGCCGATGGATTATGGTCCAACGTCGCCGGATTGATCGGCGACACTTCAAAGCCTGAATTCTTGCGCCATATTGCATGGCGCGGCTTGGTCTCGCGAAACGATTGGCCGGAAAGCCTGCCCGCCAACGAAACCGGCCTTTGGCTCGGACGGGGGGCCCATCTGGTCCACTATCCGATCAAAGGCGGCGCGATGATCAATGTTGTCGCTGTCACCTCTGATCCCGAGAATGAACCGGGCTGGTCGCGGCAGGGGGATCCGGCCAAAATTGCCGCCCGTTTCTCGACCTGGCATGCGGATGTTCAAAACGCCGTGGGTGCGGTCGGCCATTGGACGGTTTGGTCGCTCTTTGATCGCCCGCCCCGTCGGCGGTGGTCGGACAATCGCGTCACCTTATTGGGCGATGCGGCCCATCCCGTCCTGCCCTTTTTGGCGCAAGGTGGCGCATTGGCGATCGAAGATGCCTCGGTGCTGGCGTCCGAAATCATCGCCCATGCTGAATATCCGATACGCGCGCTCAGCTCGTATGAACATCGGCGAAAGCCGCGCAGCGCCAAGATTCAAGCCGCAGCCCGCCAGAATGGTGATATCTATCACATGGGCTGGCCTCTATCGGTCGCCCGCGATCTCGCAATGTCGCGTATGAATGTCGCGGAACGTTACGCTTGGGTCTATGGTTGGCGGGCTGATCCGACACCCTGAACCCCTGGCGATCCAGCCAAGGATGAACTGACCATCATGCCTCTCGAACACGACCGCTCGCACGCCTTCCGCATCCCTGCCGATCAAAAGGTCGATCTGACCAAAATCGACCCGAAAGACACCAGCCGCGTCGGCAATACCGATGCGGCGCATAGCTTTTTGGCCCAAGCGATCGAAGATATTAATCTGCTTCAGGACCGGCTCTATGCCGAAAGCCGGCGGAGCGTGCTGGTCATTTTACAAGGCATGGACACCAGCGGCAAAGACGGCACCGTCCGCAGCGTGTTCAACGCGACCGGTCCGATCGGCGTCACCGTCAAGCCGTTCCGTAAACCCTGCGGCGAAGAACTCGAACACGATTTTCTATGGCGCGCGCATATCTCGGCCCCGAAAAAGGGGACGATCACGATCTTTAACCGCTCCCATTATGAGGATGTTCTGGTGGGCAAGGTCCGAAAACTCGCCCCCCACGCCGATATCGAGAAACGCTACGAGCACATCAATGCGTTCGAAAAAATGCTCGCTGATAATGGCACCGTGATCCTGAAATTCATGTTGCACATTTCAAAGTCCGAGCAAGGCAAACGCCTGCAGGAAAGACTGGACCAGCCCGACAAACGCTGGAAATTCCAAGCCGCCGACCTTGAGGATCGCCGGAACTGGAAAGATTTCATGAATGCCTATGAACTGATGCTCGAACGCTGCTCTACCCTATGGGCGCCTTGGCATGTGATCCCCGCCGATCACAAATGGGCGCGCAATGCGGCCATCGCCGGAATCGTGCACGACACGCTGGCCAAAATGGACCCGCATTATCCCCAGCCGGATTGGAAGCCGGGCGATTTCGTCATCGATTAGAGGCAAGACGCCACCCTTCTTCATAAAGTTTAAGCCAACACAGCTTGCGCTTTCGCGTAAAATCGCCACGATAAAGGCGATAAGCTCAACTGAAAGTTGCATTCATGGCTCGCTTTACAACGTTTGCCCTCTTCATCGCCGCTACCCTGGCTTGCTTTGCCTATTATTCATTAAATCCCCTTATTGCGGTCGGATTCTGGGTCTTTTTGGCATTCTCTGCCATCGGCGTTTATAATCTCGTGCAAACGAAGCACAGCATATTGCGTAACTACCCCGTCATCGGGCTCGTCCGCTTCTTCCTTGAAAGCACCCGCAAGGAAATGCGCCAATATTTCATCGAAAGCGATACCGACGGCACCCCTTTCAGCCGCAACAAACGTTCCATCGTCTATCAGCGCGCCAAGCAGCAACTCGACAAACGCCCCTTTGGAACAATTTTGGATGTCTACCAGACCGGCTTTGAATGGCTGGCGCATTCGCTCTCGCCCAAACATCCCGACGCCGCAGGTTTTCGAGTGGCGATTGGCGGTCCGGATTGCAAACACCCCTATTCAGCCTCCGTCTTCAACATCTCCGCCATGAGCTTTGGTGCCCTGAGCGCGAACGCGATTAAGGCACTCAACAAAGGCGCGAAAATCGGCGGCTTTGCGCATGACACGGGCGAAGGCAGCATCTCGGTCCATCACCGCGAATTCGGCGGCGACCTGATTTGGGAACTGGGCTCGGGCTATTTCGGCTGCCGCAATCCAGATGGCAGCTTTTCGGCTGAAAAATTTACCGCTCAAGCGCGCGATCCGCAGATCAAAATGATCGAAATCAAGCTCAGCCAGGGGGCCAAGCCCGGTCATGGCGGTGTCTTGCCCGGCGCCAAAGTCACCGCCGAAATCGCCGAAGCGCGCGGCGTTCAGATCGGCGAGGATTGCGTGTCACCAGCCTCCCATCCCGCCTTCTCTACCCCACGCGGCCTTGTCGATTTCATCGCCGAACTGCGCCGTCTGTCGGACGGCAAGCCTGTCGGCTTCAAGCTGTGCATCGGCGAGCGGGGTGAATTCATGGCCATCTGCAAGGCGATGGTCGAGACCGGCATCACCCCTGATTTCATCGTCGTTGATGGCGCGGAAGGAGGCACGGGCGCTGCCCCTCTCGAATTCACCGATCACATCGGCATGCCGCTGCGCGACGGGCTCAATTTTGTCCATTCAACGCTCATCGGGCTTGGCTTGCGGGATCGGATCAAAATAGGAGCGGCGGGTAAAATCACCTCCGCCTTCGATATGGTGCGTGTGATGGCGTTAGGCGCCGATTGGTGCAATGCTGCGCGCGGCTTCATGTTTGCGATTGGCTGCATCCAGTCGCAAAGTTGCCATACCGATCAATGCCCGGTCGGCGTGGCGACGCAAGACAAGCTCCGCCAACGGGCCCTTATTGTGCCCGACAAAGCCGAGCGGGTGGCCAATTTCCACGCCAATACGCTGCACGCTCTGGCCGAAGTGATCGGCGCGTCTGGGATGCTGCATCCGGCCGAGCTGAAATCCAGCCAATTGCATCGCCGCATCAGCCCGACCGAAACCCGCAATTTCGCTGAGCTTTATCCCGTGTTGCCGCCTAAATCCTTACTGACCGGGCAATTAGAACACCATCTTCAGCATTTATGGGATCGCGCGACCGCTGATAGCTTCACGGTTACGGCTTAGGAATTGACGACTTAGGATTTCTTGCGCCAGACCAAGAGGCCGCTCGTCACATAATTAAACACGGCGCCGGTCAACGCTCCTGCGAGGCCGGCGATCCACCATTGCTGGCCACCGGAAAAGATCATCCGCGCGAGTCCCACATTGGCGATTACGCCAATGCTGCAACTTGCGGCAAAAATCAAAAAGCCGGGCACCAGCGCCCAGCCCACCAGGCGGCGATCCCGATAGGTCAGCCCATTATTGAGCAGAAAATTGCTGAACATGGCGACGAAGGTCGCACCTGTTTGGGCGATATCAAAGCCAAAGGCAGGGAGTGTGGCCAGCAGCGTTTTCAACACGCCAAGGTGAATAACCACCCCCGAGGCGCCCACAAGCCCGAACAGGAAAAAGCGCACCGGCACCAGACGACCCGTCAGATGATGCAGCAAAAAGCCCAAATAATCGAACGCCACCCGCGCATCGAGTTTGCTCTCGCCATGTTGCCGTTCGCGGAAAACATAAGGTGTTTCGCGGATGATAAGTGGACGATCCACGGAGGCCAGAAGATCGGCCAAAATTTTAAAGCCTTCGGTGGCCAATTTGGGAGCAGCGGCTTCCACCACCTCCCGACGAACCATAAAAAAACCGCTCATCGGGTCGGCGACATCAGCTTTGATCACCAACCGCGATAAAAACCGGCCAAAATCGCTCACCAGCGAACGCTGGCCGGAAAGTCCGGTAATCGCGCTGCCGTCGCGCTCACGGGTCGCAATGACAAGGTCGGTTCCCGGTGCGCGAATCAAAGCCAGCATCCGCACCAGCACACGCTCGTCATGCTGCAAATCACCATCCATCACCGCGACATATCGGGCGCTGGACGACAGCATCCCTTCAATCGAGGCTCCGGACAGGCCGCGGCGTCCGACGCGGCGAAGGCAGCGCACACGGGGATCGGTTGCCGAAATCGCTTTTACGCGTTCAGCCGTGCCATCGGGCGAATTATCGTCGACAAAAATCAGTTCCCACGCATCATTTTGTAAAGCGACAGCAACCAGCTCAACCAGCGGGCCAACATTGGCGGCCTCGTTAAAAACCGGCACAATAATGGAGAGTTCCGGCGCTACGGCCTTCTTTTCAACGCCCTGCTGTATCGCCATCGCCACTCTACCTCAATCTTCCCCGCCCGAAATCGGCGGATAATCATGCGTATAGCCCTGCCAGTCGGTGATACGCCAGCCCTCTCCCTCAATATCGCAGGAGAGCGGCGCAATTGGCACCTTGCCGTGCCCACCGGGCAAATCGATCACAAAGGTCGGCTGGGCCAGCCCCGAAAGCGCGCCGCGCAATTCGCCGATCAGCGCTTTACCCTCAGCAAGCGGAACGCGCCAATGCGAGGTGCCCGGCGCCAAATCGCCATGGTGCAAATAATAGGGCTTGATGCCCGTCTCGACAAAGCCGCGCATCAAGGCAGCAAGCGTTGCCACGTCGGCATTGATCCCCTTCAACAAAACGGTCTGACTGATCAGATGAATGCCCGCGGACGATAACCTCGCGCAGGCCGCGCGCGCCTCATCGGTCAATTCACGCGGATGATTGGCGTGCACCGCCAGCCAAGCGGTTTTGCCCGCCGGTTTGAGGGCTCGCGCCAGCGCATCGCTAACCGCTTCGGGCATCACAACCGGCACGCGGGTGTGCCAGCGCACAATCCTGATATGCGGGATTTTCGCCAACCGCTCGCCAATCGCGGCAAGCCGACGCGGCGATAAGATCAGCGGATCGCCGCCCGTAATCACCAATTCCCAAATCTCTGTATGTGCAGCCAGATAGGCAAAGGCACGATCGAGATCAGCCTCGGACAGCATTTCGCCCTTGTCCGGCCCCACCATCTCGCGGCGAAAGCAGAAACGGCAATAGACCGGGCAAATATGAACGAGCTTCAAAAGCGCCCGATCCGGATAGCGATGAACGATACCTTCAACCGGACTATGCACATCGTCGCCAATCGGATCGTCGCGCTCCTCCGAGGTCGTTATCAATTCGCGATGATCGGGGACAAATTGAAGGGCAATCGGATCCATCCCATCGGCCTGATCAACCAGGCGCGCCATGGCATCGGTGATGCCGATGGCATAGCGCTCGGCGACCGGCGCCAAGGCCAATGCCGAAGCCTCCGATAACAGGCCATGATCAATCAGATCATCGAGGGAACGCAGAAGTTTCGACAAAGCGAATGGGTTTCTCTCAACAGGCGAGTCATTGTCTCAAGGAAGGTATGGTGGCCTCAAGGAAGGGATGGTGCGGACAGCGGGGGTCGAACCCGCATAGTATTGCTACCGAGGGATTTTAAGTCCCTTGCGTCTACCAGTTTCGCCATGTCCGCCCGTAGAGGCTTTCGCCGCTGGCCAAAGGGTTACAGAAGCACCGCCCCAAGTGCAAGCAAGAGAACCTCGGCATGTGCACCACATACCGAGGTTCAACGCCGTTTAGCCCCGCTTTTGATCCGGCGGAACCGCCTCGCCCGCAAGTGTTGCAATCGCCTCGTCCAGCGTCATCATGGTCTGATCGGGCGAACCCAACCGGCGGATCGAAACCGTCCGCTCGGCTGCTTCCTTTTTACCCACCACGATTAGCGCCGGCACCTTGGCCAGCGAATGTTCGCGGACCTTATAGGTGATCTTTTCGTTTCGCAGGTCCGAATGCACCCGCATACCGGCCTTTTTAAGCGCCACCACCACCTCATGCGCATACTCGTCGCCATCCTGCGTGATGGTGCAGACAACCGCCTGAACGGGCGCCAGCCAAAGCGGAAAATGGCCGGCAAAATGCTCGATCAAAATGCCGGTGAAGCGCTCCATCGAGCCGCAAATGGCGCGGTGAATCATCACAGGCACCGTCTTGGCCCCATCTTCGCCGATATAGAATGCACCGAACCGCTCGGGCAGATTGAAATCGACCTGCGTCGTGCCGCATTGCCAATCGCGACCAATCGCATCGCGCAGGACATATTCGAATTTAGGCCCGTAAAACGCACCCTCCCCCGGATTGATCGAGGTCTCGATCATGCCGCCCGACTGCGCCTTGATCTGCTCGAGCACTTTCATCATGACCTGCTCGGCTCGATCCCACAGCGCATCGCTGCCGACCCGCTTTTCAGGGCGCGTCGAGAGCTTCACGACAATCTTGTCGAAGCCGAAATCCTTATACGTCGTCAGGATCAGATCATTGATCGCGAGACATTCTTCCGCCATCTGCTCATCGGTGCAGAAAATATGGGCGTCGTCTTGCGTGAACCCGCGCACGCGCATCAAGCCATGCAAGGCACCCGATGGCTCGTAGCGATGCACCGCACCGAACTCCGCCAAGCGAAGCGGTAGATCGCGGTAGGATTTCAAGCCATGCTTGAAAATCTGGACATGGCCGGGACAGTTCATCGGCTTGATGGCGAAAACGCGCTCGTCGTCGGTGTCATCACCGGCCGACTTCGCCATGAACATGTTTTCCTTATACCAGCCCCAATGGCCCGACGTTTCCCATAGCGACTTATCGAGAAGCTGCGGCGCGTTGACCTCGTCATAGCCGAGCGTGCCAAGACGGCGACGCATATAGGAGATAAGGGACTGAAACAGCGTCCACCCCTTCGGATGCCAGAAGACCGTGCCCGGCCCCTCTTCCTGGAAATGGAACAGATCCATCTCGCGGCCAAGGCGGCGATGATCGCGCTTTTCAGCCTCTTCCAACTGATGGAGATAGGTTTCTAGCGCTTCTGATGTGGCAAACGCGGTCGCATAGATCCGCGTCAGCATCGGATTGTTGCTGTCACCGCGCCAATAGGCACCCGCCACCTTCATCAGCTTGAACGCGTCGCCGATCTTGCCCGTGGACGTCATATGCGGACCACGGCACAGGTCGAACCAGTCGCCTTGCTTATAAACCTTCAAATCCTCGCCGGGCGGGATCGCGTCGACGAGTTCAACCTTGAAGGCCTCGCCCTTGGTCTCGAACAGGCTGCGAATATCGTTGCGCTTCCAGACTTCCTTGGTAAACGGCTTATCGCGCGCAATGATCTTGCGCATTTCGGCTTCAATCGCCGGGAAATCATCCGGCGTAAAAGGCTGTTCGCGGTAAAAATCGTAGTAAAATCCGTTCTCGATCACCGGACCAATTGTGACCTGCGTTTCCGGCCAGAGCGATTGCACGGCTTCGGCCAGCACATGGGCGCAGTCGTGGCGGATCAATTCCAAGGCGCGAGGATCATCGCGGGCGACAAACTCGATCTTGGCATCGGCGGAAATCGCGTCATTTAAATCGGTAACAACGCCGTCCAGCGCCATAGCGACGGTCCGCTTGGCCAGCGATGGTGAAATGCCCTTTGCGATCTCGAAGCCGGTAATGCCGGGCTCAAAAGGTCTGCGGACACCGTCAGGAAAGGTCAGGTGGATCATGGCTCACACTCCTTGCTCACTCCTGCGAACCACGCAGGTAAGCGTTATACCGGGGTAAAACATCAGCGCGGATTGGCGTCGCCCGGCTCGACTGCCTCGCACACATAGGTCGGGCCGAGATTGCATATCCGCCAGCGACCATAGCGCCACGGCATATACCAGCGCGCCGCTTCGGGCAATTCTTCCGGCACAAGATCAAGTCCCGACGTTCCAAAGGGCTGGCAACGGCAAAGCCGGGCCAAGCCGATCCACCCGCCTGTCCACAGGCCATATCGCCCGATCGACTCGTCCATATAATGGGAACAGGTCGGCAAATGCCTGCAATAGCGCCCAAAAACGCTCGAAAGTGTCAATTGATAGAGCCGGATCAGCAAACGCGCGATGCGTGCCGGTAACCATGTTAAACACGCAAAAGCTGCACAGGGTTGCATCGGCCTTAACATTTCCGTAAGAACGATCCCTAACGGCGGGTGAGTCCGCGGCCAGAGACAGATGGATGACATTGGCGTTTCTGAGAGATCGTAGCCTATTTGGCACGGCGAAAGCGATGGTTTTTGTCACCGCCATGGCAGCTACATCGGCGCAAGGCGCGGAACTGGTCAATGCTGGCTGGTTGATGACCGTTAGCGGCAAAACAATTGCCACTCCTAGTTTCCCGGGCTCCAGCCATTACAGTTTTGTCAGCTTCCCCGAAATCAGCGTGGAAGCGCCGAGCATCGCCGACCATCTGGTGGGCCGCGACGAGACCTTGAGCCTGACGCTTTTTAGCCCGAACCCTTCGGTCTCGTTCGGAGCCGTGGGCCGTTATGATCCCTCGAAAGCCGATCAAAATTCTTTCTCGGGCAATGACAAGCGCTGGGCCGTCGAGCCAGGGGTGTTTGCCGAATACTGGCCCGCACCCGACGCCGTTCGCATTCGTGGCGAAATCCGCTTGGGTACCGACGGCTTAGCTGGCCTAACAGGAAGCCTTGGCGCGGACTATGTCCAACGTATCGGCAAATTTGTGCTTGCCGCAGGTCCCCATATTGCGATGAGCGGCGGGGATTATGCAGCCGCTGAATATGGCGGCGATTTCGCCAATCTTGGCACGTCTGGCGGGTCGATCGACGCCCGCAGCTTCGGAGCCGCCGGTCTCGTTAAATTTGCCATCGGCGAGAATTGGTCGACCTCGGTCTTTGCCAATTACGACCGCGTCGTGACGTCGAACGCTCTGGCCACCAATGGCAAGATCCCGGCCGTCAATGATGAAGTGCGCGTCGGCGCTTCGCTCAATATTAGTTTGGCACCACCGCTTCCCTAACCTGGTTTTTGGTGTCCACCTCCTCGAGCGCCCGAACCACGGCGTCAAAGGTCAGGAGTGTCGAGGCGTGCCGCGCTTTGTAGTTGCGCACGGGCTCAAGCACCTCAAGATCGGACCATTTTCCCGTCGGCGGTGCGCCGTTTTCCTTCAGCATGGCCCGAACATCATCCCGAACCTGACGCAACTCGTCGGGTGTCGATCCAAGGATATGGCGGGCCATGATCGACGAGGAGGCCTGTCCAAGGGCACATGCCTTCACCTCATGCGCGAAAGCGCTGACACAGCCGTTCTTCACCGAAAGATCAACCGTCACGGTCGAACCGCACAATTTGGAGTGGACGGTGGCGGTCGCATCCGGATGGGCAAGTCGGCCCTGGTGGGGAATGTCGGCGGCCAGCTCCAGGATACGGGTGTTATAAATATCATTGATCATGGCGGACCCAAAAAGAACAGATACTGGCGGAAACGAACTTTCCCTCCCATATAGACAGCGCTATGACCAAATGCGAGGCCTCTGACGTGCGCAACATCATCGGCTTGGCACTTTTTTGAAATGGGGTGGTCCATCTTTTAGGAACCATCGTAATTAGGCCAATAGACATTTTCCGGAGGCATCATGGACGCCGTGGTCAAGACACTGTCCCTGAAACATCGCGAACAGACGGCTGAGCAAACACCCCCGCCCTATCGGCCCTCCCGCGAGGAAGCCGAAGCGGCTGTGCGCACGCTGATTGCCTGGGCCGGCGATAATCCGGAGCGCGAGGGCCTGATCGACACGCCCAAGCGCGTCGTCAAAGCCTATGACGAATTTTTTCAGGGCTATCATGTGAAGGGTGCCGAGGTTCTCGACAAGGTGTTCGAGGAAGTGGCTGGCTATGACGACATGGTTCTTGTGCGCGATATTTCGTTTTCGTCGCATTGCGAGCACCATATGGTTCCCTTTGTCGGCTCCGCCCATGTCGCCTATTACCCGTCCGAAGGCGTGGTCGGCCTGTCCAAGCTGGCCCGGATCGTCGATGTCTTTGCCAAACGGCTCCAGACCCAGGAAACCATGACGGCCCAAATCGTCGAGGCGATTGACGATGCCCTGCATCCGCGCGGCATCGCTGTTCTGCTCGATGCGGAGCATATGTGCATGTCGATGCGCGGCGTTCAGAAGCAAGGGGCGTCGACGATTACGACCCGTTTCACCGGCATTTTTAAAGACGATCCGGCCGAACAAGCGCGCTTCATGTCGATGCTGAAAGGTTTTCGCGCCCGCTGACCGTCGCTTCCATCGCCGTCATTCTATGGTAGAAAGCCTCGCTGATGCGGGGCTTTTTATCGCTTAGGAGCATTTTTCATGACGATGTCCGCTCACTTTTCATCCCGAGGCACCGCCACCGAGATCGAAGAGGGCCTGCTCCTGATGCCAAAATTCGACGCAAACGGGCTCGTGACCGCCGTTGCAGTTGACGCCGACACCAAAGATATCCTGATGGTGGCGCATATGAATGCCGAGGCGCTCGAGAAAACCCTGGCAACCGGGCAGGCATGGTACTGGTCGCGCTCGCGGGGCACGCTCTGGCTCAAAGGCGAGACATCGGGGCAACTTCAGACCGTTCAAGAAATCCGGGTCGATTGCGACCAGGATTGCCTGCTGCTTCTCGTCAAAGTCGGCGGCGATGGCGGATGCTGCCACACCGGACGGCCGCACTGCTTCTATCGCCGTGTCGACGGACACGCGGAAAACGGCGCGGTACGCCTTGCGATGATCTGACCCTATCCGGCTGCGATGTAAGCAATAATGGCGCTTTTCTCGTCTTCAATTTCAGCCAGTCGATGTTTGACGATATCGCCGATCGACACGATACCGACAAGCTCGCCCTCATCAACGACCGGCACATGGCGGAATCTGCCGCGCGTCATGAGATCCATGACGTCGGCAACGGAGGTGTCCGACGTACAGGTCACAACCAGCCCCGTCATATGATCGCGAACCCGGTCTTCGAGCGCGTGGGCTCCCGCCACCATCGCCCGCACAATATCGCGCTCCGAAAGGATACCGGCGATGGCTCCCGCGCCGTCGATCACAATAACAGCGCCGATGCGCTTGGATGCCAAAAGGAGAATGGCATCGGCAATGGTCAGATCAGGTGAAGCAGCCTCGATCTGCCTGCCTTTTTGGGCAAGAATATGCTGAACATTCATCGCTTCCCTCCCCGTTTCTTTGCAAAACGAAGCATGAAGCCGAGAGGCCATGCCTCGCCGGACCGCGCACCCGATACGCGCGATAAACCGCGCATCCGAGGCACGATAACGGGATCAGGATCGCCTAAAACAACCCCTTATGCAATGCGTCTTTACACAGCCCCCGTACGCGGCTTGCATCAGCTGTCGAGATGCGAGGTATCAATCGGCGGATCAATCCAGGAAAAAAGCACAAGCCCGGCTAAAAAGCCGCCAATATGCGCCTCCCACGCAATACCGCCTTCGGTAAGGCCGAGTGGAACGCCCGCCAATCCGGTGGCAATATTGATAGCAAGCCACAGCAGGATAAATCGCATTGTCCGCCGGTCGCGGAAGATCTGGGCAAGGGGTAAGGCGGGCGCCCGATAATCGCCGGTTGCCGTCAGCGAAAATCCCGACAGCGATTCACCCGGTTGAAAGGCAAACCGCACGGCTGCCGCCATAATGCCCGACACGGCCCCGGACGCGCCGATCACCGGCATCACATCGTCGGAATGCGTTCCCCAATGGAGCATGGCGCCGCCAATGGCCGACCCCGCGAACAGCCATAAAAACCGCATCGCGCCGATCCGTCGGGCCACGAGACTTCCAAAGGCCAATAGCCAGGCGGAATTGATGAGCAGATGCGTCCAGCCGGCATGGAGAAAGGCATAGGTCACAACGCTCATCGGCAAAGCGCTCGGGTGGTTGCCGAGATAATCCGCAAGCTCCGCCGAAACAGCTAAAGCTGCATCATCGGGACGGGCAAGAGCCAGCTCCGTGATGGAATGCAGGACACCGCCAAAGAGCCTTTCCGTCGCATCGCCCGGAATAAAGCCATAGGTCATGATGGCCTCGCTGGCTGAATCCGCCCCTAATCCATCAAGCACCAATTGCACGCCGATCAAAAGCGCAATGAGAGCCAAAATAATGGTTGGGACGTTGAAGATTGGCTCCCGTTTCACACACCACCCCTAAGTTGATCCAAACGCTCTTC
>CANGIS010000033.1 GCA_947454055.1 Hyphomicrobiales bacterium
AGCATAACGAAGGCAGAAATCCACTTATCAAGACACGCCGATCTGTTCAATCAAACCGAGCCACTTATTGGAGCCCCAACGTTAGGCTTGAGGCTTTTAAGGTGGTGTTCAAGGCCAGAAATTTTTTGCCCAAAAGAGGAAGTTTCGCCAGCTTGCGGATAAAGCGCAATTCGTGAATGTCGCCCATTTGATGGTAACCTGGAACGCCAAACACCATCCAAGCCCCCGGTGCGGCAATCCGGTGAGCCTCTGCCAAAGTCAGCCAGAATTTGGCGTCATGTTCCAGCAGGGAATTACACAATACGAGGTCAAAGGCCCCGTCTTGAAAGCGGCGAAGGTCGTGGGCATTACCTTCCAAGATCGTGAAGCGCTTGTAGGGATCCTCATAAGGTCCATCAAGTCCGATGCCGGTTCGGGATGCCCAACCCGACAGAGACGGAAGTGTCAGAAGCGATTGGTGATGCGGTGAGGCACCAATTTCGATAACAGCGCCTTGAGCTGGCAGCTTTCGACAAAGTTCATCGAAAGCGTCAAAAATATCCGGATGCATCAGTTCTTCGTCCTTCTTCCCCAAGGCAAGAACAACGATCTAGCGTCCGCCGATGGGTCTTGATACCCAAAGGCCGAGAGCGCAGGTTGCAAAACCGCTAAGGCTTGTCTTCGTTTGAACCAGGATTGCCTCTCGTATTTGCCCATGGATGAAAGGGTAACCGAGCCGGCAAAGTCCGAGATTGTTTCGGCTTGATAGGACATCCCGAGCGCATCGAACACGTCGCGCGCTGTTGTCTCGGGACGGGTGACGAGATCTTCATATCGCAGTTCCAGATAGCGAGGCCCGATCATCGAGCCATAATGGCGACCGACGGTGACACTGTTCACCCAATGGCGTGCATTGAACACATGAGGTGTTCGCCGATAGTTTTTTCGGGTGATGCGGTAGCCGTTCCAAACATTGATATGCGTTGTATCGAAGAAAATTTTGCGCCAGAAAGGCTCGACCGGAGCAACGTGATTGGAGAATGCCACGTCGCGTCCGTCACGGATCAGATGGACATAATAGGCATCCGGAAATATTTGAAAGAGAATGGGCAAAATATAGACGGTCTCGCAAAGCTTCCAGCCCCAGCGCTGGCCCGGCCGAATGTCGCGCAAATGATAGGCGAAGACGGTATCGATGAGTTCTTCGAGCTGAACATCCCCGTCGCGAAGCAATGACGCGTAATGGGGATAGTGACCTTCCACAAGTGGTCGGACCATGCGCAAAATGTCAGCGGCATCCTCTGAATCGTTCAAATCATGACCCAGATAGACATCGGCCGATGCAATAAGTTTTGCAAGCAAACGGCTGCCAGAATGGGATTTGTTGAAGATAATCACCGGTGGACCATATTCAGACCACCGTTTGGCAATCCTCGCAAACATCTCCTTACCACTATACACTATGCCTTTCTCCATCCTTGTTTCTCATGACCCAGAACGAAAAGCCGCTTTTGATGCCTTCCAGCCGGGATAGCGTTGAAAAACGACAAAACAGCACGGGGGCTGTTTTGTTCGTCATGCCACACCTATCATTCGGCGGTGCCGAGCGTCTAGCATCCCATATTCTTCGCGATCTGGTTCAATCGGGAACCCGTTGCTCGGTTGCTGTCGTAACGCGCAATCGCCGTATTCCAGATGCCGCTTCAAGCTGGTTCGCTCCGGTTTGTCCGGTACACATGATTGTCGGCGATGTTGATCCGGCTTTATCCCTGCGCGCCATTATTCAAGCTGAAGATGTTGCGACGGTGGTGCTGTGTGGGCGTTCGCCCGCTTATGAATGGCTTGGATCCCTTGTCGCCCAGTTTCCTCATCTTCGAATTGTCACGTTTCAATTTAACGCTGTCGACTCGATTGACGAGAACAGTCTGTTTTCGTCGTTCATTGATGCGACCATTGTGGAATGCCATGACGCCGCAACCCAACTGGTTGCTGCCGGTATGCCCGAGCACAAAATGGCGTTGATTCCGAGCGGGGTTGATGTGCCCTCCCTTGCGTGCCGCATCCTGCCCGAGCGCGGAGCCCGCCCAATCTGTGTTGCCTTTGTCGGCCGCTTCGACAAGACGAAAAATCCTGAAGGTTATATCCGCATGGCGGCGGTGCTCAGGCGGAGCGACATCTCCCTGCTGATGGTGGGGACGGGTAAATTAATGCTGCGCATGCGGCTTCTCGCTTTTCAGCTCGGTCTGTACCGGCAGCTTGTCTTTCGGGGTCTTCTCGACGGCGAAGCGCATCAGCAGCAAATGGATAGCATCGATATTCTGGTCGTGCCGTCGCGCATCGATGGCCGCCCATTGGTCATTCAGGAGGCGAAGTCCCGCGGGATCGCCGTTGTAGCCCATAGTGTCGGCGGAATTCCCGAGCTCGTCGAGCATGGTGTCACGGGGCTACTGTGTCCCCCTGATGATCCTGCGGCCCTGGCCCGCGCTGTTGCAAGGCTGATCGATGACGGAGACCTTCGCCATCGTCTCGGACAGGCCGGCAAAGAAGATGCGCTGAGGAATGGTAATCTTGCTGATCGGCTTCCGCTCTACAAAAGCGTGATCACCGGCCGGCAATAAATTTGGTGATCGTCCGTTGCCGCTTTTTTATGCTGCGTGAGAGGCGATCGAACAAGCCGCGTCGATGATGCGTGAGCAATTGGGCTGCGAGCTTTCGCGTGGCTGCTGTCTGGCTTGCCGCCTGCCATCGCACCGCCATTTCGTCATAGCTACAGGGCAAAGCGAGCGCTTCGAGCTGGAGAAAGGGAGCGCGCGCCTTTTCTGGATCAAAACAATCCCTGCACCACGCGTCAAAGGTGCCGAACATCGCCTGTGCCAAAACAGGATCAGCTAAATGCTCCAATTGGGTTTTCCATTCTGACGGAGAGCGGCCCGCTTTGAGGACACCTTGAGCTTCCGTCACCTCGTCAAAGGCGGTTTCATGGCCAACAATCGGAACCGCTCCGAGATAGGCCGAAACCAAGAGGCTCGCCATGCTTTTGTTGGCAATGTTCTTTGTCTCGCCATAGGGGTGGACCAAAACGTCCAGTCCGATTTTTTGCCAATCAAACACAAACGGACGAAATTCGGGCTCGAACGGTCTGGCCGTAACAGGTGTGTCATGGCGTGTGCGGGCCAGCTCTGAGGTCGCTATAATTTCGATGGGCCTGACAAGGCCCACATCCTTCAAGGCCGGCAAGACATGCTGTTCAAAGGATCGACGGCGAAAGGCCCCGCCAATGGCACCGACCTTGAACCGCGTATGGCCCGCTACGGGCGAGGTAAGTCGGAGCGAGGGGTCATAAATGCAGGGCCAACGGATGAGGGTCGGATGCAAAGGGGCCAAGCGATGAGCGAGAGCGTCGCTTGTGACCAGAACGGCCGACGCACCGGTCAAAAAGGTCTTAAGGGCTTCTGGTGAAAAATAGTCCGGGCGTCCCTCTTCTGCTTTCAGTGTGATCAAATCATCATCGGTAAACCACACATAGGGCACACCAATCTCGCGAAGAAGGTCAAATACGCCAGACATCTGGAGCTGGCGAAAATCGCGCATGACAACAACGAGGCCCGCAGAGGCCAGCCAGCCGAGATCACTCGATAAATCTCCCGGCTTCAAAAAGCGCAATCGGGACCGCAGATCGGGCGGCAGACCATCAAAATACAGGCTCACCGAAGCAGCCAGATCACCATAAACGAGGATGAGCGGTTGTGAGCCGGTGTGACCGGTCAAAGGGGTTGCGCGCGCAAACGGCAAGCGCTCGGGCCACGCCGGCCTTGTTGCCGAGGAGCAGCGGGCAAAGCCGTCAAAACTTCCCCTGACCGAGCCATCGGCTGCAAGGGCACCAACAAGATCGGAAGGCCAGAAGCGATCCCATGATCGCTCGCCAATGCTTTCGGCAGCTTTTGCGAGGGCTCCTTTCGTCACGAGCAAGGCTCCGGCATCGGTTGAAAGGAACCGGCACGATTCCATGCGGGTCATGGGCCAGGACAGGCTGCCATCGGCATATTCGATCCGGCCGATCAATGCGCCGAGCTTCTGTTCGACGAGGGTAGAAGCCGCACGTTCCAAGGCTTCGGGTATGGCATCCTGCTTGACACCGGCGAGGTAGAAGGGGCCATGAGCCGGTTCTTCCGCCAATTTGGCCCAAAGCCCGGCAGGTGACGGCGATGACAGGGTTACACCCTCCCGCCGAGCCGAGCCCGATTGACCGCTCCATGAGATGGTCCAGTGCTGGAAACGGGTTTGGGTCATGGGTACCAACTCAGGGCAGGGCGCGTTGAATATTGGGGCAGCCGGGGTGACGTTTAGCGGATGGCTCGGTCAACATCGAGTGAAATTCATTAGCCTGAAAATGTCATCGAATACATATTTCAGCGTCGTCTCTGGTTTCGAACATTGTCGCTGGTTCCAGCTGATCACTCCACATTAGTCCGGTCAAATAGGGACGCACAGCGATAGGCATTGTTGAGCGCTAGTTCGAAGCAGCGCAACGTCGGGCCTTCCATTTGTTCCGTTCGGCACGAAGCAATTCCGCAGCCGCGGCGATATTTGGCTCGGCCCATTGCAATCCCGTGTCCCGATAATGACGGGTCCGGTCGGAATAGGGCACCAGATGAAAAGGGACGGTGCGCGCATGGGGATAGCGCGGCATAAAGTCCATATTGCCGGAATATCCCGTTGCAATTGCGGGCGTTCCACGCTCCAGCATTTCGTGAATATTGAGGCCATACCCTTCTGAACGATGGAGGGAGAGATAGACATCGCCCATGCGTTGAAAGGCTGAGATGTCCTCGTCGTTGAACATTTCTTCAACAAGGCTGATATTCCGCACGCCTTTGAGCGCCGCATGGATGGCTGTTCGCATGAATTCCGTGTTTCGGCCAATGCGAATTTTCATGAGAAGATGCACCCGATCAACATCACCAAACGCCTGTCGCCATGCAGCGATATGGGCGAGCGGGTTTTTTCGATCGGGACAGGTACCCAAATCCATAATGGCAAGCCCCAGAAACTGGTCGGCTTGAACACCAAAGCAGGAACGATCAAGCGAAGGACCATCCTCCACACGGACAGCATGGGGAATAACCTTGACCGGAAGGTTGGTTACGGCGCGGATGGCTCGTTCACTGAACGAACTCGGCGTCCAGATCTCGTGCACGAGATCCAGTGCAAAGAGCCAATCCGTCGGAAAGGTTTCAAATTCAGTCACCCATAGGCCAATCCGGTACCCGTCTTTGAACCCCGGTGGAGGCGAGGCCAAAATTTTCCGATAATGGCGAGGTTGTCCCAGAATCAGGAAATTTCGTGACGATTTCGATAAAAGCCCTTCCGCCGAAAGGCGATCGGACTCGTAACGATAGGCACGCGAGAGGCCGTTTGGTTTGGCCGTATCGCCGATAAGGACGTAGCCCTTGTGATCGAGATCCGGAGATGTTTCGTTTTTCTTTAACCTCTCGGCCAACCGCCTGTTTCGCCAAGCTTTGGTGAATTGACCAATCCCGTCGGCTGCGCGCCTCAACATACTCATACAAAACTCGTGACTGACTGGAATACAAGGCAGGATATTCAACCCGCTGACGTTGGCCGAATTAGCTTGAAAAAGAAAAGCTATTCATCGTTCGAAAATTAAGAGCAGCCGTTTCATGTTAAGGTTGGCCGTGTTGAGCGTTGTCGCATTCAGCGTATTTACGCCGACAATTCTAACCTCAATGGATCAAAGTTGAGGCACAGGTCAATGGACTCGTGGCTTTTCTTTAACATCGACTGGTCATGGATGGCATCATTTGAACTAAACGATCCGTCATGACCTTCTTTATGAGGTTTAATCCTTAGGGCCAATAAAGGTTCCATCGAGCAGCGAATTTATTCATCGCCTTCAGCGGAGGAACTGATCGACATAGCCCTCGCCAAAGCCCTGAGCGTTGTAATGCTTCCGGCATAGGTCGATTTTGGTGAACACATCCTCGTAGCCTTGAACGGCTCCATCCGGATCAACGTAAATCATGGCACCGTTGACTTGAAACATCGTGATCATTTCTGGCACATCCGGATCGACCACCAGCGTATGGGTCTCGCCCGGCGCCTCATAGACATAGGCTCCTTCGGTCGCAACCCAATCATGCTCGAGATAGCGCCAGGAGCCTTTGAGCACAAAGCCATGCACGGGCTGGGGGTGACGGTGGCGGGACAGGACGCCGGATTTTCTAACCCGCAGCAGATTGACCCAATACCCCCGACTGGCCGAAAGGCACAGGGGACGAAACCATACATTCGTCGCTTGCGGCACCCATAGGCGCTCGTCCTCGGGGATCGCATGCGGGATGACAATTTCCGGAAACGCATCTTTGGGCTGCGGATGGCGATAGGGAATCCGGGACGTATCCTCGTCTTCCTTCAACCCTGCTCGATTGGCGGTTACGTCCTTCATCGTGTGGTGTCCTTCCTTTTACTGGGCTGCATAGCCGCCATCGATCGGAAGGACGGCACCGGTGATAAATCGGGCTTCCTCCGAACAAAGATGGGCAACGACGCCGCCAATATCAGAGGGCGTTCCCCAGCGTTTCATCGGTGTTCGGTCGATGATGGCTTTCGAGCGCGCCTCATCCTCTCGCGCGCCGCGGGTCAATTCCGTTGCAATCCATCCCGGTGCAATCGCATTGACGCGGATACCCTGATCGGCCCACGCCACGGCAAGCGATTTGGTGAGTTGGACGATGGCCCCTTTCGATGCCGAATAGGCCGGCGTTAAAGGGCCGCCGAAGATCGACAACATCGACGCGGTATTAACAATCGCGCCGTGCCCGGAAGCAGCGAGTTTTGACCGCGCCGCGACGCACATCCGCATCGTTCCCGTCAGATTGACATCGACCACTTTCTTGAAGGTTTCAATGTCATATTCGGCGCCGCCCCGAAGGATCATACCGGCGCAATTGATCAAGGCGTCGATCGGCCCGCAGGATGCGACCACGGCGGCTACCTCCGCATCGCTTGTGACATCGAGCTTGACGGCGTGAAGCCCCTCGCGCTCCGGAACGGCGGCAATTTCGGCGGCCGATAATCCCGTCACGGTGACGTGATATCCGGCCGTCAGCAACGCTTCAGCAATACCAAAACCGATGCCCCGCGCACCCCCTGTAATGAGGGCTCGCTTGGTGATGCTCGCAGGATCCCTTGCCGGCATGACGATGTTTCTCACGGACACAGACGGACCATGGTAGCATCCCGAACGAAAGAAGCCACTAGGCCCCGGCGAGATGCTTCATGAACAGATCGAGCTCTTTGGGGTTCATGTGAACAATATGCTTGTCTTCCGGATAGGCTTTGCTTGTCACATCCGCCACATATTCCGAAAACGCCGCGACACGTTCGGCCTGCAGGCGATCGAATTCGGCCGCAAAATTCCGGTACACCTTGGAATGACGCGGCATGTGCCCGCGGTTTTGTCCGAGAATATCGTCGGCAAACAGATATTGCGCATCGCAGCCCATGCCTGCGCCCATCGACAGCATAAACAGCGAGGTCCGCTCCGAGATTGCCTTGGCGACTTCGACCGGAACCACCTCGATCTCGGCACCGAAAGCTCCGGCGGCCTCGTATTGTTTCACGGCGTTCCAGATTTCCATCGCGCTTGTTGCCGTTTTTCCGACGGCTTTGAAGCCACCCGTCCATGTCGCGCGGGAGGGAATAAGTCCGACATGGCCGATGACCGGAATGGCCTCGTCCGCCATCGCCTTGACGGTGGCATAACTGGCGCTGCAATAGACCGCATCTGCTCCCGCTTTATAGAGGCGAAACGCCCACCGCACGAAATCATCCGATGTTCCAATTTCGTAGAAATTATCGCCCGGCATCGAAAACAGCGTCGGTGCCGCATCGCGATAGTTCGGATCCATCATCAGGCTTGGCGGGATCGAGACAATATCGATACCGGCACGCTCGGCCGCTTCCGCCTCGTCCAAATTCATGACCCGGAGCATGGTAAGCTGGCGCTTGCCCTTCATGGCGCGAAGGTCGGCAATGGTCGGTCGCTTGCGGGACATGATCGAGCTCTTTCTTTTTCGGATCTATTGCCGGCCGTTATTGGCGGCCATGTTGACGTGGTGAAATTCTTCGCGATATGGACGCGCGGTTGCAGGCAATTCGCGCTTCAAGAAGTAATCCTCGTTGCGCAATTGCCGCAAAAACGCGGGTATCATTTCCCGATAGGCATGCCACATCGACGGGTTGGGCTCGGGCAGATCGTGTTTGATCAAGGCGTGCAGGCGCGGCAACGCATGAAACGGCACCATCGGAAACATGTGGTGTTCGACGTGGTAATTCATGTTCCAATAGATGAACCGGCTGATCGGGTTCATATAGACCGTGCGCGAATTGAGCCGGTGGTCCGTTACATTGTCGGCCAAGCCGCCATGCTGCAAAATGCCGGTCAGCAGCATATGCCAGCAACCATACATCCGCGGCAGGCCGATCAACATCAAAGGCAGCCAGGAATGCAGGTAGATCGTCAAAGCGAGGGTCACTGCGTAAATTGCCAGATGGACCTGCGCCGCGCGGACCGCCTTGGGCTGTTCGCTTTCGGGTATGTAGCTCTTTTCATCGGGGGTAATCATGCCAAGCGCATTTTTCAAAAGCCCCGCCAGAGAATACCAGACATCGAACAGGCCGATATAGTTCAACACCAAACGGATGAGCGCCGGAGGCCGCATGACGGCAATCTCGGCGTCACGACCAACGATGATCGTATCGGTGTGATGGCGCGCGTGGCTCCAGCGCCACGTCACCGGATTGCGCATCAACATGAAGCTCGCAATCTCGTACACGACATTGTTCATCCACGGCGTTTTGAACGCGGTGCCGTGGCTGCATTCATGCCAGCGCGAGTCGCTGGCCGAGCCATAGAGAACGCCATAGACAAAGAAGAAGGGAACGCAGGCCCAACTGCCCCAAAAAAATATTCCGCCGGCAGCGGACAGGGCCATGGCGCCCAGCCAGAGGATGGTATCGCGAATGGCCGGACCATTGGAGCGTTGCATCAGCTCCTTCATGTCCTTGCGCGAGACATCGGAGTGATACCACTCGGCGGATGCAAGGCCGATTTCGATGGCCCGCCGCGTGCTTTCGCCAACCAGGCTGTAATCGCGTTTAACGTTAGCTTCAGTCGCCACGGACACGGTGACCTCCCATTTGTTTCAAATAACCATCATGATGCCGTTTCGGTCCCGTCAAGACGGCTGCCGAAGAGCGGTAAAGTGTCCCGAAGGCTTCGGGAAATCGTCGGCGGGCTGGCGGGCGATGGCGCTTATCCGCGCTTCGGAGGCGGCGATCGCGCTTGCGCCATCCAGCACCCGGAAGACCGCGTCATAGGACCGATACTCGCCGTGTTCGAGCCAGATCATTTCGCCACGCTCGCGGGCCGCGAGATTTCCCGTGACGTGATGGGTCGATGGTTCAATTCCCATGGCGTAATGGCCCGCTTGAAAGTCCTGCCATTGATAGGTGCAGGGCAATTGGCTTTTGCGCGTTGTCACTTCGAAGCCGAGGCCCAACCGATCGTTCATCACGGCGATGGGCACTTCGTCTTTCGCATTGGCGACCATCTCGTGTTGCCAGACCTGTTCGATAAATTCGGATTGCGGCGCCGGCACCGTGCGGTAGCCGATCTTTTGGGCGCGATAGCGTTCGCCGTCATGGGCGGCCCACACCACGTCCCTGATCGGCGCGACATAACGCGCACCCTCATCAAGCAAGGGATAGCCGACATTGACATGATAGAAAAACATATGCGGCGTCCGCCGGAAACCGTGATTGACGACCCGGTCCGATATGCGGATTTCATGCCCGCCGACATCGGCTTCGATCCGCCGGATCAGATGCAGATCTTCTCCGAACATTGCCGATTGCTGGATGACGCCCTCGGCCCATAAGACGCACTGATCGCCCTTCCATGTCTCGCCATATCCGGTCAGTCGGGCCGGTATCATGCCGACACGGCCATGCAGCGTATGCCGAACGGTCTGGCGCCCGGGATAGCCATAATTGTCGCCGGGAACGTCTTGCGGCCCGAGAATATGGTCGAGCCCGCAGGTGACCATGAGCCCTGAAAACGAGCGCGCCCATGCGATGCCGTTTTCGCCTTCCTGATCGTGCAGGGAGGGATGGCGGAAACCCGTTGGCGAATGCCAGCCGATGGCCTTTCCGTTATATTCGCAATCGGCAATATCGAGTGCATGGTCAATCAGGGCCGTGAAGCGCAGGCCGGAGCCCGTCCTGAATTCGAGCATCCGGATGCCGCGTTCTACCCCATCCCCCAATTCCATCAGACGAACACCGGCAAACTGCGAGAGCAGGCCGGATCGCTCGGCAACTTGACGGCGTGTCAGGGTCTGGCCGTAAAGCTCCACCATGGAATTGCTGCTTTCCTGAATATGGATCGTCGGAGGGGCTAGGAGTGCGGCGCCGCATGAAAGCGGCGCCGCGCTGTCTCAAAGGCCGTTCGAGCGGAATTTGCCGTCGAGAAATTTCTTGGCCCGAGGCACATCATCTTCCGACAAATGCTCGATGATGACCGGAATGTTGGGGTGCTTTTCCGAAAGCCGCTGCAGATATAAATCGTAATTCAGCGACCCTAAGCCAGGCGCCGGCAATTCGATTTCGCCAACGCCGCGGAAGGTGTGGCTTTCCAAAGCATCGGCATCACCAATATCGGCGTGCTTTTCAGCTTTATCATCGCCCGAACGCTTCACGTCTTTGGCGTGGGCGATTTTGATTTTGTCCGTCAGCGTGTCGAAGACCTGATTCAGAATCTGGTCCATCCGGTCAATGTTGTGAGATTCGAAATAATTGGTCGGATCCATCAACAGGCCAAGGCCGGGATGGTCCACTTGCGCGAACATCTTGACGGTTTCCTCGACCGAGCCGACGACATTGTTCACATAGGTTTCGAGCAGAAACACGGAGCCGTGATCATAGGCGGTCTGGGCCAGATCGGCGATCACCTTCCGGCATTCTTCGAACCCTTCTTCCGTCTTGTTTTTGGGATGATGAACCCAATCGGACTCGGTATTGTAGGTTCCGGTCTCGGAAATCACATAAGGGGTGCCGAACAGGCGCGCGTTGCGGATAATCTCTTTCAGATAGCCAACGCGGCGATCGCGTTCGCCTTTATCGGGATGGATAATATTGGTGTAGGCCGAAATGCAGCTGATCGGTAGATTGTGATCGCGGAACGTGTCACGAACCGTCTTGGCCTTGTCTTTGGTGATCTGGCCGGCGGAGAGATCGATGTCTTTGAAATGAAGATCGAGCTGAACGGTATTGAAATCCAGCGCACGAATTTTTTGGGCCGTTTCCTTGAGGCTATACGGGAAATATCCCGTGAAAATGCCGGACTGCATCATGATAAAAATCCTCCCTTTATATTTTTTTACGAGATCGAGATTTCGGATAATTTGACGGTGCGCCCCTGTTTGATCGAACGATATCCTGCTTCGATCAACGCCATTGTCTTCACATTGTCGGCAACCGACAGGGCAGGGGCCTCGCCGGTCTTTACCGCGTATTGCAGCTGCTCCATCACGCCGATAAAGGCGTGCGGAAACCACATCGTTTCCCAGCTTGGTGTTACCCATTCGCCGCCGGTTGTCTTTGTCGAGGCATAACTCAGCGTTGAGGCAGCGCCGGTAGGCCAGCCAATGGCCCCTTTTGCGACGCCTGAAACCCCTTCGACCCGCCAATGAATGTGCTGGTCGTCCTTGTAGCCAGCTTCGCGGGGGCCGGACCAAACATCCTCGACCGATACCGCCATGGCGCCCGATGGAAATTTCATCGTCGAGACCGTAATGCCGTCGGAATGGTCAAAGCGCGTGCGCGGATCTTTGCGCGTCAGCGTTGTGATTTCGTCGGGATCCCCGAACAAGAAACGCAAGACATCAAGATGGTGCACGCTCATATTGGCAAGGGTCAGCCGGTCATAGCCTTCCAGAAAGCCCTGCCAATGCGGAATGGCGTGCATGTCGATCTGGGCAAAGACAATCTCACCCAGCGCGCCGCTTTCCAGAATCTGTTTCAACACGCGCATCGATTGGTCGTAGCGCATGTTCTGGTTGACGGAGAGCACCTTGCCCGCCTTGGCCGCCTCGTCCCGCAGCTTGATGGCTTCATCCAGCGATAGAGCCAAGGGTTTTTGAGCCAGAATGGCCTTGATGTGCGGCTGCTTCAGAGCATGCCGGATCAAAGCGGGCTGCTGGTCCGGTGGATAAGCCATATCAATAATGTCGATGGCCGGATCTTCGATCAAGGCTTCGGGTGACGCATGGACCTTGGCAATGCCCCAGCGGGTGGCCACCTGCTCGGCCTTCGCTCTTGTGCGGGAAGCGATGGCTGCGACGGGAAATCCGGCCTCTTTGTAGGCAGCAAGATGACACTCGGCCATAATCATACCGGCGCCGATGCACCCGATCTTAAAGTCCCGGCAGCGGATATCGATGTCGGGCTTGAACCCCTTCGCGTTAGGCATCATCCCTCCCTTTTCGGCTTTTTTCACGCCGATTTTTGATGGATTAAGTTCCCACTTGATTTAATCCCTGTCAATTATGATTTGTTCAAATTTCCAAAAATAAATAAAAGTTGATCCGTAAAAATAAAAATTTGAGTATTTTTTACCAAATTTTCGAAAAAAATAATCCAAAATAATAAATTTTACCTGATTTTGGCCAAAGCGGACGATCTACGTAATGTTGAGCCGATGAGCTGAAACCAATCATTTAACATCATTTTAATTGACAGGACGGCCGCTTCATGGAATTTCTTGGCGCAAAGGGAGGCTAAGAATGAGCAAACATTCGGCCATACGCAGTCGAGCAACGATTCTCGATATTGCCGCGGCAGCCAATGTCTCGACGGCTACGGTCGACAGGGTTCTGAACGGTAGGGGTGGCGTGAAGGGCCGCACGCTGCATCGGGTCATGGAGGCGGCTGAGCGTCTCGGTTACATCGATGCGGTTGAAGCGCCGCCACATTATTCGGCTCCGCTGTCGCTCGACTTTATCTTGCCCGGCGGCACCAACACCTTCATCAACAATCTCGCCGAACGCATTGCCGAGATCGCGGCCAAGCGCGAGCACGAGGCGACCATTCGGGTTCACCGGATCGAGGGTTTTGTCGCCGAAGCCTTGGCCGATTGTCTGGCCTCGCTCAGAGGTAAAAGCGACGGAATCGCCATCATTGCCATTGATCATCCGCTTGTTCGGGAGGCCGTCCGCGAATTGTCGAACGATCAATTGCCGGTGCTCACACTGGTGTCGGATATCTCGAATGTGCCCAGAATTGGCTATATCGGCATTGATAACCGCGCAGCTGGCAGGCTGGCAGGTCATTTAATGAGCCGTTTCGTCGGGCAGGGCGCCGGAAAAATTGCATTGTTCGCAGGATCACTCTCCTACCGAGGGCACGAGGAAAGGGAGATGGGGTTTCGCAATATTCTCGCCGAGGAGTTTTCCAATCTGACGATTGTGCAGATGCTGGAGGTGCGCGACGACACCGAACGCTCCTATCGGGAAGCGTGCCGGCTGTTCGCGGAGGTTCCCGATATTCGTGGAATTTATAACATTGGAGGAGGCAATCGCGGCATTGCCCGCGCCCTCGAAGAGACCGGCCACGCCAAGGCTGTCGTTTTCATCGGACATGAACTGACCGAGCACACGCGGCGCTTTCTGCTCTCCGGCATTATGGATGCGGTCATCGATCAAAATCCCCGTGTGGAAGCGCGCGAGGCAATCGATCAATTGATTCGGGCTGCGCGTGGCGAATCCGTGTCTTCCACGCTGCCGATTAGGACTCACGCCATCTTCAGAGAGAATATTCCCGAACAATAGGGGAGACTGAAGGATCGTGGGACGTCTGTTTAAGCAAGGGTCAGCTTCGCTTTGATGTGAATTTTGATGGAAAAAAAATGTTATAATTAAAATGAGTTGATTTAAATCAAAGGTTGCCAAGGGCATGATTAACAGATTAGCTTATTCAAAATAAAGATTTTCGTGCTGTTTAGCCGCGCAGCATGAAGCAGATTATTGAAAGCGGTTCTGGACGGGAGAGAAACTAATGATAAAGTCAAAATTCTTGCTGCCGTTGACGGCGGGCGCTGCCCTCCTCTTCGCGACGGCAGCTTTTGCAGGCCCGAAGATCGTTTCGGGCCCAGGTGCAGATCCAGCTTGCTTCAAGCCATGGACGCCTGAGACCAAATATTTCCAGTGGGAAAAAAAGCCAGGTCCTTACCGGATCGCTATCGTCAACGGCTTCGTTGGCAATACCTGGCGCATTCAGATGATCAAGACCGCGAAGGCATTTGCTGAGCAGGCTGGCATCAAGGGTGACATCAAGGAATTGAAGGTTATCTCGACCGGTACCGACGTTGCAGCTCAGCTCGGCGCCATGGAAGACTTTATCAACCAGGGTTATGACGCGATTGTTACGATCGCTGTTTCGCCTGAAGGTTTCGACCGGGTGATCAAGCTTGCCGACAAGAACAACGTCGTCGTCGTTCCTTTCGACAACGTTCTTGATACCGACAAGGTCATGATGGTCAACGAAGATCAGAAGCAGCTCGGCGCCATGCCAGGCGAGTTCCTGATCAAGGAAATCGGCAAAAAAGAAGGCAAGATCCTCGAAGTGCGTGGCTTGCCAGGCAACTCGGTTGATCGTGATCGTCACATCGGCTTCCGCAATGTGATGGAAGCGGCTGGCAACAAGTTCCAGATCGTTGAAGTTGTCGGCAACTGGGATGACGGCACCGCGCAGAAGGTTACGGCCGATGCGATCGCTGTTCATGGCAAGTTCGACGGCATCTATGTTCAGGGCGGCACCACCGGTGTTGTTCGCGCTATGATGGACGCCAAACACCCCTTCGTTCCAGTCGCAGGCGAGTCTGAAAACGGCTTCCGCAAGCTGGTTGCCGAGCATGCCAAGGACGGTCTGAAGGGTCTGTCCATTGGTCAGTCGCCTGGCCTGGTTGCGATTTCCATGAAGGCCGCTATCTCGGCTCTGAAGGGCAATCCAATGCCACAGCTCATCTCGATCCCGATCCCAGGTGGCGATTACACCACCTTCAAGGACGGCGTGAACTATTGGTCGAACCTGACCGATAACTTCTTCACGACGAACGAGTTTGCTCCTTGCGGCGTGAATATCTCAGCTACCGAGATCATGGCCAAGGACGAAAAGAACTCGAACTAATCGAGCCAAACAAGGAACCCGGGCAAGTGCTTTCGAGCGGCCCGGGTTTTTTTGTCCGCAATTCAAAACAGGCAGATGTGTTATGACGCACCCCGCAGATGATGCTTTTCTATCTCTCACCGGGATTTCGAAGCGCTATGGCGGCGTTCATGCCCTCAACAATGTTGATTTTCATTGTGGTCGCGGCAAGGTCCATGCCGTTCTTGGCGAGAACGGTGCCGGCAAGTCGACCCTTATCAAGATCATTTCGGGCGTTGTACGCCCCGATCAGGGCACCATGATGCTCGATGGTCAGATGGTCAATTTCCAATCCCCATCGGCCGCCAATGCGGCGGGGATTGTGTGTATTTTCCAAGAATTGTCGTTGATGCCGGATCTTACGGTTTCCGATAATATTTCGATCGCATCGCCACCCCGCAAATTCGGCCTCATCGACGCCAAGGCGCAGCGGATGCGGGCTGAAGAGTTGCTCGCTTCGATCGGCTGCGAAGATGTCAATCCGCTGATGCGGGTGCGTGATCTGCCTCTTTCACGTCGGCAGATGGTCGAGATTGCGAAAGCTCTGGGCAAGAGCCCCAAAATTCTCATTCTGGATGAAGCGACATCGGCTCTCACCAGTTCCGACGTTGAAAAAGTCTATGCGATGCTCGCCCGTTTGAAGGCGGAAGGCGTTGCCATTCTTTATATCTCGCATCGTATGCACGAAATCGAGGCGCTGGCAGATAATGCGTCGGTCTTCCGCAATGGCCGTCACATCGAAACATTTGCCAAGGGCACGCGTAACAACGACGAAATCGTGCAATTGATGATCGGCCGCGAAATTTCGGCCCACTTCCCGCCAAAGCCTGCGTTGAAGCGGCCGAAGCCTTTGCTCGAAATCGAGAATCTGTCGTGGGAAAACCGCCTCGACCATGTTTCGCTCTCGGTTGGCCGCGGTGAAATTGTTGGTCTTGGTGGTCTCGACGGCCAGGGTCAAAAAGAGTTGCTGCTTTCCCTGTTTGGCGTCCTCAAGCGCGTTGAAGGCGACGTGAAACTTGATGGCGTGAAGCAAAATCTGACATCGCCCCGGGTTGCCAAAAGCGCCGGCGGCGGTATTGCGCTTGTTCCCGAAGATCGCAAGACCGAGGGGCTGATGCTGCCGATGTCGATCGCCGAAAATCTGGTGCTTGCATCGCTGGATGAATTAAGCGCCGGATCTCTGGTCGACGAGACGAAAGTTTCAGCCGCCGTGGCCGATGCCATTGAGCGGTTGAAGATCAAGATCGGCAGCCCCGAGGATGCGGTCTCCACGCTTTCCGGCGGCAACCAACAAAAGGTGGTCATTGCCAAATGGCTGATGACCAAGCCCGATGTTATTTTGTTGAACGATCCTACCCGCGGCATCGATGTCGGCACCAAGCAGGAAATCTATCGCCTGCTGCGCGAGCTGGCGGATGAGGGAGCTGCAATCCTGTTCTACTCGACTGACTATGACGAGTTGATCGGTTCATGCGATCGCGTTGCCATCATGTATGACGGCCGGATCATTTCCGAGCTGGAAGGCGACGCCATCAACGAAAAGTACATTGTTTCTGCTTCGCTCAATATTGCCGGACAAAAATCGAATGGAGGCGCGCATGTCGGCCACTAAATCATCCGACCTCGGTTTACGCCTTCGTCAGAATATGGGCTTCGCGATCGCGGTTGTGCTCTTCGCTGTCGTCTATTTCTTGTATCAATTGTCCCACCCGAAGGGATTTTCATCGCAGGTTTTTGTCCAGAACTCGAACGAGGTTTTCTCGCTCGCAATGCTGGCGATGGCCCAGACGGTTCCTGTGTTGATGGGCGGTCTCGATCTTTCGGTTGGTGCCGTGATGACGTTGGTTGACTGTCTGGCCAGCCACGTTCTGGAAGGGTCCGGCTGGAGCATTTTCGGCGGCATTGTCTTGTGTCTTTTGACAGGCGCCGCTGCGGGTCTGGTTAATGGCTGTGTGGTTGTTTTCGGTCGCATCCAGCCCATCATCGCAACGCTCGCAACCGGCGCGATCTATATGGGCCTTGCCCTGTTCCTGCGACCCATTCCGGGTGGCAAGATCAACGAGGATATCAATTGGGCGATGACCAATTCGCTCGCTGATTTCGCCGAAACAGTTGGTATTTTTGACGACGGAAAAGCCCCTTGGTTCCAAACCATTGCGGGCTTTCCGACCTCCCTTGTTTTTCTGATTGTCGTTGCCAGCGTGATCTGGATTCCTTTCCGTCGCTCGGTCACGGGTCGGACGGTCTATGCGATCGGATCTGCGGAGGGTGCAGCCTTCATGTCGGGTCTCAATATTGAGCGTGGCAAGCTGGCGGCCTTTACGTTGGCGGGCATCTTCGCTGGCATTGGTGGCATCTTTATGGCGATCCAGACATCGTCCGGCAATGCCGACATTCCGATGGCAGGCGCTTATACGTTGAGCTCCATCGCGTCCGTCGTTATCGGAGGCACGTCGCTTCTGGGTGGAACGGGTGGGGCGATCGGATCGATCTTCGGAACGCTCATTTTGAAAGTGATCTCTTTCAATTTCAGAATCTTCGACATCGCGCCGCTGCTTCAGCCTCTCTTCGAGGGCCTTGTCCTGCTGGGTGCTGTCAGCCTTGGCGCTCTGAGCATCCTGCGTGTGAAAAACCAACTGGAGTTATTCCGTTGACCGATATGACACGATTTTCGCCCCTTTCCCGTCTCTCGCGCGATGATAAGCCCATCGCAATTGCGGCGATGTTCATCCTGGTCATTCTGATCGCCGGCACCTGTTATACGCTGGTGCGGTTCGGCAATGCGCCCTTGCTGACGCCGGCCTATTTGATCCAGCAACTCCAGATCGGGTCATTTTTGGGGATCATCGCGGCTGGCATGATGCTGGTCATCCTGATCTCGCAGATTGATCTGTCCGTGCCTTGGACGCTGGCCGCCGGAGCCATGACGGCAACCGCTGTCGGTGGTGAATGGGCCTTGCCAGCGGCCTTGGGTGTGGGCCTGTTCGTGGGCCTGCTGAATGGCTTTGGTGTGGCCTATCTGCGCATTCCGTCGATGATCTTCACGCTCGGGGTCAATGCCGTGATGCGCGGGTTGATGGTGGCGCAAACCGGCGGCTTTGCTCCGCAAACGGCTGCGACCGATTTGATGCGCTACATAGCAGCCGAACGGACGTTTGGTGTTCCCCACGCGATCTTTGTCTGGTTGGCGATTTCCATCGGCATGGTGATCTTGCTGCGCAAAACAACGTTCGGACGGGCCATCTATGCCATCGGCAATAAAGAAGCGGCAGCCTATCTATCGGGTGTTGCGACGCGCCGGGTGACAATCCTCGCTTTCGTGATGTGCAGCGTGGCGGCAAGCCTCTCAGGCGTTCTCCTCGCGGGCTATGCCACCAAGGCCTATCAGGGCATGGGCGATGCCTATGTGTTGCCGGCCATTGCGGCGGTTGTCATTGGCGGAACCAATATTCTGGGCGGCCGCGGCCGCTACCTGGGCACTGTTGTCGGCGTGATCCTGATCGTTCTGCTTAACAGCGTTTTATCGATCATGGAAATGCCGGAGGCGGGTCGCCAGATTATCTATGGTTTGGTCATTATTTCCATGCTTCTCGTTTATGGACGGGGCGAAAAAGTAGCCTCGTAAAGCCCGGCCACCGCGGTGCCCGTGTTCATCGCAAGAATGGACCGCACGGCAGCAGAAACACAAAAAGGCCACGCAAGGAGCGTGGCCTTTTTTGATATGGGACGTGGGAGAGGAACTCACGCCTTTAGGCCGAATGGGTTGAGATGTGGTAAGTGCGCGACCCCGCAGGCCAAATGGGACCTTTGACGCTGTCGATGGTGTCGGCGATACCGATGCTAGATTGTGGGCATGTCCCTCGGCCATGGATGCAAGCGATGCCCTTGACGCCCATATACAGTTTTCTGCGGCAAAAGCCGCTTAATCAGGAGAGCCTATCATGTCGATTGCCAGCCTCATTTCGCGTCTGTTCAGTTCGTCGAGCGTTCCTGCCATCGAACACGAGGATATGCAGATAGCCGTTGAAAGCGGGGAGTGTCACATTGTCGATGTGCGCGAACCGAACGAATATGCCGCAGGCCATATTCCGGGCGCCCAGAGCTATCCGTTATCCTCTTTTGATCCGGCCAAATTGCCCACCGGCAAGCCGCTGATTCTGGTTTGTCAGGCGGGGGGACGCTCCGTGCGCGCGTTGCAGGCGACACTGGATTCAGGCAGAAAGGACGTTGTCCATTACGCGCCCGGCACGGGTGGCTGGCTAGGGCGCGGTGGACCTGTCACGCGTTGAATTGAGGTTATGTTCGGGCGCAAGCTCGCCTATAGGGTTCTAAACGATGGTCGTCTTCGATGCTCTAAGTCTGGCCCGAATGCAGTTTGCGTTTACCGTCAGTTTCCACATTATTTTCCCAGCGTTTTCGATCGGTCTTGCGAGCTATCTTGCTGTGCTCAATGGATTGTGGATCTGGACGGAGCGCTCCGTTTTTCTCGATCTTTTCAATTATTGGAAAAAGATTTTTGCCGTCGCTTTCGGCATGGGCGTCGTCTCGGGTATCGTGATGAGCTATCAGTTCGGGGCGAATTGGAGCGTATTTTCTGACAAAGCGGGCCCCGTTATCGGACCGCTTCTCGGATACGAGGTGTTGTCCGCTTTCTTCCTCGAAGCAGGATTTCTCGGCGTGATGCTGTTCGGCCTGCAACGGGTCGGCCGACGATTGCATTTCTTCGCAACGGTAATGGTGGCCTTCGGCACCTTCATGTCGGCCTTCTGGATTTTGGCGGTCAGCAGCTGGATGCAGACGCCTCAGGGTTATGCCATTAACGCGGCCGGACAATTTATTGTGACCGATTGGTTCGCCGTTATTTTTAATCCGTCCTTTCCCTATCGCCTTGTCCATATGCTGCTTGCCGCTTACCTCACGACGGCCTTTGTGGTTGGTGCGGTGAGTGGACTTCATTTGCTTCGCAACCGCCACAATGAAGCGACGCGGATCATGTTCTCGATGGCCATGTGGATGGCTGCGATTGTCGCGCCAATCCAGATTTTGGCGGGAGATGTACACGGCATCAACACGGTTCAATATCAGCCCGCAAAAATTGCGGCGATGGAAGGCGATTACGAGACGCAGGCCGGCGCCCCGCTTATTCTGTTCGGCATTCCAAATCCTGCTGCCGAGCGGATTGATTACGCAATTGAAATTCCGAAACTTGGCTCTTTGATCCTGACCCGCGATCCGGATGGGATTGTAAGGGGCTTGAAGGAATGGCCGGTAGACCAGCGTCCTCCTGTCTCGGTCATTTTCTGGAGTTTCCGGGTCATGGTGGCGCTGGGCATGGCGATGCTGGCGGTAGGCGTCTGGAGCCTCGTCGGGCGCGCACGAGGGACGCTTTATGAGGCGCGATGGTTGCATCGCGCCGCCATCGTGATGGGTCCATCCGGCTTTCTCGCCGTGTTGGCGGGTTGGATTACCACGGAGGTCGGACGCCAGCCCTATACGGTCTACGGTTTACTGACCACCGTGCGGTCGGCCTCGCCGATTGACGCTGCCGCCATTGGTGCCTCGCTGATTGCCTTTATTCTCGTCTATTTTACGCTGTTCGGGGCGGGTCTGTTTTATATTTTCCGCCTGATGAACAAGGCGCCGCAGCCCTCCGAAGGGGAACTTGCCCCGCATGAACCGATCCGCGCGGGCGGCATTATGCCCGCTCCTGTCATGCAGGCCGATGCTGCCGCTTTGTCAACGAACTTTGGGGCATGACCATGACGCTCGATCTTCCCTTTATCTGGGCCGGCCTGATCGCAGTCGCGGTCTTGGCGTATGTCCTGCTTGACGGTTTTGATCTGGGCGTGGGTATCCTCTTTGCCTTCATCAAAGGTGAGAAAAACCGCGACCAGATGATGAATTCGGTGGCGCCGGTATGGGATGGCAACGAGACATGGCTGGTGCTGGGTGGAGGCGGTCTCTTTGCTGTCTTTCCGCTGGCCTATGCCATCATCATGCCGGCGCTTTACGCGCCGCTTATGGTCATGCTGCTCGGTCTTATTTTTCGCGGTGTGGCGTTTGAATTCCGCTGGAAGACCAAGCGCGGCCAGTTTTTGTGGGATTGGGCGTTTGCCGGCGGCTCCACCTTCGCGGGATTTGCTCAAGGTGTGGCCCTGGGTGCATTGGTGCAGGGCATTCCGGTGGCGGATCGTGCCTATGCGGGGGGATGGTGGAATTGGCTGACCCCCTTCAGCGTGCTGACGGGGGTAGCCTTGGTCGTCGGCTATACGCTGTTGGGCGCGACATGGCTGATTTTGAAGACCGAAGGCGAGGTGCAGGACAGCGCCTATCGTGCGGCACGATGGGTGGGCCCTGCAACGCTGCTTTTCATTCTCATTTTCAGCGCATGGACGCCCTTTCTCAACGACATTTATCTCCACCGCTGGCTGGCGTGGCCGCAGGTGCTGCTGGTTGTGCCGGTTCCGATGATGGTTTTAATATCGGCAGCACTGTTGCTTCGCGGCATCCTGCATCGCCACGAGCTCAGTCCGTTCCTATCCGCGCTTTCCCTGTTTGTGGTCAGTTTTATCGGCCTTGGCATCAGCTTTTATCCGCATATCGTGCCCAATAGCCTTACGATCTGGGAAGCTGCGGCACCCGAAAACAGTTTGGGATTTTTGCTGGTGGGCGCTGTCGTCCTGATCCCGACGATCCTGGTATATACGGCCTATGCCTATTGGGTCTTCAGAGGCAAGGTGAAGGCCGAAGGTGGCTATCATTGACAGCCGAGACGCAGGCGGGGAACCAAACGATCAAAGCCGCCCGATCATCGGTATGGCGCAAGCTTGGGTGGTTTGTGCTGTTATGGCTATCGAGCGTTCTGCTCGTGGCTATGATAGGCTACGGCATTAAGCTTGTGCTGACATAGACCAATTTAAAAAATGCGACCTTCACGGGTTAGCCGTGTCCGTTGGCCTTTGCTTAAACGGCCTCATCAGGGTCGGGGCGTTCCATCCAGCGGATCAGGGGCATCATGGGGATGATCCAGGAAAGGCCGGCAACGGCGTAATAGATGTCCTGCCAGATTTTGTCGGCATCCTGCAAACGTCCTTGCGCGATCATCATGGCGATGAGGCTATAGAGGCAGACGAAAACCAGCATGGTGATCGCACCGATCAATTTACGGGTTCTGCGGCGCATGGCGGGTTTCTCCTGAACAGGGCGTGTGCGGCAATACGGATGATTGCCGCTGGATGACGGCGGGACTATGTAAGCGCAATGCCTGTGTTTCAAGTCCAGAAAGTATCACGCCATGCGCTCGCCTGCCAATTCCCTCCCGCTTGATGCCGCTTCCCGTATGGCGCCAAATGGCCAAGGCTTACTGAGGATGTGGCTATTTTCGATTGCCGGCCTCGTCTTTTTGATGGTTCTGGTGGGCGGAGCAACGCGGCTGACCGGCTCGGGGCTTTCGATTACCGAGTGGAACCCGATTATGGGCGCCATTCCGCCGCTGACCGATCAGGCATGGCTCGACGCTTTCGAGAAATACAAAGCCATCCCGCAATACAAGCTTGTGAATGAGGGAATGGCACTCGGCGATTTCAAGTTCATTTTCTGGTGGGAGTGGTCGCACCGCCAGCTCGGTCGTGCCATGGGACTGGTGTTTGCCCTTGGCTTTGTCGGATTTTTGGTGACGGGCCGGATGCGGGGCAGCTTGGCGCTCAAAGTGCTCGGGATCGGGCTGCTGGGCGGGCTTCAGGGTGGTATCGGCTGGCTGATGGTCAAGTCCGGCCTCGATGATGGCATGACGGCGGTGGCACCCATCAGGCTGATGTTCCATCTCACCATGGCGTCGCTGATTTATACGCTGATTGTGATGGTTGCGACCTCGCTGGGTCGTTCGCGGGGCGAGGTCGCCCCTTCCGCCATCACCCGCGGCGCGACCATCGCGCTGATACTGGCCCTGCTCCAGATTGCGCTGGGCGCTTTGGTGGCCGGCTCAAAGGCGGGTTTGACGTGGAACACCTGGCCCCTCATCGACGGACAATTCATCCCGCGTTCGGACCTTTTGTTTTCGGTCACACCAACCATCGAAAACTTCGTCGACAATACCGCTCTCGTGCAGTTCGATCACCGCATGACCGCTTATTTGCTGTTGGCGGCTGCCGTTTGGCATAGCTTTAGGGTTACCCATGCCATGCCCGGAACGAGCGCGCAGAAGCGTGCCATGGTCAATGCCGGATTGGTTGGCGGTCAAGCGGTGATCGGCATTTTGACGCTGCTCTACGCCGTACCCTTATGGCTCGGCCTCGTGCATCAGGCCTTTGCCTTCGTCGTGCTCGGCATGGTGGCTGTCCACCGAGCCGCTCTGGCACGGGGTTAAGCGCTGTCGCCGGCATCTCTGCCTTCTGCCTCAAACCGGCGAACCGCGATCTAGCCGATTGAAAGCAACAAGCAGGGAAGGACGAAGTTTGCGTAGATGAAAAGTACGGTCATGCGACCAATCCTTTCAATATTCGACAGGCAAAGGCGTGAAAAGAAATAGCCAATGCAATCCAGACCAAACTAACGATAAAAATAATAAGCATGCCCTGCGATTTTGTCCAATCGGCAGAGCTCATATTGGTCGAAACCGGGCCAAAAACGCCTACGGCCAGACTGGCGGTTGACGCACGATCCAGCGCGTTGGCCAATAATTTGGTCTGCTCGTTGCGAACGAGACTCATAGCTTTCGGTCCGGCTTCCTTGCCTTTAGGATGCTATAAGACACCCTAACGTCAAGAGATGATCATCGGCGCCTCAGCGATAGACCAGGACCGGAATCGCCGAGTGCGCCAAAACTTTCTGCGTTTCGGAGCCGATCAGTACGGCGCCAACGCCACCGCGGCCATGCGAGCCCATGGCGATGAGGTCGCATTTTTTCTTCTTCGCCGTCGCGATGATCGCCTCATAGGGATGATCATGTTCTGTCTCGACGAGATGGCAGGCAACGCCGCGGGCTTTGGCGAGCGCTCCAACTTTTTCAAGCGTTGCTTTGGCTTCGGCTTTGGCGTGCTTCGTATAGATCTGCGGTGTGTCCGTCAGCATTTCCGTTTCGAGCGTGAACATGTGAAACGGCTCGTAGACGGTGAGCCCCGTTACTTCGGCGCCAATGGCTTTGGCAAAATCGAGGCCTTGCTTGACGGCTGTGGTGGCCAGTGCCGACCCATCGGTCGGGATCAGAATATGCTTGTACATGATGCGTCGCCTTTCATGCAGCTTCCCTTTGGGTAGCACTGACAGAAAGGCGATGCTTTGGCTTTGAGATTGGTCAACGATAACGGGGGAGGGAATAGGGCGTAGGGAGTAGGGGATAAACGAAGCCCTACGCCCTAAACCCTACGCCCTAAACCCTCATATCACTTTGCTGCCAATGCCTGATCGAGATCAGCGATAATATCGGCGACATCTTCAATGCCGACCGAGAGGCGCACAACGTCGGGGCCTGCACCGGCGATTGTTTTCTCGGCGTCGCTTAATTGGCGATGCGTCGTCGAGGCAGGGTGAATAACGAGCGAGCGCGTATCACCCACATTGGCAAGATGCGAGAACAGCTTGAGGTTGGATACCAGCTTGATGCCGGCATCATAGCCGCCCTTCAGCCCGAAGGTGAAAACGGCGCCGGCACCCTTTGGTGTGTAGCGCTTGGCGAGCGCGTGGTATTTATCGCCTTCAAGTCCCGGATAACTGACCCAGGCAACGCCCGGATGCTTGGACAGATATTTGGCCACCGCCAGCGCATTGTCGCAATGGCGCTGCATGCGAAGCGGAAGCGTCTCGATGCCTGTCAAAAGCAGGAAGGCATTGAAGGGTGCCAGAGCCGGCCCAAGATCACGTAGACCCAAGACGCGGGCGGCTATCGCAAACGCGAAATTGCCGAAGGTCTCGCCGATCACCATGCCGTTATATTCAGGACGCGGCGTGGACAGCAGCGGATACTTGCCCGACGAGACATAATCAAAGTTGCCGCCATCCACAATCACGCCGCCGATCGAATTGCCGTGACCGCCGAGGAATTTGGTGGCCGAGTGCACAATAATATTGGCGCCATGCTCGAACGGCTTGATCAGGTAGGGCGTCGCCAGCGTGTTATCAACGATCAGCGGAACGCCCGCCTTTTTGGCAATCGCGGCAATCGCTGCAATGTCCGTAACCACACCGCCCGGATTGGAAATCGATTCAATAAAGATGGCCTTGGTCTTGGGTGAAAGGGCCGCCTCGAAACTCGACAGATCATCCGGATCCGCCCATTTCACGCGCCAGTCGAAGCTTTTATAGGAATGGTTGAACTGGTTGATCGAGCCGCCATAGAGCTTTTTCGACGCGATAAATTCGTCGCCCGGCTGCAACAGCGTGTGGAAGACAAGGAATTCGGCAGCATGACCTGACGCCACCGCAAGGGCAGCCGTGCCCCCTTCGAGTGCCGCAACGCGGCCTTCCAGTACGGCATTGGTCGGGTTCGTGATGCGGGTGTAAATGTTGCCAAACGCCTGCAGACCGAAAAGCGAGGCGGCATGATCGACATCATCAAAAACAAACGATGCGGTCTGATAAATGGGCGTTACGCGCGCGCCCGTTGCAGCATCCGGAGCGGCACCGGCATGAATGGAGAGGGTTGAAAATCCCGGGGTATGTTCTGCGGTCATCGGCTCGTTCTCCGTTGGGGTTGGTCTCGACTAAGTCAGTTAAATCAGTCCATACGTTCTTTTTAGAGAACGAAATGTCAGACGTCAACGGGGTGATGCAACAGGGCCGACGAAATTTTTAAGGGGCGTGTAGCGACGGGCTGATCATGTTGGAACCAATCAGATCCCACGCTTCTGCCAACTTTTGGTGCCGAGCATCGGCTTTTTTGATGTTAGCAAGCCCGTATTTACGCCCGACCAGCCAATTTCGCCTGAAAAGCGGCCATATTCGATTTTAGGGCAGCGGTTCATGATGACGGTGAGGCCTTTGGCTTCGGCTTTGGCTGCGGCCTCGTCGTTACGAACGCCTAATTGCATCCAGAGGATTTTGGGCAGGGGGTCCAGCGCTAAGGTCTCATCGGTGATGGGGCCGGCGGCTTCCGAATTGCGAAAAATATCCACCATGTCGATGGGATCGGAAATTTCGGAAAGGCTCGCGTAAACCGTGGCTCCGAAAAACACCTGGCCCGCCAGCGCCGGATTGATCGGATAAACGGTATAACCCCGCTCGATCAGGTATTTGGTAACGAAATAGCTGGGCCGTGCTTCATTGTTGGAGAAGCCGACCAGTGCGATGCTTTTCACGCTTTTCAGAATGCCGTGGATCAGCGCGTCGGGATAGGCGTCGTGTTGCCTCGGATCAAAGCTCATTGGCCGGTCCATTCCGGTGTGCGTTTCTCGATAAAGGCGCCAATGCCCTCCTCGGCGTCGCGGGCGAGCATGTTTTCAACCATGATGCGCGAGGCATGAAGATAGGCGTCGTCCAACCTCATCTCAGCCTGTTCATAAAAAGCACGCTTGCCAATGGAGACCGTCAACGGGGATTTGGAGGCGATCCGCCGTGCCATGACCTCCGCTTGCGCCAGAGCTTCGCCCTCCGGCATGACACGGTTGATAAGGCCGAAGCGATACGCCTCGCCCGCTGTGATCATATCGCCCAGCAACAGCATCTCCATCGCGTGCTTTCGTGCCAAATTGCGCGACAGGGCAACCATGGGCGTCGAACAAAACAGCCCAATATGGACGCCGGGGGTTGAAAATTTGGCCTGCTCGCCCGCGATGGCCAGATCGCACGAAGCCACAAGCTGACAGCCGGCGGCGGTGGCCACACCCTCAACAGCTGCGATCACCGGTTGCGGCAGCGTGAGGATCGTCTGCATCATTTTCGAACAGCGGCCCAGAATATCGGTGAAATAGGCGCGTCCTCGATCGGCATCTTGCCGGTGTGCAGTCATTTCCTTTAGATCATGGCCGGCAGAAAAGACGGGGCCGTTGGCTGCCATGATGACCGCGCGAATATCGCGGCGAGGCGCGATCTGCGCAAAAGTCTCCATCAAGGCCGCGAGCATCGCCTCCGAAAGCGGATTGCGCGAGTCCGGGCGATCAAGCGTAAGGATGGCATATCCATCACGCTCGGCAAGCGTCAGGGGAGGGGAAGCGACTGGGATTGCAGATGGCGTGTTCATGACAAGAGCGTCGCGCCAGATGACGTCGGCGTCAAGCATCGTATTTTTCCTCGAATTGACCTATTGATTGTCGCTGCTTTGCCACTCGAGATTCTTGTGCCGACATCATGACGATCCAGCCTGCCGCCCTTTCCCTCGACGAAATCGACGCCTTTCTCCGTCGTGACTTTCCCCAACTTTATGTTCATGGGGAAATTTATACGGTGCAGGAAATCGGTCATGGCACCTGCCGGATGCGCATGGCCTATCACGAGAGCCAGCTTCGCCCTGGTGGAACCATCTCGGGTCCGGCGATGATGGCGTTGGCGGATGTGGCCCTTTATGTCGCTCTTTTGGGCGCAATCGGCGAAGTTGTCCTCGCGGTTACGACCCATTTCTCGATCAATTTTCTAAAAAAGCCCGAGCCCCGCGGCCTTATTGCCGAGTGCCGTTATTTCAAAATAGGCAAAACGCTGGCGGTGGGCGAGGCGACCCTGTTTTCCGAGGGGGATGAGGGGCCCGTGGCCCATGTGACAGCGACCTACGCCATCCCGCGTCCATAAATAAGGTATCATAATACCGCATACCCTAACTCACGGAAAAATAGTCGAAATTTAAGCCTTTTGTTGATTTTGAACAGTTGACGACAGCTGAGGCATCCTCTAATCGATGCCCATCGCAAGGAGCGGGTAACCGTTTCGATATTCTATCCGCGCAGGGCTATTTACCGGCCCTCGCCAACATCTGGAATTACTCCCATGAAGACTTTTTCGGCCAAGCCTGCCGAGATCGAGAAGAAATGGGTGCTGATCGACGCCAAGGGTCTGGTTGTAGGCCGTCTTGCCTCGATCATCGCCATGCGTTTGCGCGGCAAGCATCTTCCGATCTTCACCCCGCATGTCGATTGCGGCGACAACATCATCGTCATCAACGCCGACAAGGTGGTTTTGACGGGTCGCAAGCGCGACCAGAAGGTCTATTATCACCACACCGGTTATCCGGGTGGCATCAAGGAACGGACCGCGAAGTTCATTCTCGACGGTCGTTTCCCTGAGCGCGTGGTCGAGAAGGCCGTTGAGCGTATGTTGCCACGTGGTCCGCTGGGTCGCCAGCAGCTCAGCAATCTCCGCGTCTATGGCGGCGCTGAGCATCCGCATACCGCCCAGACGCCAGCCGTTCTCGATGTCGGCGCGTTGAACCGCAAGAATGTGAGGAGCGCCTGATCATGGCCGAAACGCTTCAATCTTTAGCCGATCTCAAGGGATCGCCAGTGGAAGCCGCAGAGGCTCCGCGTCATGTCCAGAAGCTCGACAAGCAGGGCCGTGCTTACGCCACCGGCAAGCGCAAGGACGCGGTTGCCCGCGTCTGGATCAAGCCGGGCTCCGGCAAGATCACGGTCAATGAGCGTGCTTTGGAAGTTTACTTTGCCCGTCCGGTGTTGCGCATGATTTTGCAGCAGCCTTTCGGCATCGCTGCCCGCGTCGGCCAGTATGACGTTGTGGTTACCGTTGCTGGTGGTGGTCTTTCGGGTCAGGCGGGCGCTGTGCGTCATGGTCTGTCCAAGGCGCTCACCTATTTCGAGCCGGAACTGCGCGGCGTGCTGAAAAAGGCAGGTTTCCTGACCCGCGACAGCCGTACCGTCGAGCGCAAGAAGTATGGCCGCAAGAAAGCGCGCCGGAGCTTCCAGTTCTCCAAGCGCTAATATTTCACTACTCTACTTTAGTGAAATTATTCAACGATTTCAACGCGCTGTGCATCACACAGCGCGTTTTTTATTGACTAGCATTTCGTTAGCAGATTGTTGATGTCATTGACTTTTTTGGAGGGACGTTTTAGCAGTGCGGTAGCATTGCAGCCATCTTCGCGCAGCATTTTGCTGCCGTTTGCACGGGTGGGTGCACACATGGGTGCAAGCGCATGGCTTATTACCTGAATAGGCACGAGCATTATGACGGCGCGCTGCTGCTGTATCAGCGCAACCTCCCTGTCGCTGTAGCCAACGCCAAGCAGCATCGCCCCCAAGTTTGGTACATGCGGCTGAAGATTAAGGGGCATAAAGGCTATTACGACCGCAGCACAAAGCTCACCAACTATGAGGAAGCCTACGTGTTCGCTAAGAGCGAGCTGCTGAGGCTACAGCAGAACGTGCGTCTTGGGTTTACGCTAGATGAGTACACTTTTGAGAAGCATTGGGACGAGTGGTTTGAGCGCAATAAGCGCAATCGCACATGGAAGCCAGATAGGCAGCGGTGGCATGAGAACTACGCTAAGCGTTACTTTAAGCCCTATTTCAGCAATGCTGACGGCACAAGCAAGCTGCTGAACGAGATAACGCCGCAAGTGGCTTCAGCTTATTGGGATTGGCGCATCACATATTGGCAGCGTGAGAAGGCAGAGCGCATCATCGCAAGCAATCCCAAACGTCGCGGCGCTAAGACGCTTTCAACTTACAACGCTAAGAAGCAACCTGCGCCTAAGACGCTGGCGATGGAACAATCAGCGCTAAACCAGATTTTCAATGACGCTGCTGAGCAAGGGCGATTGCAGCAGCTGCTCAAGCTTCGTTCCCCCATGCGAGTGAGCAAGGATGATAGGCGCGCGACGATTGAGATGGGCGATGAATATGACAAGCTAACGCGCTACTTAAACAGCTATAGGAAGGGTGTAGGCGTATTTAAGGAAGTGCGAGCAACGGCGCTGCACGACAAGCAGCGAGAACAGCTGTATTTCTTGGTGATGATACTCAGCAACAGCGGCTTGAGGATAGGCGAAGCGAGGCAGCTAATTTGGGCTGACATAACTTTTGACGTTGAGATGGATGACACACATTTGATGATTGCTGAGATAAGAGTGCCAGACAAGGATACCAAGCAAGGGTTCAGATACGTTCAGACGCAGCCTAATGCCAATGATTATCTGAAGGAGTGGCGTGCTGCCACGCCACACAAGGGCAATTTGCACCCTGTGTTTTTTGGCCAGAAGTCAGCTGATGACATAGAGCCAAGCAAGTTCGTAGACTTAAACAAGAGCTTCCAAGCCTTTTTGCGCAGGGTACCTGTAGAGGGTAGGAAGGATGGATTATTGCGCGACCGAGATGGCAAGGTACGTTCGCTGTACTCGCTGCGCCATGCTTACGCCACGATGCGTTTGGGATTGGGCGGCGTGGACATAAACGACTTGGCGATGAACATGGGCTGCAAGGTAGCGCAGATAGAGCGTCATTACTCGCACCTTATACCTAAGCAGCGGCGGCGGCAGATAACGCAGATGGCACCTAAACCACACAAGGTGCGCAAGCTGCGAGAACAGCAAGCTGTTGAGCAAGCTGTTGAGCAAGCTGCTAAAGCTGCGGCAGCTCCTACCGCGGATGAGGCATTTAAGCTTGAAGCGCTAAGACGGTTCCAGCGAGGTGAGCTAAGCGAAGCTGCGTTCTTAGAGTTTGCTAAGTTGAGTAAACCAAGTTGATTACACCTATAGGTGTGATGGTTGCATGGGTAGGTGCGCCTGAAAGCAAAAAATATTATTGGTTAAATCGGTCCTGAATAATGTTAGTCAGTGATTAGTTAACTGAACAAATTGGATCAAGAAGCACTTCTCCCTTATGATTTATTATTACTACCCTCTTACCAATGCCTACGCTTGCCAAACTATCTCTAAAAGGCATTACATAATCAAACTGAGGTGGGATTACAAACACCCCATGATGATTGATAAATCCCCATTTACTGCCAGACATTGCAGGAGCTAATCCCTCACTAAAACCTGAGCTTCCCTCAAAGAAGAATAAATTACCAATGTGAAATTGTCTCTTAATAACGGTTGATCCAGAACGATCAATAAAGCTGGATTGTTCTCCAACCGTTACTGCCGCTAATCCCTCCCTGAAATCGTCTGCGACATCATACTGCGGGTTAATAACAATTTTTCCACTACGGTCTATAAAACCCCACTTTCCACCGATATCTACACGCGCCAAATCTTCTGAAAAACTAAAAGCTCCGTCAAATTGCGGATTGATGACTTTCTTCCCTGTATTATCAATAAAACCCCACTTCTTTGCGATTTTAACTGTTGCTAATCCTCCATTAAATCGAAAAGTGATATCATAATTCAGGCTAATTTTTAAGACACCTGAGTGATCCAAAAAACCACTTTTTTCACCAACACGAACTGATGCTAAACCTTCGCTAAAGCTATCCACATTATCGAATTGAAGATTAAATACTGATTTTCCAGTTTTATCGATAAAATAACCTTTTTTGCCAATTATTACTGCAGCAAGCCCTTCGCTAAATGGGTAAGCAAAATCATACTGCGGGTTAATAACAATTTTTCCACTGAGGTCTAAAAAGCCCCACTTTCCACCAATCTCTATACGCGCCAAGTCTTCTGAAAAACCATAAGCTCTATCGAATTGCGGATTGATGACCCAACAATGGTTTCTATTTACATAACCCCACTTGCCATCGCTTTTTTGAAAGGGAGTATTGCTTTCGGTTGCAGAAAACCCATCTTCTAAGTCACCAGCCCAAACGGTTAAGTTAGCCATTTGACAGCAAGCAACTAGAGCAATTACTTGCGTCAAATTAACTGCTGCTCTTGCCAATTTGGTGCTTAAATGCGCCATG
>CANGIS010000034.1 GCA_947454055.1 Hyphomicrobiales bacterium
GCCGCAACAATCGCCTCGCCCAAAGAGTTCAACGCTTCAGTCATCGGATCAGAACCCTGCTTTACCGTTCAATCGTGCCGACGCGGCGTATCTTCTTCTGGAGAAGAAGCACGCCATAGAGCAGCGCCTCGGCTGTTGGCGGGCAGCCGGGAACATAGATATCCACCGGAACAACCCGGTCGCAGCCGCGCACAACCGAATAGGAGTAGTGGTAATACCCGCCGCCATTGGCGCAGGAACCCATCGAGATCACGTAACGCGGCTCCGGCATCTGGTCATAGACCTTGCGGAGCGCGGGGGCCATTTTATTGGTCAGCGTACCAGCGACGATCATCACATCCGACTGGCGCGGCGAGGCGCGCGGCGCAAAACCGAAACGTTCAACATCATAACGCGGCATGGAAAGCTGCATCATCTCGACCGCGCAGCACGCCAGACCAAAGGTCATCCACATCAGCGAGCCGGTGCGCGCCCAATGGATGAGATCATCGGTTGAGGTGACGATAAAGCCCTTATCGCCAAGCTCGGCGTTCACTTCCGAGAAAAACGGATCATTCGCGCCAATCGGCTTGCCGGTTGACGGATCAAGAATGCCGCGTGGAGCTTCCGACACCATGGTGCCGGTTTGAGGGGTCAATCCCATTCGAGCGCGCCCTTCTTCCATTCATAGACAAAGCCGATGGTCAAAACGCCCAAAAACAGCATCATCGACCAGAAACCGAAAAGACCGACGCTTTTGAACGCCACCGCCCACGGAAACAGGAAGGCGACCTCAAGGTCGAAAATGATAAACAGGATCGAGACGAGATAGAACCGCACGTCGAATTTCATGCGCGCATCGTCGAACGCATTAAAGCCGCACTCATAGGCCGACAATTTCTCGGCATCCGGCTTCGAATAGGCCACCAGAAACGGCACAACCAGCAGCACAAGCCCGATGACGACGCTTAGCCCGATAAAAACGACCAGCGGCAGGTAATCAAGAAGAAGGTGGTCGAGTGTCTGTCCCATCCTGTCCCACTCCGTTTCGGCCCGTCGACCGCAGCCAAACGCCGCGTCAGCCTACAAACCCCGATCCGTTTTCCATGCCTGTAAGCCGCCAAAAAACCGAAGCGGCCAGACTCACATAAAACCGGAAACACATTCGGGGAGACGATTAGCTCAGCATTTGCTGCAGCGCAAGGTGACATAGTGGCTCAAACCCACCCGATTTGGCTTATTTACACATTGTGCAATCCGGGCATCGCCCCTTGTCCAACGCCACAATTCACGCGATAGATGGGCCATAAGGTTCAAAAAATAGGGAAGAACGATGTCAAATCAGATCGATGCAAAGGGTCAATTCGCGGTTGTAACCGGCGGCGCACAGGGTATCGGCTATGCGGTAGCCGCACGCCTGACCCAATCGGGCGCGCGCGTGGCGCTATGGGACCGCGATGAGGCACTGGCGCAAGAAGCGTCCAAATCCCTCGCCGGCTCGATCGTGGTCAAGGTCGAGCAATCGGACGCCGCCTCCGTGCAGGCGGCAGCGGAGGCAACCCTCAAAGCCTTCGGTCGTATTGATATCATGGTCAACAATGCCGGAATCGCCGGTCCAAATATGCCGTTGGCCGATTATCCGCTCGATGCCTGGCACGACATCATCAATATCAATCTGAATGGCGTCTATTATTGCTGTAAATACGTTGTTCCCGCCATGAAATCCCAAGGCTATGGCCGTATCGTCAACATTGCATCGATTGCCGGCAAGGAAGGCAATCCGAACGCGTCCGCCTATTCGGCATCCAAAGCCGGTGTGATCGCGCTCACGAAATCGCTGGGCAAGGAATTGGCCGGTCAGGACATCGCAGTCAATTGCGTGACGCCCGCCGCCGCCAAGACCGCAATTTTCGACCAGATGAAGCAGGAACATATCGATTATATGCTCTCCCGCATCCCGCGCGGCCGCTTTCTTCAGGTCGATGAAGCCGCCGCCATGATCGCCTGGCTGTGCTCGAAGGATAATTCGTTTACCACCGCCGCTGTGTTCGATCTCTCGGGCGGCCGTGCGACCTACTGATCACGACAAACGCCACGTTGCCTCCATCCAGCCCAAGCATAGGGCGGCTATGAGGGTAACGTGGCGCTTTTTTGCCTCGAAAAAAACTTAAATAGAGCTGAACTGCGCCTTGGCGACAAAAGCCCGTGTTGCATCGACACAAGCCCGCCGATGGTTCCAATACCGGCGATCAAGCTCGATGTTGAACACCGCACCCTCGGGAAATACGCACGCCGCCATCAACCGGTCCCATGGAATATCGCCCCAGCCGACCGGCAGGTGCAGATCGCCATGCCCAAAAGCCAGCCGCTCGCCTTGGGTATACATCCAGATATCGTCTTGCCGCCCGAAGGAATCGTGAATGTGCAAATGCTTGGCAAAAGGCGCAAGCGCTGCGCATTCCGTCACCAGATCAAGCCCCTGAAAATCAAGCTCAAGATAGCCGTGGCTCACATCCAGCGTCGCCCAGACATGGCTGTGCCCGATGGCCTTCAATTCCGCCGCAAGACGGGCCGGCGTCGGCGTATGGATTTTACCCAGATATTCGCCATAAATATTTTCAACACACAGATAGAGGCCCAGAGCCTTGGCCAAATCGCCAGCCTCGGACAACAGCTCGCGCTGGCGGGCATAGGCGACTTCCAGTCCCTGCGACTGCATCACCGGCATCATGCCCGCATGGACCACGTAATGGATCGCCCCCAATTCGGCCGCAGCCTCCATCGACGCCTTCAGCACCTCGAAATGCCGAGGCAAACGAAAAACATCGTCAAAGAAGTTGATCGGATGGGGGCCGTGAACCGTGTAGGCCAGCCCCCGCCCCTCGGTGATCTGTTTAAGAGCTGCGAGCTGCGGCCGGTTGATTCGGCCCGCAATGACGACATCGAGATCATAGGTCGGCAATTCGACACAGGAAACGCCGGTTTCCTGCACCTCGTCGAGGCGACGACCGATATCAGAAAGATCGGCAGCAACCCCCATCGCGGTCATACCGACACGCGCCGCACTCCTCGCCATGGATGTATCCATCTGGTCGCGCAAGTTAGAGATTGGAAACCGCCAGCGCCTCTGAAGGCACCCGCGTGAAGGCCCGAAGCGTTACCAGCACAGCGCCGAGCGCCATCATGAACGACACCATCGTCACGGTATTGGAGGAGGCGTGCGCCGCGGTCCAGCCACAAACCGCAAGGAAGGTGTTGAGCACGGCAATCGTGGCAACGATCTGGTTGACCGTCCACCCCATGGTCGTGGCGCGCTGGAAGAAATGGCTGCGATGCGGTGTCCAGATTTTTTCGCCCTTGATCAGGCGGCGCACCAGCGTGATCGTTGCATCGGCGAACAGATACATCGGGATAATGACCGCGGCAAAGAAGCTGACATCGGCAGCTACCCGATAAAGCGCATATCCACCCACCAGACCAATCGCGAGGCTACCGGTATCGCCCAGAAACAACTTGGCCACCGGCTTATTGTAAGGCGCAAAGCCGATCAGACCGCCCAGAATCGGCGCTGCCATCACCGCAACCAACGGGGTCGGCATCGAGACGGCGGACAAGGCTGCGATCACAATGGTCACGGGAATGAAATTGACAACCGTCAACCAATCCAGGCCATCCATGAAATTGGTGAGATTGATCATCCAAAGCAGCGCAAAGCCGGCGATCAAGCGCTCGACCGGCAAGGGCAAAACGCCATTGAACAAAGCAATGTAAGGCGGCGTCACATAGAGCAGCATGAAGATCAGCGCGAGCTGTCCCCCCATACGCGGCAAAATAGGCAGCGGGCGAACATCGTCGAGAAAGCCCAAAAAGGCAATCAACGCAGCACCACCCGCCAGGGCACCGAGCAAGGTCCGGTCGGACATGGTTAGAAACGGAGCAAAGAAAATCGCAATCCCGAACACCGCCACCATTGATACGACGATGGCAATGCCGGCACCCTGCGGCGTTGGCTCTTTATGGCTCGAGCGCGATGTCACCTTCGCCAGCGCGTGACGCTTCAAAAAGGGCATCATCAGCGGAATGGCAATGAACGTGAAGACCGCTGCACACAGCGCCGCAACCAACGCGAAAGTTAAACTTGAACCGACCATCTTCGCTCATTCCCAAGGGTAAAAACCACGTATTGGGCATCTTCGCGAAAAATGATCGAGATCGGCCCCAGTGCCATCCCTACCCGAAAGGCGGTAGGGAATGGCGAGAGAGACGGGACTTGAACCCGCGACCTTCGGCGTGACAGGCCGACGCTCTAACCAACTGAGCTACTCCCCCAAAACGGCGTACCGTTCGACGGCAGACGACGCAATAAGGGACCGTTTCCGACAAGTCAAGCCACACGAATATGCTCTATGACGATTGATTTACAGATATCGCCATGAACGCAGCATTAATGGGCAATTATGACAGGCGTTATTCAGCGCAAAGCCCTTAAAGCGTTTAGGATTACGGCCACATCAATTATTTCTTGTGCAAGGGCTCCCTCAATCGGCAACAACCAGCCAAACGCCGCGAGAATCATCCCGATTGACGACAGACCGATTCCCGCCCGAACACTTTGCCGCGCGATCCGGAACGAACGTCGGGCAATCGCAAAGGCATTGGGCAAGGGCGACAGGCCATCCACCAGCACGATCACGTCAGCTGCTTCAGCGGATGCTCCCGCCCCCTTGGCGCCAAGCGCGATGCCGACATCGGCCGCGGCCAAGGCCGGCGCGTCGTTTACCCCGTCCCCGATCATGGCGACCACACCGCGCTGTTTTTCCCGCAAGACAACCTCGACCTTGCCCGCAGGCGTCGCCCCCGCTTCGATGTGATCGAACGACAATCCATCCGCAATGGCATTGGCTACCATCAACCGGTCACCGGTCAACAATCCGATCCGCGTGATTCCCGCCGCCCGCAACGCCTGTAAAACGTCATTTGCCTCGGCGCGAACCTCATCGAAAAACACGATGATGCCCGCCAATTCGCCATCCACCCCGATGGCCGTCATCAAACCGGAACGGGCCGATACCAGCGCCTCGGCTTCCCCGAACCACCGGTCTCTCGACACATGGCGGGCAACGAAGGCAAAGGTGCCAACATGAACCAATTGGGCCCCGACCCGGCCGAAGACCCCCTCGCCCGGCACCTCTTCGACGCCTTCGGGGACCTGCAACACAAGTCCCAACCGGTCCGCATGGGCTACAACGGCCTTCGATACCGTATGCGTCGAACCTTGGGATAACGCACCCGCGGTGGCCATAAGCGCCTGTTCGGTCCAATCGGGTGCCCGATGAATTTCCTTCACCGACGGCTCGCCTCGCGTAATCGTGCCTGTTTTGTCGAAAAGAATCGATCGGGTCGAGGCCAGCGCTTCCAGTGCACCACCATTTTTGACCATCACGCCCAATTTGGCGCAGCGCGACATGCCGGCCACAATGGCCACAGGAACCGCAAGGATGAGGGGACAGGGCGTTGCGACCACAAAAACGGCCAGAGCCCGCACCGGATCGCCCGTCACGAGCCACGCAGCTCCCGCCAGCGCCACGGCAAAGACAAAGAAGCCGACGGCGTACCGATCGGCCAAACGGGCCATAGGCGCCTTCTGTTGCTCGGCGGACGCCACCAGCCGGACAATGGCTGCAAAGGTGCTTCCCTCCGCATCCGTTGTCGCGGCCATATCGAAGGCACCGCCGACATTGGTCACACCGCTCACCAGATCATCGCCCATGGGATGGGAAACGGGCTCGGCCTCGCCCGTCATCACCGATTCGTCGAGCAACGCTGCACCCTTGATCAGCACACCATCGACCGGCAAGACATCTCCTGGTCGGATCAGCAAATGGTCCCCGATCTTGATCTGATCGAGGGGAACGGCAACGAGGCTCTCGCCTTCATATCGGGTGGCGCTTCGGGGCGTGCGGGCCAGCAAGGCGTTCATTTCCTGCCGCGCACGCGACTGGGCAAAGGCTTCGAGCACCTGTCCGCCGGCAAACATCACGGCGATGACATTGCCGGCCAATTCCTCGCCCAGATAGAGCGAGCCGGCCATCGCGAAAGCCGCGATCAGATCAAGGCCCACAGCCCCCTTGACCAACGAAACGACAATGGTTGCGACCAGCCAGCCAAGCGCCCCCAGCGTCCCCAGCCCCCACGCCAAAGTCGCGAGCCTGTCCGCCCCCAAAACCGCAGAACATCCGCCGCCCAACAGCATGGCGAGCGAAAAGACGAAGAGAACGCGTTCAGCCGCCCGAGCGTTAAGCACCATAAGACATCCGGTTGATCGTGTCCGACTGTAACAAATTGGCCCCATCGGGAAAGCGGATAATCCCTGCTCCGGACCAACAGCCAGAGCCGGACCCCAAACGAAAACAAGCCCGGCCGAGGCCGGGCTTGTTTTAAGATGGGTCATCCAAGATCAATACTCTCTGATCCCGTATAAATCCCGACTCGCCGAGCCGAAGCTCGCAGAGCGAAGGCTGGTGGGCGGTGACGGTCTCGAACCGCCGACATTCTCGGTGTAAGCGAGATGCTCTACCAACTGAGCTAACCGCCCGCAGGACACGGTTTTTCCAAGGAATTAAACCGGACCCTTATATTTTTAAGCCGCCGATTGCTGCGGTTAAACGGAAACCGATTAACCGCCAACGGCGTTCGCACCGTCTTATGCCAGGAGGGCCTGCTTGCGCAAGCCGTCCCCGGCATAGAGGTATTAGCCGTTAACGGAAGCCTTGAGGCCAGCGCCGGCCTTGAACTTCGGCGTATTGGAAGCCTTGGTCGCAATGGTTTCGCCGGTGCGTGGGTTACGCGCCGTGCCAGCTGCACGCTTCGAAACACCGAAGGTGCCAAAGCCGACGAGGCGAACTTCGTCGCCAGCCTTCAGCGTCGCGGTGATGGCGTCGAGAACAGCGTCAACCGCCGCGCCAGCCTGAGCCTTCGTCAAATTCGCGTGATCCGCGACAGCCGATACGAGATCGCCTTTGTTCATTGTCGTTCTCCATTTCATCATCATGTGCCGAATCATACGGCCATGGGTTGCGATCTTCCAAGCCAACGCCCCAGATGCAAGGGGTAGCCCGTTATTTTCCGGGTTCTATGACAGTGTTTTGCACGAAAAAGGGCCGCCCTGGTACACAAGCGGCCCTTTTTTATCTCTTTTCTGTTCAGTGAGCGACGACGCCGCTCATATCTTCCTCGGTCGCAACCGGCGTTTTGACGGCGGAAAGATCTTCCTTCCACTCGATCGGAGTCGGCTGGCGAACCAGCGCATGGCGGATCACTTCCTCCATCCGCGACACCGGCACGATCTCCATGCCGTTCTTCACGCTGTCGGGAAGATCGACCAGATCCTTGGCGTTTTCTTCCGGAATGAGCACCTTCTTCACCCCACCGCGTAGCGCTGCAAGGAGCTTTTCCTTCAATCCGCCAATCGGCAAGACGCGGCCACGCAAGGTCACCTCACCCGTCATCGCAATGTCGCGGCGAACCGGAATGCCCGTCAACATCGAGACAATGGCGGTCGCCATGCCGATACCGGCGGACGGTCCGTCCTTCGGGGTTGCCCCTTCGGGAACATGGACATGGATATCGCGGCGCTCGAACAGCGGTGGCTCGATCCCGAAATCGAGGGCGCGCGAGCGGACATAGGAGGCCGCCGCCGAAATTGATTCCTTCATCACGTCCTTCAGGTTGCCCGTGACCGTCATGCGACCCTTGCCGGGCATCATCACGCCTTCAATGGTCAACAACTCGCCGCCCACTTCCGTCCACGCCAAGCCGGTCACGAGACCGACCTGATCCTCCGATTCGGTTTCACCGAAGCGGTATTTCGGAACGCCGAGATATTCCGTTACCTTTTCCTCGGTTACCTGGACTTTGTTGATCTTGCCCGTTGCCATCAAGATTTCCTTGATCGCTTTACGCGCCAGATTGGCGAGTTCACGCGACAGGTTACGCACACCCGCTTCCCGCGTGTAACGCCGGATCACCAGCATCAGGGCTTCGTCTGATACGGTCCATTCCTTCTCGGTCAGGCCGTGCTTCGTCCGCGCTTCGGGGATGAGATGGCGCTTGGCGATTTCAAGCTTCTCGTCTTCCGTGTAACCCGCGATCCGGATCACTTCCATACGATCAAGCAGCGCGGGCGGAATGTTGAGCGTATTCGCCGTCGTGATGAACATGATGTTGGAGAGGTCGTAATCGACCTCGAGATAGTGATCGTTAAACGTCGAGTTCTGCTCCGGATCGAGCACTTCAAGCAAAGCGGAGGATGGATCGCCGCGGAAATCCATGCCGAGCTTGTCAATCTCGTCGAGCAGGAAGAGCGGATTTTGCGTCTTCGTCTTTTTCAGAGACTGGATGATCTTGCCCGGCATCGACCCGATATAGGTCCGGCGGTGGCCACGGATCTCGGCTTCATCGCGCACGCCGCCAAGCGACATGCGGACAAATTCACGCCCCGTTGCCTTGGCAATCGACTTGCCGAGCGAGGTCTTGCCAACGCCCGGAGGGCCGACAAGGCACAAAATCGGACCGGTCAGCTTGTTCGCCCGCTGCTGGACGGCAAGATATTCGACAATCCGCTCCTTGACCTTCTCCAGACCGAAATGATCGGCATCGAGCAGAGCTTGCGCGCCAGGAAGATCCTTCTTGATCTTTGAGCGCTTGCCCCATGGCAAAGACAGCATCCAGTCGAGATAATTGCGGATAACCGTTGCCTCCGCCGACATCGGCGACATCTGGCGCAGCTTCTTGAGTTCGGCGAGCGATTTCTCGCGCGCTTCCTTCGAAAGCTTGGTCTTGGTGATCCGGTCTTCAAGCTCGCCGAGTTCGTCCTTGCCTTCCTCGTCGCCAAGTTCCTTCTGGATCGCCTTCATCTGCTCGTTGAGGTAATATTCGCGCTGGGTCTTCTCCATCTGGCGCTTGACGCGCGAGCGGATGCGCTTTTCGACCTGCAACACCGAGATTTCGCTCTCCATGAAGCCGAGCACCTTTTCGAGGCGCTTGACCACATCGGTCAGATCGAGCACGTCCTGCTTGTCGGTGATCTTGACCGCAAGATGGGACGCAACCGTATCCGCCAGCTTCGCATAATCTTCAATTTGCGTAACAGCTGTAACGACTTCTGGCGAAATCTTCTTGTTAAGCTTAACATAGCCTTCGAATTCATTGACGACAGAGCGCGCCAAAGCCTCGGCTTCGATGTCGCTCGACACCTCGTCCGGAACAGCCGTGGCCTCCGCCTGCATGAAGGCTTCGCCGACGCTGAAGGATTCAGCCTTCGCCCGGCTCACCCCCTCAACCAGCACCTTCACGGTACCGTCGGGCAATTTCAACAGCTGCAACACGGTCGCGAGCGTGCCCATTGAGTAAATGGAGTCGGTTGCGGGATCATCGTCACCCGCATTCTTCTGCGTGGCGAGAAGGATCAGCTTTTCGCTTTTGACCACGTCTTCCAGTGCCCGGATCGATTTCTCGCGTCCGACGAACAAAGGAACGATCATATGAGGGAAAACGACAATGTCGCGCAAGGGGAGAACCGAATAGGTTGCGCGCGAACCGGCCTCAACCGTGGGACGCTTTTTTGCCTGTGGCATGTGTTATCACCCTTCTCTTGAACGGCTCCGGAATACCCGAATGGGCTACCCCGCAAGCGTCGAATGCGGAACCAATCCGCCCCGCGTGCAGAAACTCCCTCCGGCACCATACCGTTGATGAGCAGAACTCTGCCAGTCCTAAATGGAGAGAGGCCAGCATGGTTTCAAGCCATGCCGGCCTCAAAAGACAATCGTTCAGTGGACAAATCGAAAAGCGTCAGGCGCTCGTCGCCGTCTCCACCGATTTTTCCGAATAAATATAGAGCGGACGCGCCTTGCCATCGATCACTTCGGGGCCGATCACAACCTGCTCGCACCCGTCAAGGCTCGGCAAATCATACATGGTTTCGAGCAAAATGCCTTCCATGATCGAGCGCAGACCACGAGCACCCGTCTTGCGCTCAATCGCCTTCTTGGCAATCGCGGAAACGGCATCGTCCGAGAAGGTCAGCTCGACATCTTCCATCTCGAAGAGGCGTTGATACTGCTTGATGATCGCGTTTTTAGGCTCGGTCAAAATCTTCTTCAACGCGGGCTCGTCGAGATCTTCAAGGGTTGCGATAACGGGAAGACGACCGACAAATTCCGGAATCAGACCGAATTTCAACAAATCCTCCGGCTCCGTCTCGCGGAAAATGGCACCTGCACGGCGGTCATCAGGGGCCTCGACGCGGGCACCAAAGCCGATCGAGGTGCCCTTGCCGCGTGACTGGATGATTTTTTCCAGACCTGCAAACGCACCGCCGCAGATGAACAGGATGTTCGTCGTATCCACCTGAAGGAATTCCTGCTGCGGATGCTTGCGGCCACCTTGAGGCGGCACCGATGCAACGGTGCCCTCCATGATCTTCAGCAGAGCCTGCTGGACGCCCTCGCCCGACACATCGCGGGTTATCGAAGGATTATCCGACTTGCGGCTGATCTTGTCGATTTCGTCGATATAGACGATGCCGCGCTGGGCGCGCTCGACATTGTAATCGGACGCCTGCAACAGCTTCAAAATGATGTTTTCGACGTCTTCACCGACATAACCCGCTTCCGTCAGCGTCGTGGCGTCGGCCATCGTGAACGGCACATCGAGGATGCGTGCCAGGGTCTGGGCCAGCAGCGTCTTGCCGGAGCCGGTCGGGCCCACCAGCAAGATGTTGGACTTCGCCAATTCGACATCATTGTGCTTCGTGGCATGGTTCAACCGCTTGTAATGGTTGTGAACCGCCACCGAGAGCACCTTTTTCGCGTGCTCCTGACCGATGACGTAATCGTCGAGCACTTTGCGAATTTCCTTTGGCGTCGGAACGCCGTCGCGCGACTTCACCAGCGAAGATTTGCTCTCCTCCCGGATGATGTCCATGCAAAGCTCTACGCATTCATCGCAAATGAAGACGGTAGGTCCGGCAATCAGCTTGCGCACCTCATGCTGGCTTTTGCCGCAAAAGGAACAGTAAAGCGTGCTCTTGGAATCTGTGCCGCTGACCTTACTCATGATCTTTCTCCGTACCGCTCTACCGGTCTAACATCCGGTCAGAACTCATAAACGCCGCCGGTCGATCCGATGACACCCTCACGAAAGCAATCTCACTTTCGCCAGACTAGCAATAATCGACCTTCCTAAACAAATCTTTTCGATCCGGATGCTTTGCAACAACCGGACCAATTTTTTGAAAGCCGATATCGGGGCTAAAAAAACGTTATGCCGCAGTCGCTTCCGGCTCTACCGGCCGTTTGTCCATGACTTTATCGATGATGCCGAATTCCTTGGCACCTTCGGCAGTCATGAAATTGTCGCGTTCGAGCGCTTTTTCAATGGTTTCGTAGTCTTGGCCCGTATGGCTGACGTAAATTTCATTGAGCCGCTTCTTGAGACTTTCGACCTCGCGGGCGTGAATCATAATATCCGTCACCTGCCCCTGATAACCGCCCGAAGGCTGGTGGACCATGACGCGGGCGTTTGGAAGTGCAAAGCGCATATCCTTGGCACCTGCCGCCAGCAGCAGCGACCCCATCGAAGCGGCCTGACCGATGCACAAGGTCGTGACCGGCGGACGAATGAACTGCATCGTATCGTAAATCGCCAATCCCGACGTCACGACGCCACCGGGCGAGTTGATATAGAGCGAAATCTCCTTTTTGGGATTATCCGCTTCCAAAAACAGCAATTGGGCGACCACAAGCGAGGACATGCCGTCCTCGACCGGACCGGTCAGAAAAACGATACGCTCGCGCAACAGGCGTGAGAAAATGTCGAAGGCACGTTCGCCACGGTTGGATTGCTCGACCACCATCGGAACGAGTTGGTTATAGGTTTCGATCGGATCGCGCATGGTAGGCCCCAAGTTTGAATAAAAAACAAAAATACAGCAGCCAGACCGATTCGGTAAAACCACTCACCGACATATAAGCATGCACCGCCGGATAAAAAAGTGCGGCGCGCGGAGAGTACCCCGCGCGCCGCATTATTTTTTTATAAAAATCTCGGAACGGATTATTCGCTATCGGCAGCCTTCTTGGCCTTGGCCTTCGGAGCAGCCTTCGCCTTTGGAGCGTCGTCTACTGCATCGCCCGTATCCTTGGCGGCCTTTTTGCCCTTGGCTTTGGATTTCGAAGCGCCGGTCTCCGCATCGTCTTCATTCAGCAGCACATCGGCAGCAACCGTCTGATCCTTCACCTTGGCACTGGCCAGAATGTGGTCGACCACCTTGTCTTCAAACAAAGGTGCGCGAATTTCGGCAATGGCCTGCGGGTTCTGGCGGTAGAAGTCCCAAACCATCTTTTCCTGACCAGGGAACTGGCGAGCACGCTCCATGACGCCCTGCGACACTTCCTCGTCGCTCACCACGACCTTGGCGACATCGCCGATTTCGGCCAATACGAGGCCCAGACGAACGCGACGCTTGGCAATGCCGAGATATTCCTCGCGCGCCGCCTCTTCCGTCGTATCCTCATCGGCGAACGTCTTGCCCGCCTGCTGAAGATCACCGGTCACCTGCGCCCAAATGCCGTTGAATTCCTGCTCGACCAAAGATGGCGGCAATTCGAAATCATACTGCGCGTCGAGCACGTCGAGCAATTCGCGCTTGGTCTTGCGACGGGCCACCGCCTCATATTCGCGAGCGATGTTGGAGCGGATGGCATCCTTCATCTTCTCGAGGCTTTCCATGCCGAAGCCCTTGGCAAACTCGTCATCGAGCTTGGCTTCGCCGGGGGCCTCGACGGCCTTCACAACCGTGTTGAAAGTCGCTTCCTTGCCGGCAAGGTGGGCCGCCTGATATTCGATCGGGAACGTCGCTTTCACGATCACGGTATCGCCTGCAACGACGCCGACGAGCTGCTCTTCAAAGCCCGGAATGAACTGGCCGGAGCCGATTTCAACCGGCACATCGGTGCCCGCGCCGCCATCAAACGGCACGCCGTCGATCATGCCGACGAAATCGATCGTCACCCGGTCGCCGGTCTTGGCCTTCTGGCCGGCCTTGCGGGGCGCGAAAGGACGGGACTGCGCCGCCATACCGGCCAGCGTCTCGTCAACCGACTTTTCCTCGACGCTTGCAACCTGACGGGTCACCGAAACGCCGCCGAAATCCTTGATGTCGAACTTTGGCAACACTTCAAGCTGGATCTGGAACTCAAGTCCGCCCTTGCCTGCAATGGCTGCCTCGATCGTGGCCTGATCTTCCGGAAAAACGATCTTTGGCTCGAGCGCCAGCTTGATGCCGTTTTCCTCGATGATCTTGCGATTGGTCTCGTTGACGAGGTTCTGCACCACATCGCCCATGACCTGACGGCCATACATACGACGCAAATGCTCCAGCGGCACTTTACCGGGGCGGAAGCCGTTGATGCGGACCTTGTCCTTCATCGCCACGAGTTCCGTGGTCAGGCGCGTGGCCAGATCCTGGGCCGCGAGCACCACATTGAATTCGCGCTTCAAGCCTTCCGAGAGGGTGTTCGTAACCTGCATGATCTTCAAAGCCTTCGTTAACTAGCCCGCGCGTCGCGCGCAGAAAAAAAACATATGGTGCGGGCGGAGGGACTCGAACCCCCACAACTTGCGTCACTGGAACCTAAACCCAGCGCGTCTACCAGTTCCGCCACGCCCGCAATCCGTTTGAGCCGTCAAAAGACCGCTCGAGCGCCCATGGGAACGCGTAGCGCGCGAACCAACGACACCCTTCAGGACGCGGCTCTATAGCACGGTCGAAGAAAGACGCTAGTGAAAAAGCGCATCAGGTACCCGAACGCGTTCAGCGCAACGCGATCAATGCCGCCATCGCGCCGCGCAAAGCCTGCGGCAAATCATGCGCCAACAAGCCCGGCCCAACCGCCCGCCCCGCCTCTGCATGCAGCCAGACACCGGCACACGCCGCCTCGAAAGCGGGCGCGCCTTGCGCCAGCAAGCCCCCGATCGCGCCTGCCAACACATCGCCCGACCCCGCTGTCGCGAGCCAGGGCGTCCCGTTCTGGTTGATCGCGGCCCTCCCGTCGGGCGAGGCGATCACGCAATCAGGCCCCTTGAGCACCACAACGCCTCCTAAAAAGCGGGCCGCCGCCAGCGCCCGCCCCAAGCGGTCGGGATGGGCCAAAATATCCGTTTGGGCCGCAAACAGTCGGGCAAACTCGCCATCATGCGGGGTAACCACCAGTTTTACGGCATGTTCCTCGGAGATATCGGCCTTCAGGGCCGAAGCGTTCGACGCGAAACTCGTAAGTGCATCGGCATCCAGCACAAGCGCGCGTCCGGAGGATAGTGCCAACGCCACGCATTCCTTCAACGCCTCGCCGACCCCGTTTCCCGGACCGAGCACAAGCGCATTGCGGCGTTTATCCTCCAGCAACCGCCTGAGCCCCGCGGCTCCGTCCGATCCCCGCACCATAATATCGGTGAGCGCAGCGGCATTCACCGCCAAAGCATCGCTGGGCGAGGCCACCGTCACCAAGCCCGCCCCCGTGCGCGCCGCCGCATGGGCAGCCAGCCGCGCCGCCCCCGTACTTTCGATCCCGCCCGACACAACAACAAGATGGCCGCGGTTGAATTTATTGCCTTCTTCATCCAGCACCGGCAGCTGATCGCGCCATAGCTCCGGCATATTGATCGCCAAAGCCGGCCGGATGCGGTCAAGTACACCGGCCGGAATACCGATATCGGCCAACACGACCTCGCCGCACACCCGACGGCCCGGATATAGAATTTGTCCCGGCTTCAGCCGAAAAAACGTCACCGTCTTTTTGGATTGAACCGCCACGCCGCGGATTTGGCCGGTATTGCCGTCGATCCCCGACGGTAAATCGACCGCCAGAACCGGAGCATCGGCCGCATTTGCCGCCACGATCAGCCTCGCAACCTCGCCCTCGACCGGACGGGCCAGTCCGCCACCCAGCAAGGCATCGATGATCAGATCGGCACCCGCAGGCTCAAAAGTCGCCGGCGAATGAATTTCGCCCTCCCACATCTCGGCGGCAAATCGGGCATTCCCTCTTAGCGCCTCGCGTTGGCCCGACAAAATCACCGTGACCGTGTACCCCCTCCCCGCCAGAACGCGCGCTGCGACAAAACCATCCCCGCCATTGTTTCCGGGCCCGCACAGTACCATGATCCGTCCGCCGGCGGGCACCATCGGCATCGCCGCATCGGCCACAGCCCGTCCGGCGCGCTCCATCAGCACGAGACCGGCCGTACCACCCTCGATGGTCAGCCGGTCAGCTTCAGCCATGTCATCGGTTGTGAGAAGTTCATTCATCATCATGGATCCAGCATATAATCATCCTTTGAACCAGTTTAAGAAGGGTTAGAACGTCCTGTCGAATTAAAGCCGAAGAGAAAATTAGTCTCCGGAACAAAAAATATACAATTGCCTAAATTTTCAGCAATAATTGCAAATCTGAGCGTCATTCCGTCCGAAATCCCCGTGGCGAAAAATTAAGCATAGTGCTAAATCCGCATGGCCCACCGCCTTCGACGACCGAAGCGAAGGCACTCAGGAAGCCAGGAACTCGAGATGAAAAAAATCGAGGCGATCATCAAGCCCTTCAAGCTCGACGACGTGAAGGAAGCCCTTCAGGATGTCGGCCTTCAGGGCATAACCGTCACTGAAGCCAAGGGTTTTGGGCGGCAGAAGGGCCATACGGAGCTGTATCGCGGCGCCGAATATGTGGTCGATTTTCTGCCGAAGGTGAAGATCGAGATCGTGCTGCCCGACGAGCTTGTCGAGCGTGCGGTCAACGCCATCCGCAACGCGGCCCAGACGGGGCGCATCGGCGATGGCAAGATTTTTGTATCAACGGTTGAGGAGGCGATCCGCATTCGGACCGGAGAAACCGGACTGGATGCGATCTGACCATTCGATTAGACAGGCAACCACCTTATTTCCACGAACTTACGTTCAACCACGAAGAGGATGCTACCCATGAAGACCGCCAAGGACGTCCTGAAGGCGATTAAGGACAATGACGTCAAGTATGTCGACTTCCGTTTCACCGATCCGCGCGGCAAGTGGCAGCATGTCACCTTTGACCAGACGATGGTCGACGAAGAGATCTTTGCCGAAGGCACCATGTTCGACGGTTCGTCGATTGCGGGCTGGAAGGCCATTAACGAATCCGACATGACTTTGATGCCTGATCCATCCACGGCCCAGATGGATCCGTTCTTTGCGGCGTCCACCATGTCGATCGTCTGCGACGTTCTTGAGCCATCCACGGGCCAGCCTTACAACCGCGATCCGCGCGGCATGGCCAAGAAGGCAGAAGCCTATCTGAAGTCGACCGGCATCGGCGACACCATCTTCGTTGGTCCAGAAGCTGAATTCTTCATCTTCGACGACGTGAAGTTCATGTCGGACCCGTACAACACCGGCTTCAAGCTCGATTCGTCCGAATTGCCGATCAATGGCGACACGGATTATGAAGGCGGCAATCTCGGTCACCGCATCCAGACCAAGGGCGGCTACTTCCCCGTCCCTCCGCAGGATTCGGCACAGGACATGCGTGGCGAAATGCTCGCAGCCATGGCGTCCATGGGCGTCAAGGTTGAAAAGCATCACCACGAAGTCGCCTCCGCCCAGCACGAACTCGGCATGAAGTTCGACACGCTGACGCACATGGCCGACCAGATGCAGATCTACAAATATGCCATCCACAACGTGGCACAGAGCTATGGCAAGACGGCGACCTTCATGCCAAAGCCGATCTTCGGCGATAACGGCTCGGGCATGCACGTCCACCAGTCGATCTGGAAGAACGGCAAGCCGATCATGGCCGGCAACAAATACGCCGATCTGAGCCAGGAATGCCTGTGGTATATTGGCGGCATCATCAAGCATGCCAAGTCGCTCAACGCGTTCACCAACCCATCGACGAACTCGTATAAGCGTCTGGTTCCAGGCTATGAGGCCCCTGTGTTGCTCGCCTATTCGGCGCGTAACCGTTCGGCTTCCTGCCGTATTCCGTACACGACCAACCCGAAGGCCAAGCGCGTCGAAGTGCGCTTCCCTGATCCGATGGCGAACCCCTACCTCGCTTTCGCAGCCATGCTCATGGCGGGTCTTGACGGCATCACCAACAAGATCGATCCGGGTGCCGCGATGGACAAGGATCTCTACGATCTGCCACCACGCGAGCTCAAGAAGATCCCAACGGTCTGCGGCTCACTCCGCGAAGCCCTCCAGAACCTCGACAAGGACCGCGCGTTCTTGAAGGCTGGCGGCGTGTTCAACGATGACTTCATCGATAGCTATATCGAGCTCAAGATGCACGACGTCATGCGCTTTGAAATGACCCCGCATCCGGTCGAGTTCACGATGTATTATTCGTATTGATCTTTCGGGATCGATATCAAATATCAATCAGGGCGGCGAAAGCCGCCCTTTTTTTTAATTTTAAATAGAAATTTAAAAAAAAGAACGAAGAGTTCGCAAACTAATTATTGCAAATAATTACAAATACTCAGAAAAATCTAACTAAAATAAGGTCATTATACGAATTTTCTGTTCTATTTATGCCCCTAAACATAAAACAATTAAGGGCTAAGAATTTTCAGCCATTCCGCCTACTACGCCGCACTCAACACCTGCGCCACCTCATCAGGCTTAGCCTCAATCACCCGCAAATAAGACTGCACAGCGGGTGGCGGCATGGTGCGCCCGATCTCATATTGCCGGATATTGGCCAGAGGAATACCAAAGCGCGTCGCAAACTCAGACTGGCTAAAACCAAGCCGATGGCGCAATTGGCGGATGCGCCGCCCCATCAAAGCGCGCTTCACGTCGGCTTCACTGGCAGCACGATCCTCCGCATCATCCGGATCAGCCGGGATCGCTATCATATGCTCTTTGCTCATTTACATTACTCCTTCGGACCGAGAGAAACCGCACAACATCACCCCGATAGATGTGCATCGCAGTCCAAAGTCGCCCATCGACGATGCCTACGGCCTTATAGCGATCCTCGCCATCCACGTCCCGTATCGTCGGAATAATCAGCACATCTGGGTCATTGAAAATGACAAGCCCAAACGCCAATGACACCCCATGTTTAACCTTGTTGGCCGTATCTTTTTCGGGATTAAACTCGATCTCGATTATCTTATGATCATATGTAAATTACATATAAACGTCAATGTCCCATTATGCCGAAGCGCCAGAAGCCAACAATGATGCTCTAGGCGGCCAACCTACCTCCCCACACTCCCCCGTGGACATCGCGCCACACCTGTTTCCTTTCCGTTCCCCTAACCCGCCCAACCATGCGATAAGAGCGCAACCCGAATCAGCAAGGCTTAGACGAACACAATGGCGATGTCCGACGATCTCTTTGGTGGCAATGCAGCGCGCAAACTCCCTGAGCCGGTGGCAACACCGCGGGCAGCCGCAAGCGCCAAGGCCGCGAAAGCGGCTCCAGAAGCGCAAGCCACCCTCGGCACGCCGGGCGAGAGCGGCTATACCGCGCAATCGATCGAGGTCCTGGAAGGGCTTGAGCCCGTGCGTCGCCGCCCCGGCATGTATATTGGCGGCACCGACGAGAAAGCCCTGCATCATCTTTTCGCCGAAGTGATCGACAATTCGATGGATGAGGCGGTGGCAGGCCATGCCTCCGTCATCACGGTCGAGCTTGATGAGGATGATTTCATCACGGTCGGCGATAATGGCCGTGGCATTCCGGTGGAACCGCATCCGAAATTTCCGGATAAATCCGCGCTCGAAGTCATCATGACCGTGCTGCATGCCGGCGGCAAGTTTGATTCCAAGGTGTATGAGACCTCGGGCGGTTTGCATGGCGTGGGTGTCTCCGTCGTCAACGCGCTTTCCGACAAGATCGAGGTCGAGGTGGCGCGCGGCCAGCAGCTTTACCGGCAGGAGTTTTCGCGCGGTATTCCGTTGGCACCTGTGGCTTTGGTCGGCAAAGTGCAAAACCGCCGCGGCACGAAAGTGCGTTTCCATCCCGATCCGCAGATTTTTGGCGACACGTTACGCTTCTCGCCTGCCCGCCTGTTCCGCATGGCGCGTTCAAAGGCCTATTTGTTCGGCGGCGTCGAAATCCGCTGGTCCTGCGCGCCTTCACGCGTTGAAGGAACCGATATTCCGGCCGAGGCCGTTTTCCGCTTTCCCTCGGGCCTGAAAGACTATCTCGCGACCGATATTGAAGGCCGCCCGCTGGTTACCGACCAGATTTTCTCGGGAAAAATTGAAAAGCAAGGCGGCCACGGCTCGCTCGAATGGGCCATCTCCTGGCTTGGCGGCGTCGATGACGGCTTCGTGCATTCCTATTGCAATACGATTCCAACCGCTGAAGGCGGAACCCATGAGCAAGGGCTGCGCATTGCGCTGTTGCGCGGGCTAAAAGACCACGCCGAACGCATCGGGCAAGCCAAGCGTGCGGCCAATATTACCACCGACGACGTGATGGTGACCTGCGCGGCCATGCTGTCTGTATTCATCCGCGAGCCGGAATTCCAAGGCCAAACCAAAGACAAGCTCGCCACTTTGGAAGCCTCGCGCATTGTTGAAACCGCCATCCGCGATGCGTTCGACCATTGGTTGGCAGCTTCCCCGAGCCAAGCCCTCAAATTGCTCGATTGGGTCGTCGACCGTGCGGATGAGCGCTTGCGCCGCCGTGCAGACAAGGAAATCGCGCGTAAAACCGCCGTGCGGAAGCTGCGCCTCCCCGGCAAGCTGGCCGATTGCTCCAATTCGGGTGCCGCGGGATCCGAACTCTTTATCGTCGAGGGCGATTCGGCCGGTGGCTCCGCCAAACAGGCGCGCAACCGCACCAATCAAGCCATTTTGCCGTTGCGCGGCAAAATTCTGAACGTTGCCAACGCGACGCGCGATAAGCTGGCGGCTAATCAGCAATTGCAGGACCTGTTGCAGGCTTTGGGCTGCGGCACCGGCAATAATTACCGCGATGATGATCTGCGCTACGAGAAAATCATCATCATGACCGACGCCGATGTCGACGGCGCGCATATCGCCTCGCTGTTGATCACCTATTTCTACCGGCAAATGCCGAACCTGATCGATAATGGCCATTTATTCTTGGCCGTTCCACCGCTGTATCGGCTGACCCATGGCGGCAAGACCGTCTATGGTCGCGATGACGCGCACAAGGACGAGCTTTTGAAAACCGTCTTCAAAGGCAAGAGCAATGTCGATATCGGCCGCTTCAAAGGCCTTGGCGAGATGATGCCGGCCCAGCTCAAAGAAACCACGATGGACCCGAACAAGCGGATGCTGCTGAAGGTCGGCATTCCGCAAGATGGCCGCGTGGCCGCCGACGATTCGGTCGAGCAGCTGATGGGCAACAAGCCGGAAGCGCGTTTTGCCTTCATTCAGGAGCGCGCGGCCTTTGCGACGGATCTTGTTGATTTGTAATCATAATTTACAAAAATGATGGATTGGTTGCGACTTTTTGGTGACAAGCGACCCTCCCGCTGATCGCCCACCCTTTCATTGACGCCGTTAAGTCGCTATTGGTGGAAAGAAGAGGGGTAACACCTGTATTGCCTGTGACTCGGAGCTTGACGCCTACGCCATGAAATCCGTTTTCGTTCTCAACGGCCCAAATCTCAACCTGCTTGGTACGCGGGAGCCTGCGACCTATGGCACGGTGACGCTTGCCGATATCGAGGCGTCGTTGCAGGCAAAAGCAAAGGCTGCGGGCGTGTCACTCACGTTCCGCCAATCCAACCATGAGGGCGACCTTGTCGATTGGATCCAGGAGGCTGGCATTGCGGGCGCGGGCATTTTGTTGAATGCGGGCGCTTATACCCATACCTCGATCGCGTTACACGATGCCATCCGTGGCTCTGGCGCGGTTGTCGTCGAGCTTCATCTGTCGAATGTGTTCGCCCGCGAGCCCTTTCGCCATCAATCCACCCTTTCGGCGGTTGCCAAAGGGGTCATCTGCGGTTTTGGTGCGGCAAGCTATACGCTTGCTTTCGACGCCATTCTGCCGCATCTGCCTTGAAATTAGACGGACTAAACGGAGATACGCATGTCTGCCAATGACCGGAAACCAGCCTCGAAGGCTACCGCTTCCTCGGACGCCATCGACACCGGCCTGATCGCCGACCTCGCCAAGCTGCTGAACAAGTCGGATCTCAGCGAGATCGAGGTGCAGAAGGGCGATCTTCGCATCAAGCTGGCCCGCACCATGACCATGGCACCCGTTGCCCATGCTGTTCATGTTGCCGCACCTGCGGCGGCGCCCGTTGCGGCGGCTGCGCCTGCAACGGCTCTTCCGGGCCCCGGCACGGGCAAAATCGACGCATCCCATCCGGGCGCGGTTGCGTCCCCGATGGTTGGTACCGCCTATCGCCGCCCTTCGCCGGATGCCAAAGCCTTTGTCGAAGTCGGCTCCGTCGTGAAGGTGGGCGAAAAAATTCTGCTGATTGAGGCGATGAAGACGTTTAACGAAATCGTGGCCCCTCGTGCGGGAACGGTGACAGCGGTGCTCGTTGAAGACGGGCAGCCGGTGGAATTTGGCGAAGCTCTGATCGTTATCGAATAAAGGCGGAACCGAAGCATGTTCGAGAAGGTCCTGATCGCCAACCGTGGCGAGATCGCATTGCGGGTGCTGCGCGCCTGCAAAGAACTCGGCATCGCAACGGTCGCGGTGCATTCGACCGCTGACGCCAACGCCATGCATGTTCGCTTGGCGGATGAGAGTGTCTGCATCGGCCCGCCCGCCTCGCGCGATAGCTATCTCAACATCCCCGCGCTTTTAGCGGCGTGCGAGATTACGGGTGCGGATGCCATTCATCCGGGCTATGGTTTCTTGTCGGAAAACGCTCGTTTTGCCGAAATTCTCGAAAGCCACGGCATCACCTTTATCGGCCCGAAATCCGAGCATATCCGGATTATGGGCGATAAAATCGAGGCCAAGCGCACCGCGCGCAAGTTGGGCATCCCCTGCGTTCCGGGCTCCGACGGCGGCGTGACGGAAGATGGCGAGGCGCTGCGCATCGCCCAAGAGATCGGCTATCCTGTGATCGTGAAAGCCGCCGCCGGTGGTGGTGGTCGCGGCATGAAGGTTGCCCGCACGCAGGACGATCTGATCGACGCGTTGCAAACCGCCCGCACGGAAGCCAAAGCGGCCTTTGGCGATGATGCGGTCTATATCGAAAAATTCCTTGAGAAACCGCGGCATATCGAAATTCAGGTGCTGGGTGACGGCAAGGGCAACGCCATTCATCTTGGCGAGCGCGATTGCTCGTTGCAGCGCCGCCACCAGAAAGTATGGGAGGAAGGCCCTTCCCCTGCGCTCAATCTGGAAATGCGCTCGAAGATCGGCGAGACCTGCGCCAAAGCCATGCGCGATCTCGGCTATCTTGGCGTCGGCACGATCGAGTTTCTCTATGAAGACGGCGAGTTCTATTTCATCGAAATGAACACACGTATTCAGGTCGAGCATCCCGTCACCGAGATGATCACCGGCATCGATCTGGTCAACGAGCAGATCCGCATCGCCGCAGGCGCCACACTCGGTATCGCGCAAGAAGATGTGAAATTCTCCGGCCATGCCATTGAATGCCGCGTGAACGCCGAAAATCCCGTTACGTTCCGCCCATCGCCGGGCAAGATTGCCTATTACCATCCGCCAGGCGGCTTGGGCGTCCGCGTCGATTCGGCCGTTTATCAGGGCTATACGATCCCCCCCCATTACGACTCGCTGGTGGGCAAGCTGATCGTGCATGGCCGCACCCGCAACGAGTGCCTCATGCGCCTGCGCCGCGCGCTCGACGAGTTCGTGGTCGACGGCATCGAGACGACGCTGCCGCTGTTCCGCACGCTGGTGCGCAACCCCGATATGCAGAACGGACAATACGACATCCATTGGCTGGAGCACTTCCTCGCCGATGGCGGTATGGACGGAATGCCCGGCGCCTGACACAAGGACCGAATGATCAGCAGGGATCGCGAGCACGACACCATCACGCCGGATGTAGTGCTGCGCGCCTACGCCATCGGCATTTTTCCGATGGCGGAACGGGAAAGCGATCCGTCCATCCATTGGGTCGAGCCGCATATGCGCGGTATTATCCCGCTCGATGGTCTGAAAATCTCGAAAAGCCTTGCCAAAACCCTTCGCTCGAACCGCTTTGACGTTCGGGTCGACACGGATTTCGAGGGTGTCATCACGGGATGTGCGACGCGGCCCGGCGATACGTGGATCAATGGCCGGATCCGTGCGCTCTTTGGCGCGCTTTACACAAGCGGCCATGTGCACACGGTTGAAGCCTATCTTGACGGCGCTTTGGTCGGCGGCATTTATGGGCTCAGCATCGGGGCGGCATTTTTCGGGGAAAGCATGTTTCACCGCGCAACCGACGCTTCAAAGGTGGCGCTGATCCATTTGGCGGCGCGCCTCATTGCCGGCGGCTATGATTTGTTTGATACGCAATACCTCACCCCGCATCTTGCAAGCCTCGGCGGGATCGAGATCACCCGCACCGCCTACCAAGCCCGCCTTGTCAACGCGGTGATCGGAAGCGCGGATTTCAACCGGCTTGATCGCCAAACCCATCACGATGGACAGGCCATCCTGCGCCTTACGGCTTCTTCTTGACGGGTGGCGATGCAGGGGCGGGTTGCAGCGGCGTCGGCGCTTGGACGGGAGCGGTTGTGCCACTGACCTCGGGTATAACGACCGTGCCCCCCTTGCAGCCGATCAGCCACACATCATAAATCGGGTGCTCGACGCCGTGGAGACCGGGGCTTGAGGCAAAAATCCAGCCGCCGAACAGATGCTTCGTGTCGCCCGCAACCGTAATCTCGTCGACCTCGATAAAGGCGGACGTATTCTGCGGCTCGGTGATCGGCCGCGTGAAACACACGCGCGGGGTAACGAGCAACGCGCCGAACTCGACGGTCTCATCCAATTCCGCCTCAAACGAGATGATGCGGCCCGTGATTTTGTCGAGACCGGAAAAAATCGCGATCGGATTTTTGATCTTATCCGCCCTGGCGAGGCCCGGAGCAGCCACACCGATAACAACAAGACAAAGCGCCAATGCCCAACGAACCATAACCATCCTGCTGACGTGCCGGTGAAAAAGGCCAAGCCCGCCGTAAAGACGGGAGCAGCCTCTTATCACGCTGAACAGGGCGGATGAAAGACTCAACGGCCCTTTTTGTTGCCCGAACGGGCAGCGACCGGCTGCGCCTTGGCATCGCCCGAGCTTTGGGCCGGACAGGCGAGCGTGTCGACCCGCCGCATCAAATCGAGCCGCCTGTCCTTGTAAAGGCGAATATCGCGCACGCATCCGATGAAGGGGCGGCCAAATTCCTGCTTGGCTTCCAAGAGACCGAGATTGGCCTCCGCCTCCCGCAGATCCTTCGCATTATCTTCAATCTGTTGACGAATACTTTCCAGAAGCGAATTGTCTTTACTAATTTTTTTCCATTCTTCCAAAGCCCGAACCTGACGCAGTTTGACGTCCGGCTGCGCGGCCCGATCGCCCTTTATCTGGAGCGAAAGCGCGGCCAGTTGATCGGCCAATTCGCCGTAAGACACCGAAAGTTTCGGCAAAGCCTCGATCGTTTGAGCGCCAGACGCCGGATCCATCCGCGCCATAATATCGGCCACGACGAGGGCCATCGGTTCCGACCAGTCCTCCGAAACCCGTTGCCGGAACAAGGTCGCGGTTGGATACCAGACACTATCGGTTTCGCGTGCCAGCCAGCGCCAGTCCGGCTCGCGTCGCAGCAAAATGTGCACCGGACGTCCCAACGCACCGGCGACATGGGCAATCGAGGTATCAACCGTCACAATCAAATCCAGCGACATCATAATGGCCGCGGTGTCGGCAAAGGCCTTGCCGTCGGCATCGAGTTGTTCGCCAAAATCAAACAGGTCGCGACGAAACGAGGCGCTGCTGATTTCTTTTGCCGGCACGCCTTTTTGCAGACTGAACAGCCTCACACCCGGAAGGGCTGCCAAAGGCGCAAACGCTTCCAACGGCGCGGAGCGGCCTTTCTCGGCGGGAGATTCAGGGTTTCCACCCCAGCAAATGCCGATTTTGAACCCCTTCGGTACAATTTTTCGGGCCCAGCTTTTCACCCGCGCCGGATCGGCCGAGATATAGGGGATGCCGTCACCATAGGTTTTGGGATCAATGCCCAGCGCGCGGGGAATATGCAGCAAAGGGGTCCAGCCGCTCGCACCATTCACGCTGCCCGGCTGATTGCTCGGGAGGAGATTAATCGGCAAATTCATTGTCCGGATCAGATCGAACAGAATTTCATGGGTCACGAAATTGATTTCGACGCCTTGGGCAACCAGCGGCCGGAGAAAACGCATAAACTGGATGGTATCGCCCAAGCCTTGCTCATCCATCACCAGCAGCTTTTTCGGCGGCTCGCCACCACGCCAGCGCGGTAATTCGCGGCTGCTGCCATCCGCCGTCCGGATCTTGACCGAAGGCTGCGCCGACATCAGTTTGAAGCGAATATCGAACGCATCCCACGCCTCGTTCCACTGCTCGCGACGAAACAGGGTCAGCGCAAGGCGGGCGGCGGCATCCGTATGCTCGGGATCAATCGAGCGAATAAACCTGAGCAAAATAATCGCTTCAGAAAGCCTTCCCTTGACGATTTCGTGTTCGGCAAGGGCAAACAGGTGAGAAACTTCGGTCGCATTGGGTGCGCGTATCATGTCTTTACCGTAACCGTGAGAAAATGAATCCTGACGCATACTCGAAAAGGCCCCTGTGGACAGATGGCCGTTACGCTTACTCGGAAACTCTCACAATCACTTGAACACAACACATCAATTGAGCGTCAAAAAACACTCAAACGATTAACCCTGCCCCTGAACGATCAGGACTCAGGCGTCCACGGCGTATAATCGCCGGTCACCGACGGACGACGTCCGCCTTTCAGAATCGACCCCTGCGGACGCCAGGCGTCAGCCGTGCCGGTCGCATTGGCCTTATGCGGCAATTCCCAGTCATGGGCCGTATAATTTTCATTGGCGGGTGGCACATCCAGCTTGTGATGCATCCAGCCATACCAGCCTGGCGGAATACGCGAAGGCTCCGCGTCGCCCTTGTAAATCACCCAGCGGCGAACAATGCCGAGCGCCGGATCTTTGATGCCGCCTTTGGTCTGGTAGTAGCGGTTGCCGGCTTCATCCTGCCCGACCAGATCGCCCTTGCGCCAGGTATGGAACAGCGTTCCCACCGTCGCACCGTTCCACCAGGTAAAGATGAGCAAAAGAATGTTTTTCATGGCCGAGAATGTCCCGAAGTAGCCTGCAAAATTCGAGCGGACTATGGCGATATGCAGCGCTTTTGTCCAGTAGAGGACGGCTCTTTGCTGCTTCTTAGCGCGTCTATTGCCCAAAGGAGTAGCTTTGCCGGAACCGCCAGCGATGCTAAGAAGCCGCCGTTCACCCATTTCAACGGTTGGCCGGTGCATTGCCCGTCCGCCCGACACAGTCAAAGGACACGATGATGGCGAAGATCAAGGTCGCAAATCCGGTAGTTGAGCTCGACGGCGACGAGATGACCCGGATTATCTGGCATTATATCCGCGACAAGCTGATCCACCCCTATCTCGACATCGACCTCGATTATTATGATTTGTCGGTCGAAAATCGCGACGCGACCAATGATCAAGTCACCATCGATTCGGCCCATGCCATCAAAAAGCACGGCGTCGGCGTCAAATGCGCCACCATCACCCCCGATGAAGCGCGCGTTAAAGAGTTTAACCTGAAGGAAATGTGGAAGTCGCCGAACGGCACGATCCGCAATATTTTGGGCGGCGTGATTTTCCGCGAGCCGATCATCTGCAAAAACGTGCCGCGCCTCGTGCCGCATTGGACGCAGCCGATTGTGGTCGGCCGCCATGCCTTTGGCGATCAATACCGCGCAACCGATTTCAAAGTGCCGGGCAAAGGTCGGCTGACCATGAAATTCGAGGGTGAAGACGGTACCGTCATCGAGAAGGAGGTGTTCAAATTCCCCGATGCCGGCGTCGCGATGGCGATGTACAATCTCGACGATTCGATCCGCGATTTCGCCCGCGCTTCGCTCAATTACGGCCTGCAGCGCAAATATCCGGTCTATCTGTCGACCAAAAACACCATTTTGAAGGCCTATGACGGCCGTTTCAAAGACATCTTCCAGGAAATCTTCGATGCCGAGTTCAAGGGTAAATTCGCAACCCTTGGCATCACTTATGAGCATCGCCTGATCGACGACATGGTGGCTTCCGCCATCAAATGGTCGGGCGGTTATGTCTGGGCGTGCAAAAACTACGATGGCGACGTGCAGTCCGACATTGTCGCGCAGGGCTTCGGCTCTCTGGGTCTGATGACCTCCGTGTTGATGACGCCGGACGGCCAGACCGTTGAAGCGGAAGCAGCCCATGGCACGGTCACGCGCCATTACCGCGAACACCAGAAGGGCAAGGAGACATCCACCAACTCCATCGCCTCCATCTTCGCCTGGACGCAAGGCTTATCCCACAGAGCCAAGCTCGACAACAATCAGGAGCTCGCCCGCTTTGCCACAACGCTCGAACGAGTCTGCGTCGAAACCGTCGAAACCGGCTTTATGACCAAGGATTTGGCCTTGCTGGTCGGTGCCGATCAGAAATGGCTCTCCACCACCGGCTTCCTCGATAAGATCGACGAGAATTTGCAAAAGGCGATGGCCTGATCTCTCAGGGCTACGACCTCTGTTGACCTGATCGTCAAACACCCCAATCATAAAGCCCGGCAGAAATGCCGGGCTTTTGTTTTGACGGTAGGGCTATGCGATGACCGGCACAGATCAACTCACCACGGGCGGCTGCCAATGCGGCGCGGTGCGCTACGCGTTTACAGGTAAAACCATCAACCCCAGCCTTTGTCATTGCCGCATGTGCCAAAAGGCCTTCGGCTCCTATTTTGCGCCGCTGGGAGGCGTAAAAAATGAAAATCTGACGTGGACGCGCGGTAAACCCGCCATTTTCCAGAGTTCGCCGGTCGCCGAACGCGGCTTTTGCGCCGCCTGCGGCACGCCGCTGACCTTTCGCTATATCGCCGACAGCGACACCAACATTGCTTTGGGAAGCCTCGACCACCCGCAGAACGAAATTCCCGTCAATGCCTATGGCACGGAGAGCGAGATGCCATGGTTTGACTGGCTGGCGACGCTTCCTGCCCATGCGACTGAAACCTCGACCGCACCCGACCGCCTCGCCGCCATAACGTCCTTCCAACATCCCGATCACGATACCGACCGCTAGGGCTCGACAGAAGCACCACCGACACGAGAGGCTTCATCAACCCTGCGGCCCAGTTCCGGCCGCTCGGCCATCAACAACCGCAAATCGCCGGCATCCAGCACCAAAAGATCGGTGCGAACGGTGGCCCGCGCGGTCATCGTGCGCCGTGCGGGTTTGACGGCTGCCAGTTCGCCGAAAAAATCGCCCTCCCCGATCAGCGCCCGCGGATGCTTCGGGCGATCCAGCTCGATCTGGCCCGATGCAATAAAATACATCGTATGGCCAAGCTCGCCGCGCCGCACGATAATCTCGCCCGGTTGCGCGGTATGCGACCGCAAAAACCGCATGATCTGCGCGACATCATCCGCATCCAGATCCCGAAACAGCGGAACGCGGGACACCATGCCCCACGTCACAACAAAATCACGGCGATGGATCACCTCCGCAAACGAGGTGGCAATAATGCCAACCGGCAAGGCCAGCATGCCCAATCCCAAAATGGCAATCACGCCGGCCACAAATTTTCCCAGCGCCGTGATGGGTACGGCATCGCCATAACCGACCGTAGTCAAGGTCACGACCGCCCACCACATCGCATCGGGAATGGTGCCGAATTTCTCAGGCTGCGCCTGATGCTCGATCAGATGCATGACCGAGGCCGACACCAGAACAAGCGACGCCAGAATGACAACGCACGCCAAAAGCGCGCGCCGTTCCTGAAGCACCGCCTCATAGAGGGATCGGATGCCCGGCGAATAGCGCGCCAGCTTCAAAAAGCGAAAGATCCGGAAAACGATAAAGACACGTAAATCAGCCGGCGATACCAGGGTGAGAAAGAAGGGCAGAATCGTCAAAAGATCGATCAAGGCCGGCAGGCTAACCGCATGGCTTGCCAGCGCCCGCCACAGCGGAAAACGCCGAAAAGGCGGGTGTAGCGGCGATACCCAGAACCGAAACCCGTATTCAAGCGTGAAAACAGAGACCGTCAGAATCTCGAACGCGAAAAAAAGCGGCTCATAGTCGGCTGCCAGCGCCGGAACCGATTCGAGAACAACCGAAGTCACGCTGCCAATGGTCAACACCACCAACGCGGCATGAACAACATGCGATGCCCGGTCATAGGGCATCGCCTGTTCCAGAATTTCATATATCCGGTGCCGGAAGAGCGACAAGCGACGACGCAGCGCCCCCGGCCCGTCCCTCATCACCCGGCGTTCCGCACCACGGACGCAATCGCCTCGATCGCAGCCGCCGCTTGGTTACCGTCCGGCCCGCCCGCTTGCGCCATATCGGGACGCCCGCCGCCGCCTTTGCCGCCAAGCGCCTCGGCGCCGACCCGCACCAGATCCACCGCGTTGAACCGCGCGGTCAGATCCGCCGTGACCGCTACAACCAGACCGGCTTTGCCGTCTTCGCCGATATTGATCAGTGCGACGATACCCGAACCCAATTGCACCTTGGCCTCATCAGCAAGGCCTTTCAAATCCTTCATCTCGACGCCGTCAACCGTCCGTCCCATGAAGGAAACGCCGCCCAGATCGACAATATCGGAAGTCGTTCCGGCCCCGCCACCGCCCATGGCCAGCCGCTTGCGGGCGTCGGCCAGATCGCGCTCGAATTTGCGGCGCTCCTCGATCACAACCGCCAACCGATCAGCAGAATCCTGCGGCGTGACTTTAAGTAAAGAAGATAACTCTCTGAGTTTCTTAGATTCCGAAACAAGATGGCGACGTGCGGTGTCACCCGTCATGGCTTCAAGTCGACGCGTACCTGCCGCGACGCCTGACTCCGACACAATGCTGATCAGCCCGATGTCACCGGTGCGCCGCACATGCGTGCCGCCGCACAGCTCGATCGAATACGCCTGATTGGACCCCGGCTCCGACCCCATCGAGACGACGCGTACTTCTTCGCCATATTTCTCACCAAACAATGCGCGGGCACCGCTTTCAATCGCCTCTTCCACGCCCATCAAACGGGTAACCACCGGCTCGTTTTGCAATACGACCCGATTGGCAATCGCCTCGATCCGTTCGATCTCTTCATCCGAAATCGATTTGGTATGGGAAAAATCGAACCGCAACCGTTCGGACGATACCATCGATCCCTTCTGGGCAACATGATCACCCAAGACCTGCCGAAGCGCCTCATGCAGCAGATGGGTGGCCGAGTGATTGGACCGGATGGCACCGCGACGGGATTGGTCGACCACCAATTCAAGCGCCGCACCGACCGTTACCGTCCCCTCTTCAACGGTCACGACATGAACAAACAGATCGCCGAGTTTCTTTTGCGTGTCCGTCACGCGTAGCTTGAGACCTGCCCCGACCATCGTGCCGGTATCGCCCACCTGTCCGCCGCTTTCGGCATAGAAGGGGGTTTGATTGAGGATCACGAAGCCGGTCTTGCCAGCCCCGATGGTGTCGACCACCTTACCGTCCGACACGAGCGCGCGAACCACGCCCTCGGCCAGTTCGGTATCGTAGCCTAAAAATTCGGTCGCGCCGACCTTCTCCTTCACGCCGTACCAGACGGTATCGGTCGCGGCTTCGCCGGATCCTGCCCATGCGGCGCGCGCTTTTTCGCGTTGGCGATCCATCGCAGTGTTAAAGGCATCGGTATCTACCGCAATACCGCGCGGACGTAGCGCATCCTGCGTCAGATCAAGCGGAAAACCATAGGTATCATATAGCGTAAATGCCACATCGCCCGAAAGCGAACTGCCTGACAAGAGCGACTTTGTCTCCTCATCCAGCATGGTAAGACCCCGCTCCAGCGTTTTGCGGAACCTGGTTTCCTCAAGCCGCAACGTCTCTTCGATCAAAGGTTCAGCCCGACCGAGCTCCGGATAGGCCTGCCCCATCTCGCGGATAAGCGAAGGAACAAGACGGAACATGGAAGGTTCGCGGGCACCCAGCAATTGCAGATGCCGCATAGCCCGCCGCATGATCCGGCGCAGCACATAGCCGCGCCCTTCATTGGACGGAAGCACGCCGTCGGCGATAAGGAAAGATACCGCGCGCAAATGGTCGGCAATCACGCGGTGGCTCGCCTGCCCCGCCGGATCAACGCCCGTGGTCTCCGCAACGGCCTTGATCAGCGCGCGCATCGTATCGGTCTGGTAATTGTCATGCGTGCCTTGCAACAAAGCAGAAATACGCTCCAACCCCATGCCGGTATCAATCGAAGGCTTGGGCAGCGCTATCCGCTCGGACGCCGAAACCTGTTCAAACTGCATGAAGACGAGGTTCCAGATTTCGATAAACCGGTCACCATCCTGATCGGCGGATCCAGGAGGGCCACCCGGAATTTTATCACCGTGATCGAAAAAGATTTCCGAGCACGGGCCGCACGGTCCCGTATCGCCCATCGCCCAGAAATTGTCGGACGTCGGAATCCGGATGATGCGCGAATCGGGAAGCCCCGCAATCTTCTTCCAAAGCCCATGCGCCTCGTCGTCTTCGTGGTAGACGGTGACGAGCAAACGCGACTGATCAATGGCGTAATCTTTAGTGATCAGGTTCCAAGCGAGCTCGATCGCGCGCTCCTTGAAATAATCGCCGAACGAGAAATTGCCGAGCATCTCGAAAAAAGTATGGTGGCGGGCTGTATAGCCCACATTATCGAGGTCATTATGCTTGCCGCCGGC
>CANGIS010000035.1 GCA_947454055.1 Hyphomicrobiales bacterium
GCCGCAAACTTCAACGAAGGCGAACGCGTCTTCCACATCAAATTCGGCTATGGCGCGGTGGCGTCGGTCGATGGCAATAAGCTAACGATTGATTTTGAGAAGGCCGGCCGGAAAATGGTGCTGGAGGGGTTTGTCGAGCGGGGGTGAGGGGTGTTGATAATTTATTTCAATATTGACCTAACGTAATTTTATTTATAAATTTCGAGAATGCAAAACATAAAAATTGACGCATTCTCTTCTGATTTTCACCTTGAAGATTTAAAGTCTTTAATAGCAGGACATCAAGCTTTTATCAGAAAATTAGAGCCTAAAATTTCGGTTAGTGTAGCCCATAATTTTAACATTTGTAGCTATTTGGATTTTTTTATAAGGCTATCCCACAACCAAAAATTATATACCTAGCGTATGTAAATGGCCAGATAGCTGGCTATTCATCTAGTTATTGCGCTTTTAACTATGCTATCTCGGTTTATAGCTATCATAAATACGCTATTTTAAACGAATTATTTGTATTCGAAAAATTTCGAAAATAGGGGTTGCAACAAGTTTGATAAAAAAATCAGTTGATTGGGCAAAGGTTCAAAAATGTGAATACATGCAAGTTGGATATGCTGTGCATAATACCGACGCAGAAAAACTATACAATAAGCGAGCCGGATTTAGTTTGTCAGGACAAATTAGTCGAATTGAGTTTTAACCAAGCAATCTAAAAACTGAACTTGCAATTCAAGCCGCCAACGCATCGGCCTCACCCGTCGGCACCGGGACAGCAATCACCATAACCGTATCCGCCCAAATCGCCGCTAATGCCGCGTCAGCCCTCAAAGCCGACAGATCGCGGCGCGGCGGTAAGGGCAACCCGTCCTCGCGCATCACCTCTGCCCATCCCGCCAAGGCTTCGGACGCCATAGCGAAAAGCTCATCCATCGTATCGGCGGCCGAAAAACAGCCCGGCGCATCTGGAAACACGATCCCGTAGGCACTCTCCGCATTCTTCGAAACCAACCCGATATAAGGCTTCATCGCTCATTCCTCACAACCAACCCGCTTGCTTATAAATGGATCGAACCGTTCCAACCGGCAAGTCACGTTTGGGGTGAGGAACGGTAACAATCACGGGCACGCCCGTTTTTCCAAAATGATGATGGGAACCTGTCACCCTTTTAAGCACCCAGCCATCCTTAATGAGCAACGAAATGATCTCTCGGCGATTTTTCACCGAAAATCAATGAACGATGCTAAAAACCTGTCCTTCACTCGACGGTGATAGGTACCCCTCACCCCTTAAATATCTCTTCCACCGTCCGCCGCATCACACCCGGATCAACATCAACTCCCGTCCAATATTTGATCCCGATCACGCCCTGATTAACGAGCATCCCAAGCCCGTCGATCACACGACACCCGCGCGCTTCTGCTTCGCGGATCAACAGCGTCCGCGGCGGGTTTGGAATGATGTCGGCCACCATCATGGAAGGCGTGATCGACGCCATATCCACCTTCACCCGCGCGTCTACATCCGGATAAAGCCCGATCGAGGTTGCATTCACCACAATCGCCGTGTCCGCTGGCACGGTAAACGCTTTATCCCACACCACCAGTTCCGCTTTTGCAGGCGTTTTCGAATTAATCAAATCCACCAACACCTGCCCGCGTTTTGCATCGCGGTTAACAATCGTGATGTGGGATAATCCCGCAAGCGCCATCTCCACCGCACACGCGCGCGCCGCACCACCCGCACCAAACATCACGGCGTTTAATCCTTTGGGGTCAATGACCGCCATCAGCGATTGCAAAAAGCCCTTGCCGTCGGTGTTCTCGCCGATATAGCGGCCTTCGCGACGCACCGCGCAGTTCACAGCCCCGATCACTTCGGCGGAAGCGCCCAATCCGTCGAGATATTGGATAACCTCGACCTTATGCGGCAGCGAGCAGTTGAACCCTGCCCAACCCATGGCGCGCGCGCCTTTAACGGCATCACCGAGCTTTTCCGGCGGAACCTCGCAATTGATATAGCGCCAGTCGAGCCCGTGATGCTGATAGGCTGCTTCCACCATCGCCACCGTCGGGTTTTCAGCCGCCGGCATTGCAAAAGAACCCGTCAATTCACTTAAAAAATTACGCGCCATGGTTTCCCCCACCCGATTTTTTTGGCCAAGCTTCCCGCCTAAATATCCCTCATCCGCTCGGCAAACACCATCCATTCCGAGCCTATTCCCGGCAGTCCGAACCGCAGCCATTGCGGATGATCGCGGAACGCGCGCACCAAAATGCCCGCCTCGGCCAAACGCTGGAATACCAATTCGGCGTGATCACACGCAATCAGGCGATAGAGCGGTGTGCCGCCGACCACCGACCAGCCCTTTTTCTGCACCACGCTATCGAGCCGCACGGCATCCGAGATCAACCGATCGCGCGTGGCCTCCAGCCAAGCCCGATCTTCGAGCGCCTTTTTGCCAATCGCAATCGCCGGACCCGACACCGCCCATAGCCCTAAAGCCTGCCGGATCAGCGCCGCATCCTCATGGCCTGCCACGGCAAAGCCGAGTCGCAGACCTGCAAGGCCATAGGTTTTGCCAAAGGAGCGCAGAAGAACGGTGCCTTTTGTCATCAGATAGGGCGCAAGGCTTGAGCCCGGATATAAAATATCGATAAACGCCTCGTCGACGATCAAACGACGTCCCTCCTTCGCCATCGCTTCGGCCAGCGTTCGGAGATCGGCTGCGGGAACAAGGCGGCCATCCGGATTATTCGGGTTCACCACAATGGCGACATCGAAGTCCTGCAACTGATCGAGATGATCGACGGTAACGATTTCTGCTCCCGATGCACGCCAGCATTTCGCGTGCTCCGCATAGGTGAACCCCAGAATGCCAACCCGCTTGGCCGGGAAAAGCTTTGGCAACAGCTCGATCAGTACCTGGGTGCCGGGGGCTGCCACCGTCTCGACGTCGGAATAGATGCCATAGGCCGAGGCAGCGGCGCGCTCCAACCCCTGCACCGCATTTTCCTCTGGCAAACGCGCCCAAGATGCCGCAGACACCTCCGGCACCGGATAGGCGATCGGATTAATGCCGGTGGATAAATCAATCCAAGGCTCCGGCGCGTTCGGAAACGCCAAACGCGCGGCGGCCAGATTGCCCCCGTGATGGTATAGGCTTTCAGACGAAGCACCCTTGGACGGGTCGGAATAGGGCTGGGAAACAGATATGGTCACGGGTTCACTCTTCATCGCGGCGGCAGCCCTGCTCATTGAAGCGCTTTTCGGCTATCCGCAACCGCTATACCGCCTCATCGGCCATCCCGTCACCTGGATTGGTGCCTTCATTACGCTGCTCGACCGCCTTTTAAACCGCCCCGCGCAATCCTTCATCCTTCGCCGCTTCTTGGGCGTTGTCGCCCTTATCCTCTTATTATCAATAGCGGGCGGCGTTGCCATGATTGCGGAGCGGCTTTTATCGCTGCATGACGCAGGCTTGCTCGCGGTCATTTTACTGGCCGCCACCCTGCCCGCGCAACGCAGCCTCTATGAGCATGTGGCGGCGGTCGCCGAAGCGCTTGAAACCGGTGGCCTTGTCGCGGGTCGCCGCTCGGTGGCCATGATCGTCGGTCGCAATACCGAGGTGCTGGATGAAGCAGGCGTCAGCCGCGCGGCCATCGAAAGCCTCGCCGAAAATTTTTCCGATGGCGTGGTCGCCCCCCTGTTCTGGACCGCGATGCTCGGCCTCACCGGCGGCGTTCTCTATAAAGCCGCCAATACAGCAGACAGCATGATCGGACATAAATCGGAAAAATACCGCGCCTTCGGCTGGGCCGCAGCCCGCTTCGATGATCTGATCAACCTGCCCGCCTCACGCCTTGCAGCGCTATGGATCATCCTTGCCGCGCTTCTGAAACCCGACGGCTCGGCCTTTGACGCCATCCGCGCGGTGCTGCGCGATGCCAAACACCACCGCTCGCCCAACGCCGGTTGGCCCGAAGCCGCCATGGCCGGAGCCTTGGGCCTCAAAATCGCAGGACCAAGACTTTATGGCACCGAGATGGTGGACGACGCCTATATGGGGAACGGCAAGCGTGAAGCGAACGCCGACGATATTCGTCGGGCACTGAGCCTGTACCGCTTGGCGGCAGTGATAGAGGGAATGGTCGTTCTGGGGTTGGCGATAGCGGTTTGACGCCCCCCAACCGTCATTGCGAGCGAGAGCGAAGCAACCCAGATGATGGGTGTTACTTGGTTGCACTTCCGCGGTTCACCGATCGATTGATTTGGATTTTTAGAAGCGACTTAATTTTGCTCTTCCAATGCCCATCAGCTGGGTTGCTTCACGTTCGTTCGCAATGACGGATGAAATGTGGCGCCAGTTCGGCCCAATTAGCCAAAACGATCACAACCCACACCCTAGCTACCCGTATGGCCCGTCCGACGATCTGAAACCCGCTTTTATCCAGCTTAAAAAATTTCTACCCTTTCAGCAGAAAACCCCGCCTATCGAGCCAATCCAATTATTCCATCCACATCCACATACATCTCAAGATGGGCTGCAAGTGCCTCAAGCGTGTCTTCAACCAGCTGATCATAGGCCAAATCCGACCCCTTCGCGCCAATCCAGTCCAGCCAACGCGCCCGCTGGCGATCGTCGGCAAAAAGCCCGTGGACATAGACCCCGCGGACCCGGTCATCGACCGAGCGGGCCCCATCCACTTTGCCATCTGAAAAGCGTAAAATCGGGCGCGAGGCATCCGGCCCCAACGTAACGCCAATATGCATTTCATAGCCGGAAAAGGGCGCATTTCCGTCAATATCGGCACCTGAAACCGCCAAAAGTGTCTTATTGCTCGCCATTACCGTATCGACATCCAGTAACCCCAAACCGTCAATGCCGCCTTTGGCACCCTCGATACCGAAAGGATCCTCAACCCGATTGCCCAGCATCTGATACCCGCCACACACCCCAAGCACCCGCCCTCCGCGTCGAATATGGGCTTTGAGGTCGATATCCCACCCCTCAGCCTTGAGCGCCTCAAGGTCGGCAATCGTGGCTTTCGATCCGGGGATGATGACCAAATCCGCATCCCCCGGAATGGCCTCTCCCCGACGAATCATGAGTAATTTAACCCCGGATTCAGCCGCTAACGGGTCAAAATCGTCGAAATTTGAAATTCTTGGCAATTGCAAAACCGCAATCGTAATCGGCGCATCGCGAGCCGCTTTCCGGCGATCCAGCGCCACCGCATCTTCCGCCGGAAGCCGGAACGCATCGCGGAAATGCGGAATCAAACCAAAGCTTTTCCAGCCTGATTTTTCAGCGATCAGACGCATTCCATCTTCAAAAAGAGTGGGGTCGCCCCGGAAGCGATTGACCAGAAAACCCGCCACCATCGCCGCATCTGCAGGGTCTAAAACGGCTTTGGTGCCAACAATCTGGGCAATAACGCCACCGCGATCAATGTCACCCAGCAACACGACGGGCACATCGGCTGCACGGGCAAAGCCCATATTGGCGATGTCATTGGCGCGTAAATTGATTTCCGCCGCACTCCCCGCCCCTTCAATCAGAACAAGGTCGGCGTCGGCTTTAAGTCGTTGAAAACTATCGAGAACAGACGCCATCAGCTTCGGTTTCAATGCCTGATAATCGCGTGCTTTGGCTGTCCCCTCGACGCGGCCCTGCACGATGATTTGCGAGCCGATCTCGCTTTGGGGTTTCAAGAGAACAGGGTTCATATGCACCGTCGGAGCAACCCCTGCGGCCCGCGCCTGCAGGGCTTGCGCCCGCCCGATCTCGCCGCCATCCGCCGTTACCGCCGCATTGTTCGACATGTTTTGCGGCTTGAACGGCAGAACCTTAAGCCCCCGATTGCGCGCAACCCGGCAAAGCCCCGCAACAATCAGCGATTTGCCAACATCGGATCCCGTGCCTTGGATCATCAAAGCCTTGCCAGCCATCAGAATTCGATTCCCTGTTGGGCCTTAACGCCCGCCGCAAAATGGTGCTTCACCAAGCCCATTTCCGTCACAAGATCAGCGGCTTCGATCAATTCCGGCTTAGCATTCCGGCCCGTCACCACAATATGCAAATCGGGCCTGCGGGCTTTCAACGTCTCGACCACCTCCAAAAGCGGCAAATAATCGTAACGCAGCGCAATATTAAGCTCATCCAGCACCAAAAGCCGGATGGTCGGGTCCGACATCAGTTCCTTGACCTTGACCCAAGCGGCTTCCGCTGCCGCTATATCGCGCGCTTTATCCTGCGTTTCCCAGGTAAAGCCTTCACCCATCGAGTACCAACGCACTAAATCGGAGAACCTTTCCAGAGCCTTACGCTCGCCGGTCTCCCATGCGCCCTTGATGAATTGTACAATCCCAACCGGCCACTCATAGCCCAAAGCCCGCATGATAAGGCCAAAAGCCGCCGTCGACTTGCCTTTGCCGGGGCCGGTATTGACGATCAGGAGACCCTTCTCGGTGATGGTTTTCGAGGCCACCTCGGCATCCTGCACGGCCTTGCGTTTGGCCATTTTGTCTTTGTGGCGTTGGGCCACTTCTTCTTCCGTAAGCTCGGCCATGGCAGATCCTCTATGGCGGGATTATGGGTGCTCATACGAAGTTTCGGTGCCAAATACCACCGGTTCGATGCTGTCTTAAATTGACATGCGTTCCACCTTCCCCCAGTGTCGTTCCATGAGAAGGCCCCCTCCGAAAGAGGGGTTAAAAGGGAACATGGTGAATCCGCTCGACGCGGTTATTCCATGGCTGCCCCCGCAACTGTAAGCGGTTAGCCGCGCACCGATGAAGCCACTGGTAAACCTTGCTAAAAGGCAAACTGGGAAGGTGGTGCCAAGCAACGATCCGCGAGCCAGGAGACCTGCCTTTTCTGAACAACGCATGCTTCCGGGCGGGGTGCCTCGGAACGGTTTTCGGCCCATGATGGCCATAAACGCGGCTTATTTGCCGCTGCGCGCGCCCTAGCCTCGTACCCCGCGAGGCAACAAGGATAATGGCGCATGACGGTTACGACGATCTATGTGTGTACGACCTGCAAGACGGCCGAGGATCCCTCGCCGGAGCGCGCCGGAGCGCGTCTCATGGCAGCCCTTGCAGGCGCTTTGGGCGAAGACGGGGCCAATATCCGGCTGGAAGGCGTCGAATGCTTGAGTGTTTGCAAGAGACCCTGCACCGTAGCCTTCGGCGCACCCGGTAAATGGACCTATGTCTATGGCGATTTCACCCCCGACACCGCCCCTGAAACCATCCTCGCCGGCGCTGCCCTCTACAGCGCCACCGATGACGGCCTTATTCCGTGGAAGCAACGCCCCGATGCCTTGAAAAAAGGTGTCATCGCGCGGCTACCGCCTTCTGTTTCCTCCCCCAAAGCTTCGGAGATTACGCCATGACCACCTCCCCCCTCGCAAAGGTTCCTGTTACGATCATCACGGGCTTTTTAGGCGCTGGAAAGACCACGCTTATCCGCCATGTGCTGGAAAATGCCAAAGGCAGACGCCTCGCCCTCATCGTCAACGAATTCGGCGATATCGGGGTTGATGGCGAGATTTTGCGGTCCTGCGGGATTGAAAGTTGCCCGGATGAGAACATCGTCGAACTCGCCAATGGCTGCATTTGCTGCACGGTGGCGGATGATTTCATTCCTGCGATCGAGAAATTGCTCGCTCTCCCCAACCGTCCGGAGCACATTATTGTCGAGACATCCGGCCTTGCGCTGCCAAAACCGCTAGTTAAAGCCTTTGATTGGCCGCCCATTCGCGCGAAATTGACGGTGGATGGCGTGGTTACCGTCGTTGATGGGGCGGCCGTTGCCTCTGGCCGTTTTGCCGATGATCCTGAAGCCCTGCTCGCCCAGCGCGCCGACGATACGGCGATCGATCACGACAATCCGCTCGAGGAAGTCTACGAGGACCAGCTATTATGCGCCGACCTTGTGATACTGAACAAAATGGATCTGATTGATAAAGCCAGCGCTCAGGTCATTATCGATCAAATCAACGCCACCGTGCCGCGGGCTGTCCGCATTGTCGAAACCCATGAAGGCAAAGTGGCGGCGGAAATCCTTCTCGGCCTCTCAGCGGCTGCGGAAGACGACTTGGCCCATCGTCCTTCGCATCATGATGCGGAAGAAGGCCATGATCATGACGATTTTGACAGTTTTGCACTCCCTGTACCCACAATCAGCGATATTCCGGCCTTTCTGAGCCGCCTTGAAGCGATCGCCGCCGATCACGACGTGCTTCGTACCAAAGGATTTCTCGATATTGCGGATAAGCCGATGCGGTTGTTGGTGCAGGGTGTTGGCACCCGATTCCGGCATCATTTCGACACAGTGTGGCCGCAAGGTGCGGTCCGGTCCGGAAATCTCGTGTTTATCGGCGAAAAGGGCTTAGACCGCGCAGCACTCGCGGCAGACCTTGCTCGTCCTCACTAACACCGAAAGCCCGTTCAACCGCCATGCACCTCCTTCGCTCCGACACAGTAACGCTTGATGAGACGGCCGAGGCCGTCGATTTGGGGCTGTCGCCGGCGGATGTTTTGTTTTTATCCTTCACCGACAGTGATCTGGCGGGGTTGGTGGCGTCGTGGGAGGCGGGAACGGGGTTTTATCCCGGCTTACGCGTCGCCAACCTTGCCCAATTAAAGCACCCCTATTCCGTCGACCTGATTGCGGAAAAGCTCCTACCTCATGCGAAATTCGTGTTGGTTCGTTTGCTTGGAGGCAAGGATTACTGGGCCTATGGCACCGAGGAACTGGCGCGTGCTGCCCGTCTGATGGGCTTCCACTTAGCCATCGTGCCGGGCGATTATCAGGCCGACCCGCGGCTCGACGCCGCCTCGACCCTGCCGACCGACGAGCTCAAAACCCTTTGGCGGTTCTTTCACGAAGGCGGCAGGGATAATCTTTCCCGCTGTCTTGACTGGATATCCGCCAAGCTCGGACATGACCGCCCCGTCGCAGCACCAGAACCCATCGCCCCGATGACGCTTTACCGCGAGGCTTGCCGCACCGCGTCGCCCGATGCCGCCCGCGCCTTGATCGTCGCCTATCGCTCGGTGATGATTGCGGAGGATACCGCGCCCCTCATCGACCTTGCCGATGCGCTTGCAGAGCGTGGCTTTGCGGTGGATTGCGTGTGTGTATCCAGTCTGAAAGATCCGGGTGCGATCGCGGAAATCGCCTCCCATCTTACTTTATCCAATCCTCACATCGTCCTGAATACAACGGCTTTTTCAGCCAAAATTGACGATGGAACCACGGCCCTCGACAGAACCGGCATTCCCGTCTTGCAAGCCATTCTGGCCACGACACGCGAGGAGCCATGGGCGGCCTCGTCGCGCGGATTATCCGCTACCGATCTGGCGATGAATGTTGTTTTGCCGGAACTCGACGGCCGTATCATCACCCGTACGATCTCCTTCAAATCGGAAGTTGAACGACGCGAGACAACCGAATTTACCCGCGTGATCCATAAATCCGCGCCAGACCGCATTGCATTTGTCGCGGATCTTGCGCTGAACTGGACCCTTCTTGGCCGCAAAACCGCGTCTGAAAAGAGGATCGCGTGTGTGCTGTCGGATTATCCGCACAAAGGCGGGCGAGCGGGCTATGCGGTGGGTCTGGATACCCCTGAAAGCGTCATCGCTATCGCGCAGGATCTGCGCGCCGCAGGTTATTCGATCGCCGACCTAACCGACGGTGCCGCTTTGATGTCCGCTTTGACACAAGGTCCGACGACCGCGCACCTTTCCCTCGACGCCTATGTAACCCAGTTTGCGCGTTTACCGGAAGCCTTCCGTCAATCTGTCAATTCAGCGTGGGGGCCGCCACAGAACGATCCGGCCTTAACGGACACAGGCTTTGGCTTTCGCGTGGTCGAGGCCGGAAATTTGGCCGTAGCGCTGCAGCCCGCCCGCGGATCTGGTCAGGATATCAAGGCCGAATACCATGACGCCTCACGCCCGCCGTCGCATGCCTATATCGCGTTCTATCTCTGGCTCTGCCATGGCTTCAGCCCCGACGCCATGATCCATTGTGGCACGCATGGCACGCTGGAATGGCTGCCCGGTAAATCGGTTGCCTTGTCATCCGATTGTGCACCTGAAGTGCTGATCGGGCCCCTTCCCGTTATTTACCCGTTTATCGTCAACAATCCCGGTGAGGCCGCGCAGGCGAAACGACGCCTTTCGGCCGTCACCATTGGCCATCTGACGCCGCCCCTCACTGAAGCCGGCTCCCATGGAGCCGCCATCGAAGTCGAAGGTCTGTTGGATGAGTATTCAACGGCGCAAACGCTTGATCCGCGCCGTGCGGCGATGCTGGCAGACCTGATCGTGAGCCGCGCCCGGGAAACCGGGCTCATGGCCGATGCCGGCTTGAACGACAGCGCTGCGACCTCCGACCTGCTGGGCGATCTCGATGCGTGGCTGTGCGACATCAAGGAAATGCGGATTGCCGATGGCCTGCATGTGTTCGGGCGCGCCAATTCCGCCGCTGTCAATCAAGATACCTTGCGGGTCATGGACGAAGTTTTGGATCCCGTAGCGGCCTCCCTACGGTTACTGGCCAGCCCCGAAGCCGAACGAGACGGCCTGCTGGCCGCCTTGGGGGGAAAATTCGTGGCTGCGGGACCTGCCGGCGCGCCGTCACGCGGGCGAGTGGATGTCCTTCCCACCGGCCGTAACCTCTATTCGATCGACCCGCGTGCGGTTCCGACCCGAACGGCTTGGGAAATCGGCAAACGCACGGCTGAAGAGGTTGTTTCACGCCACGCCCAAGACCATGGCGACTGGCCGCGCTCTGTCGTGATTGATCTTTGGGGATCGGCCACCATGCGCACGGGTGGCGATGATATCGCTCAGGCGATGGCCTTGCTCGGCGTCAGACCCCTTTGGGAAGCATCGTCGTCCCGCGTCACCGGATTTGAGATTTTACCCCCGGCCATCTTCGGCCGCCCCCGCGTCGACGTCACATTGCGCATCTCTGGCCTGTTTCGGGATGTTTTTCCAACGCAAATCGCCCTGTTCGACGAAGCTGTACAAGCCGTCTCGCAACTGGACGAAACAACCGACGAAAACCCACTGGCAGCCATGCGCCGCTCCAGCGAAGCCGAGCAACTTCGCATCTTCGGCTCCGCCCCAGGCACCTATGGGCTGGGACTTGGCGAAAAAATGGCGCGGGGAGATTGGCAAGATCAGGCCGAATTGGGCGAAGCCTATCTGGCGGCCAATTCCCATGCCTATCGGGCTTCGGGCGAAGGAATTGAGGCCAATAAGACCTTCCGCGAGCTTATTGGCAAAGCCGATGCCTTTGTCCACGTTCAGGATATGGTCGAACAGGATATTTTGGACTCCGATGCGTTCTCGGAACATGAGGGGGGCTTTGCAGCTGCTGCAAAATCCCTTGGTTCGACACCGGCCATTTATCATGTCGACGCAACGAAGGGCGGCGCACCCGCTAAAGTAAGAACCGTGCGCGAGGAAATAGCCCGTGTGCTGAACGGGCGGGCCACCAATCCGCGCTGGATCAAGGGCCAAATGCGGCATGGCTGGCGCGGGGCCACCGAGTTGGCCGAAACGGTCAACAATCTGTTTGCCTATGCCGCCCTCGCCGACGTCGTCGAAAGCCGCCATTTTGACCAGATTTTCGACGCGACACTCGGCAATGACGAGGTTCGGGCCTTTTTAAAAGAGGCCAATCCCGAAGCAGCCGCTGCGATCGCCGAGACCTTTAGGCAAGCTGAAAAGCGCGGGTTTTGGACCTCACGGCGTAACTGGACCCAGGCCGCACTGCAGGACATCGTGGCGGAGGCGGCTGAATGAACGCCCCATCGCTGATCAAAGGCTGGTGTCCGGGCGCGTTAAGGCCGATGGAAAGTGGCGACGGCCTATTGGTGCGCTTGCGCATCACCGGCGGCAGCTTGAGCGCCCAAAAAGCCCAGATCATTGCCAACGCAGCCCTCCTGCATGGCAATGGACTGATCGATCTATCGGGACGTGCCAATTTGCAGCTCCGCGGCGTCGGGGCCAGCCAATGGCCGCACCTCATTGCCGACCTCTCGCGCCATGGCCTGATCGACCAGGATGCGGAAGCGGAGGCGGTACGCAATGTCATGGCATCGCCTTTGGCGGGCCTCGACCCGTCGGCGCTTCTCGATATCCGACCGGTCGTTAAAGCGTTGGAGGCCCGTCTTGTCTCGGACAGTGCCCTGCATGCACTCCCGGGAAAGTTCGGCTTTTTGGTGGACGATGGCGGCCGATTTGGCGTGTTTGGGCAGTCTGCCGATATCGGATTTGAAGCCATCAAGAGCAACGACGAAATCCTGTTTGCGATACGCCTCGGGAGCTCCGAGACCGTGGCGCTGATCGCGCCGGACCAGGTCGCCGACAGCGCGGCGGCACTCGCGAAAACCTTCATCAAAACATCCAATAAATCCGATAAATCTCTTAAAAGAATAAAAGATTTAATTTTTTTAATTGGAATTAAAGCGCTTCTGCATGAAGCGGGATTGATACGTCTGATCACCCTTCCTCCGAAGCTTGCGACCTTGCCTCCTTTCGGATTTCACCCGCTCGATCAAACAGGCTTTGTCGGCATCGGCGCGCCTTTTGGCCGCTGGAGCGCCAATAACCTCACGGCACTGGCCGACATCGCGGCGAAGGACGGAATGGGCGAATTACGGCTCACCCCATGGCGCGCCATTCTCGTCCCAGGCCTCGATGCCAAAGCCGCCCAATCTTTGATCGAGAAAGCGGGGCCGGAGTTTATCACGCAAGCCTCAGACCCCCGCCTTGCCATCAGCGCCTGCCCCGGCATGCCCGCTTGCCGCAATGCCAGCGTGAGGACACATGAGGACGCCTTGGCCTTTGCGGCGCTGCCATCGCTATCTCGGCCGTCCGGAATACGACTGCATGTGTCGGGTTGCGAGAAGGGCTGCGCCAACCCCACCGCTACGACAGCCGTTCTGGTGGGTAAAAATGGACTTTACGATCTTGTCGTCAACGGCAAGGCATCTGATCCGCCGCGCCTGTTCGGGCTCGACAAGGTGGCGGCGGAGGCGGCATTGAAGGATCTGTTTAAAGGAGTGAGCCGGTGAGTTCGCGCTACGACTATATCCGCGACGGCGCGGCGATTTACGACAAAAGCTTCGCCATGATCCGAGCCGAGAGCGATCTCGCCCGCTTTACGCCGGAAGAAGAGAAGGTTGCGGTCCGTATCATCCATTCCTGCGGGATCGTGGAAGCGGCAGCCGATATTCTGTTCTCGCCTGATGCTGCCAAGCGCGGCCGCGAGGCGCTACTGGCTGGCGCGCCGATCCTGTGCGACGCCAAAATGGTGGCCAATGGCATTACGCGTGCGCGCCTCCCCGCCAATAATGAAGTGATCTGTACGCTCGACGATCCACGCGTACCCGAACTCGCCAAACAGCTCGGCACAACCCGCACGGCGGCGGCGATGGAACTCTGGCGGCCGCATCTGAAAGGCAGCATTATTGCCATCGGCAATGCGCCGACCGCCCTTTTCAGATTGCTGGAAATGCTCGATGAGGGCGCGCCCCTGCCCGCTTGTGTTGTGGGTATGCCCGTTGGCTTTGTGGGAGCGGCAGAGTCAAAAGACGCGCTGATGGATGATAATCGCGCGCCATGGATTGTGGTTAAAGGCAGAAAAGGCGGCAGCGCCATGACGGTTGGCGCCGTCAACGCGCTGGCGAGTGACAAGGAATGAGCGTTTCTGGACAAAAAGGACGGCTTTACGGCGTGGGCCTCGGGCCGGGCGATCCCGAGCTTGTGACGCTTAAATCCATGAAGGCCATGCAATCCGCCCCTGTCGTCGCCTGGTTCGCCAAGCGCGGCAAAAAAGGCCATGCCCGCACCATTGCCGATGGCTTGATCCATAAGGACGCGATCGAATTACCGCTCGTCTATCCGGTGACAACGGAAATTCCGCACACCGACCCCGACTATAACCGCCAGCTTGCCGCCTTCTATGACGAGGCTTCGGCGACGCTCGCGAGCCATCTTTCGGCAGGGCGCGATGTTGCACTTTTGTGTGAAGGTGATCCGCTGTTTTACGGCTCCTTCATGCATCCCTATATAAGGCTGAAAGACCATTTCGAGGTGACGATTTGCCCGGGCGTAACCGGCATGTCGGGGTGCTGGACCGCAACCGGTATTCCTGTGACGTGGGGCGATGATGTGCTCTCGGTCGTACCCGGAACGCTGCCGCGCGACGAGCTCAAGAAACGGCTCGCTTTGGCCGATGCGGTCGTAGTGATGAAGCTCGGAAAAAACTTTCAAAAGGTTCGCGATCTCCTTGATGAAGAAGGGCTATTAAGCCGATCCTTCTATGTCGAACGCGGCACGATGGCGGGTGAAATCATCATGCCCCTGAGCGATAAAACGGATGGCCAAGCGCCCTATTTCTCGATGATTATTGTACCGGGCGAAGGACGGCGGCCTCTATGACGAGCGGTAAAATCATCATCGTTGGACTTGGTCCCGGCCCTGATCGCTGGCTGACACCAGAAGCTTCCCATGCGCTGGAAGAAGCAACCGATATCATCGGCTATATCCCCTATGTCGAGCGCCTGCCTGCCCGCAAGGGGCAGGTGAAACACGCGACCGACAACCGTGTCGAAATCGACCGCGCGCGCCACGCGCTGGACCTCGCCCAACAGGGTCATGTGGTCGCCGTTGTCTCGGGCGGCGACCCCGGCGTGTTTGCGATGGCGGCGGCCGTTTTCGAAGCGATTGATACTGGCACCGATGCGGATCGGGCGACGAAGGTTCAGGTTTTACCCGGCATCAGCGCCATGCAAGCCGCAGCCGCCCGCCTTGGCGCGCCTCTTGGCCATGATTTTTGTGCGATTTCGCTCTCCGACAACCTCAAGCCGTGGGATGTGATCATCCAGCGCCTTACCGCAGCGGCTGAGGGTGATTTCGTGATCGCGCTCTATAATCCGGCCTCAAAAACGAGACCCCAACCGATCCATGACGCCTTCGCGCTGCTCCGTTCGCTCAAAAGCCCCGCCACACCGGTTGCCTTTGCCCGCGCGGTCGGTCGTCCCGATGAGCGGATCGTGTTGACGAATTTGGGCGAAGCAGACCCTTCAACCGCCGATATGTCGACTTTGGTGATGATCGGGTCCAGTGAAACACGTTTTATCGAGCGTGAAGGTCAAGAGCCCTGGCTTTATACGCCGCGCCATTACGGTTTGAAGCGATGAGCCTCGATAAACGCCATCACGCCCACAAGATCATGCACGACACGGCTTACGGGCACGGTCGGACGGTCAATCATGATGACAGGCCGATGAAGAGCGCGGGCCGCCGAAAGTTTGGCGTCGGTGGCATGACCGCCGCTGTTTTTGGTGACAATGACCTCAATATCATGGGCCACCATCAACGCGCGCTCGGCTTCGACGTCAAACGGTCCACGGGCAAGAATAAGCTCGGTATGCGGTGGACAATCGGCCTGATCGGGCGCATCGATGCTGCGCATGAGGTAATGATGTTGCGGCGCGCGGCGAAAAGCGGGCAACGACAGACGTCCGACGGTGAGAAAAACCTTTTTGGGTACCTCCCCCAAGGCATCAACGGCCGCTTCGGTATCGGGCACGCTGATCCAGCGGTCCTCCTCGCTCGGGGTCCAAGCGGGGCGGGTGAAGATCAGACGCGGTACGCCGAGCCTGTCGCACGCCAAAGCGGCGTTGCGCGTCATTTGCGCGGCAAAAGGATGGGTGGCGTCGATCACCGCGCTCACGTTTTCGCGCTCCAGATAGGCAACCAACCCCTCAACACCGCCAAAGCCGCCGATCCGGTGCTTCATCGGCGGCAGCACGGGGTGGCCGGTTCGCCCCGCCAGCGACATCTCGGCATGGATCTCGGAGCGATCCGCCAAAGCACGCGCCAGCGCCATCGCCTCGCTTGTGCCACCCAAGATCAGAAGATTTCCCGCCATGGTTCACATCCGGTTAGCGGAGCCGCATGATGACAGCGCCATGGCTCACCCTTATCGGCATTGGCGAGGACGGTCGAGACGGAATATCGCCTGCCGCGTTGCGAATGGTCGATCACGCGACCTTTATCATGGGCGGCGAGCGGCATCTTGAGCTGATTGGAAAATCTGACGCCGAAACAAAGGTTTGGCCAAAACCTTTCGAGCAAGGTATTGAGATCATTCTGGCCCGCCGCGGCCAAAATACGGTTATTCTGGCCTCGGGCGACCCGTTCTTTTATGGCGTTGGCGCAACGCTTGCGCGTCATATTCCACCGGAAGAAATGCTCACTTTGCCAGCCCCGTCGGCCTTCAGCCTGATGGCCTCTCGCCTTGGCTGGGCAATGCAGGATTGCGCGCTACTCTCGCTCCATGGGAGGCCTCTCGAGCGGATCGCGCCGCATTGCCAGCCCCATGCCAAGATCCTATCTCTGACATGGGATGAAACCACAATCCACCGCGTGGCCGATTATCTGGTAACCCACGGCATGGGCGAAAGCGTGGTCGCCATCGGACAAGCGCTGGGTGGCCCGCGCGAGCAGATTATCAAGAAAACGGCGCAAGCGATTCAAACCACTCGCGAAAAGTTTGATCCGCTCAATACGCTGGGGATCGAGATCAAGGCCTCCCGTGGCGCGCGTATCCTGCCGCTCACCTCAGGGCTGGAGGATGACCTGTTCGAGCATGACGGGCAGATTACCAAACGCGAAATCCGCGCTGTTACGCTCTCCTCGCTCGAGCCGCGACAAGGACAGGTGCTCTGGGATATTGGCGCAGGTTCCGGCTCGGTCTCGATTGAATGGATGCTGCGACATCCCGCCAACCGCGCCATTGCTATTGAACCGCGCCAAGATCGGGCGGAACGGATGTTACGCAACGCGCTCTCGCTCGGCGTACCCGAGCTTCAGATCGTCGAAGGCAAAGCCCCCGAAGCGCTTTTTGGCCTGCCATCGCCGGATGCGATCTTTATCGGCGGTGGCGGCACCGACCCAAACGTGATCGATGCCGCTTGGGCGGCGCTGCCCGAGGGCTGCCACCTTGTCGCCAATGCTGTGACAATTGAAACCCAAGCCGATCTGATGCGCCGCCATGTGGCGATGGGCGGCACTTTATCCAAGATCGAGGTTTCGCGCGCCGATCCGGTCGGGCCGTTTCATGGCTGGCGGGCGTCGATGCCGGTGATCCAATGGGTAATCGTCAAGGGCGAGGAGAAGCGCCCATGATCGCCATCGGCATCGGCTGCAAATCAGGCGTTCAAGCGGGCGACGTCGTGGCGCTTGTGGAAGACGCACTGGACCGCGTCGAGCGCGACACGATTGCGGGATTGTTCACGGTGGCGGCCAAATCGCTTGAATCAGGACTCGCAGAAGCAGCTATAACCCTCTCGCTTCCTTTGCTTTTCTTGCCGGAGGCGGCCTTAAAAAATGTAGCCTGCCGCACCGAGACCCGCTCAGAACGGGTGGTGGCATTGTTCGGCGTTCCCTCGATTGCCGAAACCGCAGCACTGGTTGGTGCGGGGGAAGGGGCGACGCTTATTCTACCCCGCATCAGTCAGGGCGGGATAACCTGCGCCATAGCCAAAAGTGCTGGAGGCCAAGCATGACCATTCATTTTATCGGCGCAGGCCCCGGTGCGCCCGACCTCATCACCTTGCGCGGGCGCGATCTGATCGCCGCCTCCCCCGTCTGCCTCTATGCGGGCTCCTTGGTACCGAAGGAAATTCTGGCGCATTGCCCAAAGGACGCGCGCATTATCAATACGGCGGCGATGTCGCTGGAAGACTTGGGCACCGAATTCAGCCGCGCGCACCAAGCCGGTGAAGATGTCGCCCGCCTCCATTCCGGCGATCTTTCCATCTGGAGCGCCATGGGCGAGCAGATACGGCTTTTAAAATCGCTTGGTATTCCGTTCACGGTAACGCCGGGCGTGCCAAGCTTTGCCGCAGCCGCAGCCGCTTTGGGCGCGGAGCTCACTTTGCCGGAAATCGCCCAATCCGTGGTGCTGACGCGCACCTCGGGCCGTGCTTCGTCGATGCCGGAAAGCGAAAACCTCGAGGCTTTTGCGAAAACCGGCGCCGTTCTGGCGATCCACCTCTCAATCCACACGCTTGATGAAGTGGTCACAACGCTCACGCCTCATTACGGCGCGGATTGCCCCGCAGCGATCGTCTACCGCGCGAGTTGGCCCGATCAGCAGATCATCGGCGGCACGCTCGCAACCCTTGCCGAACAATTCTCGGAAAGCCCTGTCGAGCGTACGGCACTCATTTTAGTGGGAAAAACGCTGGGTGCGGAGGGCTTTCGCAACAGCTCGCTTTATGATGCGGATTATCAGCGGCGGTTTCGTACGCCCGGCTGGCGGGGCACGGAATGAGCGGGTCAACCCACCTTGCGCGGGTCGGTTCGGGCGATGACTTGGCCCTGCCGATCCACAATCACGACATCGAGCAAGGATCCGGAGCCGTTAAGCGCCTTGGCGGCCGTTACCCACGCCTCGTCCGCGACGCGTTGGCCGATATCAAGCCCACGGGCGCGGCAGTTTTCCATTACTTCGAGGGCGGAATTGGCCTTCAATACCGTTTCCACAAAAGCAGGATCAGCGCCTGTTTCGCGCACCCGCTCGGCAAGCCAGACCAGATCGACCTCGCCGCTGCGCGAATGAAGATCCAGCAGCCCTTGGCCGAGCTTGGTCATTTTGGCAAAGCCGCCGCCCACTGTCACGGTGGGGACGGGGTGCTTTTTGAGATATTTCAACATGCCGCCGGCAAAATCGCCCATATCGATCAAGGCGACATCGGGCAACGCATGAAAGCCCTGAATGGCTTTCTCGGACGTATGCCCCGTCGCACCCGCGACATGGGTAATGCCGGTGGCGCGTGCCACATCAATGCCGCGATGGATCGACGAGATCCAAGCCGCGCAGGAAAACGGGATCACAACACCGGTTGTTCCCAAAATGGACAGGCCGCCGACAATACCGAGCCGACCATTCAGCGTGCCAAGCGCCAGCTCCTCGCCACCGGGGATCGCGATTTCAATGATCACGTCGAGCGGCCCGCTGGTCTCGAAGGCGGCCTCTTCAATAGCAATCCGCATCATATCGCGCGGGACGGGATTGATTGCGGGCTCGCCCGGCGGCACGACGAGACCGGCACGGGTAACCGTGCCGACCCCCTCGCCCGCTCTGAATTGAATACCGGAACCAACCGGCCCGAGCCGAACGGTCGAAACAATCCGCGCGCCATGCGTCACATCGGGATCATCGCCCGCATCTTTAATCACGCTTGCACGGGCGAACCCTTCGCCCAACTCGCTCATTGCCAAGGTAAAAGCGGGTCTCGAACCATTGGGCAGCAAAACATCGACGGGATCGGGGAACTCCCCCGTCACCAGCGCCGTATAGGCGGCGCGCGTGGCGGCGGTCGCACACGTCCCTGTCGTCCATCCGCGTCGCAAACTGGGGTGTTCTGGCTCGCTCATGGCAACAGTCCATATCGGTTAAGCGATGCGCTGCAAAGCCGGAGAATAAAGATATGAAGCATCCCATCGCTCCGGGCCTTGTGATTGCCGCCCCGCGCTCCTCCTCCGGCAAGACGACGTTGACGCTCGGCTTGCTACGCGCTTTCAGGCGACGCGGCATCGCGGTACGGGGGTTGAAATGCGGGCCGGATTATATCGACCCAGCCTTTCATCAGGTAGCCTCCGGCCTGCCAAGCCTCAATCTCGACGCTTGGGCGATGGAGCCCGCCCTTGTGGCCCAACTCGCGGCCAACACCGCAATCGGCGCCGATCTCACGCTTTGCGAAGGGCTGATGGGCCTTTTCGACGGCGTACCCGCGCCTGAAGGCCGCTCCGGCTCGTCGGCCGATATTGCGGCCGCCGTCGGCTGGCCCGTACTTTTGGTGATCGATGTCAGCGGGCAATCGCAATCGGCCGGCGCGATTGTCAAAGGCTGCGCCAGTTTTGACCCGCGCATTACGATTGCGGGCGTCATCCTCAACAAAGTGGGTAGCGAACGACACCGGCGTCTGGTGACCGAAGCCATCGCGCGCACCGGTATTCCCGTTTTGGGCAGCGTGCCGCGCGACGCCGAAGCGCATCTTCCCGAACGCCATTTGGGCCTTGTGCAGGCGGAAGAAACGGCGGGTTTAGAAGCGATTTTGGAGCGCATGGCCGATCTGGTCGAAGCCCATGTCGATCTCGACGCGATAAGGCAGGTTGCCCATGTGCCTGTCCTGAAGGGAAGTCATTCGGGCCTTGCCCTCAAGCCACCGGGCCAACGGATCGCAATGGCGCGTGATGCCGCGTTTTCTTTCGTTTATCCGCATCATCTGGCGGGCTGGCAAAAGGCAGGCGCGGAAATCGTGCCCTTTTCACCGCTTGCGGATGAGGCCCCCTCGACGGATTGCGATATCTGCTGGCTTCCGGGCGGATATCCTGAACTTCACGCCGAAACACTTTCCAATGCCACGCATTTCATGGCTGGCTTGCGTCATTTTGCGGAAACCAAGCCCGTGCATGGGGAATGCGGCGGCTACATGACGCTGGGCGAAAGCCTCGTCGATGCCTCCGGCACCGAATGGCCGATGGCGGGGCTTTTGGGGGTTAAAACCAGTTTCGCCAAGCGCAAAATGATGCTGGGCTATCGCGATGTGACGCTCGAAGCCGATGGTATTTTAGGAGGCAAGGGCACAAGGCTGCGCGGCCATGAATTCCATTATGCGACCATTCTCGATATGGGCTCGGATGCACCGCTCGTCATGGCACGCGACGCCTATGGCACCCTGCCTGCCCCCTCAGGCAGCCGGCGCGGCCATGTAACCGGCTCGTTTTTCCATGTGATTGCGGAAACCGATAGCGGAGACGATCTTGGTCATTAAGCAGCTCGCCTATCTTGTAGCGCTGGCTCGCGAAAAGCATTTTGGCCGTGCGGCCACCGCCTGCCATGTCTCGCAGCCTACGCTTTCGGGGGCTATTCGGGCCTTGGAGGATGAATTGGGCGTCCCCTTGGTCGAGCGCGGCCACCGCTTTACCGGCCTTACCGCTGAGGGCGAGATGATCTTGGCCCATGCCAAGCGCATTCTTGGCGAATTGGACACGATGGGCCAATCGATCAGCGATGTAAGGCAAGGACTGTCGGGGCGCCTCAGGATTGGCGCCATTCCGACCGCCCTTCCCTTGGTGGCCCAAATCACGGGACCGTTCTCGGAGCGCTTTCCCGCCGTGACCTTGACGATCATGTCACTGACCTCAAAAGCCATTCAAGATGCCATCGACGATTTCGATATCGATATCGGCTTGACCTATCTCGATAATGAACCGCTGGAGCGTGTCCTTGCCAAACCGCTTTATGCCGAAACCTATGTGCTGCTCACCCGGGCCGACAGCGCGCTGGCCAAACGCGACAGCATCGGCTGGCAGGAAGCCGCCGGACTAAATCTATGCCTCCTCACGCCCGATATGCAGAACAGGCGCATTATTGATGGTATTTTTCGCTCCGTCGGCCAAGCGCCCCACCCTGTGATGGAAACAAACTCGATCTTTAATCTCTGCTCGCACGCAGCGGTTGCCGGATGGGTTAGTATTGTACCCTCCCAATTGCCGCGTTTTTTCGGTATTCCGGAAGGTCTCAAAGCACTTAAATTGACCGAGCCTAACGCCTCCCGCTCGGTTGGCCTCATCATGGCCGACCGGCAGCCCCAATCGCCCTTGGCGAGAAGCCTTTTCACGCTGTCAACGCCGCTTCCAACGGAAGAGGCCTAAATTTTTTCCTTTCATCGAAAATTCCGATCAATTCTTTTATAAATTCGATTTGATTGCCGATGAATATAGGCGCATGAAACACTCAAAGGGCCAAATGCGTTGCTATGACGCAGACGAAAGGGTGGAATCGATGAGCTGGGACGATGCGGTAGCCTCATCTATTGTCAATGAATACAAGCACTTGGCTGGCGCAACGCTGCCAATTCTGCACGCGTTGCAGGAAAATTTCGGCTATGTCGACAAGCGCGCGGTGCCGCTGATTGCCGACGCACTCAACATGTCGAAGGCCGAAATCTTTGGCGCGATTACCTTTTATCACGATTTCAGACACGAACCCGCGGGCCAAACGGTCGTCAAACTATGCCGGGCGGAAGCCTGCCAGTCGATGGGCTGCGAAAGCCTCGTCGCGCATTTGAAGGATGCCCATGGCGTTGAGATCAATGCGACAACACCGGACGGCCGCCTGACCGTTGAAACCGTCTTTTGCCTCGGCAATTGCGCGCTTGGCCCTGCAGCCCTCATCAATGGCGAGCTCGTCGGCCGTGTGGATGAAGATTTACTCGATGCGGTCTGCAAGGGCCAATCGCATGACCGCATGGCCGGTTGAGGAGAGACGATCATGAGCACCTCAATCAAAATATACGTTCCGCGCGATGCGGCAGCCCTCTCGGTCGGTGCCAACCGCGTTGCCACCGCTATTGCCCATGAAGCGAAAAAACGGGGCCAGACGGTCGAGATCATCCGCAACGGCTCGCGTGGCATGCTCTGGCTGGAGCCACTGGTGGAAGTTGAAACCACCAAAGGCCGCGTGGCCTTCGGGCCTGTGACGCCGAAAGATGTCGCCTCGCTGTTTGAGGCGAACTTCCTCACCGGTGGCGCACATCCGCTGAATTTGGGGCTTACCGAGGAAATTCCGTTCTTCAAAAATCAGGAGCGGCTCACTTTCGTCCGTGTTGGCGTCATCGATCCGCTTTCGGTTGATGATTACATCGCGCATAGCGGTTTTGCGGGCCTCAAAAAGGCTGTGAAGATGACCGGTGCGGCCATCGTGCAGGAAGTCGCCGATTCAGGCCTTCGCGGTCGTGGTGGTGCGGGCTTCCCGACGGGCATCAAATGGAAAACCGTTTTGGGTGCCGAAGCCGATCAAAAATACATTGTCTGCAACGCGGACGAAGGCGATAGCGGCACATTCGCCGACCGGATGTTGATGGAAGGTGACCCCTTCACCCTCATCGAGGGCATGGCAATTGCGGGCGTGGCCGTTGGCGCGACCAAGGGCTTTATCTATCTGCGCTCCGAATATCCGCACGCCTATCAGACGTTGCAGGAAGCCATTCGCACGGCACGCGCCGCGCGGTGGCTGGGACCAGCCATTGGCGGCTCCTCCTATGCCTTCGATCTCGAAGTGCGCTTGGGCGCCGGTGCGTATATCTGCGGCGAAGAAACATCGCTCTTGGAGAGCTTGGAAGGCAAGCGCGCGATTGTTCGCGCCAAGCCACCTTTGCCTGCACTGAAGGGACTGTTTGGCAAGCCAACCATCGTCAACAATGTGATGTCGCTGGCGACCATTCCGTGGATCATGGCCAATGGCGCGAAAGCCTATGCCGATTTCGGCATGGGTCGCTCGCGCGGCACGCTGCCGATCCAATTGGCGGGCAATATCAAGCAAGGTGGGTTAATCGAAAAAGCATTCGGTGTGAGCCTGCGCGAGATCATCGAGACCTATGGCGGCGGCACCCATTCGGGCCGTTCCTTCCGCGCGGTTCAGGTTGGTGGGCCCTTGGGCGCATACTTCCCTGAAAGCCTGCTCGATACGCCGATGGATTACGAAGCAATGGCGGCTAAAAAAGGTCTGCTCGGCCATGGCGGTATGGTGGTGTTCGACGACACCGTGGACCTCGCCCAGCAAGCCCGCTTTGCCTTCGAATTCTGCGCGAAAGAATCATGCGGCAAATGCACCCCTTGCCGCATTGGCGCGACGCGCGGTGTTGAAACCATGGACAAGGTCATTGCGGGCGACGCTTCGAAGCTCGCTCTGATCGACGATCTTTGCCATTTGATGACCGATGCCTCGCTCTGCGCGATGGGCGGATTGACGCCTGTGCCGGTGATGAGCGCGATGACCCATTTCCCTGATGATTTCAACCGTGCGTCGAAGCGCATGACCCCTGAAAATCTGGCCGCTGAATAACGGAGAGCACCCATGACCTTGATCAAAGAGCTCGATTACGGCACCCCGATCCGCGTCTCCGAACAGATGGTGACACTCACCATTGACGGCGCATCGATCACCGTTCCTCAAGGCACCTCCGTCATGGCAGCCGCCATGAAGGCGGGAACGGCCATTCCGAAACTCTGCGCCACCGACAGTCTTGAGCCTTTCGGCTCCTGCCGGATGTGCCTCGTTGAGATCGAGGGACGGCGCGGCACCCCCGCCTCCTGCACGACCTTGGTCGAGCCGGGCATGGTGGTCAAAACCCAGTCGGATAATCTCCACAAGCTCCGTAAAGGCGTGATGGAACTCTATATCTCCGACCATCCGCTCGATTGCCTGACCTGCTCGGCCAATGGCGATTGCGAATTGCAGGATATGGCGGGCGTCGTAGGCCTTCGCGATGTGCGCTATGGCAAGGATGTGGCCAATCATTTCGAGACCACTTCGCCGCTCTCCCTTTTGAAGGACGAGACCAATCCCTATTTCACCTATGATCCGGCCAAATGTATCGTCTGCAACCGCTGCGTCCGCGCGTGCGAAGAAGTGCAAGGCACCTTTGCGCTGACCATTGAAGGCCGTGGCTTTGATAGCCGCGTGTCGGCGGGCGGCGTGAGCTTTCTGGAATCGGACTGCGTTTCGTGTGGCGCCTGCGTGCAGGCTTGCCCGACCGCAACGCTGATGGAAAACACCGTGATTGCGAAGGGCCAGCCCGAGCATTCGGCGGTTACAACGTGCGCCTATTGCGGCGTGGGCTGCTCGTTCAAGGCTGAAATGCAGGGCGATGAAGTCGTCCGCATGGTGCCTTACAAAGACGGCAAGGCCAATGAAGGCCATTCCTGCGTCAAGGGTCGCTTTGCGTGGGGCTATGCCGCGCACACGGACCGCATTACCAAGCCTATGATCCGCGCCAAGATTACGGATGAATGGCGCGAAGTATCATGGGAAGAGGCGATCGGGCACGCGGCCAGCGAGTTCAAACGCATCCAGAAAACCTATGGCAAGGATGCCGTTGGCGCGATCACCTCGTCGCGCTGCACGAATGAGGAAGTGTTCCTCGTTCAGAAGCTGGTGCGTGCTGCTTTCGGCAACAACAATGTCGATACTTGCGCCCGTGTCTGCCATTCGCCGACCGGCTATGGATTGTCTAAGACGTTTGGAACCTCCGCCGGTACGCAAGATTTCAAATCGGTCGCGAAGGCCGACATCGTTCTCGTGATCGGTGCGAACCCGACCGACGGTCATCCCGTCTTCGCCTCGCGCTTGAAGAAGCGCCTGCGCGCCGGTGCCAAGCTGATTGTCGCCGATCCACGCCGGATTGACCTCGTTAAGTCTCCCCACATCAAGGCCGAGCATCATCTGGCCCTTCTGCCCGGCACCAATGTAGCGTTGCTTGATTCACTCGCCCATGTCGTCGTCACCGAAGGCCTCGTGAACGAAGCCTTCGTGCGCGAGCGGTGCGATCTGCAGGACTTTGAAGTCTGGGCGCGCTTTGTCGCTGAAGAGCGTAACTCGCCGGAAGCCATGGAAGCCTTCACGGGCGTGCCAGCCGACGAAGTCCGCAAGGCCGCACGCCTCTTCGCCAAGGGCGGCAATGCAGCGATCTATTACGGCTTGGGCGTCACCGAGCATAGCCAAGGCTCCACCACCGTGATGGCGATGGCGAACCTTGCGATGGCCACAGGCAATATCGGCCGCGACGGCGTGGGTGTTAATCCGCTCCGTGGTCAGAACAATGTGCAGGGTTCATGCGACATGGGCTCGTTCCCGCATGAGTTCTCCGGCTACCGCCATGTGAGCGATGATTCGACACGCGAAATGTTCCAGTCGATGTGGGGCGTCGAGCTGTCGAACGAGCAGGGCTTCCGCATTCCGAACATGCTCGATGAGGCTGTCGATGGCGGCTTCAAGGGCATCTATATTCAGGGCGAGGACATCGCCCAGTCCGATCCGAATACGGTCCATGTCACCTCGGGTCTCGAGGCGATGGAATGTGTCGTGATTCAGGATCTGTTCCTCTGCGAAACGGCAAAATACGCCCATGTCTTCCTGCCGGGCTCTTCCTTCCTGGAGAAGGATGGCACCTTCACCAATGCCGAGCGGCGTATCAACCGCGTCCGCAAGATGATGGAGCCTAAATCAGGCAAGTCCGAATGGCAGATTACGATCGATCTCGCCAAAGCGCTTGGTTATGAAATGCATTATAACCATCCGTCTGAAATCATGGATGAAATCGCTGCCCTGACACCTGGTTTCAAAAATGTCAGCTACGCGAAACTGGACGAAAAGGGCTCAATCCAGTGGCCCTGCAATGACAAGGCACCGGAAGGCACGCCAATCATGCATGTCGACCGCTTTGTGCGCGGCTTGGGCAAGTTCATGATCACCGATTATGTGCCGACCGAAGAGCGTACAGGGCCTCGTTTCCCGCTGCTGCTCACCACCGGCCGTATTTTGTCGCAATACAATGTCGGCGCGCAAACGCGGCGGACGGAGAACAATGTCTGGCACAATGAAGACGTACTGGAGATCCATCCGTTTGACGCCGAACAACGCGGCATCAAATCGGGTGATCTGGTGTCACTCGCCAGCCGTGCCGGCGACATCGCGGTGCGTGCCGAAGTTTCCGAGCGCATGCAGCCGGGCGTCGTGTACACGACCTTCCATCACGCCAAGACGGGTGCCAACGTCATCACCACCGATAATTCCGACTGGGCGACAAACTGTCCGGAATACAAGGTGACCGCCGTCGAAATTCGCCGCACCAACCACTATTCGGATTGGCAGGAAAAGAACAACCGCGAAGAGATCGACCTTAAGAAGATCGCTCCAAACGTTCTTGCGGCTGAATAAGCGGGGACATGATAGGCGAGACATCATGACAACGGGATCGCGCGAGGTCAGGGCCGACAGCATCTCCTTTGCAACAGCGAAGGTGGTGCAAGGCTCGCGCGCGGTTCCGGTCGAGATGCCGGTTGAAATTGTCTATGGCACGATCCCCTATGCCGTGATGATGGTAACGCCGGAGGATATCGAGGATTTTGTCTTTGGTTTCAGTTACACCGAAGGCGTGACCACCTCCGACCGCGATATCCGGAGCATCAACGTTGAATCGCACCTGAAGGGTCTTCGTGCGTTGGTTGATCTTGTGCCCGAACGGCTATCGACCCACCTTGCTCGCCAACGCGCCATGGTCGGGCGTACCGGATGTGGCGTCTGCGGCATCGAGGACATCAACGCCCTGCCCTCGGCCTCGGAACGGGTGCCTCAGGGCCCCGATATTGCCATCGAGGCCATTCACCGGGCGGTCAGCGAATTGGGCAGCCACCAGCCACTCAATGACATCACACGGGCCGTACATGCCGCCGCATGGTGCGAACGCTCTGGCAAGGTCACCCTCGTTCGCGAGGATGTCGGGCGCCATAACGCGCTGGACAAGCTGATCGGTGCCGCACTCAGGCAGAAGCTTGATCCGCGTTCGGGCTTTATCCTGATCACCAGCCGATGCTCGTATGAGATGATCGAGAAGACGGCAGCGTTCGGTGTTGCCACTCTGATTGCCATTTCGGCCCCGACAAGCCTCGCCATCGAGCGATCCGAGGCGCTCGGCATAACACTTTACGCCATCGCCCGCGCCGACGGCGCGACCCATTTTACGGGCCAGATGCCCGACCTCGTTCTGGAGAAATGCGCATGACCAATTCAACGCACGACATGATCAGCGGCCCTCACAAGCTGGTTAAAATGGCCAATCAAATGGGTGATTTTTTCAAGAGCTACCCCGAAAATGTCGGGGTCGAAGGCATTCGCGACCACATCGCCAAGTTTTGGAACCGGAAAATGCGCGAGGAACTGTTCGCCTTCATCGACGCGACACCCGATTCCGGCATGACACCTCTGGTTGCCAAAGCCGTCGCCAAACTGCGCTGACAAGCGGCAGCGCTGACGCTGGTCACCTCTTAATCAGCTTTGACCAGTCGATTTCTTAACGTGTGAAAGCCAATCGCCGCCAATACCAGCGTCAGCGACGAGAGAAACACGGGATTGAAAGCAAAGGTAAAACCCAGATCCTTGATAGGGGCGCCGGACAAAACAGCCGTCAGCGCAACAGCCCCACCGGGTGGATGGAGCGAGCGCGAAAGCGCCATGCCGGAAATCGCGGCAAACACAGCCAAAGCGGCCGCCAGTTCAACCTGCGGAATGAAACGCGCGCAGACGACACCGACCAGCGCACTCGCCACATTGCCGATCACAACGTTCCAAGGCCGCGCCAAAGGGCTTTGTGGCAAGCAGAATACAATCACAGCGGACGCCCCCATAGGAGCCACCAGCGGCAAGGACGCCAACAGACTGCCCGTCAAAAACAGATTGATCGCGGCGATCAGGCCAATGGCGCCTAACGCACCAAAGGCAGCAATGACATGCTCGCGATGATTGGCCGCCGAGGGATGCGGTCCCAGATGGTTCCAGATTTTACGCATTGTATCTCCGCACCAACCGCCTACTGCCCTTATCCTTAGCGCGAAACCGTTCGGTATGAAATGCGAGATTTCGCATCGAAAAGGCAGCCAACCCAGACAATCCCTAAAATTCGACCCATTCGCTTTACCTTCTGCTTAGGATGAATTCTGGTTGTAATGTGACGTAGCGTTTCAATTTAAAATTGCATTCATTTTCTAAAATATATTTTTAACCGCCTCCCTTACAACGGTCGATGGATCAACTCAGAAGAGTAGATCTTATTTTATTCAACCAGAAGGTAATATTATCATGACTATTTCTCTCTCAGCCGGCATGCGCGGCGCGCTATCGACCCTTCAAAACAATCAGCAATTGGTTCAGCAAGCCCAGCTTCGGCTCGCCACCGGCAAGCGCGTCAGCTCGGCGCTTGACAATCCAAGCAGCTATTTCCGCGCCGCCAACCTCACCAGCCGCGCCAATGATTTGTCGAACCTGATGGACGACATGACACAGGCCTCCTCCGTGATGCAGGCGACCAGCAAAGGTTTGGACTCCGTCAAATCGCTCATTGACGCCGCAAAAGGTCTTGTCGGTAAAGCAAGCCAGTCGGGTCAGAACAACACCCTGACGGGCACCTTGACGAGCCCGCTAAAGGCAACAGATACCGTCGCAGGCACGGCAGGCGCGGGCATTGTCGGCATGACCAGCGGTAAAAAGATCGAGTTGGCAGTTGATGGCGGCACGGCCGTTACAGCCATTACCCTCAGCGCAAC
>CANGIS010000036.1 GCA_947454055.1 Hyphomicrobiales bacterium
ATTGAACTGAACAATGTACGGAAAGAATTCGGCAATCTGGGTGTGATCAATGGCGTCGATCTCGATATCCATGATGGCGGGTTCACGGTTTTTGTCGGCCCGAGCGGATGCGGTAAGTCCACCTTGCTCCGCCTGATTGCGGGACTTGAGGACTTAACGTCGGGACAGATTCTGATCGATGGTCGCGACGTAACCGATCTCGGGCCTGCTGAGCGCGGCTTGGCGATGGTGTTTCAGTCCTATGCGCTTTATCCGCATATGACGGTTCGAAACAATATTGGCTTTCCGCTCAAAATGGCCAAACAGCCGGATGATGTCATCGCAGCCAAAGTCCAAAAAGCGGCAGAGACGCTCAATCTGTCTGCCTATCTCGATCGGCGTCCGGGCCAATTATCCGGCGGCCAGCGCCAACGGGTAGCGATTGGGCGGGCGATTGTGCGGGAACCGAAGGCCTTCCTGTTTGACGAACCTTTGTCCAATCTTGATGCGGCGCTCCGGGTGCAAATGCGGCTGGAGATCATGCAGCTCCACAAAACGCTTGGCGCAACCATGGTCTATGTAACCCACGATCAGGTCGAGGCCATGACGATGGCGGACCGTATCGTTGTTCTCAATCAAGGCCGGATCGAACAGGTCGGATCGCCTCTCGAACTCTATGATCGTCCGAAGACGCATTTTGTGGCTGGTTTTATCGGTTCACCGAAGATGAACTTTATATCGGGAGCGATCGCTGCCAACTACCATGCCGCAACGATCGGCATACGGCCGGAGCACATCCGGATCGGAGAAGCGAGCGGCGCGATGAGAGCAACGATCCGGATCGCGGAGCATCTGGGTTCCGACACCTTCATCCATGTTGAATCGAACGAGCTGGGCGATTTGACGGTTCGCGCAACCGGCAATGTCGAGGCCCTTCCGGGTACGGCTTTGGCCTTGAGTTTGGATCCGGCCCGGATTCATCGTTTTGACGATAAGGGCCAAGCCATTTTTTAAATTGAGCCCGCCTTACGCGTGGCGACGGGCAATTAAGGACAAATAGACGATGAACGAGGCAATTAAAACGTTTTCGCGCGAAGATGCCGTTGCACTTTCGCTGCAAACGCTCCACGAGCTGCCCTCAGCCGTAGGCCGCCCGACCTATCAGAGATCGGATATTACGCCCGGAATTTTACATTTCGGAGTTGGCAACTTCCATCGCGCGCATCTTGCCGTTTATCTCGACGATCTATTCAATCAGGGCCTGAATAAGGACTGGGGCATTGTTGGCGCCGGCGTGATGCCTAGCGACACGGCGATGCGCGATCGCCTCAAAGCTCAGGATTATTTGACGACGGTGGTTGAGCAGGATTCAGGCCTGAGCACCGCCCATGTCACGGGAGCGATGATTGATTTTGTGGCGCCGGATGATCGCGACGGTCAGTTACACTGGCTTTGCGATCCCCGTATCCGGATTGTGTCCCTCACGATTACCGAGGGTGGATATTTCATTGATCCGACGACCGGTCAGTTTGATGCTACCCACCCTTCCATTGTACATGACGGCCGTCATCCGGACGAGGCGAAAACCGTGTTCGGCATTTTGGTCGCGGGGTTGAAGGCGCGGAAGGCAAAGGGCATTGCGCCCTTCACCATCATGTCGTGCGACAATGTTCCGCATAACGGTGTTGTCACGCGGAATTCGGTCGTTGGCGTTGCGCGTTTGTCGGATCCGGCTTTGGCGGAATGGGTTCAAAATGAGGTAGCCTTCCCCAATGCCATGGTCGATCGCATCACGCCGGCGACGACTGATCGCGAGCGCGCCCTTGTGACGTCAAACTTTGGCATTTTGGACGCCTCGCCCGTCTTCTGTGAAGAGTTCAAGCAATGGGTGCTTGAAGATCATTTTCCGCTCGGTCGTCCGGCGTTCGACAAAGTCGGTGCAACCTTTGTTTCGGATGTTTCGCCATTTGAAACGATGAAGATCAGAATCCTCAATGGCGGTCACGCCATCATCGCGTATCCGGCCGGATTGCTCGACGTCCATTACGTCCATGAGGCGATGGAACATTCGCTCGTTCACGACTTTCTGGTCAAAATTGAACAGAACGAGATCATCCCGATTGTTCCGCCCGTACCTGATACGAGTTTGCAGGACTATTTTGCTCTGATCGTGCGGCGCTTTTCCAATCCGGCGATTGGCGACACGATCCGTCGCTTGTGCCTTGATGGTTCAAATCGCCAACCCAAATTCATCGTGCCGAGCATTGCCGATGCGCTGAAAGCGGGGCGGAGCTTCAAAGGGCTGGCGCTCGAATCAGCGCTGTGGTGCCGATATTGCTATGGCATCACAGAGAGCGGGGCCGTCATTGAGCCTAATGACCCGAATTGGGAGCGCCTTCAGGAAAAGGCGCGGGCAGCTAAAACGGATCCGCGGGCTTGGCTGGCGATGGATGATGTCTATGCCTCCATTTCATCCGATACCGCTTTCATTGCCATGTTCAGCACCATGCTGAACGCGATCTGGACCAATGGTGTCGAAAAAACAGTTCGAGCATACATCCAGTCAAAGTAACCACAAAAAACGGGAAACGAAGAGGCGATGGCCAAACCATCGTCTCATCCTGCCCTCTGAAAGCACCAGACCGAACGTGTCCCCATAAGCGGACACCGCCACATGCTGCCGAGGCCTGCACGGCGCTCACCTGTACCTAGCGTGATCCTCAATCCAGTTGATCGCCATGCTACGTCTCCTCGCTCAGATGGGACCAAGGCCCGTTTCAGGCTCGTCGCAAAACCCCGAATGACAAATTTACTTTACTAAAGATGCATAATTGATAAAGTTCATGGGCTCAAATCTAAAAAGACCTCCTTCAAAAAGCGGCACACCATGAAGCAATACGCCTACGCCACCCGGTTGAATTCCTTTAAGGTCAATGCGCAGCACTATTGGGCGGGGCTCAATCGCAACGTCAACGCGCTTGATCTTGTGGCCCGTGCAGCGACCGTTAAGGGTTTGAACGAAGTCGATTTTAATTATCCCGATCATGTGGACGGGCTTGTCGAGGCCGAAATTCCAAACAAGCTCGCCGAATTGGGTATTCGGCTCAACGGCTATGCCATGCGCTATTACACGGATCCGGGCTTCAAACTGGGCGCCTTCACAAATCCGGACAAATCCGTGAGGCGCGCCGCGATTGATCTGACAAAGCGCGGTCTTGATTCCCTCGCCTCTGTCGGGGGCAACCTCATGACGCTCTGGATGGGACAGGACGGTTTCGATTACGCCTTCCAGATCGACTACGCCCGTGCCTGGGATGACACGATATCCGCGATACGCGAAGTGGCCGACCATAACCGCGAGATCGATATCAGCATCGAGTATAAGCCGAATGAACCGCGCTCGTTCAGTTTGATGCCCGATGTGGCGACGACGTTGCTGGCCATCCGCGACATTGACCGCCCCAATCTCGGCGTAACGCTCGATTTTGCGCATATACTTTATGCCGATGAAATGCCCGCTTATGCGGCGATGCTTGTCCATCGCCATTCAAGGCTTCTCGGCATCCATTTAAACGATGGCTATGGCAAGCGCGACGACGGGTTAATGGTGGGTTCGGTGCATCCGCTCCAGACCATAGAGTTGCTCTATGTTCTGGATAAAATCGGCTATACCGGCGCGATCTATTTCGACACGTTCCCCGACACAACGGGACTTGATCCCGTCAGCGAATGCTCGGTCAACATTCAAACGGTTGATGCGATGCGCCGGATTGTCGATCGGTTGAACGGCAACGACCTTTTGGCATCGGCTATTCTCGCGCAGGATGCGGTGACGAGCCAGAAAATCGTCCAGTCGGCCATGTATGGATTATAAATTTTAAAGGGTCCATGCTTGGCGGCCAAAAACACAGCGCGGACCGAGGATAGACCGTGATATTTGATCCCAGAACCGTCGGCCCCCGAATCCGGATGATGTTACCGGACATGACACCTGCCGAAGTCCGGATTACCGACATTCTGCTTCGAGGCGCGGCCGATGAATCAATTCCGTTGAAGGACCTCGCCAAACAGGCTGAAACCTCCGAAGCGATGGTCGTCAAGACCGCAAAGCGGTTGGGGTTTCCGGGCTACCGGGAATTGCGTGCGGCCTTGCTGGCCTACAAGGCGCAACCCAATGTCGACCTGCATCAGGAAGTCACGCCCGACGACACGGCCGAAAGCATCGTTCAAAAAGTATTCCGCACTTCCATCCAGGCCTTGGAAGAAACCTTAGCGATTCTGGATATGGATGCCTTCCGCCATGCCGCCGAACTTATTCACGGTTCGCGGCAAAGGGACTTTTACGGGTTGGGAGGATCCGCGCAAATCGCGCGCGACGTGTCCCATAAATTTCTGCGCATCGGCATCCGCTCTTCGGTCTTTGACGACAGCCACATGATGGCCATGTCGGCCTCGCTGTTACGGGCCGGCGATCTTGTGATCGCCTTTTCCCATTCGGGCCGAACTTCAAGCGTGGTCGATGCCGTTCAGATCGCGCGCAACAACCGCGCGAGCATCATTCTCGTTACCAATTATGAATCCTCGCCGCTGGCAAGCCTGAGTGATGTCGTTCTTTGTTCCACGGCACAGGGATCGCATCTGACGAGCGAAAATGCGGCCGCGCGCATTGCGCAATTAAACGTCATGGACGCCATCTTTATCGCCGTTGCGCAAAAATCCTATCAGGCGGCCGAAATCAATCTGAACAAAACCATGACGGCAGTGCACTCCAAACGCCGCAAGGAAGGGTAAGGCCCATGGCAAAAAGCGCGTTTGACGTCATTGTGTGCGGCAGTCTGCATCTCGATATCATGGTGGATTCCCCCCACCTTCCCCGCCTTGACGAAACCGTTGTGGGTTCGGCCTGGAGCATGAAATGCGGGGGTAAAGGGGGCAATCAGGCCGTGATGCCCGCCCGCATGGGGGCTCGAACCGCCATGATCGGCCGCATCGGTGCGGATGACTTCGGCGCACGCCTGCTTGCCCATCTTGAATCGGCCGGCGTCGATGCGTCATGCGTCGACGTCGATGCCGTCGCAGGGTCCGGCATGAGTGTCGCCATCCTGGACGACAAAGGCGATTACGGCGCCGTGATCGTGTCAGGATCAAATCTGAACATGGACCCCAAGCAGACCGCCCGGCACTTTGAAAAGCTCGGCGGCGCGCCCGTTCTCCTGCTGCAAAATGAAATTCCGGAAGCCGTCAACCTCGCCATTGCGAAAGCGGCACGGGCACGCGGCACTCAGGTTATTTTGAACGCCGCTCCCGCCCGCAAGCCGCATACGAACCTGATGGAATATGTCGACATGCTTGTCGTCAATCGCGTCGAGGCGGAGATGCTATCGGGAAAACCGGTCTTCGATGCCGCAAGTGCCACTGTCGCCCTGAATGAATTGGGCAGCAACACCCGCGATGTCATCATCACCCTCGGCGGCGACGGGCTTGTGTTTCAAGCCAAAGACGGCAAGCCTCAACGCTTGGCGCCTCACACCATTCTGGTCGCCTCGACCCATGGCGCGGGCGATTGCTTTCTTGGTGCACTGGCTGTCAAACGGGCCGCCGGCGCATCGCTGCTGGAGGCCTGCGAGGCGGCAAACCGCACAGCTGCCCTTTTTGTCAGCACACCGGAAGACCAACGCGCCCACACCAATTTTTCACCGGATGCTACCCTGGCGTGAACCTCGACATCCTCATCGAAGCCCACGCCAATGGACAGCGTGACTACAGCACGCCCTTCTTGAAGAGAAAGCATCCGTAAGGACCCGGGTCCGACGTTTGAACGATCGCAAAGCATTTGCCGGCGGCTTCATAAAAATCGAACCGTTCATAGGCTCCCATGGTGATCGCGCGGCCCTCGGCCTGATTGATCACCGCCTGCATCGCGGTGTGTATTGGAACGATCTCATCGGGATTGCCCACCACCTTCATTCGCATCACGGGCTCATCGACAAAGGTGTCGATCGGCATGACGGACAGCACCGCTGTGGCCGCCCGAACAAGATCACAACCGAACAGCGAAACCACGCTTCCATGCGTTGTGGTCGCTGCCAAACTCGTTGCCGGATGATTGCGATCACACAATAAAATTTCGTCGCCATGGCCCATCGCTTTCAGAACAAATAAAAGCTCGGCCGTCAGTATCGGATCAATTCCCTTCAACATTCCGTCCACTCCCGCCTAGATTGATCCGGATCAGAAAGCCCGATCCACATCCTACCCGTTTTAGATTGCGTTTTTACGGCAATACATCGTTTGACTTTAAGTGTGATCACACTTTAACATCGACCGCAAGAAAGATGTCATGCCTGAATAAGACATTGAATTACAAAGAAGAATAGGTGGATGCTCTAGCGTCGCATCGGCCGTTCAGGTTTGCAAATTGGCGGGTGCAACGGATGCGCACCCAGGGACAGGAAAAGGGGCTACCCGTGCTGAAAAAAATTGATCCATTGCTGAATGCCGATGTGTTGTATGCTTTGCGCGCCATGGGCCATGGTGACGAATTGATCCTGTGCGACACCAATTTCCCTGGCGATTCCGTGGCGCGTAATACGGTTCTGGGTAAACTGCTCCGGATCGACAACACGAGCTGCGCGCAAGCCGCGCGCGCCATCCTTTCGGTCATGCCGCTTGACAGCTTTGTCGATCATACCGCTTGGCGGATGGAAGTCGTCGGGCAGCCGAATGAGGTGCCGAAGGTTCAGGCTGAAGTTCAAAAGGAAATCGACCGGGCAGAGAAGAAGCCAACGCCGATGCAATCGATCGAGCGTTTCGCCTTCTATGAACGCGCCAAAAAAGCCTATTGCGTCATCGCAACCGGCGAGACCCGTTTTTATGGATGTTTCGTTTTCAAAAAGGGTGTCATTCCACCAAAGTGAACGTCATCCTTCCATGTGAGGCAGTGTTATGAATCCATCCAAAAGCGGCGTCGCTATTCTTGGTATTTTTGTTGCGGATCTCGCTTTTCGCTCTGGCCGTATGCCGGCGGTCGGTGAAACCATTATCGGTTCCGGCTTTGCAATGGGGCCGGGGGGAAAAGGATCAAACCAGGCGGTTGCAGCGGCGCGGGCGGGCGCGCCTGTCCGGTTCATCTCAACCATCGGGGCCGACTCCTTTGGTGATATTGCAATGGCGACATGGTCGCGCGAGGGCATAGAAACCCATGTCGGGCGGTCAACGACGGAGCCTACCGGCGCGGCTTTCATTTATGTGAATGACTCGAATGGCGAAAACGCGATCATTGTTGTGCCGGGCGCGGCTGGAACGATTTCGGTCAGCGATGTCGAGGCAGCTGCCGATGCCATTCGCGGTTCGTCTGTCTTTGTGACACAGCTGGAACAGCCAACCGACGCCGCCCAGCGAGGGCTCGAAATTGCGCGCGCTGCGCAAGTGATCACCATTTTTAATCCCGCGCCAGCCGAGCCGTTTCCGGATGCCATTTACGGGTTGACCGATTACATCACCCCGAACGAAAGCGAGGCGGCAGCCCTGACGGGTATTCCGGTTGCGACCGTCGACGATGCCCGCCGCGCGGGCGACGCCTTGCTGAAAAAGGGCGTCGGCACCGCCCTGATTACTCTGGGCGAAAAAGGCGCGTTGTTTCATACGCGGGAACAGTCGCTGCTCGTGCCGGCATTCAATGCAGGACCGGTGGTCGAAACGGCGGGAGCGGGTGACGCCTTTAACGGCGGGTTTGCTGCTGCACTGGCGCGCGGCATGGACCCGATATCAGCCACCCGATTTGGTTGTGCCGTTGCAGGCATATCGGTAACCCGCCACGGCACGGCACCCGCCATGCCGACGCTTCCGGAAGTCGAAGCCCTGCTCGCCCGATCATAACGGGGAGCCAAGGGTCGCATCGGCGGGTACGAGCGCCATGGTGGTGCGCGGTACCCTCCGACGGATGGAATCAGCGTGTGCGATTGGTCGCGGCCCAAACCATGAAGCAGCGTGGAGCGTCGGGCACTCGGATGAACTCTAAAATATGAATTGAAAACAAAGATTTAGACTTGCGGATGACCGAAAATAACCGCAAATTGTCTGCCATGACGAAGGTCATATTCAAGGATGCCGGAGACGCTCAAAACTCTGGTTGACCGCTGAAGAACAATGAAAATATCGGGAGTGTAGAATGGCCGGCCTCAAGCTTCACGGCGTGAAAAAATCGTTTGGCGAAGTACCGGTTATCCGGGGCATTGATCTCGATATTGTCGACGGCGAATTTTGCGTGTTTGTTGGTCCGTCCGGATGCGGGAAATCAACCCTCTTGCGCATGATTGCGGGCCTTGAGGAAATGTCCGAAGGGCTGATCACCATTGGTGACCGCGATGTCACATGGTTGCCGCCGGCCAAGCGCGGTATTTCCATGGTGTTCCAATCCTACGCGCTCTATCCGCACATGACCGTGGCACAGAACATCGCGTTTGGCTTGAAAATGGCCAAGCTGCCAAAGGCTGAAATCGATGCACGCACGGCCAAAGCTGCCAAGCTTTTGCAGCTGACCGAATTGCTGTCCCGCCGCCCAGCGCAATTGTCGGGCGGTCAACGCCAGCGGGTGGCCATCGGCCGGGCCATTGTCCGCGAGCCGGACGTGTTCTTGTTTGACGAGCCCTTGTCCAACCTCGATGCCGCGTTGCGCGTGCAAATGCGCATCGAGATTTCGAAGCTCCATAATGATCTTAAAGCGACGATGGTCTACGTCACGCATGATCAGGTGGAAGCCATGACCATGGCCGATAAAATCGTGGTGCTCAATGCGGGCCTGATCGAACAGGTCGGCTCTCCGCTCGAGCTTTATCACCGGCCCAATAATCTCTTTGTGGCGACTTTTATCGGCAGCCCCAAAATGAACCTGATCGAAGCGCATGTGGAAAAGGTCATCGACGGTACCGCGCATGTCCGGTTGCCGGGCGGCTCGACTGTACAGATTCCAACCCGCGGCAAGGCCGTCGAAACCGGTCCGGTTACGCTTGGTGTCAGGCCTGAACATTTGTTGGTGGGCAAGGCCGGAGCGGCCAATAGTTTCAACGGAAAAGTTTTGCTGTCCGAGCATTTGGGGGGCGAAACCATGCTTTATGTGAGCGCGCCCGATATCGAACAATGCGTGATCAAAGCCGATGGCCTTGCGCCGCAGCGGGCGGGTGATGACGTCACCATCGAACTGGTTCCCGGAACATGCCATCTGTTTGACACAGAGGGTCGGGCCATCATCAACGGATCACTGATTTAAGCGGCCATGTTGGACGGTTAAGTAGCCTGAGCCGCGGCGCGGCTCAGGCATCAAGCCTGTGCATCAATTCGCGGGTCTGCTCGTACAGCGCGCGGAACAAGGCATAGCGATTTTGGTACAGCTCGGCATGGTTGCTGTCGGGTACCAATTCCGACGCGACCGGATTCCAGATCGCCATGGTATCAGGCTTCACATCACCGATGGCCAGCGCTGCCAAAAACGCGTCCCCATAGGAGGCGCCGAAGGTGCGGCTTCTGAGGATCTGCTTTTTGCCTGCAATGTCCGACGTCGCCTGCGCCCACACTTTATTTTTCAATCCGCCACCAACCGACTGGATCTCGGTCGGATCTTGTCCGGCATTTCGAAAGGTTTCGATGATGTGGTTGGTGCCGAACGCAATGCCCTCAAGCAAGGCACGGAACATATCCGGACGCTGATGGGTAAGATTGAGGCCAAAGAAACTTCCCTTGGCATATGGATCGTAAAGCGGGGTTTGAGCGCCGGCGAAATAGGGCAAGAACACGAGCCCTTTGGCACCGGGCGGTGATTGTTCAGCCTCAGCGGCAAGCAAGGACATGGCCGATTCAACGGGTAATTCGCGCGCAAATTGATCGCGGAACCAATGCGTCAAGGTGCCCGTTGTCGCCATTCCGGCCATCGAGGCGTGCTGGCCCGGAAACAGCCACGGCGCATACCATAAGCGACCATCGCGCACACGCTCCGCCGTCACCAGAATGATAAAGATGGTCGAGCCATACATGATCATCATATCACCCGGCGATCGCACGCCGACGCTGATTGCCTCTGCTGCCGCATCGATCGTTCCGGCGATCACGGGCGTGCCCTCCGCGAGGCCCGTTTCGGCTGCCGCCTTGTGCGTCACATGTCCGACAATGTCCGTGCTCCAAGCCAGGTCGGGCAGCATCTCGCGGTCGATCAAATCGGGCGCCAGTTTCATGCTCCAATCAAGGGCGGCGACGTCATAGATCGGGCTGGAATTTGCAGCCGAATAATGGTCGATGACATAGACCCCCGTCAGCCGGTGAACGAGAAAAGAGGTGGAGGTCAAAATTTTATGCGTCTTGGCGAAAATCTCCGGCCGGTTTCGTTTAAGCCAAAGAATTTTGGGGCCTATGGATTGCGTCGTCAGCGCGTTGCCGCATTGCTCGAGGATCGCCTCGGAACCTATCTCTCGCGTCAGATCGTCAATCTCAAGCGTTGCCCGACCATCCACACCGTAAAGAACGCCGTTCATCAAGGGCTCTCCGTCTTGATCGACGGGAAGCATACAAGGGCCGATGGCGCTGGTGCCAATCGCCTTGATATCTTTCGGATCAACCTTGCTTTCCGAGAGCAGCGCTCGGGTGATGTGGGTAAAATCGCCCCACCAATCTTCAAGCGGGCGGTGCTCGGCCCAGCCCGGCTGAGGCACAACCATTTTATGCGGCCGCGCGGCGCGGGCAACAATATCACCCGCTTCGTCTACCAAAACACCTTTGGATTCAAAGGTGCCAATATCAACGCCGAGATAATATCGCATGGCCAACACCGCTCACGGTTCGTGTGGATCTCGATCAAGGCTGAGCGCGCTGTCGATGCGTGAAATACCCGCCACCAGAAGCCTCGTCAGCTCCGCCAGATCGCCAATATCGCAAAGCTCCAGCGAGGAATGCGTATAGCGACACGGAAAGCCGAGATCGATGACTGCCACGCCGGAATGCACAAGCTGGACATAGGAGGATTCCGTCAACGCGCCGATATGGGCACTGCGTTGCAAATTCACGTCATGATCGCGGGCGGTCTCGTCAAACAGCGTGACAATGGCCGGATGGGGAATGGCCCCATTCAGCGTGCCGCGACCATGAAAACTATACATGCTCATGGCCGGCCCCGCGCCCAAGCGAACATCCCCGCGTGATGTCATATCGGGCGTGTCGGCGGCGAGGATCAGGTCAAGCTGGATCGCAATGTCGGGCGAAAGCGCCTGTGCTGCGGTGACCGCACCGCGCAGGTTGAACTCTTCCTGAACCGAAAAGACAAAATGGATGGTTGGATGCTTGGCCATTTGAGCAAAGGCTCGCGCCACTTCCAACACCACCGCGCAACCGGCCCGATCATCGACCGATGTGCCCGCGATCCGGTCCCCCGCAAGGGCCACATGATGCGGCCGATAGACGACGGGCGTACCCACCTTGATGCCGGCTGATTGCGCTTCAAGGTCGGACGAAAATCCGGCGTCGATATAAAGATCCTGATACGGCAGAACCTTGTATTTTTCATCCTGCGAAGTGGCGTGATGGCTCTTATTGGCAATGATGCCCTTCACATCCCTGCCCTCGCCGATGCAGAAGAGGACTTCTTGCGAGGGCAAAGCCCGCTCGGGCACACCCCCGAGACGCTCGACCCGGATCAGGCCGCTCGCCTCGATCTTGCGGACGATGAGACCCAATTGATCCATATGCGCATAGAGCATCACGCTCGGTGCCGACGCCTCACCTGCCAACGTCGCGATCAAATTCCCCAAGCGGTCGGTGGAATGTTTGAAACCCAAACGATCGAGTTCACGCGCAATGTAACGGCGCACGCGCCCCTCATAGCCACTCAGCCCCGGAATCAGCATAAGATCACACAGGCTGACGCGAAGCCTATCCTTTAGCGCCGCATCAATCTGAAAGCTCGCAGCCATGACGTATCCTTTGGGATTTTCGGGCTTCAGGATTTTCGGGCGGTCCGCACCAACCGCATGAATTCAATCGCACGATCTGGGTCGACCGCATTCCAGGTATGGCCATCGACTTTGAGCGACGAGCCGACAATGCAACCGTCGGCTACCCGAAGCACATCCGCAATGGTCGAATGCTTGACGCCCGTATTGGCCAGGACCGGCGTATCGGGCAGGACTCTTTTTACGGCTTCGAGATCGGACATGGCGGCCGCCTCGCCCGTAATCGCGCCTGACACCAAAATCGCATCGGGGATGCTGGAAAACACCGCGCTACGGGCCCGATCCGGCAGGCTACGCTGATCCAGCGAATGCGCAAATTCGGCCGAGACATTGTAGAGCAGCGGTAGATCCTTGCGGCCAAGACCATCGCGATACCGCATCGCTGCGCCCGCATTGGGCGTCCAAGGGCCCATATCGGAGGCATAGGTTCCGGTAAAGATTTCGCGGACAAAGGACGCGCCCGTTGCAGCCGCAAGCGCAATTGAACTCATCGGATCCCACAAGACATTGACGCCGAACGGAACGGTAATTTCCGAGCGAACCTGGCCAATGAGAAACGCCATCGTGGCGGTGGAGGCCGTATCCACATTGAACGCATAGGGGCGATCATTTTCATTGCCGAACATGATCGCATCAAAGCCCGCCGCTTGCAGGGCTTTCAGATCTTTCCGGACGCCGTCCAGAAGACCGGCAATGCCGGCCTCCGCATCGTACAAGGGCGAGCCCGGAAGCGCGCCGATATGCACCATCGCAATGACAGGCTTTCCCTGCCCGAATACATTCTGAAATTTTGTGGTCATGGATCAGTCCTACTCCTACCAAGGCGATCCGCGTTTTATCGCGTTGATCGCCCCCGATGAAACCCGATTATTTAACCGCTCCGGCCGTCAAGCCTTTCACGATGTACCGTTCGAGGAAGACGCCGATCACCACCAGAGGCGCAATGGCACCCGTTGCGAGCGCTGCCATCGTCCACCAACTGATGCCTTGCGAGCCGGTTTGGCTTGCCACCATCACGGGCAGCGTCTTGGCGCTGGTGCTGGTGAGAAGGGCAGCAAAGAAATACTCATTCCAGCACAAAATAACGGCCAGAATAAACGCCGCCACCATACCCGGAAGAGCGATCGGCATGACAATGCGGATAAATGCACCCCACACGCCGCAGCCATCGACCATGGCGGCCTGTTCCAGTTCGATCGGGATGGTGTCGAACTGGTCGCGCATGATCCAGATGACAATCGGCAATACCATCAGCGTGTAGATCAGGATCAGGCCGATCACGCTGTCCAGAAGCGCCAGCTCCTTATACAAAACCAGAAACGGCATGGCGAGCACAACGGGCGGCAGCAACAGCTGCGAGAGAAAGAAGAACGAGATGTCCTTGTTGCGCCAAGGCCCGAATTTATACTGAAAACGGCTCAAACCATAAGCCGCCGGTGCGCCGATCAGCACGGCAAGGATCGGGGCGCCGATCGACACGATCAGGCTATTGGCAAAACGCAGCATAAACTCGTCGCGCACCGTCGAAATCTGGAAAATCGTGTCCGGCGAAAGTCCGAGCGCGCGCCAGCCCTTCCAGTCGCCCTGAAACCGTCCCACAAACGGCAGAATATCGCCTTGCGTGACATTGACCGCCGTTTTGAACGATGTTGAAACCGTCCAGAAAATCGGAAACAGGCAAATAAAGGCCCAACTCAGGAGCGCGCTATAAATCAGCACACGCCCCGTCATGCGGGACCAATTCCAAGGTTGTCTGGAAACCTGATGGCTGTCCATGCCGAGCCCGCTCATAGTGCCGCCTCCCTGCGCATGAAGCGGCCAACCGCGTTCAACAACACCGTCATAAACACGATGATGAGAACGAGATAGACCTCGGCCACCATCGTGCCATAGCCGACATTGGAACGGTCGCGGTATTCGCGGAAAATGAAGCTCGATATCGTGTCGGTTGCCCCACCCGGACCACCCGAGGTCGTATTGATCACGATGTCGGCCAATTTCAATTGAAAAATAATGCGCAGGATGATGGTCGTCACGCTCACCGGCAACATCAGCGGGAAGGTAATCTGCCAAAAGGTCGACCATGTCGACGCACCGTCCACTTTGGCAGCTTCCTGAATATCTTTCGGGATCGCCTGAAGACCGGCGAGCAGCATGATGATCATGAAGGGAATCCAGACCCATGCATCGAGCGCGATGATGCTGAAACGGGCGATCCAGGGGGTCGCGAAAAAGGCCGGATTATCCCAGCCGAGATGACGCATCAGCGCGGCAAGCGGACCGAACCGGAATTCCATCAAGGACTTGCCGATCATCCAGCTGACGGCGACGGGGCTCAGCATGAACGGCAGCAAGAAGGCGACCCGGAAAAATTTTCGGGCGCGAATATCGGCATTCAGCAGCAACGCCAAGCCAAAGGCCAGCGCGTATTGGAAAAACACGCTCACCACATAAAACGTCATGTTGAGCAGCGCGTTCCAAAAATACGGATCATGGATCAGGGTGCGAAGATTATCGAGCCCGTTGAATTTTTGTCCTTCAAAGGAGCTGAGGTTCCACTCCGAGAACGCGATATACAGGCCGAAAATGGTCGGAAAAATGACCAGCGCAATGGTGAAAAGCAGAGCCGGCAGCAGAAACAAAGCCTTATAGCCCGCCTCGCCCCGCATCAAAACCTGCGCAACGCCCAGCGCAACCGCCCAGGCCAAATAGGCATAGAGCGAGAGCCGCCATGTGCCCAGATCAAGCGCAAAAATATCCGCAGCAGCCAAAGCCTGCGCAACGAAAACACCGATCAGAACGATGCTCGCCACCAGCACCAACAACCGCCCCGCCAGGCGCTGCGATTCCGGAACCATCGGTGGACGCGAAGGAAAGGTCTGAAAAGTCGCTGCAGACTGTGTCATGGTGATCCAAAATTTACGAAGACCGAACGGCTTTAAGGCGTCCATTTTTCGCCAGATAAGCTCAAAAAGCGAGCTTGATCTTACGCTTAAAAAACAACTGGCGGCGTCATCGAGCGCCGCCAGTTGCATTATTCAGGTCTGTAATCGCACGAAGCGATCAGATTACATACCGATCGAGGCCCGATAGAGCTTCAACTGACCTTCGCGTCCGATCTGGTCGGTCAGCTTCTCCCAGGCGGCGGCGATCGAATCGGCGCCCTGCTGAGCGGTCATCTTGCCCGCATAGACCTTGGCCAACTCATCTTCGGCAACGCTGTAATACTGGAAGATGCCGGGGATGCGCGGCTCAATGGCGCGGTTCGGATGGTTGTAGGATCCAAACTGCGACTTGAGATACGAGGTGATGTAATCCTTCTGGTAGCCAGCACCCACCCACTCGGCGATATCCGAGTGGCTGTTGCGGTGGACCTGCATGCCCGATGGATACATGACCATCCACAAGGAAAGATCCTTGCCACCCAGATGGGCGGCGGCCGACCAAGCCGCCTTCTGCTTCACAGGATCCGCATCGACGCGGGCCATCACATAGACGCCCCAGCCCAGATAGGCGCAGTTTGGCGATACGTTCGGGCCGCTGGCGAGCTTTTCCCACTTGTTGGTCTTGTAGTTGTAAACGTCGTCGGAGCCCGGAAGAATGTCGAAGGCGACATCATTGCCGATGACCGAGGTATCGCTCGTATTGGCCATCGAACCAACGTCACCCCACCAGGAAAGCATCGAGCCGGTGCCAGCGAGGAATTGCTGGAACGCGGTCGTGCCCGGATCGGCATTGAGCTGATCGGCAGGCTCGGATGGCAGGCAGTCAATCACGTCCTGGATCGCACGAACCCAGCCCGGATTGTTGACGAGCGGCTTCATGTTCTCTGGATCAAACAGCCATGCCTTGTTGTCGGGATGCTTCACATAAGCGGTCGCCCGATCTTCGAGGAAGTAGAAGCCGAAACCACCCCAGCCCTTGGCCGGATCAAGATAGCCAATGGCGTCCTGACCCTTGATTTTCTTGCCCTTCAGGAACTTGGTGACTTCATTGACCTTCTGCCAGGTCTTTGGCACGCCCCACTCGCCCTGATGGCCTTCGGCCTTCCACGCCTTGGCGAGGTCGGCATCCGAGAAGTAATCGGTGCGGTAGTTGAAGTTATGGCAATCGCCGTCAATCGTGACGCGGTAGGTCTTGCCATCCCATGTGCCGACCGGTGGCTTCAGATAATCGGAATAATCGTCAATATCGATCTGCTTCTTGACCCAATCCGGCATGACCGAGGCAAGGCCCTTGCCGCAAACATCGCCTTCAAACGGCGCGCCCATTTCAAGAATGTCGAAATCGACCGTCTTGGTTGCAATCGACTGCTGCAAACGCGCATTGTAATCGGCCTGTGCCAAATCGATCCAGTTGATCTTTGCGCCGGTATAGGCTTCCCAAGGCTTCAGGAAACCGCGGAACAGCATGTTATGCAGATTCTGGTTGTTGAGCCCCATGAAGCTCAACTCGACGCCCTTGAACTCGCCAGGCTTTACATTGGCCTTGGTGGCCTCAAGGCACATCTCGCCGACCTTCTGCCAGTCAGCATCCGTCGGCGAGCCCTTGCCAACGCCCGGAATTTTCAAAATGTCAGCCCGAAGGCTTTTCGAGTCGGCCAAGGCCGAGCCGGAAAATCCGCCCAAACCGCTGGTTGCCGACAATGCCGCAACGCCTGCAGCGCCCTTTAACAGGTTACGCCGGTCGGTATTGATGCCAAAGATGTGATTGTAATGTTCAGTCTTCATTGACGAGCCTCCCCTAAAATTTCCCGCGCTTTGCAACAACGCTGTAGGGTGAAGCTACCTCACACGGAGACGCTGTCAATGGGGGGCTGAAACATCGGTATTTTTTCAAAAACCGGAAAAATCCTTTAAAATACTTGTATTTTCAAACCGGCACGCGTTACCCGATGCGATGAACTTCACGTTTTTTAATTTTTTTGTAAATTTATTTTTGTGATTTGCTTTCCAATTTCACCCCATAAAAGTCCATCCGAGGCATCGCCGGTATCCTTTTCAGGCCCCGACTCGACCAAACGCCGCTGACGCCCTACGCTTTACCCTTGGCAAATCAACACAGGGAGCGCGGCAATGGCCTCGTTATACCAGACAGCCCTTGATGAATTGGCGGGCACGTTTCGGAAATTGAACGATGCTGACGTCGATCACGCGCTCGATATGATCGCGAAGGCGGGGAAGGTCGTAACGTTCGGATGCGGACGGGAACGGTTGCAGGTCATGGGCTTTGCCATGCGCCTTTTCCATATGGGTCTTCCCGTCGCCGTCGTTGGCGACATGACGACGCCGCCGGTGGGCAAAGGCGATCTGTTTTTGGCCTCCGTTGGTCCGGGCGACCTGTCAACCGCGCAGGCGCTTCTGGATGTCGCCCGGCGGGCGGGCGCAACCACCCTCGTCATCACCGCTCAACCCGATGGATTGGCCTCGTCTTTCGCTGATTTTGTTCTGACCATTCCGGCACAGACCATGGCCGACGATCACGGGGACAAAACATCATCGGTTCTGCCGATGGGGTCCAATTATGAAGGGGCCTTGTTTATTCTGTTTGAAGTCATGGTGCTGAAATTACGGGAAAAATTGTCCATTAATCCGGAATTCATGCGCTCGAACCATACCAATCTGGAATAGCTTACCCTCGAGCGCTCCCTTAAGCGGCTCCCCGCGGTGGCTCGAAATGGGCGACAAGCTCATGCTCGTTGCCCGGATAGGTCAGGCGCACAAAGGTGATCGGCTTTCCCGCACTGAAGGTCCGGCGTTCGATAACCAGACAGGCCGCCCCTTCCGGAATCTTCAAGACGGCCGCCATGCCCGGATCCGCCTCGATCGCGCGGATGCGGTGTTCGGCGGATGACCACGGCACCTGGCTCACCAGCCACGCACCCGGAGGCACCCGTTTGAATTTTTCATGGAGCACGTCGGGAATGGCGTCACTGTTGATCAACCGCTCTTCAAGACAAAACGGACGCGCCCCGGCAAAATGATGGCACGTCACATCGAGAACCGGCCCCTTGGCCTCGACCCCGAGCGACTGGCGATCCTCCCGCGTGAGACGCCGTTGCTGGCGGGCATTGACCTCGAAACGATAGGGCAATCCCAGTGCTGCAACTTCCGACTGGATGTCATTGATCTCGAGCACAGCAGATTGCACGCGCGGACGGGTGACAAAACTTCCCGCCTTCCGACGCCGCTCGATCAAACCCGCATTGGCCAGCTGGGTCAGTGCCTTGTTCACCGTCATGCGCGAACAATGATAGTGCGCCGTTAATTCATGCTCGAAGGGAATGCGATAGCCGGGTGGCCATTCACCGGATAAAATACGTTCTTCCAGTTCAACCAGTATCCGCTGATGCAACGACCCTTTGGCGGTTATATCCCCTTTGGCGGTTATATCGCTCAAAAGACGCACCCCGCTTTGATCGAGTGAGGCGTCGGTCACGATAGGAGCCCGCGCATGACATCGCCGAAACGGGCCGCTATTTTATCCCGATGCCGATGCCGGCCGTTGGCGACCTGCTTCTTGCCGCCAACCCAGACACAATCGACAAGGGCGTTACCCCCACTAAAAATCCAGCTGTCCAGAATTTCGTCGTCCTGTCGTCCTGCCAGTGCCGGATGATCGGACCGCAGCGAAACAAGATCCGCCGATGCACCGAGGCATAGGCCCGCACTTGAATTGCCGAGCGCCCGGGATCCGCCTTCGAGCGCATGATCAAACAATGCACGACCATTTGATTGGTCGGGCAATGCCAACACATTGCGGCTTTTATGCTGAAGGCGCTGGGAATACTCCAATTGTCGCAATTCAGCGGCGACGCCGATCTGCACATTGGAATCGGAACCGACCCCCAGCCGCCCCCCAGCGGCCAAAAAGCGCGCCGCCGGAAAAGTCCCGTCCCCCAGATTGGCTTCGGTCACGGGGCACAGCCCCGCAATCGCGCCGCTTCGCGCCATATCAGCGGTCTCTGCTTCGGTCATATGGGTCGCGTGGATGAGACACCAGCGCTCGTCCACCGGCAAAGCATCCAGCAGCTTTTCAACGGGCCGCTGGCCGCACCACGCCTGGCAATCGTCAACCTCTTTCACCTGTTCGGCAATATGGATGTGAAGGGGCCCCTGCTGCGCGAGCGGGATGATCGCCGCGATCTCTTCAACCGTGGCCGCGCGCAAGCTATGGGGAGCGATCCCCAACACGGCCGCTTCAAGCGGAGCAATGGCACGGCGGGATGCGTCGATCAGGCGCGCATAGCCGTCCAGATCATGGACAAACCGGCGCTGTCCGGGCGTCGGCTCGATCCCGCCAAAGCCGGAATGGGCATAGAAGACGGGTAATAGTGTAAGGCCGAGACCCGTTTCTGCAGCGGCCGCCGCAATGCGCGTGGCCATTTCGGCAGGGTCCGCATAGGGATGCCCGTCGCTGTCATGATGCAAATAGTGGAACTCGCCAACGCGGGTGAAGCCGACCTCCAGCATTTCAACATAAAGCTGGGCAGCAACAGCCTCGACGTGATCCGGTGTCATGGTCAGCGCGAAGCGATACATCACGTCGCGCCAACTCCAGAAACTGTCTGTCGATGGCCCACGCCGCTCCGCAAGCCCTGCCATGCCGCGTTGAAAGGCATGGCTGTGCAGATTGGGCACACCGGGCACCACAACCGCGTGGCGCTCGTCCTCCGGCTGCGCTGCGACGCCGACCTCGACGGAGGTGATCCGCGAACCGGAAATCGAAAGGCGGATATCGGATTGCCAGCCATCCGACATCAAGGCCTTCGCCGCATGCAGTGCTGCCATCGCGTGTTCCCCGTTCTATGCGCCCGTCGGATTGCAGCGTCGCTCAGCGCTTGCAATTCGAATTATTATGTCTATACATTAAAACAGTTGTCAAACCAAACGAAACATCCAGCGAAAGCATCGTTTCATGGCACCAGAACAACAAGGGACGGGAACGCGTGACCGCGTGTGGCGAAACGCTCAGTTGGCCACGCTGACGGGCGACGGGGTTGGTAGCGTGGCGCACGGGGCTGTTGCTGCCCGCGATGGCCGCATTGTCTATGTCGGCCCCGAAATTTCCATGCCCGCTTCGCTCGCCAAGTCTGCAGAGGTGTTTGATTGCGAAGGTCGGTTGATCACGCCGGGATTGATTGATTGCCATACCCATCTGATCCATGCCGGCCATCGCGCGCATGAATTCGAGTTGCGCCTCAAAGGGGCAACCTATGAGGAAATCGCGCGCTCCGGCGGCGGCATCGCCTCCTCGGTCAAAGCCTTGCGTGCGGCCAGCGAAGAAGCGCTGATGCGCGAATCCCTTCCCCGTCTCGACGCGCTGATCGCAGAAGGCGTCACCACGATCGAGGTTAAATCCGGCTACGGGCTTGATCGGGACAATGAGGTCAAATCGCTGAAGGCGGCGCGAAGGCTTGGTCGCGAACGCCCGATCTCGGTCCGCACCACGTTTTTAGGCGCGCATGCTTTGCCGCCCGAAGCCAATGGCGACAAGAGCGCCTATATCGACACGGTCGTCAACGATATGCTGCCCGCGATCGCGGCCGAACATCTGGCCGACGCCGTGGATGGCTTTTGCGAGGGCATTGCATTCTCGGTCGATGACATGGCGCGCGTTTTCGATGCGGCCCGCCTGCACGGATTGCCCGTCAAGCTCCACGCCGACCAATTGTCCAATCTGCATGGTGCGTCGCTTGCCGCGCGATATCGTGCGCTCTCTGCCGACCATGTCGAATATACCGATGAGGAAGGCGCCATAGCCATGGCGCAGGCCGGCACGGTGGCGGTCATTTTGCCGGGCGCGTTTTATTTCATCCGCGAGTCGCAAAAACCGCCAATCGACCTCTTCCGGAAACATGGCGTTGGCATGGCTCTGGCGACCGATTGCAATCCCGGCACCTCGCCGCTGACCTCGTTGCTGTTGACCATGAATATGGGCGCTACCCTCTTCCGCATGACGGTGGATGAATGCCTGGCCGGTGTCACGCGCGAGGCAGCACGTGCCCTTGGCCTTCTGCACGAAACCGGCACGCTGACGGACGGCAAGTCGTGTGATCTTGCTATCTGGAATGTCGAGCGTCCGGCTGAACTGGTTTATCGCATGGGCTTCAATCCGCTTCACGCCCGCATCTGGAGAGGCCAATGAACACGATCTTGCTGAACCCGGGCGATGCCCGTCTGACCGATTGGCGGGCGATCTACCGCGGCGCTATTCCCCATCTCGCGCCGTCCTGCTGGCCGCAGGTTGAAGCCAGCGCCTTGGCGGTTGCCAGGATCGTTGCCAAAGGCGAGCCGGTCTATGGCATCAATACGGGTTTTGGAAAATTGGCGAGCGTCAGGATCGAGGCGGATGATCTCGAAACGCTGCAACGCAACATTGTGCTGTCGCACGCGGCGGGCGTGGGGGAGCCGACATCGGTTCCGGTGACCCGTCTGATGATGGCGCTCAAACTGGCAAGCCTTGCCCAAGGCGCCTCCGGCATTCGCCCCGCAACCTTGAAGCTCTTGGAGGCCATGCTTGCAAAGGGCGTCATTCCGGTCGTGCCGTGCCAGGGTTCGGTCGGCGCGTCGGGTGATCTCGCGCCGCTCTCGCATATGACGGCTGTCATGATCGGTGTCGGGGAAGCGTTCACCGCCAAGGGGCGCGTTGACGCCAAACAGGCCCTCGCCGAAGCGGGGCTGACGCCGATCGTGCTCGGGGCCAAAGAAGGATTGGCCCTGCTCAACGGCACACAGTTTTCAACAGCCCATGCGCTGGCTGGCCTTTTTGAAGCCGAAAATCTATTCCGTTCCGCGCTGATCTCCGGCGCACTCGCCACCGATGCCGCCAAAGGCTCCGATGCTCCGTTTGATCCGCGGATCCATGCCTTGCGCAAACATCGCGGACAGATCGAGACAGCCGACGCCTTGCGCGCTCTGATGGCCGGCAGCGCGATCCGCGCCTCGCATCTCATTGGCGATGATCGCGTCCAAGACCCTTATTGTTTGCGCTGCCAGCCGCAGGTGATGGGCGCCTCGCTTGATATTTTACGCCAGGCCGCGTCGGTGCTGGAAACCGAAGCCAATGGCGTTTCCGATAATCCCTTGATCTTTGCCGACACGGACGAGGCGCTATCGGGGGGTAATTTCCATGCCGAACCCGTGGCTTTTGCCGCCGACATCATCGCGCTGGCCGTTTGCGAAATAGGCTCTCTCGCCGAGCGGCGGGTTGCGATGCTGGTGGACCCCGCGCTTTCCGGCCTGCCCGCTTTTCTAACGCCGAAGCCCGGTCTGAATTCCGGCTTCATGATCCCGCAGGTTACAGCCGCGGCTCTTGTTTCGGAGAACAAACAACGGGCCTATCCGGCCAGTGTTGACTCGATCCCGACATCGGCCAATCAGGAAGACCATGTTTCCATGGCAGCCCACGGCGCGCGGCGCTTGATGCCGATGATCGAAAATGCCGCCGGTGTGATTGGCATTGAAATATTGGCAGCGGCGCAAGGGTGCGATTTTCATCAGCCTTTAGAGTCCAGCGCCCCCCTTGAAACCATCCGCACGCTTGTGCGTTCCAGCGTGCCTCATCTCGATGAGGACCGTCATTTTCATCCCGATATGGTCAAGGCCATCGCGCTCGTTACATCGGGAGCCCTTGTGGATGCAGTTCACGGTATCGCTCTGCCAAGCCTCACCGGAGAGCGATGATGCAGACGCCGTGGCTGGAGATTCATCGCGGGGACGCCCCGCTCTTGGTCAGCATCCCCCATACGGGGCTCGATCTGATCGACCTCGAGCCGAAACTCGTTTCCCCATGGCTCGCCCGACGCGATGCCGATTGGCACATCGAGCATCTCTACGCCTTTGCCAAAGCCCTTGGCGCCACGCTGGTGCGGACCCAGATCTCGCGCACGGTGATTGACGTCAACCGCGACCCATCGGGCGTCTCGCTCTATCCGGGTCAGGCAACCACCGAACTATGCCCGACAACGACGTTTGACGGCGACAGGCTCTATCGCACCGGTCACGAACCAGATCATGCCGAAATAGGGGCACGGCGCGCGCATTATTTTGATCCCTACCATGCAGCCCTTGCGTTGGAGGTTGATCGCCTTCGTGCGCGTCACCCGCAGATCGTTGTGTACGATTGCCACTCGATCCGCTCCGTCATCCCGCGGCTGTTTGAGGGCGAACTGCCGCATTTCAATCTCGGCACCAATTCCGGCGCATCCTGTGCACCCGAATTGGCTGCCCATATCGAAGCCATCTGCGCCGAAACATCCTTCAGCCGGATCAGCAATGGCAGGTTCAAGGGCGGCTACATTACGCGCAGCCTGGGCAACCCATCCGCTGGCGTCCATGCCGTTCAGATGGAGCTCGCCTGTCGTGGCTATATCCCGGAAACGCCGGGCCCTGTCTCGGAGGCGGATTGGCCGCCTGCCTATGACCCCGCTTACGCCGAACCGATGCGGGCGGCACTGGGCCGAATTCTTCAAACCGCCATCGCCTTTGCCACCCCTTCCGCCGCCTGATCGAGGACCCCTTGCAATGACCCGCATCGACAATCAACGTGTGATCCGCGCCGCCCACGGCACCGAACTTTCGGCCAAAAGCTGGCTGACCGAAGCGCCCCTGCGCATGCTGATGAACAATCTCGATCCCGGCGTTGCGGAAAAGCCGAGCGAGCTCGTCGTGTATGGCGGCATTGGACGCGCCGCACGCGACTGGGAAAGCTATGACCGGATCGTCGCCTCGCTCAAAACCTTGGAGGACGATCAGACCCTTCTGGTGCAATCGGGCAAGCCGGTCGGTGTCTTCCGCACCCATAAAGATGCACCCCGCGTCTTGATCGCCAATTCCAATCTCGTGCCCCATTGGGGAACATGGGAAAAATTCCACGAGCTCGATCGGAAAGGCCTGATGATGTATGGCCAGATGACGGCCGGCTCATGGATTTATATCGGCTCGCAAGGAATTGTTCAGGGGACTTACGAAACCTTCGTCGAGATGGGCCGCCAGCATTACAATGGCGATCTGTCGGGCCGCTGGATTTTGACCGCCGGCCTTGGCGGTATGGGCGGCGCGCAGACCTTGGCGGCCACCATGGCGGGCGCGTCCTGCCTGGCAATCGAATGTCAGCCAAGCCGGATCGAAATGCGGCTCAAGACGGGCTATGTCGATATTCAGGCCAAAGATCTGGACGATGCCTTGGCGATCATCAACCAAGCCTGCGCCGAGAAAAAGGCCATCTCGGTTGCCCTGCTCGGCAACGCCGCCGAACTACTGCCGGAAATGGTGCGCCGTGGCATCAAGCCTGATTGCGTGACCGATCAAACCTCGGCGCATGATCCGGTGAACGGCTACCTGCCGAAAGGCTGGACGTTGGACCAATGGGAAAAGCGCCGCGAAAGCGATCCGGCGGGTGTTGCGGCGGAAGCCAAACATTCCATGCGCGATCACGTCCGCGCGATGCTCGACTTCCATAAAATGGGTATTCCGACCGTTGATTATGGCAACAATATCCGCCAGATGGCGCTGGAAGACGGGCTTGCCAACGCGTTTGATTTTCCGGGCTTTGTGCCCGCCTATATCCGCCCACTGTTTTGCCGCGGCATCGGCCCGTTCCGCTGGTGCGCTTTGTCGGGTGATCCGGAGGATATTTACAAGACCGACGCCAAAGTGAAGGAACTGCTGCCCGACAACAAGCATCTCCATAACTGGCTCGACATGGCGCAGAAGCGGATCAAGTTTCAAGGCTTGCCCGCACGCATCTGCTGGGTCGGGCTGGGAGATCGCCACCGCCTCGGCCTCGCCTTTAACGAGATGGTCGCCAAGGGCGAATTAAAAGCCCCGATCGTGATCGGACGCGACCATCTCGATTCCGGTTCGGTCGCTTCGCCAAACCGCGAAACGGAAGCGATGAAAGACGGCTCTGACGCGGTTTCCGATTGGCCCTTGCTCAACGCGCTGCTCAACACGGCATCGGGCGCGACATGGGTCTCCATCCATCACGGTGGCGGCGTCGGCATCGGCTATTCGCAACATGCGGGCATGGTGATTGTGGCCGATGGCACCGAGGACGCGGCGCGTCGGCTCGAGCGTGTCTTGTGGAATGATCCGGCCAGCGGCGTCATGCGCCATGCCGATGCGGGATATGAGGATGCGGTCGCCTGTGCCCGCGAAAAGGGGCTCGATCTGCCGGGCATTTTGTAATGTCGGGCACTATTGAGCCAAGGCCGCTCGAGGGCATCCGCATCCTCGATTTTACGCGGGTGCTTGCAGGCCCCTATTGCACGGCCCTGCTCGCCGATCTTGGCGCGGACATCATCAAGATCGAGCCGCCCCATGGCGATGATTATCGCCATATCGGCCCGTTTTACCCCGATGGGTCGAGCGCGCTGTTTGAATCCGTCAATCGCGGCAAACGTAGCGTGGTGCTCGACCTTGCCGATCCCGATCACCGCGCGATCGCCGAGACACTCGCCAAGGGTGCCGATGTCGTTGTCGAGAATTTCCGCCCCGGCGTCGCCGACAAACTCGGCATAGGCGCGGCGGCTCTGATGGCGCTGAACCCGCGTCTTGTTTATGCAAGCATTTCCGGCTTCGGACAGGATGGCCCGAATGCGCTTCGCCCGGCCTATGATATCATCGTGCAAGCGATGAGCGGGATCATGGCGGTAACGGGCGACCCCGCTGGTTCGCCAACCTTGATCGGTGAATCGATTGGCGATGTGGTGGCAGGTCTGTTTGGCTCATGGTCAATTCTTGCTGGCCTCGTTGAGCGGGACCGCACCGGCAAAGGCAGACATCTCGATATTTCGATGCTGGATTCCATGATGGCGTTGCAACCGATTATGCTTTCCCGCTTTATTGCGTCGGGGAAAGCCCCCCAACGCGTCGGCAATCGCCATGCGCTATCTGCGCCCTTTGGTGCATTTTCGGCAAGCGACGGTGAATTTGTTTTGGCTGTCCTGAATGATAAATTGTTTGGCACCTTGGCCAATCTCGTCGGGCAACCGGCGCTGGCGTCCGATCCGCGCTTTTTGACCGATGCACTTCGCTTGACCCATGAACAGGAATTGCGCACGGCACTCGAGCAATGGTCCCGCACGCGTACAGCTTCGGAAGCCGTGGGCCTGTTGATCGCCGCAGGCGTTCCGGCGGCCGAGGTTATGGACACTGCACAGGCTCTGGCCTCCGATCAGGCGAAGGCGAGGCCGATCCTTCAAACCGTCGACCATCCCGTGCTGGGTGCCCTGAAGGTGCCTGAGCAACCCGTTCGTTTCAAAGGCTCGGCACGCGGAGGGCTAGAAGCGGCACCGCGCCTTGGCAGCGAGACCGATGCCATTTTTCATAACCCCTCGAGCGCTTGGAATTAGAACCATGGCTGATGCCTCCTTCGATCTCGACCATGACATTATAAGCGCGCTGCAAACCTTCAGCGCCGAGGTGCTGGAGCCGGCTGCTGCAAAGGTGGATGCGGAATCGATGTTCGCCATTTGCCATTTAAAAGCCTTGGCGGACATTGGCATCATGGGGCTTAACCTGCCGGAGGCGTTCGGTGGTGCCGGTATTAATCCGCACACTTTGTTTGAATCGATTGCTACCCTTTCGGGCGCGTGTGCTTCTACCGCATCAATGGTGACGGCACATTATCTGGCGACCGATTCCATCCAATATGGCGGCGATGAGGCGCAAAAGGCCCAATGGCTGCCGCGCGCAGCCAAAGGCGAGATTCTTGGTTCCTTCGCCTTGACGGAGCCGGGCGCCGGATCAAACCCGGCCGATATGACAACCACCGCGACACGCGAAGGCGATAACTATCGCATCACAGGAACCAAGCATTTTATTTCAAATGCGGGTGCTGCCGATTTTATCATTGCCTATGTCAAAACCGATAAAGGCGCCGGTTCGCGTGGCATCTCGGCCTTCATCGTCGAGCCTGCCAAAGGCGGCGTCACGATTGGCGCCGCCGAGAAGACCATGGGCTTACGCGGTGGCCACGTGTTCGAAGTTGGCTTTGATTGCCTTGTGCCCGAGGCCAATCGTTTGGGTGCGGAAGGCTCCGGCTTCAGAACGGCGCTTAAAACGCTCGATGCGGGGCGTCTCGATATTGCCGCCTGCTGTGTCGGCATTGCAGAGGCCGCCGAACGCCATGCGCTGGGGTGGGCCATGACGCGCCATGTCGGCGGAGCGCCGATTGCCGAATTTCAAGGTCTGCAATGGATGCTGGCGGACATCGCCACCGATCTTGCGGCAGCCCGCGCCTTAAGCTTAACGGCGGCAACCAAACGCGCGCGCGGCGAGCGTTACAGCCTCGAGGCTTCGATGGCCAAACTCTTTGCCTCGGAGATGGCAGGCCGCGTGACGGATAAGGCACTTCAGATTCACGGCGGCTATGGTTTTACGGCAGGCTTGCCGCTGGAGCGCTATGTACGCGATGTCCGGATCATGCGGATTTATGAAGGCTCGTCGGAAGTTCAGCGCAACATCATTGCCCGCAGCATACTGGCTGCCAAAACAGGGCATTGACCCATGAAAATGTTGCGCGCCAGGGAACTGCCTCGTCAACCTTGGAAAAATGGCGGCGGCGAAACCATGGAGATAGCGGTCTATCCGCCTGATGCCAGCTTTGATGATTTCGAGTGGCGGATCAGCATGGCGATTGTTGCCTCCGATGGCCCCTTTTCCCGCTTTGCCGGAATTGATCGGACCTTGACGATTTTGGAAGGCGGCCCGCTAGGCCTCGCCATCGAAGGCGCCGAGGAAGTGCTCCTGACCGCGCAATCGGATCCGGTCTCGTTTGCGGGCGACAGCGTAACCTCGGCGAGGCTCCATGGCGCAACCGTCACCGATCTCAATGTGATGACGAGACGCGGTCACCAAACCCACAGCGTCACCCCGCTATCGCTCAAAAGCACGACCCTTCCGATGCAGGGAGATGGACCGTATTTACTGATCGTACGATCAGGCGTGGTGGAGGTGATGCTGCAAGACCAAACGATTGAGCTGGCACGGTTGGATTCGATGATGGTAGATGCAACCGAGACAGCGTCGTTTGCCATCCGAGCACGAGAGATCGCTCATCTCCTGATGGTCGATATCAAATCGGCGACGTGAACGGGCCGATGCGGCGGGTCATTCACGATGGCATGATTACGCTTGACCTGCGCCCCTTTCTTAGCCCGCCTAAAGTTGAGACGTTATTGTTGTGCCAACGGGAGGAAGTGGGGATGGCTAGGAAGCGGTATTCGGATGAGGATTGTTTGAGAATTTTACGGCAGGTGGACTGGATTTGGTGGCGGGTGCGGATTGATCTGCGCCCGTTAAATTAGGCCATTTAAAACTGGAATTTTCCGGGCTTTGAGCTACGACCCATTTTGGGACCAGTGATCTTGCCCCCGAAGAACGTCTCCCAAGGCTGAATGTGTATTATCAGTTTTGGAGGAACGAACATGACGGGGATCGTGCGGGCGCGCTACACGCTGGAGTTCAAGCAAG
>CANGIS010000037.1 GCA_947454055.1 Hyphomicrobiales bacterium
CAACATCATGCATGCTTTTTTCCAAAGCGACCGCGACCTTGATCTGACGCGGCTCGATGCCGAAAAGGCGTTGTTGTTGCTCGAAGCCTTCAGCGTCACGAACAATGCGCTGCTGCTGTAAGCGTCGCGCTATCCGCATCGGACCATTTCCATCGCGCGCGCGGCAAACCGTGCGGCCAGCGGCCCGATCGCCGACGCGTCATCCCCCGCCGCATTTCCGGCGCGTGCCCTGTCGGCAATACCGACAAAGATGACGGCAAAGCGAAATAACGCAAAGATCACGTGAAAGGGCTTGAGCGGTGCGGTCGGTATCGCGGAAGCTATATAGCGGGTGACGAAATCCGCCTCGCTCGGCAGCCCGAGGGCTTCGTGATCGAGCCCCCGAATGCCGCCATATTCATCCGGCGTCGTATGCCACGGCATACAACAAAAGCCGAGATCGGCCAGCGGATGGCCGAGCGTCGAAAGCTCCCAATCCAGAATAGCGACAACGCGCGGCTCGGTGGGGTGGAACATCAGATTACCCAGCCGAAAATCACCGTGCGCAATCGAGACTGCGCCATCATCCGGCGGCATATGGGCGGGAAGCCATTCCGCCAGCTGATCGAGATCGGGGATCGGCGGACTGGAGGATTGCTGCCATTGCCGTGTCCACCGCGTAATCTGGCGTTCAAAATAATTGCCGGGACGGCCGTAATCGGAAAGCCCGACCTCGTCTGGCCTGATGCGATGAAGCGCAGCAAGGGCATCGGCCATCGCCATGAAGAGTGGTGCGCGTTCGTCGCGGGGAAGGTCAGCAAGCGAACAGTCCGGGAAGACCCGCCCCTCCACCCGCTCCATCAAATAAAAGGGGGTGCCGAGGATCTCTAAATCCTCGACCAGAAGAATGGGCTTGGGGACAGGAACATCGGTGGCTGCCAGCGCCTTGAGAATGCGAAACTCACGCTCAACGGCATGGGCGCCTTGCAAGAGGGGACCGGCCGGCTTTTTACGCAGCACCATGCGGCGCGTGCCATAGGTGACAAAATAGGTCGGATTGGACTGACCACCGCTGATCCGCTCGATCAGGAGACCTCGCCCGCTGTCCGGAAAATGTGACACAAGAAAGGCTTCAAGCCGTGACGAAAGGAAATCGAGCCCCTGATGGCCGGTGTCCGCGCGATCTGTCACATCCCACTCCTCTCGACGCCGGCTTCAAGGCATCAACTGGCCACCATTCACCGACATGACCTGTCCGGTGATAAAGCCAGCTTTGTCGGACGCCAGAAAGGCCACCATCTCGGCAATATCGTCCGGCACGCCCATGCGACCGGTCGGAATATGCGCGATTTCCTTTTCTCTCATATCCGCTCGCATGGCATCCGTCATATCCGTTTTGATAAAGCCCGGCGCGACACAATTGGCGGTGATGCCCTTGGCGGCACCTTCAAGAGCGATGGATTTGGTCATGGCAATCAAGCCGGCTTTGGCCGCCGCATAATTGGCCTGTCCCGCCTGCCCCCGCAGTGCATTGACCGACGACATGTTGATAATACGGCCATAGCCCCGCTCGCGCATCCCCGGTAAAATGGCTCGGCACAGATGAAACGGGCCCATGAGATTGACGTCGAGAACGGCGCGGAAATCCGCCGGATCCATCTTATGCGCCACGCCATCGCGCGTGATGCCGGCATTGTTGACGACCAGACCAATGGGTCCTAATGCCTGCTCGGTTCTGGTTACGAGATCGGTAACCGCTGAGAAATCGGTCACATCGACGGTTTCGGCTGCCTCGAAGATCGGCGCGATTTCAGCGGGCCAGACGCGATCAACCCCCACAATCCGCCACCCGTCGCGATGAAGCGCCGTACTGATCGCCGCACCAATTCCACGAGCAGCGCCCGTCACGATGGCAATGTTTGCCGTCATGTCACATTTCTCCCATGTCATTATCTTTTGAAGCTTTGGCGTTATTCGCCTGCCACGTCCCACTGCCAGAAACCGCGGGCGGCTTCGTCAAGGTAACGATATAGAACCATTTTATGGACCTCATCGGCGCCATCCACAAGCCTTGCCTGCCGCGCATACCGATAAATCCACTCGAGAATCGTGTCGGTTGAATAGCCGCGCGCACCGTTGATCTGGATCGCGATGTCCGCCGCACGGTGCAAAAGATTGGCGACATGGACTTTTGCCATCGAGATTTCGGTCTTGGCGAAGCCGCCGCGATCCAGCTCCCAGGCGGCTTTCATGACCAGAAGACGGCCAATTTCAATATCCATCGCCAACCCGCCCAGCATCATCTGGATGCTTTCGCGATCCGCCAGCCTTACGCCGAAGCCCGTGCGCTCGGCCGCATAGGCGGTGGCGATTTCGACGCAGCGCTTCGACAGCCCAAGCCAGCGCATGCAATGGGTGAGGCGCGCGGGGCCAAGGCGGATTTGCGTAACTTTGAGACCCCTGCCCTCACCGAGCAGCAGGTTTTCGGCAGGAATTTCGAGCCCGTCAAATTCGATCTCGCAATGACCGCCATGCTCCTCCGGACCCATAATCCCGATGCGGCGCTTGATGCGCCAACCAGGCTGGTCCTTATGGTAGAGGAAGGCTGAAAGCCCGTGGCGGGGATCATCCGAGGTGCGGGCAATCAGGATAAAATGGCTGGCTTCTTCGGCACCCGTGATAAACCATTTGCGACCGGTGACGACATAGTGATCACCCTTCCGCACGGCCCGCGTCTGGATCATCGACGGGTCAGACCCACCACCGGGATGCGGCTCCGTCATCGCGAAAGCTGAACGCACTTTGCCTTCGATGATCGGCTTTAGCCAGCGCTCTTTCTGCTCGGGCGTGCCGATCTTCTCCAGCACCATCATGTTGCCGTCGTCGGGAGCGGCGGAGTTGAACACGACGGGACCAAAGATCGAGCGGTTCATCTCCTCATAGCACACCGCCATGCCGGTCAGCCCGATGCGCGAGCCGTCCGCTAAAGGCAGTTGCAAGCACCACAGGCCTTCAGCCCGAGCCTTCGCGCGAAGCTCGGCCAATAGGCCATGGGCGATATTGCCATGCCCGTCATAAGACGCGCTCTGGCTTTCCAGCGGAATAATCTCGCGCTCGACAAAGGCCGCGATGCGGGTGCGATAGTGCTCGACAGAGGCTGGAATTTCAAAATTCATCATGGGCCTTTATAGCGACGATACGAGGTGGCCGCCATCGACCACTAAGGATGAGCCCGTCATGTAGCTTGACGCGTCCGAGCACAACAGCAGGAGCGGCGCATCGAGATCAGCGGGCGTGCCGAGGCGGCGTTGCGGAATACGGTTGATCAGCGCCCTGCCCTGATCGGTGGTAAAAAAATCGCGGTTGATCGGCGTCTCTATATAACCCGGGCATAGGGCGTTGACGCGGATACCATAGCGCGCCCATTCAAGCGCCAGCGCTTTGGTGAGCTGCACGACCGCTGCTTTTGACGCCGCATAGGCCGCCACATGTCCCGCCACCCGAAAGCCGAGAATGGAGGCAACATTGATAATCGAGCCGCCCTTCGCTCCGGCACGCATGGCACGGGCTGCGCGTTGCGCAACGGAAAAGACACCGGTCAGATTGGTATCAATCACGCGCGAAAAATCGGCTTCGGACATATCGATTGCTGACGATGGCAGGCTGATGCCCGCATTGTTGACGACAATATCGAGCCTAGAACCCATTGCCGCAAAGGCGTGATCGAGCGAGACGCTATCGGTAACATCCAAAGGAAGGGCCTCGGCCTTGCCGCCTGTGGAGATTATCCTCTGGGCGGCCTCATCGATCGCGTTAATTTGACGCGCCGCGAGAACAACACTGGCACCATGATGGGCCAGCACCTCGGCAAAATGAAGCCCCAAGCCGCTTGAAGCGCCTGTCACCAAAGCCGTTTTGCCGTTCAGATCCTGCATCACCATTTTACGCTCTCATTCCGGCCGAATTTAATGTGTATCTTGCGTGGAAGGTAAAGCTACGTCAAACCATGGCCTTAGGCTCGCATGGGACGCACTTTTGAATTAAAGCCTCGCTGCATTGATTGCACGCGCGGTGGAACGGGAAGTTGACCTATTCTCGCCGGGCTCCAGCCAATGGCGAGGCGTATGAGGACGGACAGTCGTTAAGCGCTAGGCCCCTTCCCCCTCATCAGAACGACTGCGGCAACGCTGTCCACCACATTGGCAAACCGAAAGACATTAAAAATAATGGTCACGTCCGCACCGATGCCGCCGCTTAAAACGCCCTTTGGCATTTCGTTCGCGCTGGTCGCTCTGGCCCTTGGCGGCTTTGGTATCGGCATTGGTGAATTTGCGATTATGGGGTTGCTGCCCGAAGTCGCGACCAGTTTTGCCATAACACCGCCCGAAGCGGGCCATGCCATCAGCGCCTATGCGTTGGGTGTTGTGATTGGCGCGCCGGTGCTGACGATCTTTCTGGCCCGCGTGCCTCAAAAAGCCATGCTGATCGGATTAATGGCCGCCTTCACATTGGGCAATTTTGCCAGTGCTTTTGCGCCGAATCCTGCCTTGCTGGTGTTGTTCCGATTTTTATCCGGTCTGCCGCATGGCGCCTATTTCGGGATTGCTTCGCTGGTTGCCGCGGCCGTTGTACCTGTGGATCGTCAAGCCCAATCCATTGGCAAGATGATGCTGGGGATAAGCCTTTCCAATGTTTTTGGCGTGCCCCTGATTACCTGGCTCGGCCAAGGCCTATCCTGGCGCACCGCTTTTGGCATGGTCGGCGTGATCGGCATGGCAACCGTTATGATGTTGATGACCTTGGTGCCCCATGTGCCGGTGAAAGAAGGCGCGAGCCCGAAGCAGGAGCTTGCGGCGCTGGCGATTAAGCAGGTCTGGCTCACTCTGCTCGTAGGCGCCATCGGCTTTGGCGGCATGTTTGCGGTGTATAGCTATATCGCTCCAACGCTCACGCAAGCGGCAGGCGCGCCCGCATGGAGCGTTCCCGTGGTGATGTCGGTCTTCGGCATCGGGATGATCGGCGGCAGCATGATCGGCGGATGGCTTGCCGATCGCGCGTTGCACGCTACCCTTTGGGGGCTACAAGTTTTCAATGTCGTGGTTATCGGCTCATTTTATTGGGCGGGCACCAGCTTTGCTTCGGCGGCCATCAACATTCTGTTTGTCGGCTTTGGCGTTGCCATTGTGCCTGCCATGCAGATGCGGTTGATGGAGGTGGCCAAGAAAGCGCAATCGCTGGCCGCATCGCTCAACCACGCTGCCTTGAATGTCGGCAACGCGATGGGTGCATGGCTCGGCGGTCTGGCGATTGCCGGAGGCTTTGGCTGGACCTCGACCGGATGGGTGGGTGCCCTGCTAGGCCTTGCCGGAATGGCGGTGTTCGCCGTCTCGATGACGCTCGAGGCACGGACGCGTGAGCGCCCGTAGCCTTTCAGCCAATAGCCGCGCTCAGCTTTGCGGGCGCGTCTTTTTAGGGTCGTAATGCGAGAGCCCGACAATGCGTGCCGGCAAGCGCTTTTGCTGGCCATCGAGCTTGCCGATTTCAACGTCGGTACCAATCTCGGCATGGGCAATATCGACGCGGGCCAGTGCGATGTTTTTATTCAAAATCGGCGACCGTACCGATGAGGTCACAACACCGATTTGAGCGCGCCCCACATGCACGCAATCGCCATGGCCGACATCGACATTGGCGTCGATATCAAGACCCACCATTTTGCGCGACGGATGCTCCTTGCGACGGATCAACGCCTCGCGGCCAATGAAATCGGCAGCTTTGGATTTGAGCGGCACGGTGAAGCCGATACCGGCTTCAAACGGATCGGTCTCATCGCTGAAATCATAGCCCGCAAAAATCAATCCGGCTTCGATGCGCACCATATCGAGCGAGGCCAAGCCCATCGGCTTCAAGCCGAGATCGCCACCCTGCGCCCAGACGGCATCATAAACCGCGGAGCCGTGTTTCGGATGGCAGAAGATTTCAAAGCCAAGCTCGCCGGTATAGCCGGTGCGGGACACCACAACCGGCGCGCCTTCGGGTGAGCCGATCCTGCCAATGGTAAAGCGGAACCAGCCGAGCTCCTCGATGGAGGGTTGATGCGGCGCCGTCCAGATCATCCGCTTCAGTATCTCGCGGCTATTGGGGCCTTGGACGGCAATGTTGTGGAGCTGATCGGTCGATGATCGCACCATGACTTTCAGACCGAGATTTTCAGCCTGTTCGCGGATCCAGACGCCGCCGTAATCATCACCGCCAATCCAGCGGAAATTATCGCGACCTAAGCGATAGAGCGTGCCGTCATCGATCATCCCGCCATGCGGATAGCACATCGCCGAATAGACCACTTGGCCAACCGAGAGCTTGGTGACATCGCGCGTTAAAACGTAATTCATCAAGGCCTCGGCGTCCGGCCCCGTCACTTCGAATTTGCGCAAGGGGGAAAGATCAAGCACCACGGCCTTTTCGCGGCAGGCCCAATATTCTTCGATTGCGCCATTGCTTGAGTAGACCTGCGGCAACCAATAGCCCTTATATTCGACGACATGACGGGTGAGAGCGGAAGTCCGCTCGTGGAACGCGGTTTCCTTGGTCATCTTCGGCTCCGAATTAGGGGTCACGCGCGTTGCAATGGCGCGCTGGAATTTTTCCTCGCCCGAATAGACGCGGATATGGATATCGCTCAAATACCAGCCATTCGACGGCGAGGTATCATCCGGACAGGCCGAGTTGACGCAGACGAGATCGGTCAGCGCGCGGAACAACACATAGTCGCCGGGCCGTGACCAGGGCTCGTCCGAGTAAAGCACGCCATGGGCATCAATACCGGTGTTGAAGAAGAGGTTGACCGCCATCCAGCCGGGACGTCCGCCAATCCCCTTCTTGGCCAACGCCATGTTGAAATTGTCCGAGCAATTGGCGTGACCCGGATAGCCGATGTCATCGTAATATTTCGCCGCACACGCCATCGCGAACGCGTCATGGCGGCCGACCGTATCCTGCACGACTTCAACAAGCGGCAGCATGTCCTGATCATAATATTTCGAATGCAAACCCGGCATCGAATAGGCATGGCCCATCAGCGTGCGCGAGGTTGTCACATCGAGCGCGTGTTCGATGCCTTTATCGAGTTTGCGCGCGGCGAAGCACTGGAAATCGGTGCATTGGCGGCCATCCACATCGATGATCTGGATGAAATCGCCCGCTTTGACAAAATAGGCTTCGGCCGTTGCCGATTTGACCCGCAGATCTAGGATCGGCTCGGCAAGCGGATCGGGCAATTCATAGTGACCGACGCCGCGCACCGTGGCGCGCTGGATGTTGACACCAATGGGCGTTGCCGTGTCGTGGCCATCCGGCTGCATCGGGCCGCCGGGTGCTGCAATCACAAGCACACCGTCGCGTTGGACCGTTATGATTTCCGTCGTGCCCGCCAACGTCGATTCGCCAAACATCGCCACCGCCTCGGCCTTGGCAAGGTCAATGCCGCGCCTTTCAAGCCCGAGCCGCAACCCGCCCAAACCGCTGCCGCGATGGGCACTATCGGCCAAGAGGGCCTTTAAACCCGAGCCCTGACTGTTCGATGGCAGGCCGATGATACCGGTATCGATCCGCCCTTGCGCATCAGCGGCAATGAGCTCGGCAATCTGCCCGCCCTCGATATTGCGCAGCGTGATGCAATCGCCCGTGCTGATCGGCACAAGGATGGCCCCTGCCCCTTGTACTTCATAGCGCTCATGACCCGAATGGGTGGAAACGGACGCTGGCGTCAGGATGACGCTGGGCCGTGGCGGGCCGGCGATGACATGCGGATAGGACGTTTCGAGCATCGTGCGCCGTCTCCCGAGCATTTTTGAATAAGTAGAAACTTTGTTTAATGATAAGAATATATTTGGTTGTGCGCGGGAGCAAGCGGTTTACGTCACCGCCCACCGACTTTGCCTATTCGTTGGGCGGCAAGGCCCCCGCCAGCCCGCTTAAGCCCACAAGGCGGCGGCGCTCATCATTGGGGTTCATGCCGAAGGCTTTGGCATAATGCCGCGTCATGGGCGTTGAATTCGCATAGCCCACCGAGCGGGCGATGTCAGTGATCGACTGGTTGGAATAGAGCACATGCTGGCGGGCCTTTTTGAGCCGCATCAGGCGGTAGTATTTCAACGGACTTTGACCGGTCACCTGTTTGAAAATGCGATCCAGATTTCGCTCCGACATCGCAAGCGCCTTGGCGACATCGGCGATCTGGATCGTATCCTCGATATGATCGGCAAAGATTTGAATGGCGGACTGAATGCGTTCGGGCAACATGTCATCGGTACCACCGCGCAATTGAACCGGAATTTTCTGGCTGGCGTTTTCATCGCGAACAAAAGGGTGCTGAAACCAGCAGGCAACTTCGGTCATCGTCTCGCGTCCGAGCCGCTCCTCGATCACCCGCAGCATGAGATCGAAAACGGCCGCAGCACCCGACGCCGTATAGCGCCTCCGGTCGCGCACAATCACCGATTGGCTTGAGTTGATATCCGGAAACTCTGCTTTAAACGCTGCCTCATAGCACCAGTGGACGGAGCATGCGTGCCCCTCCATCACACCACTGCGCACCAGCGGAAAGATACCGCCGCTAAAACCACCCAGCACGACACCGCGCCGCTCGAGCCACCGCAGCCGCGCATTCGCGTGGCGGGGATTGGCAAAGCGGGAAACAGGGGCGGAAAGCAGCATCAGATAATCGAGCCCGTCAGCTTCCCCGAGCGTCACGTCGGGATCAAACCGCACTTCGGCGCTGGAGCGGATGGGGGTCTTTTCTTCCCCCACCAGAACCCACGCAAATTCACGCCGTCCGATGATTTCGTTGGCCGCGCGTAAAGGCTCGATGGCCGAGGTCAGGCACGCCATCGGAAAGCCGGGAAACAGCAAAAAGCCGAAGGTAAGGCTGGGGCTATCGGTCGCGTTCATGGAACTGCATTTTCAATTGAGCGTTGTGGTGTTTCATATTAGGAATAATTATTGGCTTTTATTTTCCAGACAGGCAATCTTATGGCGACCAAAGTGGTGAAGCTGACCGATAACGAGGCCGATACGATCGCCTTGAAAGCGAAAGCGGTGTTCAATCAGGACCCCCATCGCGTCAAGGAATTCACCGAGCGGAATCTAGAAATGGCGATTGGCCGCCAAGTGCGCGCCTTTCGTCGGCAGCATGGCATGAAGGTCGCCGATCTCGCCAATGCGACGGGGCTTTCGATCGGCATGTTGTCGAAGATTGAAAACGGCATCACATCCCCTTCGCTCACGACCTTACAAATTCTCAGCCACGCGCTTTCAACGCCGATTACATCGCTGTTTCGCGGCTTCGAGGATACCCGCGAAGTGCAGCATGTCAAAGCCGGTGAGCATCTTGAAATCGAGCGCCGCGGCACGCGGGCCGGACATCAATATCATTTGCTCGGCCATATCGGTTCAAACAATAGCGGCGTGGTGGTGGAGCCCTATCTCATTACGCTGACGACCGATTCCGATGTGTTCCCGACCTTCCAGCATGATGGCGTTGAGCTGCTCTATATGCTCGAAGGCGAGGTTGAATACCGCCATGGCGACCAGCTGTTTCATTTGAAGCCTGGCGATAGCCTGTTCTTCGATGCCGACGCGCAACACGGGCCGGAAGTGCTCGTTAAACTTCCCGCCCGTTATCTGTCTGTGATTTCTTACCCGCAGGCTTAAGCGCTTAGTCGGCCATCCAGCCGGTCGATGTCGGTGCGCCGTCATCATACTGCGAAAGCCATTTGACGAGGCTGTCGCGGTTGCGCAGGAAGCCTTTATAGGTCGCCAAATCTTCCGGTATATCGCGCAATACGCGATGCAGGCGACGGCCCCATTTCGGCACCGTCACAAGGTCATCAAACCGGATCAGATAGCAACGGATCGGAAACGCAATCGCGTTGGAGCGCGGCAGGCGATGCAGCGTCTGCAATTCAACGCGCAGATACATGCGTTCGCCGACATTTTCAGGGCTGATATCAGCACGCATCGGGCCCCATTTTGGGTAATTCTCGGGGCTGGTGTCGAGCAACGGATCAACCGTCAGCGTCCAGTTGAAGCGGCGCACGGGCGCGCCGTGTTGCAATTTGAGCAGGAACTTCAGCGCACGATCAAACACGCCCAGTTCATGGGCGCGCGGCACCGGCGCGTGCCATTCGTGAAAGCTCATGCCGATATCAAAATCGAGGCTCCAATCGGCCTGTGTCGTGACCATGCCGGCCTCGATCCAGAGATTGTCGTCGCGCTGGTCTTGCAGCGTGAAATCACCTTGCGACTGACGGGTGATGTATTCCATCGGCCCATAAGGCAACGTGCTTTCATCGAGGAAGGTGAATTTCTGATCAATGCCGAGCGGGCGGTTGATCCAGTGCCAATTGTGGCCGTCTTTATGCAGCTCGAACCACTCGGGATAATCGCGCGCTTTCGACTCCATGATCAGCTCGAGCAGGTCCCACCCCGCCAGCGTCATATGCGGCAGCGATTGGCAGCGCAGCGGATCTTCGGCCAGCACCATCGCGCGGTCCTGCATCTCCGCGACATAGTGCTCGTCGACATCGAACATCGGCTCGAACACGGAACCTTTCGGGCCCGGTACATGCGGCTCCATGTTCACCGAATACATATAGCTGTCTTCATAGAACGGAAAAGGAAAGCGCTTGATCGCCTTCGCCGAGTTTTTGAAGGTGAAATCCTTGCGGAAGGTTTCTTTGTTGAATTCCATTCCCATCGTGATCCCCTATCGGTCCAGTACGAGGGTTGTGCCCCCAAAGCGAGAGACGCAAGGCATGATCTTGCGGTTGGAAGCCTTTTGCTCATCGCTGAGCCAATGATCATTATGCTCGATATGACCGTCGCAGCGCACGACATCCGTTTCGCATTGGCCGCATGCGCCGCCTCGGCACAGATAGGGCGCGTCCACATTGGCCGCCTCCATCGCTTCCAATAGCGATTGGGTGGCGCCGACTGTGATCGACTTTTTGGATTGCGCCAGCTCAACCGTGAAAGGCTGGCCAACGGGGGGAGCCAGAAACTCTTCCGAGTGAACCGTGCCCTTGGGCCAACCGGCGGCATCCGCCGTCGAGCGAACCCACGAGATCATGCCCTTGGGGCCGCACACATAAAGATGCGTGCCGAAGGACTGACCGGCCAAGAGTCGATCAAGGTCGATCTTATCGCCCTCATCGTCGAAATAGAGATGGATGCGGTCGCCATAAAGCGCCTTCAACTCATCGACATAGGCGCCAAGCTCGCGGTTACGCACCGAGTAATGCAGTTCGAAGCGGCCCCCCAACGAAGTAAGCTGCGCCATTTGCGAGATGAAGGGCGTGATGCCGATACCGCCGGCAATCATCAAATGTTTTTTGGCGCGCTGATCGAGCGAGAACAGATTGACCGGATAGCCGATTTCCATCGCCATACCGGGCTTGACCTGCTGGTGCAGATAGAGCGAACCACCGCGCCCCGTATCATCGCGACGCACCGAGATCGAATAGCCGGAGGAGTCTTCCGGCACGCTCATCAAGGAATAGGGATTAAGCCTGCGGGTGCCGTGATCATCCATCTCGACCACGATATGCGCGCCGCCGGAAAAGGGTGGCATGGGCTGCCCGTCGCTACGCACGAAACGGAACCGCTTGATGAGCGGGTTGACCTCGACCACCTCGGCAACGGTAACAGAAATTCTCGGGGCTTTAACGCTCATTTGAACCGCTCCACCGCAGCAGGAACCTGGCCCGGATCTTCCGCATCGATATTGACGCCCTGGAAGGCCGCAAGCCTGCGGGAATAGTGATCGCGGACAAAAAGATGGAGCCCGCAATGGCTGCATTTAATCGGATCGGTGCGGACATTCTCGGTAATGCCTTTGCAATGCACGCATTGCACACGCCGCACCGTTGAGCCGCGATGCTCAGTCTGCACCGCTTCATGCGGCAGGCCTGCCTCAATCACATCGCGTTGGGCCTGACCCATCAACCCTTCGGTGCCAGCGAGATAAATTTGCAAACCCATATGCGCGTCTGCGAGCACTTTTTTGAGCCGCGATTGCGCGGAAGCAAAGCTTGGGCTGCGATGATATTGCGCGGCACCGAGCGCCTCGAGCCGCGCGCCGAAATCGGTGCCATTGGGGCCGGGCATATAGATGATGTGCGATTTTTCGAGCAAGCTCGAGGCTTGCGCACCTGCCTTTTGGAAAAGATCGAGGATCGCTTCGGCACCCTCGCCATCGGCCACAAAAAGATGGCCGGAACCGGGCCGGGGCGTGAGTTCGCCATAGACGGGACGGCTACGCATGGAAGGCTCAAACTGTGTTTTCGTCATGGTCCTACGTCACCTTTGACTGTGGACACGCGCGCGGGGCGACGCCCAGCGCGCGTTGATGATCAGCCGCCAAAAAAGGGCTCAGCCCTTGGCGGTACGGCGCTTTTTCTCAACATCGTAGAACGGCATCGAATGCGTTGTGGCAGCGATCTCGCCATGGGTGGCACAATTGACCGTCAGCTTGGTGCCTTCATTGGCGCAATCAACCGGAATACGGGCAATTGCGATGTTGTGTTTGTTGAGCGGCGAATACATCGCCTGCGTCACAAGACCGACCTTCTTGCCATTCTGGAAAACAGGCGCGCCATTGCCCGGCACATTGGTGCCTTCAAGCTTGAGACCCCAAATCTTGAAGCGCTCCTTGCCCTTCAAACGGTAATGCTCTTCCGCACCACGGAAGCCGACCTTGCCCGGTGACACCGTGAAATCGAGGCCGAGTTCCCACAGCGTATCGCCGGGGCCTTCATTGTCGAACGGGTACATTTCCGAATTGTCATAGGGGAAGAACAAGAGATAGCTTTCGGTGCGCAGCATATCGAGCGTGGTGAAGCGGCATGGAATGATCCCCATGCTCTTTCCCTCTTCCAGAATGCGATCCCACACCATCGGCGCGTCTTGGCCGCGCACAAACAGCTCATAGCCGCGCTCACCCGTGTAACCGGTGCGCGAGATCATGGCAGGCTTGCCGAAGAGCGAGGTCTGCATATGGCCGAAATAAGGAAGCTGGCGAATGCCCTCGACATGCTTTTCGAGGTAATCGACCGCAAGCGGGCCTTGCAGCGAGAGATCGTGCAAATTGTCGTCGAACCGGATCGACACATCGCGGCCGGTGGCTGCCATCGTCAATTGCTCGTGCGCCTGACCTGAACCGTGGACGACCATGAAGGTGTTCGGACCCGTGCGATAAATCACGCAATCGTCGATGAATTTGCCCGCATCATTGAGCATACAGGCATAAACGGCCTTGCCGGGCATGAGCTTTTCAACATTGCGCGTTGTGGCGCGCTCGATGACGTGGCTGGCGGCGGGACCGGTAATGTGAACCTTCTTGAGACCCGAAACATCCATAAGGCCCGCTTTGGTGCGGATGGCCATATATTCGGCGTCCGGATCGGCATCATAGCTCCAAGCCGTGCCCATGCCGCTCCAGTCTTCCAGATTGGAACCGAGTGCGCGGTGGCGATCGCCAAGCGTCGAAAATCTCCAAGAATTCGTCATGTCCATTCCCCCTAGAAGTCGCTTTACTGACAATAGTCTGAAATCAATGCCAACAGAAATCAACCTTCATGTGCAAATTATTTTCCCCACAGGGAAAATAGCCGACCAAAGCCGATTTTGGCGGATCCTAATAAAAAAGGGCGGCCGCAGGGCCGCCCTTTCCATGTAACGACATCATGCCGCCTTAAACGGGCAGAACGAAGAACCAATTCGACCACAACACAATGGCTGCGCCGAGAAGAAGAGCCAGATAAGGCAATATACCCGCCTTTTTCTCGCCAAGATCACCGTTCGACAGCCCGAGATCTTCCAGAGCCTCTGGAGGAAACTGGCCGCCATCCTGAATGTAATGGCGATAAAAGAAGACAGGAATGATCAGCGCTGCGAAGACCAGACCAACCCAAAGTGCGCTCGAATATCCCCAGACCTTAGCGCCTGCACCAAGGAACAAGGCGTTGACGAAAGCCAGCATCGTGTTGATGCCGATCAGGATCGTTGGGGCCTTCCAAGGACGAGCGATGTGGCCTGAGTCGATGCGGTGGATCCAGCCAGCATTCAAATTGAGGAAGTTGAACAGGATGTACCCAACGTTGGATATCGCCAGAACGTAGAAATATCCGCCGACATCGGAGGCCAAAGCAAGCAAGAACAGGTTGAACGCAAAGTCCGTCCACATGGCACCCGTAGGCGCTCCGTTCTTGTTCACATGGCTCAGATACTTCGGAAGCCAACCATCCCTTGAGCCCTGATAAAGCGTACGCGAAGAGCCCGCCATCGCCGTCATGATTGCCAAGAAAAGCGCAAGAATCATCAAAATCACGAAGATTTGAATGATGGCTTTGCTATGCCCAACCATTCCGCCCAGCGCTTCCGCAATACCTGTTCCGTCCACGATACCTGGAGCCAGCATACCCGAATGACCGAGCACGCCCTGGAAGGAATAAGGGATCAGGAAGAAGAACACGGCGCACAGAAGGCCCGAAAAGAAGATCGCCTTAAAGGTGTCAGTCTTCGGATTTTTAAGCTCGCTCGTATAACACACGGCCGTTTCAAAGCCGTAGGTTGACCAAGCCGCGATATAGAGGCCTCCCAAGAAGAGCGTCCAACCGCCATTGTTCCAAAGTCCGTCATCAGCCGCATAGGCAATGGTTGGCGGAACGATGCCGGTCACATTGGAGCTGTCGATCGCACCTGTCAGGATCGGAATAAGGCCGACGAGAAGCAACGGAACCAGCACAATGATGGCCAGAACCTTCTGCGCCGATGCCGTTGAGGCAATGCCGCGATGCTGGATCGCGAACATGATCAGCATCAAGATAGCGCCGATACCAAAGGTCGAGTTGAAATGAAGCTCGCCAAGGCCCGGAATAGCGATCGAGAGCGCTTCCCATGTCCGAATGGCAGGAGTGAGCGCTGCAATGGCATCAAGTGAAAGCAAAGCCTTAATGCCATCATCAGCGGATGAACCGGCATTCGCGGCCAGCCACTCAACGACACGCGGATCACCCGCGGTGAGCGAAGCGCTGTGCGCCGCGACCCAGTCAATGACCATCTGCGAGTCAGCTGCCGGAATTGGATACAGAGCGTTCAGGATATAACCCGCCGCAATGACGCAGCCGAGCGAAAGCACCGGACTCCACGCAAACCAGTTGCACCAGACCGAGAGCGGAGCAACGAGCTTCGAATACCGCAACCATGCCGTAGCACCATAGACCGACGCGCCGCCCGACTTGTTGCCGAACATGCCCGCGATCTCGGCATAAGTGAAGGACTGCAAAAAGCCCATAACCATCGAGATCATCCAGACGACGAACGCGGCTTTCCCCGCGACACCCGCGATTCCTCCGATCGAAAATAATACAAGCGGCGGAACGCCGGCGGCGACCCAAAAGGCGCCTTTCCAGTCCAACGAGCGATGAAGCTCGCCAGATCCCTTTTCAGCTGACATTGGAATTCTCCCCTTAATTGTTCCAAATTATCTCCGACAGGGCGGCGCCTGCAATCGGGCGAGCACAACCTTAAACCAGAGCTTTCATCTTCCGCCGCAACCACCAAGAACGGCGGAAAACGGCCGGGATCCCATCATCAAACCATTGGCCTCATGGCTTCAATCGAAGCTCACGCCGCACGCATTCTTGTTACGTCTTCCCCCAGACGAACAAAAAGCAGCATTATGCCAAGGGTGAAAAGATACGCCCCCGACTGACAGATTGAATCAGAGTTGGCATTGCGCAAAGCCTTTTTTTTCATTGGCGGAATTTTTTTTCACTAACCGGACTAAATTCTCGCCCCCATACTCGCTACAAGCGAGACCCTCCGAAGCAAAAAATCGGCAAAAATCGAGCTTGGACCGGGCTGCAATAGGCTTGGAAACGACCATCGGCGCTCCTTTTTCCGTTTGCCGTTGTTCTAGGGAGGTTATTGTGGACAGATAAATAAACGAGGATTGCCCTATAGTTAAAAAAGTTTCTTACCAGTTGAATAACGAAAATTTCGGTGTTACGTTTTCGATCAGATGAAAAATGAGGGGGAACCCCATGTGCGGAATTGTTGGACTTTTCCTAAAAGATGCGAGCCTTGAGCCTAAACTGGGCGCAATGCTGACGGATATGCTGATCACCATGACCGATCGCGGGCCCGATAGCGCGGGAATCGCGATTTATACGCGTCCTGAAAAGGGTAAAGCCAAGCTCACGGTCCAGTCGGCCAATGCCGCAGAGGATTTCAAGACGCTGGCCGCAGACCTCGGCAAAGCCATTGGCGCAACGATCAATCTGGTGTCGAAAGATACCCATGCTGTGCTGACCCTGCCTACCGACAGACTGGATGCGGCACGCGCTGCCATCCGCGAGGTTCGTCCGACCGCCCGCGTTATGAGCGCCGGCGAGGAAATCGAGATTTATAAAGAAGTCGGTCTGCCAAAGGATGTCGCGCGTCGTTTTGATGTCGCGCACATGTCCGGCACCCACGGCATCGGACACACCCGCATGGCCACCGAATCGGCTGTGACGACGATGGGCGCGCATCCGTTCTCGACCGGTTCCGACCAGTGCCTTGTGCATAATGGCTCTTTGTCCAACCACAATTCGGTGCGGCGGACGCTTAAAGACGCTGGCATGACGTTCGAGACCGAGAACGACACCGAAGTCGCCGCAGCCTTTATCAGCCACAAGCTGCAAGAAGGCTCGAAGCTCGGCGAAGCGATGGAAGCGACACTCACCGATCTCGACGGCTTCTTCACCTTCGTCGTCGGCACCAAAAACGGTTTTGGCGTTGTTCGCGATCCGATCGCCTGCAAGCCAGCCGTGATGGCCGAAACCGATCAATATGTGGCGTTTGGCTCGGAATACCGCGCCATGGTGAACCTGCCCGGCATTGATACCGCCCGCGTATGGGAACCTGAACCCGCTACCGTCTATTTCTGGGAACGCTGATCATGCAGACTTTTGATCTTGAAGCGCAGGGATTGCGCGCGCTGAACTCGACCCTGCACGCGCTGAAGGGCCAAACCAACGAGACGGCTTGGGAAATAATCAATCCGAAAGGCTCGCACGCGATTGCGGTGGGTCTTGATGCTCCCGTCGACGTCACGGTGCGTGGGTCAACCGGCTATTATTGCGCGGGCATGAACAAGCAGGCCACTGTGCGGGTCAAAGGCTCGGCTGGTCCGGGTGTTGCCGAAAACATGATGTCGGGCACGGTCATCATTGATGGCGATGCCAGCCAATATGCGGGGGCTACCGGCCGTGGTGGTCTGTTGGTCATCAAGGGCAACGCGTCGTCGCGCTGCGGCATTTCGATGAAGGGCATCGACATCGTCGTGCATGGCAATATTGGCCATATGTCGGCGTTTATGGCGCAATCGGGTTCGATGGTTGTGCTGGGTGATGCGGGCGAGGCACTGGGTGATTCGCTTTATGAGGCGAAGCTCTTTGTGCGCGGCTCGGTGAAAAGCCTTGGTGCCGATTGCATCGAGAAAGAAATGCGCCCCGAACATTTGGAGCTGCTCGCCGATCTTTTGAAGCGTGGTGAAGCCGATGGCAAAGCCAAGCCGGAAGAGTTCAAGCGCTACGGCTCTGCCCGCAAGCTCTATACCTTCAACATCGACAACGCGTCGTCCTACTGAGGCCCGAACCATGAGCGATTTTCCGCACACGCCCCCGCGCCAGTCTTGGACGTTTTCGAACGACGTCAACGCCGAGATTCGCCGCGCCGCCGCAACCGGCATTTATGATATCCGCGGTGGCGGATCGAAACGCCGCCTGCCCCATTTTGACGATTTGCTGTTCTTAGGCGCATCCATCAGCCGTTATCCGCTCGAGGGCTATCGCGAGAAATGCGCCACCGATGTGTGGCTCGGAACACGCTTTGCCAAAAAGCCGATCCATCTCGACATTCCCGTCACCATTGCGGGCATGAGCTTCGGCGCGCTGTCAGGCCCTGCAAAGGAAGCCTTGGGCCGCGGCGCAACTGCTGCTGGCACCTCGACCACCACCGGCGACGGCGGCATGACAGAGGAAGAGCGCGGGCACTCGCAAACGCTCGTTTATCAATATCTGCCATCACGCTATGGCATGAATCCTGACGATCTGCGTCGCGCTGACGCCATCGAAGTCGTGGTTGGCCAAGGCGCAAAGCCCGGCGGCGGCGGCATGTTGCTCGGACAGAAAATTTCGGACCGCGTCGCCAAGATGCGCAATTTGCCGCAAGGCATCGACCAGCGCTCGGCCTGCCGCCATCCGGATTGGACCGGCCCCGATGATCTTGAAATCAAGATTTTGGAGCTGCGCGAAATCACCGATTGGGAAAAGCCGATCTACATCAAAATCGGTGGTGCGCGCCCTTATTATGACACGGCTCTTGCGGTTAAAGCCGGTGCCGACGTCGTCGTGCTTGACGGTATGCAGGGCGGCACCGCTGCGACCCAAGACGTGTTCATCGAGAATGTCGGCATGCCAATTCTGGCGTGTATTCCACAGGCGGTTAAAGCGCTTCAGGACCTCGGCATGCACCGCAAGGTTCAGCTGATTGTGTCGGGCGGTATTCGCACCGGCGCCGACGTCGCAAAGGCAATGGAGCTGGGCGCTGATGCGGTTGCTATCGGCTCTGCTGCTCTGATCGCGCTGGGTGACAATGATCCGGCCTATGAAGCCGAATACAACAAGCTTGGCACCACGGCTGGCGCCTATGATGACTGGCATGAAGGCAAGGATCCTGCGGGTATCACCACGCAAGATCCGGAGCTGTTCAAGCGGTTTGATCCGGTACTCGGCGGTCGTCGTCTTAAAAACTATCTCAAAGTGATGACGCTTGAGGCCCAGACGATTGCTCGCGCGTGTGGCAAGAACCATTTGCACAATCTCGAACCGGAAGATTTGTGCGCGCTGACCATTGAGGCCGCCGCGATGTCTGGCGTACCATTGGCGGGAACGAATTGGGTGCCCGGCAAAACGGGCTTCTAACAGACGATAATCAATTGGGCACAAAGGGGGCATTGTAACCAAGATGACGACGGATTTAGCGGTATTCGCCAAAGAAAAAGGCATCAAATATTTCATGGTGTCCTACACGGACCTGTTTGGCGGACAACGCGCCAAGCTGGTTCCGGCGCAAGCCATCAGTGACATGGCCGTTGACGGAGCTGGCTTTGCGGGATTTGCAACCTGGCTGGACCTGACGCCCGCGCACCCTGACATGATGGCGGTGCCAGACCCCTCCTCCGTGATCCAATTGCCTTGGAAAAAAGATGTCGCGTGGGTTGCGTCGAATTGCGTGATGGAAGGCAAGCCGGTTGAGCAGGCCCCGCGCAACGTGCTCAACAAACTGATTGCGGAAGCGGCCAAAGAAGGCCTTCGCGTCAAGACCGGCGTTGAGCCTGAATTCTTTCTGTTGAATGCGTCGGGAGATGCGGTTTCCGATCCGCTCGATAATGCGGTGAAGCCTTGCTACGATCAGCAGGCCGTAATGCGTCGCTATGACGTCATCGCCGAAGTCTGCGATTACATGCTGGAGCTTGGTTGGGAAGCCTACCAGAACGACCATGAAGACGCGATCGGCCAGTTCGAAATGAACTGGAAATATGATGACGCGATGCAGACGGCGGATAAGCACAGCTTCTTCAAATTCATGATGAAGTCGGTGGCTGAGAAGCACGGTCTGCGCGCCACCTTCATGCCGAAGCCTTTCCAGGGTCTTACCGGCTCGGGCTGCCACGCCCATATTTCCGTGTGGGATCTTGCAGGTAAAAAGAATGCCTTCTCCGATGACAGCAAGGAACTCGGTCTCTCGGATCGTGGCCGCACCTTCCTCGGCGGCATCATGAAGCACGCGTCGGCGCTGGCCGCTATCTGTAACCCGACGGTCAACAGCTATAAGCGCATCAATGCGCCCCGCACGATTTCGGGTGCGACGTGGGCACCCAACACCGTGACCTGGACGGGCAACAACCGCACGCACATGGTTCGCGTTCCGGGCCCCGGCCGCTTCGAGCTCCGTCTGCCCGATGGCGCGGTGAACCCGTATCTCCTGCAGGCCATTATCATCGCCGCCGGACTTGACGGTATTCGCACGAATGCTGATCCTGGCAAGCGCCATGACATCGACATGTACACGCAGGGCCACACGGTGAAGAACGCGCCGAAATTGCCGTTGAACCTGCTCGACGCGCTGCGCGACTTCGATAAAGACAAGACGCTGAAGGCCATGATGGGCGAGGAATTCTCTGCCGCCTATCTCAAGCTGAAGCATCAGGAATGGAACAGCTACGCGTCTCACTTCACGCAGTGGGAACACGACACGACCCTCGATATCTGAACGTATATAACCCTCTGTCACCTTTGGAGGCGTTGGAGCAATCCAACGCCTCTTTTTTGTTTCAATTCCCTATTAAAAAAAGCCCCGGATTGCTCCGGGGCTTTTGTCATTCCGTGGCTCAATCAACCATCAGTTCTTGAGATAGCTTTCCATCGAATCCTCGAGAGCATCCTTCCACGGCGTGTGGTGGATAGGCGCCATCGTGCCGGTGATCACCGACTTATAAGCGTGATCGCGGAAGGTCATGATGCCTTCGACCTTGTGGTCTTTCCACTCGAAGAAGGCTTCGCACGCACCATCAACGTCAAAGGATGGATAATCGGTCTCGGCGATCAGCTCCTTCACATAATCGCCCTGATAATGGATGGCGTCATGGGAATCCTTGCCCGCATCTTCATGCGCGATACGGTCGGCCACGTCCTTGGCGAGAACGGCTTTATCGGTCGGGATTGCAATCCGCCCCATGATCGCATCGCGAACCCACCAGGCTTGCGCGTCAAACATGTTGAAGGTGAACCATTGGTCCTGCATGCCCAGATAGAAGAGCTTGGTGTTGTTGACCCACGCCACGCCCTTATAGAGATCAGCGGTCGCCAGACGGTTCGCCGTCTTCAAACGCAGGCTATCGGGCAGGAATGGGAAGTGGTGCTTGTAGCCGGTGCATAGAATGATGGCATCGACCTTTTTCGACGTGCCGTCCTTGAAAAAGGCCGTGGTGCCTTCAACGCGTTCCAGCAACGGAACTTCCTGCCAGTTTTCAGGCCAATTATAGCCCATGGCGGCGGTGCGATGCGAAACGGTGATCGACTTGGCGCCATATTTCCAGCACTGCGAACCAATGTCTTCGGCCGAATAGGACGTGCCTACCAGCAGAATGTCCTTGTCCTTGAATTCAAGCGCATCACGGAAATCATGCGCGTGCAGAATGCGGCCGCCGAAATTGGCAAAGCCAGGGAATTCGGGAACATTCGGCGTCGAGAAATGGCCCGAGGCGACGATGACATTGTCAAAGACCTCGTCATACATGCGGTCGTTTTTGAGATCATGCGCGGTAATGGTGAAAGTGCCCGCCTTTTCGTCGTAGCGAACGAAGCGAACCGGCGTCGAAAAACGGATCCAGTCCCGCACACCAGCCTTTTTCACACGGCCTTCGATGTAATCAAAAAGAACAGCACGCGGCGGATAGCTGGCAATCTGCTTGCCGAAATGCTCCTCGAAGGAATAATCGGCAAATTCGAGGCCTTCCTTCGGGCCGTTCGACCAGAGATAGCGATACATCGAGTTGTGAACGGGCTCGCCATATTCATCGAGCCCCGTGCGCCAAGAGTAATTCCACAGCCCGCCCCAATTGGCCTGCTTTTCGAAACAGACGATTTCGGGAATCTCGGCACCTTTGGCTTTCGCCGACTGGAAGGCTCGGAGCTGAGCAAGGCCTGAAGGACCCGCACCAATCACTGCAACACGTTTCGTCATCGTCCACTCCCCTTTCGGCAACTTGATTGCCGATTACGACATTTCCGCTGACACCAAAGCTAGCGACAGTGGGTATTTGCTGTCAAATAATTTTACTGTGGTGAAAATTCATTTGTACTATTTTTTTGACCGGCGACCCGCAGCCTTTCGATTTTGGCTCACATGGTAGCGGAAAAACTCGAGCGATAGTGATCGAGCTGCATCTGGGTTGCGAGCACAGCATTTTTCATCAACATCGCCACGGTGACGGGACCAACGCCACCCGGCACCGGCGTAATCCAGCCTGCCACGTCCGAGCAGCTCTCGAAATCGGCATCGCCGACGGTTTGGGCACCGGTTGGTCCCTCGATGCGGTTGATGCCGATATCGATCAGAACCGCACCGGGCTTGAGCATATCACCGGTCACAAGCCCCGGCTTGCCCACAGCAACAAAGACAGCATCGGCTTGGCGGGAATGGATGGCGACATTGCGTGTCTGGTGGTGGCACACCGTTACCGTGGCCCCCAAGCCCATCATCAAAAAGGCGATCGGCTTACCCACGATTTCGGAATGGCCAATCACGCAGACATCAAGTCCCTCGATTTTTAACGGCAGGGTTTTGAGCAGTTCAACCGCTGCCACCGCCGTGCAGGGCCCGAGCGCCAGATCATTATAGACGATATTGCCGATGGAGGACGGATGCATGCCCTCGACATCTTTCAACGGATGGACAGCCTTCTGCAACGCTTTGACCGGAATATGGGATGGCAAGGGCCGTTGAATGATGATGCCATTGACGCGGGGATCGGCATTCAGGCCATGCAGCACGCCGGTCAATTGTTCGAGCGAGATGGTTTCAGGATAATTCCGCGCATCAAACGCAACGCCCGCTGCTTCCGCCTGCTTGCGCTGATTGCGGACATAAAGTTCGGCAGCCGCCACATCACCCACCGAAATCGAGACGAGCCGCGGCTCCCACCCTTTATCGGCCAAGGCTGCCGCTTCCTGCGCCACCTCCCCGATCATGCGTTTCGCTATGGCTTTTCCGTCAATCAAAGTAGCGGTCATCTCAGATAACTTTCGTAGGCGGTAACCAAGGGGTTCGATGGATTGATTTGATCTTCCCGTCACTGCAAGCGATGAGCGAAGCAACCCAGCTGATTGTGAAAGAAAGAGCGCAGTGGCAACACCGCGCTCCTTAAACCCCTGCTAGCTGGTTTGCTTCACTGTCGTTCGCAATGACGAAAGCAATAACTCAGAACAGCCCCTCAACCTCGCCGGCCTCGTTCAACCGGATCACTTCGGCCGAAGGTACGCGCGGCAGGCCCGGCATGGTCATGATCTCGCCGCAGATCGCGACGATGAAGCCTGCGCCCGCCGAGAGGCGAACTTCGCGCACCGGTACCGAGTGGCCGGTGGGCGCACCGCGCACATTCGGATCGGTGGTGAAGGAATATTGCGTCTTCGCCATGCAGACGGGCAGATGGCCATAGCCCGCCGCTTCCCACACTTTCAGCTGATCGCGGATCGATTTATCGGCCAGCACTTCGTCGGCGTGATAGATGCGCTTGGCAATGGTTTCGATCTTCTGGAACAGCGGCATTTCATCCGGATAGAGCGGGGCGAAATTGGCCACGCCCGATTCAGCAAGTGACACAACCTTGTGCGCGAGCTCCTCGATGCCCGCCGAGCCATGCGCCCAATGCTTGCATAGGATCGCTTCCGAGCCCTGGCTCGCCACATAATCCTTCACCGCCTGGATTTCAGCATCCGTATCCGAGAAGAAGTGGTTGATCGCAACCACAACCGGCACGCCAAAGCCCTTGGTGTTGGATATGTGGCGGCCCAGATTGGCGCAGCCCTTCTTGACCGCTTCCACATTCTCCGCACCGAGATCAGCCTTCGCAACCCCGCCATTCATCTTCATGGCGCGAACGGTGGCGACAATCACCGCCGCCGATGGCTTGAGCCCCGCCTTGCGGCACTTGATGTCGAAGAACTTTTCCGCGCCCAGATCCGCGCCGAAGCCTGCTTCGGTGACGACATAGTCGCCGAGCTTTAACGCGGCGGTGGTCGCAATCACCGAGTTGCAGCCATGCGCAATATTGGCGAACGGGCCGCCATGCACGAAGGCCGGGTTGTTCTCGAGCGTCTGCACCAGGTTCGGCTGCATCGCGTCCTTGAGCAAGACAGCCATCGCGCTGTCGGCCTTGATGTCGCGGCAATAAACCGGCGTCTTGTCGCGGCGATAGGCCACCACAATATCGCCCAAGCGCTTCTCGAGATCGTGCAGGTCCTTCGACAGGCACAAAATCGCCATCACTTCGGAGGCAACCGTAATGTCAAAGCCCGTCTGGCGCGGGAAGCCGTTCGAAATGCCGCCGAGCGACACCACGATGTCGCGCAATGCACGGTCGTTCATGTCCATCACGCGGCGCCACACCACGCGGCGCTCGTCAATGCCGAGCTCGTTGCCCCAGTAAATATGGTTGTCGATCATCGCCGACAACAGATTATGCGCCGAGGTGATGGCGTGGAAATCGCCGGTAAAGTGAAGGTTCATCTCCTCCATCGGCACAACCTGCGCATAACCGCCGCCTGCAGCTCCCCCCTTCATGCCGAAATTCGGGCCGAGCGAGGCTTCGCGAATGCACACAATCGCCTTTTTGCCGATGCGGTTAAGCCCGTCGCCCAAGCCGACCGTGGTCGTCGTTTTGCCTTCGCCCGCTGGCGTCGGGTTGATCGCGGTCACCAAAATCAACTTGCCGTCTTTGCGGCTCTCCAATGATTTTAAGAAGCTCTGGCTCACCTTCGCTTTGTCATGGCCGTAAGGCAGCAAATCCGCCTCCGGAATGCCAAGCTTCGCCCCAATCGCCATGATCGGCTGCTTCTGCGCCGCACGCGCAATTTCAATGTCGGTCTTGACTGCCATTGTACCGCTCCAAAAAAGGAAAAAGAAAATGAACCTGATTATTCATATTAATAAATAAATTTTATTAGCGGTCAACAAATCGCTCAAATAATTTTTGGCTAAGCGACCCTCGTTTTAGCCTCTGGCCCGAGCAAAAAAGTCAGGCGGGCCCATCTGTCCACCCTTCAAGGCGATTTCGAGCCCATCGAGATGGGGCTTCTGGGAAAGGGCCCGACACAGGGGTGCGCTCGGTGACAAGGGGGCATGCGCGGTCACGCCCTGAAGGCCCATCGCGAGACAGGCCTGTCCGGAACTATCGCCGCCCGATACCACCACGCGGCGGATACCCGTCCTTTGCACATAGCCATCGAGAATGGTGCCGAGGCCCGTCCCCAGACGAAGGCTGATTGCTTCCCGATCCAGGCCTTGTGACGCCATCACGGCATCCAGCGCCCTAACCGCCGGATCATCCGGCCCCGATGCCGTAAAGACGAGAGGATCCCTGCCCTGTTCAAACGCCGTTAGCGCGGCATCCAGACAACGCGCCATCTCTCTTTCCCACGTCACCGGATCAAGCGCTTGTTTGCCATCCGCACGGATCAACTCGAAACCGCTCTCCCCGGCCTGCCTGATCTGCGTCGCCGTAATCGACGAACACGATCCCGACACGACGGCAATCCGCGCTTCCCGCGTCAGTGCCGGCATGGCTTCGGCTTCCGGCAGGATGCCCAGCTTTCGCCAATGCGCGATCAACGCATATTCGACGCCTTGCGACCCGACGACGAACGGATTGTCCGTCCGTCCGTCCCATAGAATCGACCCGTCCAGCTCAAGCGTCTCGTGATCGACCATATCAAGCAGCACAATATCCGCGCCCCGTGCCCGTTCCCGCTCGATTTTTTCCGCCCATTTGCCCGTCTTGAGATCAACGAGATCAACAAGGCCGATGGTTCGCGTGGTCTGTTGGGACAGATGCCGAACAAGATCGGCCTCGTGCATCGGGGTGACAGGATGGCGCATCATCACCGGATGCCGATCAATCCGGAAAATCTCGTTCCCCATACCCGCGAACAACTGGCCAAAGGCCTGCCAACGGGCGATTTTGGCAGCACCGGTCAGAACCGGAACCCAATGCCCCGCGAAATGACGCTGCGCGACCTCGATGGCTTTTCCGATCGAACCGGTGTGAGGCGATGAATCAAAGGTCGAGCAAATCTTGTAATGGACCAGCGATGCGCCAAACCGCTTGAGGCTTTCGAAAGCCCGCCCCAAATGCGCGTCCATCCACTCGGGCGATTTCGAACGGGAGAGACCGGCCAAACCGATGGCCCGGCACGGCCCCGCTTTCGCCAGCATCGCCGCATCGGGCTCCTCGAAAAACAGGATCGTCCGCAGGCCTTCAAAGGCCAGCGCTTCGAGAACGGCGGTTGAGCCGGTAAAATCATCGCCATAAAAGGCAAGCAGCGGGCCATCGGGCAGTTTTGATGACATAAAATGGCTCCAATGCCGTGTCGATGACCGCAGCTCAGATCAACAGGATGTTCAGGTGATCCGCCGAATGCTGGCCATGATCTCTTCCGGCTCAAAAATGCGCTTCCAATCGGGCTGCATCAATGTTGGTTTGCCAAACTCGATGGCCTTGTTACACGCATCGGAGAACACGCCGTCGATTTCTTTGAAAATGACCGCGCCCAAAATATTCATATGCCCCAAGAGGAAATCGCGCGCGGCTTCCCTTGGCACACCCCGACGAACCACCTCGTCCAGCGCCTCGCCCATCACATCGAGCAAAGAGGCGCAAAGCGTCTCCGAAAGGCCCGGCTCCAGGATCGCCATTTGTTCGACCGTGACCCGATGCGACCGCATAACGGGTGCCCAGATCATGCGCGAAAGCGCCTCGCCCTTGGCGTAATCGGTTTCGGGACCCTGCATCAACGCGCACACTATATGCTGCTTGGCGGCCACGGCCCCGAAGAAATCGCGCTTGGCGGCGGGATCGGTCTCGTCGTTGAAAATCGGCGGATGGCAGGGATGCGTCACAAAATATGTAATATCGGCGCGCTCCGGAAGATGGCCGGCAAAAGGGGCCGCGGCATCAAGAATGACAACCATCGTGCCAGGCTTGAGATCGTGGATGATACCCGTCGCAACCTTGCCAATCAGCGTATCGGGAACCGCCAGCACCACAATATCGGCATCCCGAATGGCAGTCGCAGGATCGACCGCATCATAGCCCAGAATCGTCTTTAACCGCTCGCGGCCGCCATCGCTGACTTCGACCGGGCGAACATGGGCGCCCGCCTTCTTGAGATTGGCACCCAAGCGGATGCCCATTTTTCCGCCTGCTCCAAAAAGCGCGATAACTGACATGACAGGTCCTTTTGTTTCACGCGACGCGCGAATGTTGCAGAGGTCAATGACGACACTGACCGTGGCTTGGCGTCTACGATACAACCTCTTTGGTCCGCAGCCAGCCTCTTTTTTATTCAAAAGCTTGGCATCTCGCTTTCTGGACTGAAATCCGTCGAAACGAACGAGCTTTCCCTGTTTGCACGTCGCCTAGGAGCGAAGCCAAGCCGGAGGCGCCATGCGCGAAAGCACGATCGCCAGAACCATCGCCAAAGCCACCATCATGCCGATGAGTGCGGCAACGCCATTCCAGCCGGCGGCCAACCAGAACGAGCCGCCGAGCACACCGGCAACGCTGGAGCCGACATAATAGGCAAACATATAAAGCGTCGATGCCTGGGCACGGGCGTATTCAGCGCGTAATCCAACCCAACTGCTGGCAACCGAATGGGCCGCAAAAAAGCCGAAGGTAAACAGCGCCATTCCAAAGATCACGACGGAAAGCTGGTCCGAGAGGGTAGCCCCAAGTCCGATCAGCATCAGAACGATCGACATCCATAACGATGTACGCCGGCCCATTTTATTGCCGATCGGCCCCATCAAAGCCGAACTCAAGGTACCGACGGAATAAATCAAAAAGACAAATCCAACGAGGGTTTGGCTGAGTTCAAAGG
>CANGIS010000038.1 GCA_947454055.1 Hyphomicrobiales bacterium
CCCGTCATTGGCGGCTTGGCGCTTGTATCGGGCGTCATCAACCTATTGTCCCTGACCGGCCCGCTTTTTATGCTGCAGGTCTATGATCGGGTACTGACATCGCACTCGGTGCCGACGCTGGTTGCGCTCGCCATGGTCGGCCTGTTTCTTTATGGCGTTCAGGGTTTGATTGATCATATCCGCGGCCTTGTGTTCACCCGCGTTGGGACAGAATTTCATGAGCGGCTGAGTAGCCGTCTGTATCACATCATATCGGCCTTACCCTTAGCAGCCGCAAAGGCGGGCACGGATGGGATGCAAGCGGTGCGCGATCTTGATGCGGTTCGCGGATTTATAGCGGGCGGCGGTCCTGCAGCCTTTCTCGATTTGCCGTGGATGCCGATTTATTTTCTGCTGATTTATATCCTCAATCCCCTCTTGGCCTATGTCACCATCACGGGCGCGGGCATTCTGGTGGCGCTTACGCTGGCGACCGATGCGGTGTCGGGGCGATTGAACATGGCAGCAGCAGAGTCTAATTCCCGCCGCTATATCCTTGCCGAAGCGGGCTGGCGGAACGCCGAAATCGTGCGCGCCATGGGCCTTGGCCGAAGGCTTGGCGATGCCTTTTCGGATGCCAATGCGGATTATCTGGCCCACCAACAAATCATGGCCGATCGGGTGGGCGGATTAGCGGCTATGACCCGTGTTTTCCGGCTCGTGATGCAATCGGGCATTCTGGCGCTTGGCGCTTGGATTGTTTTGAAGGGTGAAATGTCGGGCGGCGGAATCATCGCGGCTTCGATCACGTCGGCCCGTGCGCTTGCTCCGATTGAAGGGGTCATTGCGCATTGGAAGGGCTTTGTGGGTGCACGCAACGGAATCCAGCGGCTTGAGACATTGTTCAGCCGAATCCCGATGGCCAGCGTTGCGATGCCATTGCCGGTCCCCAAGCGGCATTTAGCCGCTTCCGGCCTTTATGTCGGCGCTCCGGGTTCCTCCGCTGCCATCATCAAACATGTGACGTTCGAGGTAAAAGCCGGACAGGCGCTGGGAATCATCGGTCCAAGTGCGGGAGGAAAATCCACCTTGGCGCGTGCCTTGGTCGGCGTCTGGACGCCGCTTGCAGGAGATATAAGGCTCGATGACGCCCGCCTTGATCAGTGGAACGATGAAGAGCGCGGTGCCTTTACAGGCTATTTGCCACAGGACGTTGAATTATTTGAAGGCACGCTCGCGGAAAATATCGCGCGGTTTGATCCCGCCGCTACCTCGCAGTCCATTATTGCGGCTGCGATGGAAGCAAATGTCCACACCATGATCGTCGGCATGGCGCAGGGCTACGATACACCGATTGGTGAAAGCGGGGCGGTTTTGTCCGCGGGCCAGCGGCAGCGGATCGGATTGGCCCGCGCCCTGTATGGTAATCCGTTCTTGGTGGTGCTCGACGAGCCCAATTCCAATCTGGATGCCGAGGGAGAGGCAGCCCTCGGGATAGCCGTCCAATCGGTCAAACAGCGTCAGGGGATTGTCGTCTTGATTGCGCATCGTTCCAGCGCCATCGCCCATATCGATATCCTAGCGGTTATCGAGGGTGGAAAAATTCGGGTTGTCGGGCCGAAAGAGGACGTCATCCGACAGTTAAAAGGCGAGGTTGCGCAGGCCGGCCAGCCTTCCGTCGGATTGAAGCGGGCGAGAGGCAGCGCATGAGCTCCCCCATCCGGAATGGCTTTCAGAACCATGAAATAACAGCCTTGGCTCTGCCATCAGGCTCGCTTGATCGATTGACCAGAAACAGACGGTCGGCGCGGCTTTTTATGAGGATCGAATTGTTTTTGATCGTCGGCGTTATCGGCGGTTTTTTCGCATGGGCGGCTCTGGCCCATATTTCCGGAGCGGTGATGGCCATCGGTGTCGTCAGGGTTGAGGAGGGGGTCAAGAAGATCCAGCATCCGACCGGCGGAATCATTGACGAGGTGCGGGTGAAGGAGGGGGATGCGGTTTCAAGCGGTGATGTGCTGGCGCGTCTTGATGCCAAGACGGCCTCCGCCGAATGGGCGATTTACGACGACCAGTGGAAGGCGATGGTGGCCCGCAAGGCGCGCCTCATGGCCGAGCGCGATGGTCAAGACATTGCCGAGCTGGCCATCCGGCGCGCGGTAGGTGAGGGCAACCCCGTCGATGACACCATCGTTCAGGGTGAAATCCGCCTCTCCGAAGCTCGCCGCGCAGCCTTGCTCAGCCAGAAACAGGTTCTCGACGAACGTAAAAATCAGCTCGGTAGCGAAAGGTCGGGAAATCTCGTTCAGATCGAGACCAAGCAAAAGGAAAGTGAACTGTTGCAGCTGGAGCTTAAAGGCGTTGAAGACCTCTATGCGGCCAATCTTGCCTCGGTCGCACGCGTCATGCCCCTTCGGCGCGAACTGGCGCGAACTCAGGGCGATTTTAAGGTGCTAACGACCCAACTTGCTCAACTCGACGGCAAGATGAGCGAGATCGACCTCCAGATGGTCAGCCTTGATCGCGACCGGAGCTCCGAGGTTAACCGTGATCTGCAAGAGATCGAGCCTAAAATTAAGGAGCTTGAAAACCGGATGACAATCGCCCGCGCGCTCGTCGAGCATGCGGATATTCGCGCACCGGTGAGCGGGTATGTTCACCAGCTGAATATTCATACTGTTGGCGGCGTGGTGCAATCGGGTGACGTTCTGATGCAGATTGTGCCACGAGACAGTCTCTTGACCATCGAAGCCAGCGTTGCTCCAAGTGATATTGATCAGGTTCACACGGGTGGTCAGGCGACACTTCGCCTGACGGCCTTCAATCGTCGGGTGACTCCTGAACTGAACGGCGTTGTTTCAAGCATCGCAGCCGATGCGGTTCGGGACGAGCGGACGGGGCAAAGCAGCTACCCCATCAAGATTTCTGTTCCCGATACGGAGCTCACCAAACTATCTGGCGCCGTGATTTTGCCCGGTATGAACGCCGAGATTTATATCGAGACGGTCGAACGCTCGGTGCTGTCGTATCTGCTCAAACCGGCCCTTGACCAGTTCGCCAAAGTGTTCCGCGAGAAATAAAAGGCGAAATTATTTCCGCCTTTGTTCAATCGCAATGTCGACAAGGCTGAGCAAAGTAAACAGGGTCTGCGCGCCTGCCTGTGCGGTGTTGCTGGTCGCGTCATATTGGGGGGCTACTTCCACAACATCGGCACCGACAATATCAAGGCCGGCAAGGCCACGGATGATTTCCAGCGTCTCGCGTGTCGTCAGCCCGCCGACTTCCGGCGTTCCGGTGCCGGGTGCAAAGGCAGGATCGAGGCTATCGACATCGAAGCTGACATAGACCGGACCATCGCCCACCACCGCGCGGGCTTTGGCAATGATCGCCTCGACGCCAAGCTTCGAGACTTCTTCGGCGTGGATCACGGTCATGCCGCTGTCATAGGAAAATTCCCACAAATATTCCGCACCACCGCGAATGCCGATCTGGATCACCCGCTGCGGATCAAGCACCCCGTCGAGCACGGCTTTGCGGAAAGGGCCGCCGTGATGGAATTTCGAGCCCTCATAAGGGCCGGACGTGTCGCAATGTGCATCAATATGCACCATGGCCACCGGTGCCTTGCGGCCTACGGCCTTCAAAATGGAGCCGGTGATCGAATGGTCGCCGCCGCAGGAGACAGGGATAACGCCAGCATCCACCACAGCATTATAATAGGCCTCGATGTCTTCATGGCAGGTTTCAAGGCTGTAGCGGCTACGGAAGGGGATGTCGCCCACATCGGCCACCCTTAGGGATGAAACCGGCATCCGCTTTAATACATGCTCATAGGGGCCAACCCGCTCGATCGCGCGAACCGCCCTCGGTCCAAGCCGCGCACCGGCGCGGTTGGTCACGCCGAGATCCATCGGCACGCCAATCAGCGCTACATCGAGGTCCTTGAACTTTTCCGAGTAGGATTCAGGCTTGTAGGGCGCGCCGCATAGCGTGCCGGGTTCGGCAAACGGCCATTTGCGACGCTCGCCAGTAAACACGGTATCGGCCACGCGTTTGAATTCAGGGTCAAAAATATCACCACCCGAAGCCGTGCCATATTTGGCGCGCAAATCCGCCAGATGCTTATCGTCGGTCATAAAACCAAACCTTCTGCTATCGAATCCAAACGAGAAATAAAGCTAACCCATGTCTGAAAGGATTGCGAGTGTGGCATGCAGAAGGAGACCCTCGCGCATTACGAAAGCCTGCGCTAAGGTCTTGCGATCCTATCTTGCGTTTGGGTTGGCTTCATGATTCCCTTCAATACCAATGTTCGTGACACGGGCACGCCGCCCATCCCCGAAGCCCAAGGCTGGGCCAAGCGCTATGATGGCGCGCTCGGACCGATGATCGATTTGTCGCAAGCGGTGCCGGGTTACCCGCCGCACGCCGATCTGCTCACGCATTTATCGGAGGCGGCCGGCACACAGGCGGCGGCCAAATATGGCGATATTTATGGCGATGAAGGCTTGCGTCAGGCGCTATCGGTCGAGATTTCGGCGCTTTATCGCGGCAAGGTCACCTCGGAGAACATCGCCATCACTTCGGGGTGCAATCAGGCTTTCGTGCTGGCCATCATGGCGCTGGCGCAAGGCGGTGACAATGTTCTGCTTCCGGCGCCGTGGTATTTCAACCACCAAATGACGTTGAATATGCTGGGTGTCGAGCCGCGCGCGCTGCCCGCCTTGGCCACGAACGGGTTTATCCCCGAAGTCGTCGAGGCCGAACGCCTGCTTGACGGTAAAACGCGTGCCATCGTGCTCGTGACCCCCAATAACCCGACGGGGGCCATCTATCCGCCCGCGACAATAGCGGCCTTCGCGGCCCTTTGCCGCCGCAAAAACATCTGGCTGATTGTGGATGAAACCTATCGTGATTTTTTAGCGTCCGACTATGGCTCGCCACATTCGCTGTTTTGCGACGGGGAATGGGCATCCAATGTCTTGTCGCTATATAGCTTCTCGAAATCCTATTGCATCCCCGGCCATCGCGTCGGCGCGATCATCGGCGGGCGGGCCATTCTGGATGAAATCGGCAAGGTGATTGATTGCGTGCAAATCTGCGCGCCACGCGCGGCCCAAACCGCTCTGACATGGGCTATTCCATCGCTGAACGCATGGCGGGCGGGGAATACGGCAGAAATCACGCGCCGCGCTGTAGCCTTTCGCGAGGCGATGGCGGCCTGCCCCGGCTGGCAACTTCTATCCATCGGGGCTTATTTTGCTTATGTCGCGCATCCTTTCAAAGATGCCTCGGTCTTTGCCGTTGCCGAGAAGCTCGCGGCCACCCGCGGGCTGCTGGGTCTGCCGGGTCCGTGGTTTGGTCCCGGACAGGAGAACCATCTCCGTCTGGCCTTTGCCAATGTTTCTGTCGAGGCCATACGGAACATTCCGGCGCGCCTGGCCGGTTTTGAGGCCTGAACGCTTTTATTTTTATCCGAAAGGCACTGCTCCATGTCTCACCTAAATGCCGTCCTTGCCCGCCTCGACGAGAACCGCGAGGCTGCGATTGGCCGCCTGTTCGATTTTCTAAAAATTCAGTCCATTTCCACCGATCCGGCCTTTTCCGGCGAGTGCCGCAAGGCTGCCGAATGGGTGAAGGCCGAACTTGCGACCATCGGAATCGCGGCGGATGTTAAACCGACTGACGGACATCCTGTCATTACCGCTCGGGTCGAGGGTGCCACGAAACGCCATGCGCTGTTTTATGGTCATTACGATGTGCAGCCGGTCGATCCGCTGAACCTTTGGGATACGCCGCCTTTCGAGCCGGTCATCGCAACGCTTGCCGACGGTCGCAAAGTGATCCGCGCCCGTGGTTCGGCTGACGATAAGGGACAAATCATGACCTTTATCGAGGCGTGCCGCGCCTATAAGGAAGTTGCCGGTGCCTTGCCGATCGGCGTCACCTTCCTGATCGAGGGTGAAGAGGAAGACGGCTCAAAGCATCTGCCTGCTTTCGTGGAAGCCGAGAAAGAGGCGCTCAAAGCCGATGTCGCCCTCGTCTGCGATACCTCGATGTGGGACCGCAACACGCCGCAAATCACCACGGGTTTGCGCGGGATGATCTATGAAGAACTGACGATCAAGGCGGCGGACCGCGATCTTCATTCCGGTCTGTTCGGCGGCGGAGCCCAAAACCCGATCCGCGTGCTCGCCAAAATCATCGCCGATCTGCACGATATTGACGGACGCGTCACGCTTCCAGGCTTTTATGACGGAGTGCCGGAAACACCGAGCCAAGTGCTGGAACAATGGAAATCCTTGGGCCTGACCTCGGAAGAGTTTCTAGGTGGCGTTGGTCTTTCCGAACCAGCAGGCGAAAAAGGCCGCCTGCTGATCGAAATGATCCAGTCGCGTCCGACCTGCGATGTCAACGGCATCATCGGCGGCTATACCGGCATCGGCGCCAAGACGGTGATTGCGGCTGAAGCCAGCGCAAAAATCTCGTTCCGTCTGGTGGGCGATCAAAACCCCGCCCAAGTGCGTGACGCTTTTTATGCCCATGTCAAAGCGCGGTTGCCCAAAGATTGCGACGTGGAATTCATCAGCCACAAAGGCTCGCCCGCTTTGGCGCTTCCCTTCGACATGCCTGATCTGGTGTCCGCCCAATCAGCCCTTCAAGACGAGTGGGGCGTTGCACCGGTAACGCTTGGCTCGGGCGGATCGATCCCGATTGTCGGCGATTTCAAGCGCATTTTGGGGCTCGACACCTTGCTGGTGGGTTTTGGCTTGGATGACGACCGTATCCACTCGCCGAATGAAAAATATGATCTGAAGAGCTTCGAGAAAGGTGCCCGTTCATGGGCACGTATTCTCGACGCACTCGCTCACTAAATTGTTCCGTCATTGCGAACGAATGTGAAGCAACCCAGCTGATGATAGGAAATGAGGCTGGATTGCTTCGTCGGCTTAAGCCTCCTCGCAAGGCCGGAAAGATAGCGGTAATGAAAAGAAAAAGATGAGGAAACGCACATGACTTGGTCAAAAACCTGGACCTATTTTGATGGCAGATGGCACGAGGGCAACCCGCCCATCCTCGGGCCACGCAGCCACGCATTCTGGCTCGGCTCGTCCGTGTTTGATGGTGCGCGCTATTATGAAGGTGTCGCGCCCGATCTCGATCTGCATTTCGCCCGCGTCAACCGGTCAGCCATTGCCATGCACCTCAAGGCATTGGTCAGCGTCGAGGAATGGGTGAAACTCGCTTGGGAGGGTATTGCCAAATTCGATAAGGACACCGCGCTGTACATCCGCCCGATGTATTGGCCCGAAACGGGCAGCGGCGGCGTGGTAGCTCCCGATGCAGATTCAACCCGCTGGCTGCTGTCGATCTATGAAGCGCCAATGCCGGCTGAGGCAGGGTCCTCGATTACCTTATCGCCCTATCGCCGGCCAACGCCGGAAACCATGCCGATGGATGCCAAAGCAGGTTGTCTTTACCCCAATAATGGCCGCGCATTACTCGAATGCCGCGCCAGAGGCTTCGATAATTGCCTGCTCACCGACATGCTCGGCAATGTCGCCGAGCTTGCCACGGCCAATGTGTTCATGGCCAAAGACGGCGTCGTGTTTACGCCGGTCCCGAACGGTACGTTTTTAAACGGTATCACCCGCCAGCGCACCATCACTTTGCTCGAAGCCTCCGGCCAGAAGGTGGTACAGGGCGCTCTGTCGTATAAGGATTTTAAAGCTGCCGATGAGCTGTTCTCGGCCGGCAATTACGGCAAGGTGCAGGCCATCACGAAGATCGACGACCGCGATTTGCAGCCCGGCCCGATATACCGCAAAGCCCGCGAGCTTTATGCAGCATATGCGAAGGGAAAGTAACACAACCGTCGCAATGCCGGATTATTACTTTCAAGGCCACCTTACCGTCGGCGGCATGCTAGACAAGATCGATGCTACATTCCCGCCGGTCTTCAGTCCGAAAATCGTCCCGCGGTCATAAAGCAGGTTAAACTCCACAGACCGCCCACGGCGGATTTGTTGTTCCTCGCGGTCGGCGTCGGTCCAAGGCGTTTCAACATTCGAGCGGACGATTTCCGGATAAATCGCCGCAAAGGCGCGGCCGACATCCTGCGTGAAGGCAAAATCGGCGTTCCAATGGCCTGACTCGAGATAATCATAAAAAATTCCGCCAATACCGCGCGGCTCGTTGCGATGCTTGAGATAAAAATACTCGTCGCACCATTCTTTGAACTTCTGATAAGGCGCAATCGATGAATGCGCGTCGCAGGGCGCTTTCATGGCGGCATGGAAGGCTAAGGAGTCAGCATCGTCTTGCGTGCGGCGGCGCATCAAGACGGGGGTAAGGTCGGCCCCGCCGCCAAACCACGCTTTGGTGGTTACCACAAACCGCGTATTCATATGCACGGTCGGTACATTCGGGTTCCACGGATGGGCGATCAGCGAAATGCCGGTGGCAAAAAAGCGCGGATCATCGTTTGATCCGGGGATTTGCCCGCGAAATTCGGGCGCAAACTCACCGAAAACGCTGGAGCAATGCACGCCGACCTTCTCGAACACGCGGCCTTTCAGGATCGACATTACCCCGCCGCCGCCTTTCGCGCCCGAATGGTCGGTGCGCTCCCAGGGCGTGCGCTGAAACCGGCCGGGTGTTTGGGCCTCCGTGAAAAACGGGCCTTTCGCTTCGTCTTCCAAGCGTTCGAAATCGCTGCAAATCTGGTCACGAAGCGACTGGAACCAGCCCTCGGCACGGGCCTTTTGCGTTTCGATGTCGGGGGAAATGCTCATTCTAATGTCTTTCTTGCCGTCTATTTCACGGAAAAGCGTCCAATTGACGCAAGGCCTCGCCGATAATCATCGCCGCCGTTACCGCCACATTGATGGATCGCAAACTTTCCCGCATCGGAATGATGATCCGCGCATCGGCAGCGTTATGGACATCCTCCGGCACGCCAGCCGATTCGCGGCCCAAGAGCACAATGTCGCTCTTGGTATAGGCAAACTCGGTATAACGCGTTGCGGCTTTTGTCGAGGCAAGCACCAGCCTTAGGCTTTCGGACTTACGAAAAGCGTTGAAATCCTGCCAACCAATATGCCGGATGATCGATACTTGATCGAGATAGTCCATTCCCGCGCGGCGAAAGGCGCGGTCGGAGGCCGGAAAGCCCGTGGGTTCAATAATGTGGGCGGTTATCCCCATACAGGCACATAGCCGCAGAATCGTCCCGGCGTTCTGGGGAATATCCGGCTGATAAAGCGCCAATTGCATGGCAAATTTCTCCTTTAATAACCACCGTTCCGCAAAAAGCTGCAAAAACGCATATCGATCAGCCATCGGGACTATGGACAAGCGAAGCGCCTCATGTCACATGACCGTTGATGCTCGGGCGCAACTGTGTCTGGTGTCGTTTAATGAGGCTTGGGGATCGGCTTGGCAACCAGCGCCGCCAGCCAGGTTCCGGATTGCCGAGGCGAAAAGCTCCTTTTGGGGCCTCGCCGAGGGGGCGCTGGGTGCGAGGATGACCAGAGTGGCGACAACACACGCATCGGCTTCTGCCGAACCCACGAGACGCGATTTTCTCTTCATTGCGACCGGTGCCGCAGGTGCGGTCGGTTTAGCAGCGACAATTTGGCCATTTGTCAGCCAGATGGCGCCGGATGCAGCAACCATCGCTGCCGGTGCGCCGGTTGATTTTGACCTTTCCCATGTTGCTGAAGGTCAGATCGTCAAACTGTTTTGGCGCGGCAAGCTGATTTTCGTTCGCCATCGTACGGCCGACGAGATCAAGTCAGCGCAAAATACGGATGTTGCGAGCCTGCGCGATCCAGAGGCGGATGCCGCCCGCGTGAAGCCCGGCAAAGACCAGTGGCTCGTTGTTTATGGTAACTGCACCCATCTGGGTTGCGTGCCGCTAGGCAATGAGGGCGCTTTCCATGGTTGGCAGTGCCCATGCCATGGTTCGGTGTTCGATACTTCAGGTCGTATTCGCCAAGGACCAGCACCAATCAATCTGCCCGTGCCGCCTTATGCGTTCACGAGCGATAAGGCTATTCGCATCGGCTGAGCCTTTGGCTCGGTCAGCTATCGACGGTTTCTGGGGTCAGGCCCCACGCATTCAGGGATAAAGCCATGAGCGGACATTCCACCTATGTTCCCAAGAGCGCCGTAGGCAAGTGGTTCGAAAGCCGCCTGCCGATTATGGGCCTCATTCACTCGTCGTTCGTTGTGTTCCCCAATCCGCGGAACCTGAACTATTTCTGGACCTTCGGCGGCATTCTGGCGTTCATGCTGGTTGCCCAGATCATCACCGGTGTTGTGCTGGCAATGCATTACACGGCCCATGCCGACATGGCGTTCAACTCCGTTGAGTTGATCATGCGCGATGTGAATTACGGCTGGATGCTGCGTTATCTGCACGCCAATGGCGCTTCGATGTTCTTCATCGCCGTCTATGTCCACATTTTCCGCGGTCTGTATTACGGGTCATACAAAGCCCCTCGCGAAATTCTCTGGATTTTGGGCGTCATCATCTTCCTTCTCATGATGGCAACGGCGTTCATGGGCTATGTGCTGCCATGGGGCCAGATGAGCTTCTGGGGTGCGACCGTTATCACGAACCTGTTCTCGGCCATTCCGGGCGTGGGCGAAGTGATTGTGTCCTACCTTTGGGGCGGGTATTCGGTCTCAAATCCAACATTGAACCGCTTCTTCTCGCTTCATTATCTGCTTCCCTTCATGATTGCGGGCGTGGTTGCGCTGCATATCTGGGCGCTGCATGTGCCGGGTTCCAACAACCCGACCGGCATCGAGAAGAAGACCGACAAGGACGTTTTGCCTTTCCATCCTTACTTCACGGTGAAGGATGCGTTCGCGCTGTCGTGCTTCTTGATGGTCTATGTTTGGTTCGCCTTCTACATCCCGAACTTCCTTGGCCATGCCGACAACTATATCGAGGCCAATGCGGCGGTAACTCCTTCGCACATCGTTCCTGAATGGTATTTCTTGCCGTTCTACGCGATCTTGCGCGCCATTCCCGATAAGCTTCTTGGCGTGCTTGCCATGTTCGGTTCGATTGCCATCATGGTTGTGGTTCCTTGGCTCGACTCGTCGAAGATCCGCTCGGGTAATTATCGTCCGGTGTTCCAGATCTTCTTCTGGCTCTTCGCGATCAATGCCGTGATCCTCGGCTGGCTGGGTTCGAAGCCACCAGAGGGCTGGTATGTGATCGCGTCGCGTATCAGCACGGTCTATTATTTCGCCTATTACATCCTCGTTCTTCCGCTTCTCGGTCTGTTCGAGACGCCAAAGTCGATGCCTGCTTCGATTGCAGACTCGGTGCTTGGCAAGGGTGGTTCGGGTTCGGCTATGGCTTCGGGCGCGGCATCTTCGCCGAGCACCAAAGGTTGAGATCAGGAAGAATGACGATGAAATCGATCAAAACCCTTATCGCCCTTGTTGCACTTTCTGGCCTCGCCAGTGGTGTGGCCCTCGCGCAAAGCCATGAACGCGAAATACCGCCACGCGTGACGTGGTCGTTCTCCGGTCCCTTTGGAGCCTATGACGAAACGCAACTTCAGCGTGGCTTCAAAGTGTTCCATGAGGTCTGCTCGAACTGCCATTCGATGAGCAAGGTTGCCTTCCGCACGCTCGCGGAAAAGGGCGGACCGGGCTTTACGCCTGAGCAAGTTACCGCGTTGGCTGCGACCTATAAGGTCAAGGACGGCCCGAACGATGCGGGCGACATGTTTGACCGCCCCGCTCGCCCCGCCGATTTCTGGCCTTCGCCGTTCCCCAACAAGCAGGCTGCCGCCGCTGCCAATGGTGGCGCTGCTCCTCCTGACTTCTCGGTCATTGCCAAGGCCCGCACCTATGAGCGTGGTTTCCCTTGGTTCGTGTTCGATATCTTCACGCAGTATCAGGAGCAGGGTGTCGATTATATCGCGGCCCTTCTGCCAGGTTATGAAGAAGCGCCAGCGGGCGAGGTTGTTCCTGCGGGCAAATATTACAACAAATACTTCCCAGGCAACATCATTGCCATGCCGCCTCCGTTGCAGGACGGCGCCGTGACATATCTGAAGGACGCCGACGGCAAGCCACAGGCTCCTGAGACGGTTCAGCAATATGCCAAGGACGTATCCGCGTTCCTGATGTGGGCCGCAGAGCCCCATATGGAACAGCGTAAGGAAATCGCTTTCCGCGCACTGGTATTCCTGCTGGTGTTTGCCGGCCTGCTCTATTTCGCAAAGCGGAAGATCTGGGCAAACGTCGAAGGTCATGCCTAACGGCTTCCGACCTCTTACAGAACTTAAAAAAGGGCTCCGGAAACGGGGCCCTTTTTTACATGTTGGATGTTTTACTTCGTCACATCCCACCCATTCAGTCGAATCGGATTGATTGATATCGGTCCCGTAATACGTTTTTTTGTACTTTTCCCATCGTGTTGCGCGGCAATTCATCGACGAAGATTACCCGCTTGGGCCATTTGAAGCGGGCAAGGCGGCCATCAAGTCCGGCCATAATGTCTTTTTCATCCACGCTGGCCCCCTTTTCGCGGACGATGACGGCGACAACGCCTTCGCCGAAATCGGCGTGGGGCAGACCGATGACGGCGCTCTCGAGGACGCCGGGCAAGGCGTCGATCTCCTCCTCGATTTCTTTCGGATAGATGTTCAATCCGCCTGAAATGATCAGATCTTTGCCGCGGCCGACAATGCTCAAATATCCGCGTTCATCGAATTGTCCGAGGTCGCCCGTGATGAAAAAGCCATCGGCGCGGAATTCTGCTGCCGTCTTTTCCGGCATGTTCCAATACCCTTTGAACACATTGGGACCTTTGACTTCGATCATACCAATCTCGCCCTGCGGTACCGGGGCGCCCGTTTCCGGATGAACCACCCTTGCCTCGACGCCGGGCAAGGGCATGCCAACGGTACCGGGCACCCGATCCCCCTCATAAGGGTTGGAGGTGTTCATATTGGTCTCGGTCATGCCATAGCGCTCCAGAATGGCATGCCCTGTCCGTTTCGACCATTCACGATGGGTTTCAGCCAGCAAGGGCGCTGATCCCGAAATAAACAGCCGCATCGATGTTGTAACTTCGCGGGTCAGATTGGGGTCGTCCAGGAGACGGGTATAAAATGTCGGCACGCCCATCAGGACGGTTGCGCGGTCCATGCAGTCAAGGACTGTTTTGGGATCGAATTTATTCAGAAAAATCAGCGAGGAGCCCGCCATCAACGTGACATTGGTAGCGACAAATAATCCGTGCGTGTGAAAAACCGGCAGCGCGTGGATCAAAATGTCCGATGCGGTAAAGCGCCATGTATCGACCAAAGCCAACGCGTTGGAGGCCAGATTATCGTGGCTCAACATCGCGCCTTTGGATCGCCCCGTCGTGCCGGACGTGTAGAGGATCGCCGCCAGATCATCGGGTCCGCGCGCAATGTCCGCAAAGTCGGAAGCTGCTTTGGCTGCCTTCTCGGCGAGAGAACCGGAGGCTTCCTGACCGTGTGTTTCGAGTTTTACTCCCCGGGCTTCTGCGATCTTGGACAGGCCATCGTGTGCTTCCGGACCGCAGACGATGAGGGAGGCACCGGAATCGGAGATAAAATAGTCCACTTCGTTCAACGTATACCCGGTGTTGAGCGGCAGGAAGACAGCACCCGCCCTCACACAGGCCAGATAGATAAAAATCACAGCCGGCGATTTTTCCATCTGCACCGCAACCCGATCCCCGGGCCGGATGCCCAAGGACGTGATGGCATGCGCATAGCGCGCCGTTTCCGCGACAAGATCGCCGTAACTCATCCGATTGCCATTGGACAACACCATGAAGAGCGCTGTTGGATCGATGATTTTGGAGCGTATCAGATCAAAAAGATGATTGGCCATCGGTGGCCTCCTCGTTGGCATTTTATCAAGCCATTCGGCTAATATACATCTTATCCGATCCATCGGGTGCATATCCTATCTGCATCCGGCGTCGAATGTTGTTATAGAGCTACGACATGACTGTTGATATTGCCATCATCGGAGCAGGGGCTGCGGGCATCGCAGCGGCGCGTACGGCCAGCGCGCTTGGCAAAACCTGCGTTGTACTCGAAGCGCGCCAACGCGTTGGCGGGCGTGCCTTCACGGATCGGTCGCTGGGTGTGCCGTTTGATGCGGGTGCCGCCTATATCCACTTTTCGAATCGCAACCCTTGGATACGGGAGGCGCGGCGGCTCGGAATTGAAACCCGTCTTTGGCGCGGCTGGACCCATCACGAGCCATGGCTTGGCGGACATCCGATTGCTGCCGAAGAGATCGAACGCCGCATTGCGGGTTATGGGGAGCTTTGGGAGCACATCGAAACCCTTGGCGAAGCGTTTCCGGATCTCTCAATGGCGGAGGCGGGGAGTACATTATCGCCATGGGCGCATGCTACTCTTACCAATATGTCGCGTCTGGGTCTCGGCGAAGAGCCGACGCGCCTCTCCTTGCATGATTATATCAGCCAATGGGAAGGCCCCGATCATATCCTTCCCGAAGGCTATGGCTCGCTGGTGGAAGCCTCGGCCCGCGGTCTGCCCATCCGTCTTGGCGCTATCGTCCGGAGCATATCGGCCCGATCAAAAGGTTTCGATATTGCAACGGAGCAGGGTACTGCCCAAGCAAGGGCGGTTATTGTCACCGTATCGGTTGGCGTGCTTAAAGCCGGACACATCGCATTTGAGCCAGGCCTATCTGCACCTTTGCTTCGAGCGCTCGACGGGCTCGATATGGGCGCGCTGACTAAAATTGTTTTGGCCTTTGATGGCGAACGCTTCGGCTTAAAGCCAGGTGACGATAAAATCCTGCTCGATGCGCCCGGCGGCTCGATGAGCTTCGAGGTCTGGCCCTTCGATCGCAATATTATCATTGCGGTGACGGGCGGGGATGCTGGCCGTGATATCAGTCGCCAAGGCGAGGCAGAGGCTGTGGATCGGGTGGCCACGCTCTTTTCGTCACTGATTGGGCAAGATTGCAGGTCTCATCTGCGTGGTGGGCGGCTTGCCAATTGGTGGACGGATCCGTTTTCGGAGGGGGGCTACGCTTATGCGCATCCCGGTGCATTCTCCGCCCGTCAAGCGTTGATGGATTCAGGTATTGAAGGGCTGTATTTTGCTGGCGAAGCGACAGCCGGCGGCCGTTTTGGGGCCACCATGACAGTGGCAGGTGCGAGCTATGCGGGGTGGGATGCGGCAAAGCGTGCTGCCAAACACCTGCGCTAGAAAACCTTGGTTCGGAAGGTTTTTAGGCGCGCTTTCTGACGTTGCTCTCGAAAGCCGATATCGCCATGTCGCGGGCAAAGGCGGCTTCTTCGGGGGTAATGGCAGGAGCGCTTGGGCGCACCATCTGCGTCACCTTTTCCGAATTGGACGGGCGAAGCCTCTGAGCCTCTTCAGCGTAAAGCCGCACGAGTTCCGTCAGGCGATGGACCTCGTTTTCGAGAAAAGCGACCTTGGCGTCATTGTTCATCCTTCCACCCTAGGTCGGAGTTCTTAAAAAATCGTTTGCCAAGCGCCTTAGACAGAAATGATTTTGCCCGGATTCATGATGTTGAGGGGATCGAAAGCACGCTTGATGGCCCGCATGGCGTCGAGTGTTGCCGGGGGATGTTCCTTCAGCAGATATTTCATTTTTTCCTGCCCAACGCCATGCTCGCCCGTGCAGGTGCCCTCCATCGCCAGTGAACGCTCCACAAGGCGGTGCAAGAAGTCGCGGCAGGTGGCCATTTCGTTGGAATCTTCCAGATCGCACAGCAAGGTAAGGTGAAAATTGCCATCGCCGACATGTCCCACGATGGGCGCCACAAGTCCGCTGGCTTTAATGTCTTCTTGGGTTGCAACAACACATTCCGCCAGACGCGAAATCGGCACGCAGACATCAGTTGCAATCACTTTGGAGCCCGGCCGGAGCGCTAGGGCCGACCAATAGGCGTCATGCCGCGCTTGCCAGAGCCGCGAGCGCTCCTCCGGTTTGGTCGCCCATTCGAACGGTCCGCCCCCAAGATCAGCCGCAATCTCGCCAAACCGTTCCGCCTGTTCTTCAACGCTGCGTTCGGTGCCGTGGAATTCGACAAACAGCAGGGGTGTTTCTGGCAGTCCGAGGTTTGAATGCAGGTTAAACGCCTTAACTTGCAATTCATCCGCCAATTCGATGCGTGCAATGGGCAAGCCGGATTGAATGGTGGCAATCGTTGCATCGCACGCAGCTTCGACGCTCGGGAATGGGCAAATACCTGCCGAAATAGCCTCCGGAATGCCTGCAAGACGCAGCGTGATTTCGGTGATGATGCCCAACGTCCCTTCCGCGCCGACCATCAAACGGGTTAAATCATAACCGGCAGATGATTTTTTGGCCCGGCGTGCGGTGGTCATCACCTCGCCATTGGGCAGTACCACCTTCAAGGACATCACATTGTCCTTCATCGTTCCGTATCGAACCGCATTGGTGCCCGAGGCGCGCGTGGATACCATGCCCCCCAGCGAGGCATCCGCACCCGGATCAATGGGAAAAAATAATCCGGTGTCACGCAATTGCTCGTTCAAAGCTTTTCGCGTGATGCCCGGCTGAATCACACAATCGAGGTCTTCGGCATGCACGGCCAGCAGCCGGTTCATGCGGCTTGTGTCGATGCAGACGCCCCCCCAAGGTGCGTTCACATGACCTTCAAAGGATGTTCCCGTCCCGAAGGGAATCATCGGCACGCGATGCGCCGCGCAAAGCTGGACGATGTCGATAATTTCTTCCGTCGAATCGGGAAAGACAACGATGTCTGGCAATTGCGGGGCCACCCAAGTGAGTGAATTCGCGTGGGTCTGCCGGATCCCGGGCAGGGTTGAAGCGCGGCTTTCAAAGCGGGCCGTCAGCGCCGAAATCACGGCAGCAAGATCGGCTTTAGCTGGCTTGTCCGAGAGTGAAGGTGCAATCACGTGTCGACCCTTAAAGATGTGTTGCCATGCCAGTCGGAGGTCATACAACGTCAATTCGAAAGCGACCGCAAGCCGCAGAAGGCTTAAACTCCCTTTATTTTAAATGGAATTATAATTGCGAAAATTGTATTGCGACAATTTGCGCGGCGGATTGCTCCGAATTTAAGCTTGCAATTGGTTTCATCCTGCACTGTACTGGCTTTAACAAGTTAGGGTCGCTGTCGACGAAAACGTCGAAAAAAGGCGAGCCACTCAGGAGGAATAAAGCCCGTGCCAGTCTTGGAATTACGGCAAATTTCAAAAAATTTTGGTGCTATTCGCGCCCTGTCTGGCGTCGACTTGAAGCTTGAAGCGGGCGAAGTGCTCGGGCTCATGGGCGATAACGGCGCTGGTAAATCAACTATGGTAAAGATCATCGCCGGTAATTTCCCGCCTTCGGGTGGTGAGATCTTTGTCGATGGCGAATCCGTGCATTTTGCGAAGCCTGTCGAGGCGCGCGAAAAGGGTATCGAGGTCGTTTATCAAGATTTGGCGTTGTGCAATAATCTTTCCGCGTCGGCTAATGTGTTTTTGGGACGCGAGCTGAAGAAGGGTTTCGGACCTTTTAAATGGCTCGATCATGCTGAAATGGTTCGTCGCGCAGGTCTGTTATTTGCCGAGTTGAAATCGGAGACTCGGCCGCGCGATCTCGTTCGACAGATGTCTGGCGGTCAACGGCAGGCAGTCGCCATTGCGCGTACTCGTTTATCCGATCCTAAAGTTGTTCTGATGGACGAGCCAACGGCCGCCATTAGCGTGCGTCAGGTCGCGGAAGTGCTCGATCTCATTCGTCGGTTGCGAGATGCCGGTCATGCCGTTGTGTTGATCAGTCATCGTATGCCCGATGTGTTTTCGGTTTGTGATCGGGTCGCAGTAATGCGGCGTGGTACGAAAGTGGCCGACAAGCTCATCAAGGATTCGTCACCCGAAGAAGTTACGGGTTTGATTACGGGTGCCATCAATGTCGCATGAAGCTCCAAAAACCCCTGCCAATGCCGGGGGTAATGTCGCCATCGAGGGTGTCCTTGGGTTGCAGGAAAAGACGCTACTTCAAGCGCTCCTTGCAAGCCAGGCGTTTTGGGTAACCATCGCTCTCGCCATCATTTGCGTTTTTATGTCGTGGTACGAGCCACATTTTGGTTCGATCGAGAACTTCTACAACATCACGCGTAACTTTGCCTTCATCGGCATCATGGCGCTTGGCATGACGGTGGTTATTATCACCGGCGGCATTGATTTGTCGGTTGGTTCGATCATGGGTGTCGTTGCCGTTGCGAGCGGCCTTGTGCTGGAGGCCGAATATCCGTGGTGGGCGGCAGTTATCGTAGGTCTTGGGGCAGGCCTCGCCTGTGGCTTGATCAATGGATATCTGGTCGCTTACGTCAATCTTTCGCCCTTCGTTGTGACCTTGGGCATGCTGTCCATTGCGCGCTCTTTTGCGGTCGTGCTGTCGGGCAACAGGATGATTTATAATTTCGGCCCGGGCGGCGCGATGTTTAAAATCTGGGGTGGCGGCGCGTTTCTCGGCATTGCCAATCCTGTATGGTTCTTAGTGATCTTCACGGCGCTGTTGGCCGTTGTGCTCCGGATGACCGCTTGGGGACGGCATATTTTGGCCATTGGCGGCAATGAACATGCCGCGAATTTGACTGGTGTTCCCGTCAAGCTCGTTAAACTTCAGGCTTATTCTCTTTCCGCTTTGGCGGCAGCGTTTGCTGCCATCTTGAATGTGGGTTGGTCAGGATCCGCGATTAACGCGCTTGGGCAATCTTACGAATTGCGTGCCATTGCCTCAACGGTGATTGGTGGTGCAAATCTCATGGGAGGCGAGGGTGGTGCTTATGGCGCGCTCATCGGCTCTGCTCTCATCGAAGTGATCCGTAATGCGTTGCTCATGGCCGGCGTCGATTCAAACTGGCAAGGCACCTTTGTGGGAAGCTTCATCATTCTCGCGGTTCTTCTTGAGAGGATCCGTGGAAAAAGGCGCGAATGACCCTTAGCTGGGTATAAAAGCGTGGTTAAAAACAAAAAAACTGGAGGGACACCAATGTTGAAATATCTCGTGAGTACAGCCGTTGTTGCTGGCGCCATCATGGCAGGCGTTTCGGGCGCATCCGCTGATGGCAAGACCTACACCTTCGCTCTCGTTCCAAAGAACACCAATAATCCGTTCTTCGATCAGGGTCTGGCCGGCTGTAAAAAGGCCGAAAAGGAACTGAATGGCGCAGTGAAGTGCCTTTACATTGGCCCAGGCGAGCACGGCGGCGGTGATGAAGAAGCGCAGATCGTCGCCGATCTGATCACCAAGGGCGTTGACGGTATTGCGGTTTCGGCAGCAAACGCAGCAGCCATTGCAAATGCATTGCAGGGTGCAAAGGCCAAGAACATTCCAATCCTTACCTGGGATGCTGACATCCTCGAGAAGGATAAGGGCCTTCGTGCAGCCTATGTCGGCACGCACAACTACGAAATCGGCGTCAACATCGCCAAGCGCGTTATGGAAATCAAGCCAAAGGGTGGTACGATCTGCATTCAGTCGGGCGGCGCAGCAGCTTCGAACCACAACGAGCGTATGCAGGGTATTCGCGACACGCTGGCTGGCAAAGCCAGTGCAGCATCGCCAGGCGAGCGTCTGACCGGCCAAGGCGGCTGGAAAGAAGCTGAAGGTTGCCCGCTCTACACCGATGATGATTTCGCTCGTGCAAACCAGCAGATGGAAGACATCCTCGGCAAAATGCCAAACCTCGATGCGTTCACGCCAACCGGCGGCTTCCCGCAGTTCCTGCCAGATGCCTACACGAAGGTTGCCGAGAAGTATAAGGCCAAGATCGCTGACGGCTCGCTCGCGCTTGTTGTTGCCGATACGCTCCCTGTCCAGATCGATCTGATGAAGGCTGGTCTTTCGTCCGGTCAGGTTGGTCAGCGTCCATTCGAAATGGGCTACAAGGCCATGTATATCTTGAAGGACATCAAGGACGGCAAGGCGATGCCTAAGGATCCAACCTACACGGGTCTCGATGTCTGCACGCCAAAGACGGCTGATACCTGCATCGGCGGCTAATTCCGCTTTTGGATAAGGTTTGGAGGGCGGGAATAATCCCGCCCTCTTTTTATAAAACAAGGGCACGGCGCCGATCCGCTTCCCCTTCTCAAGATACCGCCCGTCAACAGGAGATTTGAAATGGTGTTTTCCCCCGACCATCGCGTTGCGCTCGGTAAGACGGGCCTTTCTGTCTCGCCTCTTTGTTTTGGGACGTCGGGTCTTGGCGATATGCCTGAAACCTATGGCTATGGCGTGAGCGCCGAGCGGGCTTATGACACCATCAACGCGATCTTCGACAGCCCTGTGAATTTCATGGATTCATCCCGCAATTACGGAACGGGTCGAAGCGAAGAGCGCATCGGTCATGTGATCCGCGAGCGTGGCGGATTGCCCAAGGGCTTTGTTCTTTCGACGAAGCTTGATCGTGATTTTAACACAAATCAATTCGATGCATCCCGTGCCAGACGTTCGCTTGAAGAGAGCTTGAAAGCCCTTGGGGTCGATCATATCGATCTTTTGCATATTCATGATCCGGAACACGCCGCCTCGCTGACCGAAATTACGGCCAAAGGCGGAGCCATTGATGAACTCTTCAAGATGAAGGCCGAGGGCCTCGCAACGGCCGTTGGCCTAGCCGCGGGCAATGTCGACGTCATGATGCCGATTCTCAAAAATTATGACTTTGATGCCCTCATCACGCATAACCGTTTCACGCCCGTCAATCACAATGCGGTCGCGATGCTTGACTACGCAAAAACAATGGGCATCGCCGTGATGAACGCCGCACCCTATGCGGGCGGTGTGCTGGCTAAAGGTTCTGCCAATTACCAACGCTATGCCTATCAGGACGCGACCGAGTCGATGTTGTCGCCCATCCGCCAGGTGGAGGCGATCTGCGCCCGTTATGGCGTAGCTACGGGGCCGGTCGCTCTGCAACATTCAATGCGAGATCCTCGCGTGACGGCTACCATCTGCGGCGTCACCAAGCCGGAGCGAATCCGGGAAACCATCGAATGGGCAAGTGTGGCGATCCCGGATGCCGTATGGCAGGAATTGGCCGAAATCGAGGTAACGCTCGATGATCCCGAAGCCACTCGCCAATATGTATTAGGCTAATTTACCTCAATACAGGTTCTGAGTATCTCAAAGTGGCTCGATGCCTACCCAGTATAGGCCTCGAGCCACCTCAATCTAGGCGATTTCGCTGACCTGATAGTTGGCTTTATCCAGCCATTCCGGATTGATCTCAACGCCCCAGCCCGGAGCATCTGGGATTGTGGCCTTGCCATCTTCAATTTTATAAGGGTTGCCAAGAAATATATTTTCTTGCCATGGATAGTAATCAAGTCCCTCGATTGAGAATTCGAGATATTTGCCAGCGTTTGGAATTGCGCCTAGCAAGTGCATGGTGCACATGGTTACAAGCGATAGATTGGCCGCATGTGGCGTGATCTTGTACCCTGCTTTAGCTGCCATCTCACAGATTTTTAAAGTCCGCGTCAGTCCACCAATATACATGATATCCGGTTGAACAATATCAACAGCATGCATATCCATCATTAATTTGAAGGTCGAATATTCGCAATCCTGCTCGCCGCCAGTAACATCGATATTTAGCGCCTCTGCAACTTCGCGAGTTTGCTCATATTCCCAGTAAGGGCATGGTTCTTCGAAATGGCTAATGCCATTATCAATGAGTAATTTTCCGACCTCAATTGCCTTTTTGGGCGAGTAGCACGAATTTCCGTCAACAAGCTTGGCTATATTATCACCTAATGCTTTGCTCACCACCGGAACAACTTCATCCGTTCGGCCCGGCCACTCGTCCTGATCGCGCCCGCATTCGCGCCCAACCCGCCATTTAAAAGCGTCAAAACCAAACTCGTCTCTCAGTTTTACAAAGCGTTTAGCCTCATCTTCCGGCGTAATATCTCGCTTCATCGATGAAGCATAAGCCCGAAGCTTTCCGGGCTTGCCGCCAATAAGAGAAACGACTGGTTTATCTTCACGCTTACCTTTCAAGTCCCACAACGCAGTATCTAAACCGGTCATCGCGCGACGAAGATAGGATCCAGGATATTTATGTTCTCTCTCTCCGATTAAATTTAGTGTATCTTCAAAGTCTAAAGCATCCGTTCCCAGAGCATGTGGAGCAATTTGGCGATGAAAAATGGTGCAGGTAATGTCTGAATTATATGTCGATACCTGGCCCCACCCCGTCGCGCCTGACTCTGATGTTGCCCGAACAAAGCCAACGAACTCATTCGTAAAGGTTTCTAGCTTTTTAATCTTGTCCATTATGATTTGCCTTATCCATTTAAGATCATGTCAGCAGCACGCCAAGCAAGCATAATTGTCGGGGCATTCGTGTTAGCCGATGTCACATTCGGGAAAGCAGAAGCATCAACCACACGCAGTCCTTCCACGCCGTGAACTTTTAACTGCGGATCGAGCACGCCGCCTGCACTTTCAGGCGCCATCCGGCACGTGCATGAAGTGTGGTATACTGAACCCGATCTATTACGGAAATCTGCCAGAATAGCCTCATCACTTTCCTTGGATGGATCAAAAACAGGCTCACTCGCGATTAATTGCTGCATCGCTTGGCTATTTTGAATCCGACCAATGAGACGGGCACCCTTAATAACGTCGTCACGGTCTTGATTTGTGGAAAGGTAGTTAAAGTCGATGTCGGGAGCCGCAAAAGGATCAGCCGAGTTGATTTTGATTGAACCCGTACTAGTCGGGCGGCACGAATTAAAACTCAAAATAAAGCCTGGCCATGGATCAGGTTTCGTAAGACGGCGCTTGCCTGCAATTTCTGTCGAATAGCTCAATGGATTGAAATAAAGCTGCATATCAGGGCGGGTGAGATCGGTTGAAGATCTTACGATGCCTCCCATTTGATTGACACTTAGGCTAAGCGGTCCGGTTCGGGTTAAAATATATCGGATGCCGGCCATTAATTGCCCAATCCGCGTGCCCAGCGTCCAATTTAAGGTCTGTTCGGTGGCCCGATAATAATAGTTTATACCGAGATGATCCTGAAGGTTTTTACCGACGGCGCTATTTTCTTTGACGATATTAATTTGATGCTTTTTTAGTAATTTTTCGGGACCAATTCCAGATAATTGCAATAATTGCGGCGATTGAATAGCGCCTGCCGATAGAATGATTTCTTTGTTTGTCTCAATCTTGTGAAGCGATCCTGCCTTTTTATATTCGAGACCGATGGCTTTGGTTCCATCAAATAATAATCTTGTAACTTGCGCTTGGGTAATTACTTTAAGATTGCTCCGCTTTAACGCGGGCTTCAGGAAGGCGTCTGACGAAGAGCATCGCAAGCCATTCCTCGTGTTGATCAAATAGGGCCCAAGTCCTTCGTCACCTTTCCCAACTGCATCGGTTAGAGCGGGTAGTTTTAATTCCTGAATCGCACGGCTAAAATACCGCTTTAAAGGATGATAATCCTTTTGCCTGTTGGATACTGTAAGAGGGCCATTTCCCTCAATTGATCCATCATCTTTGACATTGCGTTCGATAGCTTCGAAGGCTGGCTTTACATCATCCCAACCCCAGCCAGGGTTGCCAGCATCCCGCCAATCATCAAAATCAGACGCCGCTCCGCGAGCATATACCATGGCATTGATCGAGCTTGATCCGCCGATGACTTTACCGCGGGGAACATAAAGTTCACGATTATTAAGACCCTTGTCGGGAATGGAATTGAATTTCCAGTTTACCTTCTCGTCGAAAAAGGTTTTGCCGTAGCCGATCGGTGTCTTGATCCAGAATCGCGCATCGCTGCCGCCAGCTTCAAGCAATAATACACGGTGTTCGCCGGACGCGCTAAGCCTGTTGGCCAGAACACAGCCTGCGGAACCCGCTCCCACGATAATATAATCAAAGATTTCCAACTCGTCGCTCCTCGGCGTTGCCAATTTCGTGGCATGAAAATAACTGATTTTGATCATCCCATAAGCTGCTCTGCATGTCGCTCATGGGCCGACACATCTTGTTCGGGATCAGACTTTACAACGCGCCCGCACGATTGTGTCGGGGCCCAGTTGTCGAGCTAATCGGTCAGTTGTCGAACCTGCGATCTATCCAGTCTCGAGCCCTAAAATATCCGCCGACGGCCGGTAAGAACCATGGATTACCATTGTATAGTGCATGATCCGGAAAATCGGGACGATCAAAGGCACATATTCGGTTCACGCGACCGGCTATTTTTCGAGCGGTTTGGTGACCAAGATAACTCATCATCGCAACGCCAGACCCATTACATCCTAGCGCGTAATGCAGATTTTCAAATTTGCCCATATGCGGCATTTCATCGACGGTGAAAGCGACATTGCCAGTCCATGCATGGGTTAAGCGAATACCATGAAGTTCAGGAAACCGATCGGTCATGAAGCGGTGCAGAATGAGTGCCGCCTCTTTCAGTTCCGTGGGTGCAAATTTGGCGCGTCCGCCAAAAATTAATCTTTTCCGATCAGGCGACAGGCGATAATAGGTCAGCACACGGCGTGTGTCCGCGATTGACCTGTTACGCGGACTAATTGCATCAGCCAATCCTTCAGGCAGTTCTTCCGTCGCTATGATGTAGGAACCAACTGGTACGACGCGTCGCTTAAGTTCAGGTGTTACGTCATTGGTATAGCCATTGGTCGCAATAATAACGTCATTGGCTTTGATCGTTCCACGGGGTGTCTCAACATTCCAGCCCGTTTCGCTTTCCGTTAGTCGCGTGACGGGGGTGTTAGAAGCCAATGAAATATTCTTACGCTGCGCAATATGCAGCAGACCTTCAAAATATAAAGCAGGATTAAGATGCGCAGCGCGACCTATAACTAATCCACCGCGATAATAATCCGATCCTATTTCGTTTCGTTGGTGTTCCTGAGGCACGAGATAAGCTTCAGAGCTTGCATGAGCATTGAGTAAATCTACCTTTTTTTGCATGCCCACAAAGTGCGCTTTGCACCATGCACCAAGAAAATATCCAGAACGCGTCCAGCCGCATTCGATATTTTCTTTTGCAATTAAGGCTTCTATGTATCCAAAAGCATCGGCGGCATCTTCAAGAAATGGCACGGCTTCGTTTGGTGGTAGAGCCTTTGCGATATAACCCTTTCCGACATTGACACCTCCTGATACCATTCCTCCATTTCGCGTGGAGCCACCAAAGCCAGGTTCGTTTGCGTCAAGGACGATACATTCAATGCCGTTTTGCGACAGTTCGATAGCAGCCGAAAGCCCAGCATATCCCGCGCCTATAATTGCAACCGGTATACTAAGCGGGAGGGCAGATTCCGGGAGCGGGGTCGGTGTATAAGAATCCCACCAATAAGGCTTCGTTTTGAAATCAGGATGAAATACTGTCGTTTTCATTTAAGTCTCTCCGATAGAAATTCACCGTTATACTCGTTAAAATTGAACCCTAGGCCTTGAGACTTTGGCCCCGAACTTTTTCGGCACGACGAGCAAGTATTTCTGATAATAATAGGGCCGCCATGGAAATTATCACGGCAAGACCCGCCAAGCGCAAGGCCGCAATGTCGCCTCCAGGACTCTGGGTGTAACTATAAATTGCTGAGGGCAAAGTTTGGGTTTCGCCCGGTATATTGGACACGAAGGTTATGGTGGCGCCAAATTCCCCCAATGCCTTAGCAAATCCGAGAATTGTCCCAGCCAGAATTCCGGGATAGGCCAGCGGCAGCGTTATGGAAAAGAAAACGCGCAGTCGATTTGCGCCGAGGCTTTTTGCTGCATTTTCGAGCTGGTAATCGACGTTTTCGATGGATAGGCGGATTGCCCGGACGATCAGTGGAAATGCCATGATTCCTGCGGCAAGGGCCGCGCCTGTCCATCGAAATGCGAAAATAAGTCCACAGCATCGTTCAAGGGCAACGCCGAGATACCCATTACGACCGAAGCCTAATAGTAAAAAATATCCGGTAACGACGGGAGGCAAGACCAGGGGAAGATGAACAAGGCCATTTAATAGGCCATGCCCAACAAAACGCCATCGAGCGAGTGCATATGCGCAAAAAATTGAAGGGGGTAATGCACCGGTTACGGCGACTACGGCCACTTTCATACTCAGGAAAAGCGCTGCAAGTTCGGGGCCCGAGAGAGGTTCAAACACCGCATTTCGCCAATTTGACGTTTCCCATTTTAGACGCTCTCCTTAGCGTTCCCCTCGCCGCATCTTATTATAGAACAGCATGCGCGCTAACGTCGCTAGAAATATCAAAGTATGTCAAGCGTGCGTGCAAGATGTTCTATAATCCGATGATGCCGTTCGGTCTCCGTTCATACCCCCTATTTTGGAGTTAGGCTGCCAGACATCTCGCTGCACTTACCGGCTCCAGAACTGAATTTTCGATACCCATCGCCTCTCGAATATTCGACAAGGCCTGTGTGCTTATTTCAAAAAGACCTGCATAGGTCATAAATGAACCGATGCGTTGTGGGCTGCCAATTAACATCGGGGGGTATCCAGCCAATCGAAAAATTCGGATCATTCGAGCATCAAAGACTCCGAGCGTTTCCGTTAGCCCCGCGATTAAACCAATTTCGACTACGGCTGCCAATAATTCGCCTGCGACATTGCTGATCAGTTGACCAGGTAGCGGCAATTCTCCACCTCGCTCTATGGAAAATCTCGAACACTCCCAGATTGTCGCGCTTTCAATCACTTCGCCTGGCGGCATCAAATTTGGAAATATGTCGCGCAACATATTAGGCCCCGTTGTTGGCAATAGGCGAAGGGAGCCACGTACTCGTCCAGTAACCTCGTCGATTGACAATAAATACAGAGGATTGTCGTCATCAAATTTGTCGCGCTCTAGACCATTGGTTACGGTGACACTCCAATTTAGGCGATCATAGAACACTTCGGCTCTAAGACGATGCATTGCATTAAAATAATAGGGATATTGAAGAATGTCCGATCCGTTGATTGTAATGATCATAATATACCTCCTATTTATGAGATAGGAAGTTTTATGAATTATAAAACGCTGCGTAACTGTACGATTTTACTGGTTTAATTGTAGGCGAATCACCTTAACGTGGATGGTTTATTAAATTATAATAAATTCCTTTAGCAACGGCATGGGCAACATTGGTTGAATTCATTTTAAATAAAATATTACTGATATGAAAGCGAATTCCTCTTTTGGTAATATTCAAAATAAGAGCAATTTCTTCAGCTGTTTTTCCGCAAGCTGCCCAATATAAAACCTCAAGTTCACGTTCTGATAACTGAAACTCAGGTTGAATAATTTTGTTTGAATTTAAGACAGATTGATGAAAATGAACCGCAATGACTTGGAAATCGCGAATATATTTTCTCTTAAACTCGAGCCATTCTTTTTCCGAACTGTTTGTCGTTAAACTAAATACAGATAAATCACCGTACCGGCCGCGAACAGGA
>CANGIS010000039.1 GCA_947454055.1 Hyphomicrobiales bacterium
CCGAAGACAATCTCTGGGTCGAAAGCAACCACAACGATATTATCTATTACACGACGCGCTGGGATGCGCTTTGCCCCTATGTCGATGTGACCGACGAGATGCTGCAGAAGGCACCTAAGCCATTTATTGTCTATGCCTTGCCGCCGGAAGGTCCTTACGGTGTGCCGATTGGCGACCGTTATGGTCTTGTCGACACGCAATCGGAAGCATTCTGGGCGGACGAACGCCGGATGCGGAAATTTCGCGACTATGACAAAATGTATCGGAATTTTGTTTATTCCGAAGAGGTTATTCCCGGCACACAGCTGACCTTCGATATGATGATCGAGATGGGCGGTGATCATTTTGCCAGTTGCTATATCGATGACCGCGAGGTCGAAGGCTTCATTGATTATGTGCAAAAACTCAATGTGCTGGTGATCAAAATTCACGACGCGGATGGCACGCTGGTGCTGACCGATGTGTCGATCGTGTTGCCCGACTATCATCAGCTTTATGGCAGCTTCTGCCAATGGAACCGGGCCTATAAAAACCGGTCACCCGGCATCTATGCCTGCCTGCTCGCCATTCGCTGGGCAGAGAAAAACAATCTGCGATATTATAATCTCGGACCCGTTGGCGATTACGGCTACAAGTCACTTTTTGTGACCGATTTCGAGCCGATCTATTCGCTCGCCTTGACCGATCCCGATCATCCTCTGGCGCTCGACGACACGTCGCCCTTGCACACCGATTTCGACGTAAGCCACTGGAACCAGGTCTATCGCGATCTGGAACCCGCCAAGAAATTCAACCGCGTCGGCTAGACGGCTATTCGACTAGAAAATGTGTTCGCCACCGAAGCTGTGATCATAATCCATCAGCAGCTCGTCGCCGGCTTTCAGCTTGGACAACGTCTCAAAATGCCCGTCTTTTTTCATGCGGATATTGGGCGTCTTGGAGTGATTGACATAGATGGCGAAATCCATGGTGTTCAGGCCCATGGTCGAGACGAGAACTTCTTTGTCATCATAATAGCAAAACATCTCGATCTGCTTGCGAACGCCCTTCGGCAGCCCCTTCAACTCCTCACGGGTGAAGGAAAGCTCCTTGTGCGCGACAAGGCTGCGAAGCGGATCAACGCCCTTGTCGATGCTGCGGACCGCGAAAACGCCAATGCCGTGAACCGGCGAGACCCCGAGGCGGCAATACACCTCGTCGGCAAGATGTTTTAACAGGCGCTTCTTTTTCACTTCATTCACTCACAAAAGGGACAGCTCTTTCGGCAACCGGAAGATTAGGCTTTGTTCTGGGCAAAATAAATCAAAAACGCAAATGAAAGGGGTTTGGCATCCCTCATTTTTCGTCCAACGCCGTTCTGGAGGGGTGTTGCCCCTTACGCCACCGATACTGGCGAGGCTGACGCCATCAAATACTCGGCCACCGTCTCGTCAGTAATCAACACTTTGGGGCTTAAGGCTTTTAAGGCAGCCGCTACGCCCGAGGCCTTTTGCTTCCCCCCCGAAGCCAGCACCGTGCATCGTGCGTTGCGGACCAGCGTATTGTCCACCGCGATGACACGCTCATTGATCGGGTGATCGATCGGTTGGCCTTCGGCATCGATAAAGCGGCAAAACAGATCGCCCACCGCCCCCGCGTGCTGGATCGCATCCAGCGAGGGGCGGTCCAGAATCTCGAAGCCCGACAAGGTCGAGCCTGGCCCCAGATGTCCGACGCTGACAATGGCCAGATCGAGATGTTCGGCGCGCTGACACACTTCCTGAATGCCGGGATGGTCCATCAGCCCGTCGCGGATCGCTTTGGTGGGGGCAAAGATGGGTGCGGCCATCAGATAACATTCGGCACCAATTTTATCGGCAAAGCGCCAGGCAAATTCGGACGGGTTATAGGCGCTGACTTTGGAGAGCCCGCCCAGCAGGGAGACGATCTTGACGCCTGTGACGGACGGTGCGCCGAGGGCTGGCAGACACGCGCTTAACGTTTCGCCCCAGCCCAAGCCGATGGTCATGTTGTCGGTTAGCTGATCGGCAATATAGGCCCCCAATGTGACGCCGATCAGGGCCGATGTTTTTGCCGTATCCAGCGGCTTGGGGATCACGATCACCCGCTCGACGCCCCATTTTTTCTCGATCGCTCGTTCCAGCTCGACGCAATGGCTCAGCCGCGCGGTGACCCTGATCTGCACCATGCCCGATTGGCGGGCCGCCAGCAGGAGTTTGAGAACGCGAACACGCGTCAGGCCAAGCTCCGCGGCGATCTGATCCTGCGTCATGTCCTCCATATAATAGAGCCATGCCGCACGTGTTTTGATGTCGTCGGTCAGTTCAGGCTTGGTCACAACACGTCTCCCGCGCGGCTCATGCGCGCTGCTTACGCCGATGTTAGGCCAAGCGACGCCAAAGCGACCTCGCCACATTCGGCATCCTCATGGCCAGCCGCGCCGGAAATGCCGATGCCGCCGATCACCGTACCGTTCTCGAGAATGGGCAAGCCACCCTGCCAGGCCATCAGGCGGGGGCGGTTCGCCATGCCCATGGTCATCGCTGCTGTCGATGTCATGCGTTCGGCCAGGGCCATGGTCGTGCGGCGCATGATGGCTGCCGTGTAGGCCTTATCGAGGGCAATTTCGCCCGTGAGGGAGGACACCCCATCCATCCGGCGGAAAACCACCGGCGAACCCGCTTGATCGGCGATGGCAACCACCACTTTCCAACCATTCTTGTGGGCATGGGCAAGCGCTTCCGACGCCAATGTTTCGGCGGCGGCCAACGAGATAGATTTTATCGTCACCGAATGGCTCATGGCAGGCGCTCCTCACTTCAACAGACACCATCGGCCCTTTGACCGACCCTGCCCCATGGTAGGAGCGGATGAACGCAAAAGCCAGCATTGTCCCTTGCTAAATTTCCGTCAGCCCTGTGGTTATTCTCTTATCGCGCAATGAAAAGAGACCGCCTCGCGTTTGCGGCTAGCCGGATCGATGAGAACGGTTATGATGGACCGATGGACGATGCGGGTGCCGCATGACTTGAAAGGAACTGTCTTCATGTCGATTTTGATTACCGGAGCCAATCGCGGCGTTGGACTGGCGCTCGCCGAATTGGCCGCGTCGCAAGGCAAGAGCGTTATCGGCACCTATCGCGGCCATGCGCGCCCACCGGCCCCTGCGATCGACTGGCAGAGCTTGAACGTGACCGAGCCTGAATCCCACCACGCATTGGCCGCACGCCTGAACGGTACGCCATTGTCGTTACTGGTGTGCAATGCGGGCGTCTATCTCGAAAAGGGGCAGTCGCTCGAAGAAGGCTACGCAAAGCCGCTTTGGGACGACACCTTTGCCGTTAACGTGACCGGCGTATTTCTCACCATTCAGGCGCTGTTGCCCCATCTTCGCGCAGGAAAAGGCAAGATCGCGATCATCTCGTCGCAAATGGCGTCGGACACACACGCACCGGGCGGTAGCTATATCTATCGCGCGTCAAAGGCAGCGGCGTTGAACCTTGGCCGTAATCTCTCCGCCGATCTCAAGGGCGAGGGCATTGCGGTTGGCATCTACCATCCCGGCTGGGTGCAGACCGATATGGGCGGTTCGGGCGCCGACATCACGGTGGAGCAATCAGCCGGTGGCTTGATGCAACGCTTTCAGGCGTTAAGCCTTGCCACGACCGGTTGTTTCGAGACCTGGAACGGCACCACGCACGCGTTTTGAGGCTATGGGCTTAGCGCCGACGCAGAAATAAAGCTGCGGCCATCGACAGCACGACCAGCGCCGCGATGCTCGCGGCAAAGATATAAATGCCGGCCGGGCCGATCATGCCGACAATCACGGCGCAACAGATCGGCCCGATAATGCCGCCAATTCCGTTCAGGATCAGCGCAATGCGGGCGACCTCGACGGGGTGGCGTCCATGATCGCCCGCATGCGCGATGCTGGCGCCAATCGCATACCCTGTGCTGCCGCTCGATCCCCACAGCGCGGCAAGGCAGGCAACCTGCCAGCTCCACGCCGCAACGCTGAACAAGGCCGCCGAAGCGCCGATGGTGATCAAGGCCATACCGATCAGCACCTGACGCGCGCCAAAGCGGTTGGCCAGTCGCCCGAAATAGGGCTGGGCCACCACCGCCCCCACCATGGTAGACAGCAAAAGCAGGGAAACCTGCTCGCGCGGCAATCCGATCGACACCGCATAGGCCGGGCCAAACGAGCCGCTTGCGCCGACCATCAGCCCCGACGCCATGGTCATGAACATCGCCTCGGGAGCGTGGCGGATGATCAATCCCGCGCCGAGCAACGGATTTTCCACTTTGGGCGCGGGCGCTGAGGGCTTCTCGGCCCGCGCCAGCAGTAAAAATCCGACAATTGCCGCGACAGCGGAAATCAAAATCGGGCCATCGGTTGTCGGATAGACAACCAGGAGAACGAGCTGGGCTACAACAAACGCGCCATAGATTACCGCGCCGTAGCGCGCCAGCGCGCGGACTTTGACGGGTCCCGAGGTTGCCACCCCGATCCAGGCTTCGGTCGTCAGAAAGAACAGCCCAATGCCGAGTCCGATCAACAGACGTCCGGCAAGCCATGCTTCGGGGATGGGAACCAACCCCGTCAAAACCCCTGCAATCAGCAAAGGAGCCGCGACAAAGCCGATCCGGCGAAACGACAGCCATGCCAAAAGCACCGGACCTGAAAGATAGGACATAAAAACGCCAACCGAATACAAGGCGCCAAGGACGCCGAAAAAGGCCGGCGAGCGGCCCGCCGCAATCGCATGAACGACAAAGGTTGTGGGAGCCAGTGCGCTGGAGAGCACCAGAATCAGTTCGGCAACAAACAGGCCCCGGAGTGCCTTGAGCGTGCCATCCCCCGAGGGACTTGCCATGGATGACGGGGCTACACTCGCGACCACCACGCAAAAACGCTTTCTATCCGGCCCGCCGGATCAACTGATCACCGGCGTCATCGCGTCGAGAACCTCAGACGGTAAATGGCACTTGATCGCGTGGCCATCGGTCAAGACCCGCATCGGCGGAACGACGCTTTCGCACAAGCCGCCCGCCACCTTTGCTTTAAGGTGGCACCGCGTCTGGAACGGGCAACCGGGCGGCGGCGACATGGCGGAAGGTATTTCGCCCTCAAGCACCACCTTGCGCTTTTTGGCCGTTGTATCGGCCAGCGGGATCGCCGCCAGCAGGGCCTCGGTATAGGGGTGATACGGCGGCTGGAAAATCTGGTCCGTGGTGCCTTGCTCGACGATATGGCCGAGATACATGACGATCACGCGATCCGACAAATAGCGAACCAGCGAAAGATCATGGCTGATCAGCAACATGGTGGTGCGCGACTGGCGCTGAAGATTGGTCAACAGTTCAGTGATGGCGGCTTGGACCGACACGTCGAGCGCCGACATCGGCTCATCGGCAATGATCATGCGCGGACGGCCTGCAAAGGCACGCGCAACGCCGATCCGCTGCTTCTGTCCGCCCGATAATTGCCGCGGCATACGGGTGGCAAACGCGCGTGGCAGTTTCACGAGATCGAGCAATTCGAGCATCATGCTTTCGCGCTCTTCGGTCGAAGAACCGATGCCGAAACGCTCCAATGTGCGGACGATTTGCGAGCCCACCGAATAGCTCGGATTAAGCGTATCGAACGGGTTTTGGAAAATCATCTGGACGGAGGAAATCAGCTTGGTCGAGCGCTTATCAATTGGGTCGGATTGAATCTCGGTAGCGTCAAACAAGGCGGTGCCGCCGGTTGCGGTTTCCAAGCCGAGCAAGACCTTCGCAAGGGTCGATTTACCGCAACCGGATTCGCCCACAATGGCGACTGTTTCGGCTTCGCGCGCGGTGAAACTGACATCTTCGACGGCTTTAACGGTGCGGGCTTCGCGCCCGCCAAACAGCTCGCTGGCAGCCACTTGGTAATGCTTTTTCAGCGAATGAACGTCGAGAAGATTTTCGCCGATGGCGGTTGGCACATTTGCCGCCCCCCCTTTGGCCGCCGCATCCCAATCAATCGCCTCGATCCTGAGGCAACGGCTTTGATGGCTCGGCGTGCCAGCGGGCAACATCGCGATATCCGCGCGGTTACAGACACCATCGGTAAAGTAGGAGCAGCGCGGGCCGAAATTGCAACCCTGCGGACGCTCATGCGGGAGGGGCAATTGACCGGGGATCGGCACCAGCGGGCTGGAATTACGGTTCTTGCCCAAAAGCGGCATGGAGCGGAAAAGCCCTTGGGTATAAGGGTGCCGCACCGCACCGAACACTTCATGGATGGGGCCCGACTCCACCGCCTCGCCCGAATACATCACCGTGACGCGGTCGCAGGTCTCAAGGATCAGGCCGAGATTGTGCGAAATGAACAACATCGACGTGCCGAAGCGGTTGCCGAGGTCTTTGACCAGCTCGACGATGCCCGCTTCCACCGTCACATCCAGCGCCGTGGTTGGCTCGTCCAATATCAGGAGCTTGGGGTTGGCCAGCAGGGCCATGGCAATAACGATGCGCTGCTGCTGGCCGCCCGATAATTGGTGCGGGTAAGACCGCATCATCCGCTCGGGATCCGGCAGACGCACCGCCTTCATCATCTCGAGCGCGCGATCATAAGCCTCTTGCTTAGAGACTTTTTCGTGAATGAACAGCACCTCGGTGAGCTGTTGCTCGATCTTCATCGTCGGGTTGAGCGAGGCCATCGGCTCTTGATACACCATCGCGATTTCCGAGCCGCGCACGCGCATCAGCTCTTCGTCCGACAGGGTCGCCATATCGCGGCCATTGAACTTGATCGTGCCATCGGTAATGCGGCCAATGCGGGCGAGATCACGCAAAATGGCAAGCGCCACCGTCGATTTGCCACAGCCCGATTCACCCACAAGGCCCATCGACTCGCCGGGCATGATTTTACACGAGAAATCCATCACCGCCGGAATTTCAACCGCGCGGGTGAAAAAGGAAATCGAGAGATTGGAGATTTCGAGGATCGGTTCAACCATAACGATACCTCAATCTTTCAGGGATTGCTCGCGGAGGGCATCCGCCAGCAGGTTGAGACCAAGGACAAACGACATCATCGCCAAGGCAGGCGGCAAGGCCGGATGCACGAAAGCCCGTAAAAGACGGCTCGATTCCTTGATCGCCGTTCCCCAATCCGGGCTTTCAGGCGGCATGCCGAGACCAAAATAGCCCAGCGCACCGATCAGAATGGTGGTGTAGCCAATGCGCAGGCAGGCATCGACAATCAAAGGTCCACGCGCATTGGGCAAAATTTCCCACAGCATGATGTACCACGCGCTCTCGCCGCGTGTTTGGGCTGCCTGCACATATTCGCGTGTTTTAATCTCAAGCGTCAGGCCGCGCACGATGCGGAAAATGCCGGGGCCCGAGGCCAAGGCGACCGCCGCAAAAATATTCAGCGTGCTGGGGCTGACGCGCAGAATATGGAAGGGGTCGTGGTCGAACACGAAGGTCGCAAACAACCAGCCGCCGACCAGACTCGTCAGGAGCAATCGGATCGCCATTTGGAGCGGATGAGCGCGATAGCCCGACCAGAACAGCGTATAGAGGAGGATGATCGGGAACAGGAAAAACACACCCGCCAGCGCATAGGGAATCGGCGTTTCAAGAATGCCCGGCGAGACCAGAAGATAAAACAGCAGGATGATCGGAAACGCTAAAATGAGATTGGCGAGGAAGGATAAAACCGAGTCGATGCGCTTGCCGAAATAGCCCGCGGGCAGTCCCAGCATGATACCGACCGACAGCGCCAGCAGGGTTGCAAGGGGAGCAATGATCAGCACGATGCGGCTGCCGAAAACCATGCGGCTGAACACGTCGCGCGCGAGTTTGTCGCCGCCGAACAAATAGGGCTGGCCGGATATTTTCTCGATCGCGCCCGGTAGCGCATCCTTCATCGCCGAGATCTGGCCGAGCGGATCAAACGGCGCGATGCGGGCGGCAAAAATGGCAGTAAACAGCCAGAAGGCCAGCAACAAAACACCGGCGAAGCCTGTGCCCGTTTCCACCACATAACCGTAGAGACCCAGCTTGCGCTTGAAGAGCAAGCTCAGCGCTAAAAGTACAAACAGCGACAGCCAGACCGGCGTAAACTGAGCCAGCGCCCGAAAGACAATATCGGATGTGGAGAGAAATTCCATCGGCCGCGCTCCTATTGAACCCGGATTCGCGGATTGAGATAGGCATATCCCACATCCGAAATCAGTTGCGTGGCAAGTACAAGAACAACCGAGACGAGCGAGCAGGCGAGCATCAGATCGATGTCGTTATTGCCCGCGGCCTCTACAAGGGCGAGACCGAAGCCCTGATAGCGGAACATCACCTCGACGATCACTACGCCCGTCAGAAGCCATGGAAACAGCAGCATGATGACGGTAAACGGCGCGATCAACGCATTGCGCAGCGCGTGCTTGATGATCACGGCATAAAAGCTCAGGCCCTTGAGGCGCGCGGTGCGGATATATTGCGCGGTCATGACTTCGGCCATCGAGGCGCGCGTCATGCGGGCGATATAGCCCATGCCATAAATGGCGGGCGTGATGACCGGCAGGGTGAAATTGTAGAAGGTTATGCCATCGCCCGTGGCCGAAGCCGCTGATCCGTTCAGCCAGCCAAGCCATGTGCCAAAAATGATCGTCAGCACCACGCCCGATACATATTCCGGCGTCGATGTGGTGACGATGGAAAGCACCGAGAGCACGCGGTCGAGCTTCGAGCCTTCGCGCATGCCGGATAAAATGCCGAGAAACAACGCCACCGGCACCATGGTTGCCATCACCCAGAACATCAGCAGACCCGTGGCCCTTAACGCCGGCAACATCTTGTCGGCGACTTTGGTTTTAAACTTGGTGGAACAGCCGAAATCGCCTTCGATCACGCCGGCAAACACCGGCACGGCCGGCTCATCGCAATAAGAGAAGCGCGATACGGGTTTACCGCTTTCGGGATCAATGTTCGGCTGCTTCTGCCAAACCCCGATCCAGGCGGCATAGCGCTCAAGGAACGGGCGGCGATAGCCGTTTTTCGTCAACCAGCTCTCGATATGCTCGTCGGACGCGTGCATCTCGGTTTGGCTGATTGCGAGCTTGCGCAGATTGGGCTCGAGATTGACAAGATAAAACACAACGAAGGTGAGACAGATCATGGTCAGGGCCATGACGCCCAAACGGCGGGTGAGAAAATTCAGCATCACCTAACCTTCGAAATGAGAATGCTTAAAAACCGATTGTCCAAAAAAAAGAGAGAGCCCGCAAGGGCTCTCTCTCCAATCTTTCAAATTTCGATCAAACGTCCAGCCAGACGTCTTCGAAATTGGTCTCAAACGTCTGGTGCATGCCGTAATTCTGCACGGCCTTGACCGAGTGGTTGTACAGCGAGAGCCAGTAAGGCTGGATCAGGGTGCCTGAATCCTGAAGGATCTTTTCGACATCCTTCATGATGACCTTGCGGGCTGCAACATCTGGAACCGTGAGGGCCTTGTTGAGCTTGTCGTCGAACTCTTTGTTCGCAAAAGCCGACTCGTTCCAAGCCTCACCCGAGCGATAGGCCAGAGCCAGAACCTGCACGCCGAGCGGGCGCATGTTCCAGTTGGTGATCGACATCGGATATTTCGTCCAGTCGTTCCAGAAGGTCGAACCTGGCAGAACCGTCCGCTTCACCTTGAAGCCTGCTTCGCGCATCTGCGCCGCAATCGCATCGCCCGCGTTTTTGTACTGCTCTTCGTCCACCGTGATCAGCTCATGCTCGAAATCGGCCTTGCCGGCTTCGGTCATCAACTTCTTCGCGCCGGCCATGTCGCGAACCTTCTTTGGCAGTTCGGCATATTCCGGATGGATCGGCGAAACGTGATGGTTTTCGGCAACGGTACCAAGACCGCCCACGCCCAGCGCCAGGATGACGGCATTATCGACCGACATCTGAACCGCCTGACGAACGCGAACGTCGTCATAAGGCTTCTGGCTGTTGTTCATGCGGCAAACGATGGTCGAGGCAGTCTTGACTTCGGACTTGACCAGACCGGCCTTGTCCATGATCGCGACATAGCCTGCATCGGTGTTGTAGTTGCAGTGCAGTTCCTTGGCTTCGAACGCGCTGACCATGGCCGAAATGTCGGTGCCGTAATCGATGAACTCAACGCCATCGAGATAGGCTTCGCCACCCCACCACTTGCCATTGGTGCGGCGCTTCAACACGGCCTTGGAGCCAACAGCGTAGGAAACGAGCTCGAACGCGCCGGTACCGACCGGATGCTTGACGATATCCTTGCCGTCCTTTTCGAAATTGCGATGCACGACGAGGGCCGGATAGTCGGCAAGGCCCGGAATGATCGTGATGTCAGGCTTCGGCAGCTTCAGCTTGATCGTGTAGTCATCAACCTTGGTGATGGCGCCATCCAGAGCCTTTTTGGTTGCAGGATCGACGAGGGTGGCGAGGCGGCCAGCCATCGAATTGCCTTCAGCACCCTTATCGCACCAGCGATTGAGGTTGAACATGACGTCTTCGGCGTCGAACTTGTCGCCATTGTTCCAGGTCACGCCCTTGCGGACATGAAGCGTGTATTCGGTGGCATCCGCATTGACGTCCCAGCTCTCGAGCAGCATGCCCTTGAAGGTGAAGTCGCGGGTATATTTCACGAGCGGCTCAAGGAACTGGCGGGTCACGTTTGCCATTTCCGACCAGTCATAGGTGCGCGGATCTTTCTGATCCTTGACGAACATACCAACCTTGATCACGCCGCCCTTCTTAGGGGTTGCAGCCTGAGCTGGCGTTGGCACGGCCATGCCGAGCATGCCGTAAGCGGTGGCAGTGGTTGCGCCAAACACGCTGGCAAGCGCCAGGAATTCGCGACGATCTACGCCGCCCGACTTGGCTTCCTTGGCCATATCGACGATCGCCTTAGGCATCGCTTTGCCGTCTTTGGTAAAGAATTTCATGCTACTTCCCCCATCTGGTTACAATATCGTTCCGACTTTTCGGATCCCCCGCCTCGCGGCAGAACAAGCCTGAACTTTTCAGTCTCGGACATAGAGCTTAGAACCTATCATCCGCATTTCAAGCGATAGGTCCATCTAAAAATGTTATTGGTCTGGATCAGCGTTCGTTACCGACCCCATTGTCAGGGCGGACCACTTCCCACGGCTTGACCCAGTCACCCGCAACCCGCAGTTCAATCCCCGCGTCTTCCTCGATCAGTTTACAAACTGTCATTTCGCCTGCACCAAGCCCGTAGCGCTCGCCCGCTTCCTTGAAACGATCATGCGTCGCCCGCGTCAATTCATTCCGCGTTCCCATATCGTCCATCAATTCCTCGATCAGACCGAGGTCTTTCAAACACAGGGCGATCGGAAAAGACGGGTCATAATGGCCGGCGAAAATCGAGGGCACATCGTGGCTGAGCACGAAACTATCCGCCGCGCCGCCTTTCATCACCTCCCACCACACCGCCGGGTCAAGTCCCGCAAGTTTCGCGGTCACCATGGCCTCGCCGATCGCGGCGGCATGGACCTTCCACAGCTGGTTGTTGACAAGTTTGGCGACATAGCCATTGCCGTACTCGCCCACTTTGCGCAGCTGCCCCATCGCCTCGATAATGGGCCGCACAGCCTCGATATCGGCGTCGGTACCACCGACAAACATCGGCATGTCGCCCCTGATCGCCGCGTCAACCGAACCGGTCACCGGCGCATCGACCGGATGGCCGCCTTTGGCTTGAAAACCTTTCGCCAGCTCCCGCATCACTTTCGGGCTAGAGGTCGTCATATCGATCCAGTATTTGCCTGCGCACGCGGCGGAGAAAAAACCATCCGGCCCACGCACCACCTGTTCAACTTCCTTCGGGCCGAACACCATGGTGACCACCACATCGCAGCGGTCGAGCACATCGGCAGGGCTTGAACCGGCTTTCGCGCCCTTATCGACCAAAGGCGCGAACGCTTCGGGCCGCACGTCATAGACAACCATGTCGTAACCGGCGCGTAAAATATTGAGCGCCGCGTTACGTCCCATCATACCCAAACCGATAAATCCGACGATCATTGTGTTGGTTCCATTCCTCGATTGTGAGAAAGGCTCGGCCACCCTCAGCGCTTTGACAAGCAAATTGTCCTTATGCCCAGAATAAGGCATGCTGATAGGATGGATATCGAAGTAAGACTGCTGAGAAGCTTTGTTGCTATCTATGAACGCGGGTCGCTCTCGCGCGCCGCCGACAAGCTCGCCTGCACACAGGCCGCCATGAGCATGCGGCTTAAAATGCTCGAAACCGAGATCGGCGGCTTATTGTTTGTGCGCCAGCATCACCGGCTGGAGCCAACCTCCAAAGGCAGCGAACTCTACGCCAAAGCACTTGGCGTGCTTGCCGCCTATGATGAAATGATCTCGACCACCCGCAGCGAACGCCCGCGCCAGAAGGTGAGGGTCGGCGTGCCGGATGACTACGCGCTAAGTATTTTCTCAAGGGTAATGGCCGGTATGCGCGACGATATGGCCGATATGGAAATCGAGCTGGTCTGCGATCTGAGCGCCAATCTCGTGGCGGCCCTTCAGCGGCAAGATGTTGATCTGGCGCTGGTCACGCTCGCCTCGCGGCCCTCCTCGGCCCGTATCAGCACCGAGGCGCGGCTCAACTGGGTCTATGGCCACAGTTTTGATCCGTCCGATGAGGGCACGATCAATCTGGCCGCCTATCCCGAAGGTTGCGTGTTCCGCCGTGCGATGATTGCAGCGCTTGAAGCGACCCATCGCAGCTGGCGCGTGGCGGTACAAAGCCGAAGCCATGCGGGCATCATGACCGCTGTTCGTGCGGGCCTTGCAGTCACCTCCATGGCGGCAGGTACCACGCCGGACGGTCTTATCGAAATGGCGCAAACGGATGTTCTGCCCGCCCTTGATACCGTGCCGATTTACCTGATGAGCCAAGGCGAGCGCGCGACACCGGCGGCCCGCCGCATCGAGGATAAAATCATCAACGAGCTTGAAAGCGTGTTCGCCTAATTTAGGCTTCTCGCCGGTTCGTGCTGTTTTGATAGGCGAGCTTCAGCGACCGGCCCAAAGCCTGCCCCAAACTCAGGTCATGCGTGGTTTTCAGATAATTCTGGAAATCATAGATCGTTACGCCGGGGCAAATCTCGAATTCGAACAAAACGGGTTTGCCCGCTTCATCAATACGCACATCCATCGAGAAATAATCCCGAAGCCCCAAGAGGCGGGCGAGCCGCTCGGCAACGCTTTCGATCTGATGCACGGCTTCAAGCGAGCGGGTATCCGTTCCCTGCCGCAGATTGATCATTTTAGGCACAAAGGCCGCCTCGCGGGTTTCGCCGAAGCCGCCTTTGGTGCCTTGGGTATCGCGCGCACCCGATAGGGTTTCGTTATCCTTCATGGTCATGAAATCGCCTCCCGTTTCGCTTCTCGGGTCTTTGGCGAGCTGCTCGATACCGAGCTGGGCCTTAAACCCTTTGCCGGTATCCATGAAGCTGATGCGCACATCATCGCCCGACACAAAAGGCTGGATTAAGGCGCGGTCCTGATAGCGCTCCCATAAGCGCTCAGCGCGATCGAGCGCCTCTTCCAAGGTCGCGCACCGGCTATCCCCGAAAATCCCGATCTTGGCCCCGAGCGTATTGGGTTTAATGAAATAAGGGCCTTTCAGACCATTCCAATCCCCGAGCGAGGCAAGCTCGGCCCGCCCTTCGATCAGTCTGGTTGGCGCAATCGGAATGCCGGTGGAGGCCGCCAGCGCAAGGCTCGCGAATTTGTCTTGGCAGAGATGCTGGACGGTCGCGGGCGAGCCGTAACGGGCAAATCCCGCCAAACGCGACAGCGCCGAAACCGACGAACCGCGATAAAACCGGATGCCGTCGGTGATCGTCCAGATGATGGTCGAAGCACGCATTTCCATCAGCGCCGGCAAGCGCGACAAGAGGTGATCAAGTTCGACGAACTCGACCGAAAGCCCCTCAAGTTTCAACGCTTGGGTGATCTCGTCAAAGAAATCCGGCAGGTCGGTGGCCTGGCCAAGATAGATGGCGATCTCGTTCGCCAGCTCTGTCGAATAGCCATATCGAACAAGTCGAGCGCGGGCGGCGGCTTCCGTTTCGTAGACGATGACAACGTGGGACAGGTTCATCAGCTTTGCTCACCACACACCAAATGAGCAACAGCCTGACCGCAATTGCCTCGCCGCACAAGAGACGGCATGATGCTTGAATTCAAGGAAAACCAGATGGCTTCAGATTGGTTTGAGATAACGCCCTGCCAAAGCCGGATTTTCCGGATCAGTGAGCCTGCGCTCGGCCCCTTGCATGGCTCGCATAGCTGGCTGGTGGTGGGTGAGCAACGCGCTCTCCTGATCGATACCGGCGTGGGCGTCGCCCCGCTTGCGCCCATCGTGCGGAGCCTCACCGACCGGCCCGTAATCTGCCTTATCAGCCATAGCCATTACGACCATATTGGTGGGGCGCACGAATTTGCCGACCGCCTCATGCACGAAGCCGAGGCCGATATTATGGCCAATCCATCACCCGAGCTGACCTTTTGGGGCGGCTGGCTTTTGGCCGAAAGTTTCAGCCGCCTACCCTCCCCCGATTATGATTTCAGCCGCTATCACATCACCCCCGCCCCGCCGACGGCTTTTGTCAAAGACCGTGACGACATCGATCTGGGCGGACGAACACTCACCCTTTTGCACACGCCGGGCCATTCACCCGGTTTGCTTTCAATTTTTGAAGCCGAGACGCGGACACTGTTTTCTACCGATGCGCTGTATGATGGGGAGATGTTTTTCAATCTGCGCTGTTCGAATGCCGCGGACGGACAGAAAAGCCTGACGCGCCTGCTCGCAACGGGAGCGGAAACCGTGCATCCGGGCCATTATCAAAGCTTGGATAGCGCAAGTTTCCATCGGGTTTGTGAAGAGCAGCTTCGAAGGCTAGAGGCTCAAGGGTAATCGCGCATGGCAGCCCTCTGCTTCCCAAGCCGCCCATTATAGGTTTTGATGGGTAAAACAACGCGCCAGCGGGAGGCTTTTATGGGTGAAACAGTCATTCTGAGTGTTAAAAAGGCACGTTCCTTGATTTTTGATGCTCTGACAGGGGCCGGAACCTCCAAGAAAAACGCGACCTATTTTACCGAGGCCATTCTTGATACCGAACTTTCCGGCTTAAAGGGGCATGGCTTTTACTGGCTGCAATTTTATTGCCTGCATCTCAAAAGCGGAAAAATCGACGGCAGGGCCAAGCCGAAGCTGCGCAGCCTGTCACCAACCGCCATCATGGTGGACGCCAATCGCGGCTTTGCGCATCCCGCGATTGAGAAAGGGTTCAGCAAGCTCATTCCCGCCGCCAAGAAATATGGCATTGCGGCGCTTGGCGTCTCCCACTCGTATAATGCCGCAACGCTCGGCTTCCACACCGGCTATTTGGCACGCGAAGGCTTGCTCGCCCTTGGCTACACCAATTCGATCGCCGCGATTGCGCCGATTGGCGGCAAGAGGCCGATCATCGGCACCAATCCGATGTCGATGGCGGTTCCGGGCAAAGCGGGCAAAATCCGGTTTCTGATCGATCAATCCTCCTCGCATATTGCGTGGACGGCGGTGAAACGGGCGGCCGAGGAAGGCCGCGAGATCCCGCTTGGCTGGGCGCTCGACCCCGATGGCAATCCGACCACCGACCCGACGCAGGGATTAGCCGGCTCGATGGCGCCCGCAGGCGGGCAAAAAGGATTTGCCCAAGGCCTGATGGTGGAAGTGATGTGCGCGGCGCTGACCGGTAGCTCGCTTGGCACCGCCATGGGCTCGTTCACCGCAGCCGACGAGGAACCGATCGACAATGCGCAGTTCTTTATCGCAATCTCGCCCGTGAAATTTTCGGGCCGTAAATTCCACACCCTTGTCGATGGGTTGGTGGAAAATATCTTGAGCCAGGAAGGCACGCGGCTACCCAATGCGCGGCGCGAGGAAAGCCAGAAGCGACTCCGCAAAGCCGGCCTGCCGATTGATCGTGAACTGCTAAAAACGCTTAAATCCTACACATAACGCTGGGAAACTGCGGACATGACCTCGTTCAAATCCCTCTTCACGCCCCTGCAACTTCGTCACAAGACGCTGCGCAACCGCATCGTCTTCGGCTCCCACACCGCCAATATGGCGGAGGATGGCCTGCCCGGCGAACGCCATCGCGGCTATTATGAGGAACGCGCAAGGGGTGGCGCGGCGATGATCGTGGTCGAGCCCGTGCCCGTACACGCGACCGGCGTGTTGACACGCGGTAATTTTCGCCATGGCTCGGATGAGATCATCCCGCATTTCCGGAAAATCACCGATGCGGTTCACGCCCATGGCGCGGTGATCTGCCATCAGCTCTATCATGTCGGCCAGCATGGCGATTTCGACAATTCCTATGCGCCAAGCTGGTCCCCTTCGGGCCTGCCCTCTTTCCACGATTCGGATGGCAGCCACGCGATGACCGAGCGCGAGATTGAAGAGGTGCTCGAAAGCTATGTGCAAGCCGCACGCCGCGCCAAGGAAAGCGGGTTCGACGGCATCGAACTCTTTGCCGCCTATAATGCGCTGATCGATCAGTTCTGGTTGCCGTTTAATAACCGCCGCACCGATCAATGGGGCGGCTCGTTTGAAAACCGGATGCGGTTTTCGCGCACGCTGATGGAGCGGATCCGCAGACAAGTAGGCGATGATTTTATCATCGGGCTGGCCGTCAATATGGACCCGTCCACCAAGGTCTCGCAAAGCATCGAGCAATTGCAGGAAATTGTCAGCTATCACGACAAAAAGCAGCTGATGGATTACGTTACCTGCGGCACCGGCGGTTATTTCAATTTCGGCGACATCATCCCGAATGTGTTCTCCGCCGACAAGCTGGGCGCGCCCCATGCGGAAGCGTTGAAACAAGTGGTCAGCTTCGCCAAAGTGCAATGCGAAAGTCATGTGCGGACGCCTGAAAATGCCGATTATGTGATCAGCTCCGGTCAGGCCGATACAGTGTCCATTGTGCGCGGGCAGATTGCCGATCCGCATTTGGCCAACAAGGCCAAAGAAGGCCGCTCGGAAGATGTGCGCCCGTGCCTTTCCTGCAACCAGATGTGCTGGGGGCGGCGCTATCGCGATTACTGGATTTCGTGCCTCATCAACCCGAGTGCCGGCCGCGAATTTGAATGGGGCGGCGACCGGTTTGAGGCCACCAAGGAGCCTAAATCCGTGCTCGTGATCGGCGGTGGCGTTGCGGGGCTTGAATGCGCCCGCGTGGCCGCCGAACGCGGCCATAAAGTCCGCCTTGTCGAGGCGGGGCCAAAACTTGGCGGGCAGTTTAGGTTGGCTGGAAACCAACCCCGCCGCGGGCAAATTCTCGATTATATCGATTGGCTCGAACGGCAATTGATGAAACTTCAGGTGCAGATCGACCGCAACACCTATCTGGAAGCCGATGAGGTGGCGGCCTACGGCGCGGATGAGGTGATCGTTGCCACCGGCTCCAACCCCGACGGCAACGGTTTTCAACGGGCGATGCCGGAATTTGATGCGCTACCCGGCATTGAAAACGGCAATGTCACGTCTGCCGAAGAAGTGATGGCGAAGTCGGCCCACGTTGGAAAGTCTGTTTTGTTTCTCGATGAAACCGCAAACTGGAAAGGCTCCGGCACGGCGCTTCATCTCGCACAAAACGGGCACAGAGTGATCCTTGTCACGCAAGCCGCCTCCGTGATGTTCGAGATGGCGCGGACCAATGCCGATCTGCAAATGCGCCAGCATCTTCGCGCGCTTGGCGTCGAGATGCATACCGAAACCATGGTGCAGCATTGGACGGGATCAGGCGCCACGCTGAAATCCTTTGGCGGCGAGCCTTTCGAGGTCAAAGCCGATACGCTGGTGATTGCCTCAACCAATACGCCGGAGGATTCAATTGCCCGCGAATTGGGCCTTGATGGCATTGGTGATGCGGTTGCCGCGCGCAATGCGGCCATGGCGATTTACGAGGGACGCAAACGCGGTATGGCGCTTTAATGGCCGCAAGCTTCGATATCGCCAACGCAGAAGAATTTCTCAAAGCCCGCGGCTTGGGCTGCGGGCCCTATCAGGTCAAGAAACTCGCGGGCGGGTATTGGAACGATGTGCTCAAGGTTTCAAACCCCTCCGGCACCTATGTGGTGAAATGCTACCGCGCGGTACTCAAAGACAGCCTGTTTCCGAATTTGCCAGAGGCCGAAGCCGCAGCGCTGCAACGACTATCCGGCTTAGGCGTTGCCCCCGAGCCCTTTGCGTTTTGGCCCGATGACGGCATTCTGGTTTACAGCTATGTCGAAGGCGACGTCTGGCGGGATGATCTCGTTGGCATGGCCAATCTGCTCCGCCGCAAGGAAGCCGCCGACGCGCACGGGTTTCGGGTGGTGCCTTTTACGGCTGAGGATATTCTGGCGGAAGGCGATGCGCTCTTTGCGCGATGCACGACAGATCGCCTCGTTACTGCCTTTCAAAACGGCCGCCCAACTGCCTTTTCGACACCAATTCCGGAGCGGCTTTCGCTGATCCATACCGATATTGGAGCCACCAATCTCATCGGCCATGGCGATGGCTTGCGGCTGGTTGATTGGCAATGCCCGGCGATGGGCGATCTGGCCGAGGATATTTACAGTTTCCTCTCGCCCGCCTTCCAGATTTTGAACCTGTGCCAACCGCTGAGCGAGGTAGATCGCGCGCACTTTTTTGACGCGCTCGATATGCCATCCGTCAACCAACGCTACCGCGCTTTGGAGAAAGCCTTCGCCTACCGGATGGCGGGCTATTGCTGCTTGCGCTATCAAACGGTAGGCGAGAGCGATATCGCGGTTCGCGACCGCTATATCCGCGCAGCAGAAGCCGAATTGGAACGGATCCACGCCTGATGATCATAGACCTTTCGATCCATTCTTTCAGCCTGTGGCATCACTTTGCGCATCAGCCAAATTTCGGCGCTATCGCCTACGCCGATCTCGCCGAGGAGTTCGGCTTTACGGGTATCAATCTCTCGCTGAACAATTCCAATTACCGCCACCTCGGCGGGCGCGAAATCTGGCGGATGGATGCGCTGCGCGAGCGGCTTTCCGCTTCAAACATGAGCCTCGAAATCGACACCAGCGGTACCGAGCCCACCCATATGCGGGAACTGCTTGATGTCGCCAGCCACATGGGGGCTACGTCGCTGCGCACCTATACGCGCCACAGTGGATCGGTGGCGGAGATGATGCAGAAAACGACCGCTGATCTGAAACAGGTTGTTGCCCACGCCGATAATGTTGGCATCACCATCGTGCTCGAAAACCACGAGGATTTTACCGGACCGGAACTCGCCAGCATGGTCGAGAGCGTCAACCATCCGCGGCTCAAAATTCTCTATGATTACGGCAATTCGCAAATGGTGCTCGAAGACCCCGAGCGAGCGCTCGATGCCGTGCTGCCTTACGTCCACTCCGTGCATGTCAAAGACCATGTGATGGTCAAGGCCGAACACGCCGGGCAATTAACGGTGGCAGGTGTGCCGATGGGCGATGGATATTTGCCGATCGAGCACCTCACCAAGCGCCTGATCGATCAGGGCTTGCGGCGTTTGACCTTTGAAAATGTCTGGGCCTATAGCGCGCCCATCCGGCAGGGTCGCAAGCTGCTGGACGGCGTTGTTTTAGGCGAAAGCTCGTTTGGCTATGCGGAACCGCCCTTTAATCCTTCGCTGCTTATTTTGGACCAGACCAAACATAGCGGCCAAGAGCTTGTGGCCCTTGAACGAGCGGCTTTGGAGCGCGGGATCGCCTCGTTCAAAGCGACCCTCGCACGGCTTGGCGTGACGGGATACGCAGCCCAGCACGTGCAATAAGAGGGGGCCGAAAGGACGGATAGGCGGTCGGGTTTAAAACCCCCATTTCCGAACAAAGACCCGCTTCACCACCTGCCCCAAAACCGCATAGGCAGCGAGCACCGCAAACATCATCGGCCAATAGAGCCAGGGCAAGGGCGTGAGCCCAAGCGCCGGACCGAGTTCGCTCGACGGCAACAGCAACGCGCACAGCGATACCGCCAAGGTTGTCATCACCATCGCCAGACTCGCGCGACTCTCGATGAACGGAATTTTCGTTGTCCGCAAAATATGGATGACCAGGGTCTGACTGAGCAAGGATTCCACAAACCATCCGGTCTGGAACAAAGCCGGTTGGCGGCCCGCATCGAACACCCACAGCATCAGGCCAAATGTCGCGTAATCAAACAGCGAACTGACCGGCCCTAGCACCAGCATGAATTTAAACACATTGCCGATATCCCATCGGCGTGGCGACGCCAACAAATCATCATCGACATTGTCCGTCGGGATGGTGGATTGCGAAAAATCATACAGCAGATTGTTGGTCAGCACCTGCACGGGCGCCATGGGTAGAAAAGGCAGGAACATACTTGCCCCGATGACGCTGAACATATTGCCGAAATTGGAGCTCGCTCCCATGCGGATATATTTGAGGATATTGGCAAAGATCCGGCGCCCTTCGATCGCGCCCTCATGCAGCACGAGCAAGCTCTTTTCCAGCAGGATAATATCTGCCGATTCCTTGGCTATATCGACAGCGGTATCGACGGAAATGCCAACATCCGCCGCCTTCAGAGCGGGGCTGTCATTGATACCGTCGCCCATAAAGCCGACGACATGGCCGATCGACCGCAACGCCCGAACGACCTGTTCCTTCTGCGCCGGATCGAGTTTGGCAAAGACTGTTGTGGTCTCGGCCAGTCTGGCGAGTGCCGCCTCGTCCAGATGCGCAATGTCCTTGCCCTCGACCAGTATGCCCACCTCGAGCCCCACATCGTGGCAGATCTTGCGCGTCACCAGCGCATTATCGCCGGTGAGAATTTTGACGCTGATGCCCTTGCCCGTCAGCAGGGCGATGGCCTCGCGCGCGCTGTCTTTCGGCGGATCAAGAAAGGCCACATACCCCAACAGCGTCAGACCCGATTCATCGGCGACGGCATAGGCGGATTTTGGCGGATCAATCGTTTTGCACGCCACCGCAATGACCCGAAACCCGTCGGCGTTCAACGCGGCCGTTTCCTGCTGGGCAATCTCGAAATGGCCCGGATCCAGCACTCCGATCTCGTCGCCCAACCGATAATGCGTGCAGACGGAAAAGACCTCCTCGACCGCTCCCTTGCAGATCAGCACATGACCGGTATCGCTGGATGCCACCACAACCGACAATCGCCGCCGTGAAAAATCGAACGGGATTTCGTCGATTTTGGTAAAGGCGCTTTCCTTGCCAAATCGTTCATGCAAATCGACATGGGACAAGATCGCTTCATCCAGCAGGTTCCGCAGGCCGGACTGAAAATGACTGTTCAAAAACGCGTAATGCAAAACCGTCTCCGATTCCTCGCCGCGGATGTCGAGGTGGCGCTTCAAGATGATATGGTCTTGCGTCAGCGTGCCGGTCTTGTCGGTGCATAAAATATCCATGGCGCCAAAATTCTGGATGGCATCAAGCCGCTTCACAATGACCTTGCGACGCGCCATCGCCATCGCGCCCTTGGCAAGATTGACGGTTACGATCATCGGCAGCATTTCCGGCGTCAGTCCCACGGCTACCGCGACCGCAAACATCAACGCCTCGAGCCAGTTGTGTTTGGTTAGACCGTTGATCAGAAAAACCGCCGGCACCATCACGGTGATAAAGCCGATCATCAACCAGGTGAACCGCCGAATGCCGATATCAAACGCGGTCTGCAGCGCTTCCCGCGCGATGCTTTTAGCCAATTCGCCAAACAAGGTTCGCGGCCCCGTGCGGATCACCACGCCCGTCGCATAGCCGGAAACGACATTGGAGCCCATAAAAGCGAGGTTTTCCGAGTCGAGCGGGTTGATGTGCCCCGCGCCATTGGCATGGGCGAATTTTTCCGCCGGCATGGCCTCACCCGTCAATGTCGATTGGTTGACGAAGAGGTCTTTGGCCTCCACCAGCCGGAGGTCGGCCGGAATCATATCACCCGCCGAAAGACTGACCACATCGCCAGGTACAAGCCCGTCGAACGGAATTTCCGCATCGGATGCCCCCGTCGGCGCCTGCGGCTGACGCCGCACTTTGGCGGTGGTGTGCACCATGCTTTTCAGCTTCTGAGCGGCCTGATTGGAACGGTGCTCCTGAATAAAGGCGGCGACGACGGCGAGTACGACCATGGCCGCTATGACCATGGCGGCGCGCGCATCGCCCAACAGATAGGAAGCGAAGGAAAGAGCCAAGAGCAACGCATTGAGCGGGTTACGCGCGCGGGCCCACACTTCATCCACAATCGTCAGCTGGCGCTCGCCCCCGATCCGGTTGGGGCCGTAAAAAGCGAGCCGCGCTGCTGCCTCCGATAAGGTTAATCCCTCGGGCGAGGTGACGAGGGCCTCATATACCTTGCCGGCCTCGAGCGGCGTGATTGCAGCGAGTTCGTGGCCAACCGCCACGCTCCTCTGATCGGGGGACATCTTGCCTGTCTGGCCGGTCATGGTGTTTTCGCTCCGGGTTTGAGAGCCAGACGTCCCACCTTGCGCTCCGCCGCGCTTTAACCTAGCGCAATCTTTTCAAGGGCACCCGGGTGAATGATCCCGCTCAGACGATCACCATCGCCCGGAAATCATTGACATTCGTACCGGTCGGACCCGGAACAAAAAGATCCCCGATCCGCTCGAACGCTGAATAGGCATCATGCGCCAGAAGGTAACGCCGCCCGTCCTGCCCCGACGAGCGCAACCGCGCCGCTGTCGTGCCATCGCAAAAGGCGCCGGCATTGTTCTCGGAACCATCAATGCCATCCGTATCGGCGGCCAAAGCCGTAATGCCATCAACGCCCTCAATCGCGAGCGCGAAAGAGAGCAGAAACTCGCTGTTTCGTCCGCCTCTCCCCGCCCTTGCGCCCGCCATGGTCACCGTCGTCTCCCCGCCGGACAGCACCAGCACCGGCTTGTTGAACGGGCGGTTGTTCCGCACAATTTCGCGGGCGATGGCAGCGTGCATCAGACCAATTTCCTTGGCCTCGCCTTCGATTGCATCCGATAAAATGACGGCTTGAATCCCGTGGGAACGCGCTGCCTCGGCGGCGGCCGCGAGCGAGACGGAGGCCGAGGCGATCACATGCACCGTGTTGCGGGCAAATTCGGGTGCCTTCGGATCAGGTGCTTTCGCTTGGGCGATCGCGTCAATCACCGTCGATGGAAGCGCGATGCGATAATCCTTGATGAGGCGCATCGCGTCATCCGCGCTGGTTTCATCGGGCACCGTCGGGCCTGACGCCACAAGGGCCGGATGATCGCCCGGTATATCTGATACAATCAGGCTGACGACGCGGGCTGGATAGGCCGCCGCTGCCAGCCTGCCGGCTTTGATACGCGAGAAATGCGCCCGCACCACATTCATCGCCGAAATGGGCGCCCCTGAGGCCAAAAGCGCGCGATTGAGATCGGCTTCATCGGCCAGTGAAAACCCGAGCGGCGGTAACGGCAACAAAGCAGAGCCTCCGCCCGAGATCAAGGCAACCACCAGATCGTCCTCGCCAAGTCCTTCGACCTGCCGCAACAAAGCCTCGGCACCACACTGCCCGGCCTCATCAGGAACCGGATGGGCTGCCTGCATCACTTTGATCCGCGAACAGGCCTCAATGGGGCCATGACGGGCCACGACAACCCCCTCGACCGGGCCTTGCCATGCGCGCTCAAAGGCTGCCGCCATCTGGCTTGCGGCCTTGCCTGCACCGACCACAACCGTCCGGCCCTTCGGACGCTCCGGCAGGTAACGGACAATCGCCCGATAGGGATCGGCGGCCTCTACCGCCCGCTCGAACAGGTGCGCAAGAAAAAGATGCGGATGGTCCATCATGGCAAGGGGCTCGCAACGGCTGTAGCGGCCAGACGGAGCTGATCGAGATTTGGCTTCGATGATCGTCGGGTCACGAGACGGGGTTCCACGGCTTAAATCCACGCAGGTCGCTTTGACCATGATCGAACATCGGCCGGCATGGCAAGAGGGGGAAGCTGGGACCGATTAAAAAACGCCGTACGGACGAAGCTACGGCGTTCAATGCTGGAGAAAGCGTATCTGTGGTTCAGGGCTATTCCCTTGAGACACCCTTATCCGAGGGATGCCTTCCGTGCGAGCGGGCACGCGGTGCATCCGCCTTGACACCCCGCATGGGTGTTCGAATGGCACGCTTTGGCGCCCGCGCTGTTCCGTCCGATCATCCGGTAAAGCGTGGGACGCAGGCAATAGGCCAGTGCCAGAAGGACGATTCCATAGCTTATGACGTGGTCGAACCCGATCAGCATGAAAGGCGATCCCTCTTTTATGTCAAAAGTAGCGTTGTGTGATAGACGATCCACGCAGCGATATAGGCCAGCGCAGTAAGATAGGCGAACATCGCCAAGGGCCAACGCCACGAATTGGTCTCACGCCGAACGACGCTCAGCGTCGAAGCGCATTGGGGTGCAAAGACATACCAAGCCAACAAGGCAAGCGCCGTTCCGAGCGACCAGTGGGTTGCAATGGTGGTGCCCAGCGAACTTTCGTCATTGCCGAGGGCATAGACCGTTGCCATGGCGCCGACAGCCACCTCGCGCGCGGCCATTCCCGGAATGAGGGCGACGGCAATCTGCCAATTGAAACCGATGGGGGCAAGCAATGGCTGCAGGGCATGGCCGATCATGCCCGCAAAACTATAATGGATGGCGGGTTCCGTCGCCCCTTCCGGTGCGCCCGGTACGGTTGCCAAGAACCAGATCAAAATCATCATCGATAGGATCGTCGTTCCGGCCCGTTGCAGAAACACAAACGCCCGTTGCACCACATTGATGCCGACGCTGCGCAGCGAGGGACGCTTATAGCTCGGCAATTCCATGATGAAGGGCTCGCTCTTGCCGCTCCAAACGAACAAGCGAAAGGCCCATGCCACCAGAAAGGCCGAGATGATACCGGCAGCATAGAGGCCGAACATCACGATGCCTTGCAGGTTGACGAAGCCAAGGACATGGGTATCTGGCACGAAGGCCGCAATGATCAGCGTGTAGACCGGAATACGCGCCGAACAGGTCATCAACGGAGCAATCATGATCGTGGCCAGGCGTTGGCGGCGATTATCGATCACGCGCGTCGCCATAATGCCCGGAATTGCACACGCAAAACTCGACAACAGCGGAATGAAAGAGCGGCCATGCAGGCCGACACCACCAATAATCCGGTCCATCAAAAAGGCGGCCCGCGCCATATAGCCGAAATCTTCCAGCAGGATGATGAAGAAAAACAGCACGAGAATTTGCGGCAAGAACACAATGACGCTTCCCACGCCGGCCAGAATACCGTCGGCAATCAGGCTCGACAGCATGCCGGTCGGGAAATTCAACTTCACATACTCGCCCGCTGCATCAAAGCCGGCTTTGATGGCGTCCATCGCCGGCGTGGACCACGAAAATACAGCCTGAAAAATCAGGAACAGAACCATCAGCAGAACGAGCAAGCCCCATACGGGATGCAGCAGAACATTGTCGATGCGTCGGGTCCATACATCGTTACCGGCCGGAATGGTTACACAGTCTTCGAGGATGCGGTTGACATGGAGATGGGTGGTGCGCACCTCGTCAGCGGTTTGTTCGTGCCAGTTCGGTGCAGACGCCGTATTTTTTTCTGCCGCAGCTTTATCAATCGCTTCCAAAAGATCGGCTGTGCCGCCCTTATCGACCGCAATGGTTGGGATAACCGGAATACCGAGCCGCTCCGAAAGCCGCGTCATGTCGATCTCGATGCCGCGGGCGGTTGCTATATCAACCATATTCAGCGCCAGCATGACCGGAATTCCGGTGAGCTTCAATTCGAGAACGAGGCGCAGGCTCAGGCGCAAATTCGTCGCATCGGCGATGCAGACGATGAGATCCATCGCGCTCTCATCCGCAAGCTTACCCAAAATCGCATTCCGGGTAACAGCTTCATCGGGGCTTCGTCCGCGCAAACTGTAGGTGCCCGGCAAATCGATAGCGACCATCTTTCGTCCGGCGGGCGTAATGAGTCGTCCGCGTTTGCTCTCGACGGTGACGCCCGGATAATTGGCAACCTTCTGTCGCTTCCCCGTCAGCATGTTGAAAAGGGCAGTTTTGCCGCAATTCGGGTTTCCGACGAGGGCAAAGCGGAAAGCGTCAGTTGGCCATGAGGACATGATGGTTCCCTTATGATCGCTGTGTCTGGCCGGATGGTTCAGAAGGATAGGCAAGGACAAGAATAGCGTTCGCCTCGCGACGCCGCAGCGCTACATTCATATCATCCACGCGGATGGCAATCGGATCCCCCCCAATAAGACCTTCATGGAGGATTTCGATCTCCGCGCCTTCGACAAAGCCGATTTCAAGGAGCCTGCGTTCGAGCTCCTCATTGTAATCGTCGTCATCGTTATCGGCTAACCCTATACCGGCGCCAACGGCAACAATGGTTCCCCGAAAACCTTTGCCGGCTTTGCCGAGGAGAACGGGGATCGGTTGGGCCGGTGAGGATTGTATGTCGACCATATCGAGTGATGCCATTGTTGAAGATGTTGTGCGATGGATCGAATGACATTCTCAAAAAGAGAGGATCAGGTTGCCGATGATGGATCCGTAGGACGTGGTGGAACGCAAGTCAATTGCCAGGACACAACATTAGAAACATTAAAAAATACAATAATATCAACAGTTTACATCAATTCAAATGTAGCAGTTTACGATTGCCTACTTGACTGCGATGGCGTGGCCTATCTGGGAAGCAGCCCTTTTCGGCCACGTTCAGCCCTCTCTGCAAGCGCCTTCGAATGAGAAGGTTGAAGTGGTATGAAACTAATAATGAAGAAGGACAGGTGAAGTTGGCTTGGCCCGAACAAACCTCAATACCCAAAAGGCATTGCCAAGGGGACAGGTTGATCAAATGTCACAAAAAAACGCCGCACCAATAAAGGTACGACGCTTTAAAACTTGGTTGCGGGGACCAGATTTGAACTGATGACCTTCAGGTTATGAGCCTGACGAGCTACCGGGCTGCTCCACCCCGCGTCAAGACTAGTGTGTTTGCATTGTGTGAGGGAATTCCTGTATTCGGCAGGCCTGGCAGCGACCTACTCTCCCAGGTCTTAAGACATAGTACCATCGGCGCTGAAGCGTTTAACGGCCGAGTTCGGGATGGGATCGGGTTTAGGCGCTTCGCAAGGGCCACCAGGCCGGCGAAATACAGGAATGCAAGCAAGCAACATTTAAGTTGAAGTAATTACTGATTGTCCAGCGGACATTGTAAATAAGAACGATCAAGCCAATCGAGCGATTAGTACTGGTAAGCTCAACGCGTCACCGCGCTTACACACCCAGCCTATCAACGTGGTCGTCTTCCACGGCTCTCGAGGGAGAA
>CANGIS010000040.1 GCA_947454055.1 Hyphomicrobiales bacterium
CCCAGCCAGAAAAAACGCTACAGCATTTTAAACTTTCTTGAGCGCACCCTGCACGACAAAATAAAAAATTGAAGTCGATGGTGGCGTAATAATAAAATTGATTTCCGTTCCTGTTCCTGTAACGGCGATCTTATACACAGCACCATCCGTCATGACCATTGAGCCAAGACAAGTGGCTGTATCAAAGGTTGAACTAGAGATCGTCGAAGAACCAGTGATACCGGATGTAATTCCGTTATAATAAGTTAAGGATTTCAAGGTTCCCGATAGTGGTTTTGATGAGCTTGATGCAGAATACGTCATGGATGCAGACAATTGTACATCATTTACATTGTCAACTTGAGCAGATCCCGTATATTTGATGTAGTTTGCTACACCCGAAAATACGCCGCTGGGAGCGGTGCAACCAGCGTGTGCCAAGTTGACCGAGAAAAGACAAAAACAAATAGCAAAAACTGTAGCTAGAGCTTTTTTCATTACGCCTCTCCAAATCAGACATAAACGATACAAAAAAGTTACTTATCTAAATATATGCTTTTTGAACAAATCATTATTTTTTTTAAATTATCCACAATTTAATACAGTCGTCGCTAAATATATCAATTCATCCAGTACGAATATAAAAATACAATTGGCAAAGGAATAGTAGGGTGTATTAGAAGGTGTTGGTTAGAGCATATTCGTATCTGTACTTCGCCTATTCACGCGACTTCGGGATACCCACGGCAATTTACATACCCTGAGTGGCCCCCGCCAATCGCTCGATCAAAACTGTCAGCGGCATGGCGTGGGCGAGAACGCAATCGGCCACCCCCTCCGCATCCGAAAGGTCATAGGTTGGGAGGCTTAAAACCTGCTCGCGGCAATCCGTTGCAACCGCGACAATGGTCGGATCATCCGGATAAATGAAGTTTTTACCGTTATCGGCGCGATGAACTTCAATTTTAGCTAAAGGTTCGGGTTTGTAACCTTCAATTACCACCAGATCGACGGGCGATAGCAGGCCCAGCAAATGCCGTAAATCGGGCTCAGGGGCGCCGCGCAATTCGTGCATCAGTGCAAAGCGCTCGCCTGATGCAACCAATACCTCACGGGCGCCAGCGGTGCGGTGCACATAGCTGTCTTTGCCCGGATAATCGACATCGAAGCGATGATGGGCGTGCTTGATGGTCGAAACCGTATATCCGCGCTGGATGATTTCCGGAAGAAGCCGCGCAATCAGCGTCGTCTTCCCCGCCCCGCTCCACCCTGCCAATCCGATCACCCGCATGACACCACCTGCGCTAAAACCCCGTCCAGCCTTGTGGCTGAAAAACCGTTTGGCGTCGAGCATCTGCCTAGAAATGAAATGCATCCGGCGCTAGGATGGCGAATGGCTGACCATCACCTCGATCTGAAGGGTTTGAAATGCCCCCTGCCCGCGCTGCGGACTGGAAAAACACTCGCCAGCTTATCGCCCGGCGAAGTGCTCCATGTCACTTGCACCGATGGCATGGCGGCGATTGATATTCCTCATTTGGTTGCCCAAAGCGGCGATCTGATCCTCGAGCAGGAATTTGGCCCGACGCAGCTCTATTTTATGATTGAGCGGCGAGCACCGCCGCCCGAAACCTTATAGCAAAGTCGAGCACCCCGCTTTAACCAAGCCGCGACAGCGCCTCGGCCAGCTTGCCAGAACGCTCAGTAAAATCGGCGCGGCGTTCATGTTGCTCTTCGACGATCTCTTCCGGCGCACGGGCCATAAAGTCGGAATTGCCGAGTTTGGCGTCGATCTTGCCGATTTCCTGCGCGATCTTTTCCAGCTCTTTCGACAAGCGTCCCTTTTCCGCAACAATGTCGATAATGCCAGCCAATGGAAGCGCTGCAACTTCACCCCGAATGACCATTTGGGCTGACTGTGGCGGGGCCTGATCGGCAAAGGAAACGTCCGACAATCGTGCCAACCGCTTGAGCATGTCACCCCAAGACTCTGCCCGATCCCGCGTAGCACTCGAGGCGCCTACCAGCACCAACGGCACCAAAGAGCCACCGGGTACGTTGATTTCACTGCGTGCGGAGCGAATTTCAGTGACGAGATCGACCAGCCAGCCGATTTCCGCCTCCGCGTCGGGAGCAGACAAGCCTTCCAGCGACGGCCATTCTGCCAAAGACAAGATCGACTCGCGTTTTGGCCCCTCGGCCCCCTTCACCGCCCATAATTCTTCCGTCAGATACGGCATGAATGGGTGAAGAATTTTCAAGATGCCATCCAGAACATAAGCCACGCTGGCTCGGGTCTCGGCTTTGGCCACCTCATCTTCGCCCATAAAGATGGGCTTTGCGAGTTCGAGATACCAATCGCAGAACACGTTCCAGGTAAAGCGATAGGCGGCATTCGACGCATCGTTGAACCGATAGGCCTCAATGGCCGCGGTGACTTCCGCAGTCGCATTCGCCAATTCGCTGATCGCCCAGCGGTTAAGCTGCAAGGCGACCGACTTCGGATCAAAACCGTCAACCCGAGCACAGGAATTCATCTCGGCAAAGCGTGCCGCATTCCAGATTTTAGTCGAAAAATTGCGATATCCTTCAATACGTTGCGTCGAAAGCTTGATGTCGCGGCCTTGGGCAGCCATGGCGGCTAGGGTGAAGCGCAACGCGTCCGCTCCATATTGGTCAACAAGATCGAGCGGATCGATCACATTGCCCTTGGATTTGGACATTTTGGCGCCCTTTTCGTCTCGAACAAGGGCGTGGATATAGACCGTATGGAACGGCTCGATTGGCTTATCCGCCTCATCGCGCATAAAATGGTCACCCATCATCATCATGCGGGCCACCCAGAAGAAGATGATGTCAAAGCCCGTCACCAGCACATCGGTGGGATAATAACGCGCAAGCTCAGGTGTCTTGTCCGGCCAGCCTAAGGTTGAAAACGGCCAGAGCGCGGAGGAAAACCAAGTATCGAGCACGTCCTCGTCGCGCGTTAAGGCAGTTTTCGCACCATAATGGCTCTCTGCCTTTGCAAGGGCTTCTGCCTCGTTCGCCCCCACAAACACCTGCCCGTCAGGGCCATACCACGCCGGAATCTGATGACCCCACCACAATTGGCGGGAAACGCACCATGGTTCGATATTCTCGAGCCACTGATAATAGGTCTTCGACCAGTTCTCGGGGACAAATTTGGTGCGGCCGGACCGGACCGATTCCAAGGCCTCGATGGCCATCGTCTTGGCGTCGACATACCATTGATCAGTCAGATAAGGCTCGATCGCCGAATTTGATCGGTCGCCATGCGGCACCTGGCTGGCATAGGGCTCAACCTTGGCGAGATAACCGGCAGCCTCCACCAACCCCACAACCCGCATTCTCGCCTCATAGCGATCCAACCCGTCCAAAGCGGCAATATCGGCCAAAACGCCTGCTGGACCGGTTGTAAAACCGTCATTGCCCGCAATATACATCTTGGCTTGCCGCGTCAGCACATTGATCGCAGGCAATTGGTGACGTTTGCCGACCTCGAAATCGTTGAAATCATGGGCGGGTGTGATTTTAACGGCACCCGTTCCCTTTTCCGGGTCGGCGTAGTCATCCGCCACCACCGGCACCAAACGTCCGACAAGCGGCAAAACGATGTTTTTACCGATCAGATGCTTCAGTTTTTCGTTTTCGGGATGGATCGCAATCGCCGTATCACCCAGCATGGTTTCAGGCCGCGTCGTCGCAACCGGCACGAAGGTGTTCTGATTTTCCGGATCATAGGTTTCCCCTTCCACCGGATAATCGAAATAATACAGATGCCCATGCGGGTCTTTTGCCAGTGCCTTGCTCAGAGCCTCGGCATTAAACGGCGCTTCATCGCCACGGGCGAATTTGAATGCACCCTTTTTTTCAATCTGGATGACTTCGAGATCGGAAATTGCCGATTCAAAATGCGGATCCCAATTCACAAGCCGCTTATCTTTATAGATGAGCTTTTTGTTATAAAGCTCTACAAACACTTTGGTAACAGCGCGCACCATCTGGTCGTCCGCCGACCCGTCTTTGCCCATTGTAAAGCGTTCGCGCGACCAGTCACATGAGGCGCCAAGGCGTTTGAGCTGATTGATAATCAGCCCGCCCGATTCCTCTTTCCAAGCCCAAACACGCTTTAGGAAGGCCTCACGGCCCATCTCGCGTCGCGACGGCTCTTTGCGCTCGGCCAATTGGCGCTCCACCACCATTTGTGTTGCAATGCCGGCATGGTCGGTCCCGGGTTGCCACAGCACGTCTTTGCCGCGCATCCGCTCGAAGCGGCACAAAATATCCTGCAGCGTGTTGTTGAGCGCGTGCCCCATGTGGAGCGATCCCGTCACATTCGGCGGCGGAATAACAATGGTAAAGGGCTTGGCGTCCTTCCGCTCGGGACGACCGGCACGAAACGCTCCTTTTTTCTCCCACATTTCACGGATACGGGCCTCGATTGAAGCCGGCTCAAAGCGATTGTCCATCATGCGTGCAAAATCCCCGCCCCGATGGGCGCTTCCAGTTCGTGATATGGGTAAAAAGCCGACCGTTCGCGCCAAGTCAACGCATCGAAGCAAATTAGCCTAAAATTCAGCGACGATTAGCCCTTTTGGGCCATCCGCTCGATCTCGGCCTTGACCAGTCGCTCAACCATGGCTGGCAAATGCGCATCGATCCAGTCCTTGAGCATCGGCCGCAACGCCGCCTCAACCACCGTCTCCATTGCGGAAGAAACTGCGGCACTCGCCGTCGCTTCGCGCTCAATATTCTCACGCAGCGAACCAAAAGCGGACGAAACAGCATTGGCTGTATCCGGGGCGATCACGCCGCTCTGTTCAACCGCCACAGGCACAGGGGACGTCAGTGGTACAGGCACAACATCTTCCGCCACCGCGCACTGCTCGACACCCAATTCACGCGCCATCCGTGCCGCAAGCTCGGTAACCGCAGAAACTGGGTCGATCGATGGAGCAAGAGGTACTGCTTGCGACTCGCGCGCCGTCTCCGGCACAACATTTACCCGACGCGAGAGCGAAATATTCCATGATGGTTCGCGTGCCACCGGCAAAGCCATCGCGTTTGAAAGCTCTAAAATCTCGGCTTTCGACTCGACAGAAGCACCCGCTACAGCCTCGGCGGTATCACCCAGATCATCCGAAATGATCTTCCGGATCGAGGCGAGAATCTCGTCCATCGTCGGCTCGTTCTGTCGTGCGATCAGCGCGCTCATAGGTGAAACTCGTCACAAAAGGGTAATAATTAACAAACACTAACGACATTCAATCAATGCCCGCAAGACGGGCCATCGATTTAGCTGTTGATCATCAGCCCCGATGATTTGCACCTTGATTATTGTGTCTTATCGGTACCCGTGATGCGCCCCTTGGTTGCCTCATAATGCGGTGCCGGGTCATAGGCAGCAACCTGCAAGCCCAAGCTTGCGGCCGACAAACGACCAACAGCCGACAGCACTTGATAAGATGACACCACCCGGTCGCGCTGCGCCGTTACCAGATTGACACGGGCGGCAAGCAGGTTCTGATCGGAAATCAGCACATCAAGCGTTGTGCGCTGTCCCACTTTTGCCTCTTCCTGCACACCGTTCAAAGCGATGGTCGCGGCATCAATCTGGGCCTTTGCGGATTTAACGCGTGCGACAGCCGTTTCGTATTGGCTCCAGGCTGCTGCTACACCGGCGCGGATCTGGGCGCGAACACTATCGGCTTCCATCTGACGCTGCCCGAGTGTCTCTTTTGCAGCCCTAGCGCGCGCCGAAATTTCGCCAGCGTCATAAAGCGGCATCGAAACCTGACCGAGAACCCGGAAATCATGCCCATTATCATCGGGAAATTTAGAATCCCATGATTGCGACGCAGTTCCCTGCACATCTACTTGCGGCTTGAACTCGCCCTCGACCAGACGAACCTGCGCTTCGGCAATGTCGATGCTCAGACGAGCCGCCACCAGCTGGGGATGCTCGGAATCCGCGGCTTTCAATGCATCCGCAACCGCCAAAGGCAACCGTTTTGCTACAGGCTCAGCTTCGGCAAGATTGCTCGGCACGACACCGATAACCTGCTGATAGGTTGCTTTGCTGCTTTCTAGATTGGCGACCGCACTTGAAACATCAGCGTCGGCAGCAGCCAACTGGGCCTCAACCTGCGCCACATCCGTCCGCGTCACTTCACCAACATTGAAGCGATCCTGCGTCTGGCGGAGCTGTTCTTTCAACACGTCGATATTGGCGATACGAAGTTTAACCACCGCTTCATCCCGCACAACGTTCATATATTGCGTTGCACCGTTTAAAAGAACCTGCTGCTCGGCGGCGCGAAGTCCCGCACGGGCTGCCAGAACGCCCTTTTCAGCCGTCTCGACCTGCGTCTCCGTCCGGCTGCCATTATAAAGGTTCTGCGTTACCGTGACGCCAACCGAACGCGGCGTTGTGTAGTAATCGCTTGTCTGGCCGCCAACACTTCCCGAATAGAAAACCGAATTCGCCTTACCGAGCGAGGAAGAAGCGTTCAAGCGCGGCAAATATCCGGACTTGGCCCGCGGTACCTGCTCGTCGGTGGCCCGAAGGCTCGCCCGCTGCGCGTTCAGATCAGGACTGGACTGATAGGCCAGCGCCAGCGCACCGTTGATTGTTTCCGCCTGCACTGCTCCGGCCGTCAAAAGCGCGGAAACAGCCATACCAGCCAGCAAAAGAGTCTTGATCGACGTCATGTTCGGAATACCGCCATTGGGTAGGTCTAAAAAAACGCTGCTCGTGTCCCCTCATCCTCAGATGAGGCCGGGAATCATCAACCGCTTACTTCGGATACTAGGGCAATTGATGGTTAGAATACAAACTCTGCAACGCGCGAAAAGACTGAAAGTAACGGCCCACCCGCACTCATCAACCGTTTTTCACCAAAAACACCATCCGAACAGGTAAAAACACGCACGCCGGAGGAAATGGCCGAGCCCGTGATCACGATCAAGCGCCCTCCATCGGCAAGCTTCTTCAGCAGCGCGTCGGGTACCATCTCACATCGGCCATTGACCAGTATGGCGTCGTATTTGGCAGATTTCTTGCCTCCCGTAGCAAGCGGGCCAACGACAACGGATACCGAATCGACACCCGCCCGCTTCAACGCCGCCTTTGCCGCGTCAGCTTGCACTGCCTCCTCTTCGAGCAGTGTTACATCGGCGCCAAGATGCGCCATGAGGGCAGCGCCATAGCCTGCGCCGCCGGCGACATCGAGCACCTGTGCGCCCGGCTTGATTTCGGCCGCCTGTATCATGCGCCCCAAACACATCGGCGCAAGCATTTGGCGACCAACGCCACCCGAAGCGGTTACCGCGCGGTCGGCATAAGCAATGGATTGCTCGGCCGGATCCACAAATATATCGCGCGGTACGAGAGTAAAGGCATCCAGAAGATCGGAATTCGTGACATCATTGGTACGAAGTTGTCCATCGACCATGGCCCGCCGGGCGTGCGAAAAGTCGACCATCAAACAATCTCCGTGCACCATGAAATGCTCTATGTCGGCAGAGCTGATCCGAATTTACCACGCATCACGCAACAAACCGATGAAGGATGCGATAGAAAATGGAGGCCTCGCCCGGAATCGAACCGGGGTACGAGGATTTGCAGTCCTCTACGTGACCACTCCGCCACGAGGCCTCAACCGAACGCATCCGGCGCGTCTGTCTACAAAGAGTTTTACCAGACGGCAATCAGTTTGATAGTCGCTTACAAAAAAATAATGCCAATCGGCCCCATTTATTCGAACGGAGACTCTCCGAAACGCAAGGTCGACACATCTTTTTGCATTTTCCTGTCACTAACCCCTTGCATTGCCGATGCATAGTGATGTATCCGGCTCACCGGTGATCCTCGATAGCTCAGCTGGTAGAGCATTCGACTGTTAATCGAATTGTCGCAGGTTCGAGCCCTGCTCGAGGAGCCACCCTTTTCCCATGCCAGTCTGTTCTGAGGGGTTCGGTCGAATGAACCGATGCTCGCCCTCAGGCGTAAGAAGCGTCGGGTTCATCAACATCTCAAGGTAATTATGACCGATCCGGTCCTTTATTGGTTTCGTGACGATCTTCGTCTTGCCGACAATCCTGCCCTTGCAGCTGCAGTTTCCAGCGCAAAGCCGCTACATCTCATCTATGTTTTCGATGATAGCGGCCGACATGGGCGTCCCTTGGGTGCGGCCCAACGATGGTGGCTGCATCAAAGCCTCACCAGACTCTCGGCTGATCTGGCAGCAATCGGCGGACGCCTCGATCTTTATCACGGCGACCCTGCGGCCGTTGTGCCGGCGCTCGTAGCTGCCATCAAGCCATCCTCGATCTATTGGAACCGTCGCTACCACACGCAAAGCATCGCGTGTGACAAGGCTCTGAAGGCCGAGTTCGAATCACAAGGCATTGCCGTCAAAACCTTCAGCGGCACTTTAATCCGCGAGCCTTGGGAAGTGGCGTCCAAGGTTGGCGCGCCGATGCGGGTGTTCACTCCTTTTTGGCGCGCGGCACGCTTGGACTTTTCGGTTCCCCAACCCAAGCCCGCGCCATCACGGCTGGAAACGGCTCCGTTTGCCTTATCTGGACCAGTTGCAGTGCCGCTTCAGGACTTGAAGCTGTTGCCAACCACCCCGGATTGGTCTGGAGGCATGGCCGAGCATTGGCAGCCTGGCGAACAGGGTGCGCTCGAGACGCTCGACCGTTTTATCGATGGCGGCTTTGAGGGCTATGGCGAACATCGTAATCGGCCGGATTTGCCCTCAACCTCGCGTCTCTCGCCCTATTTGCGGTTTGGTGAAATTTCCGTCCACACCGTTTGGCACACTGCCGAGGCTTCGCTCCATACCGGTCGCTCGCTCGCCACTACCGAGGATTTGCGCATCTTCCAGTCCGAGCTGGGCTGGCGTGAATTTTCCTATCACCTGCTCTATCATCAACCTGACATCGCCAAAATTAATGTCCAACGCTCCTTTGATGGCTTTGGATGGCAAAACGATCCGGCAAAATTGAAGCCCTGGCAACAGGGCAAGACCGGCTATCCGCTGGTGGATGCCGGCATGCGGGAATTGTGGCAAACGGGCTTTATGCATAACCGTGTGCGGATGGTGGTAGCCTCTTTTCTCGTCAAGCATTTGCGCATCGATTGGCGCCTCGGCGAGGAATGGTTTTGGGACACGCTGCTCGACGCCGATCCAGCCAGCAATCCGGCAAGCTGGCAATGGGTTGCGGGTTCAGGCGCGGATGCCGCGCCCTATTACCGGATTTTCAATCCGATGTTGCAGAGCGAGAAATTTGATCCGGAAGGCCGTTATCTTCGAAAATTTGTGCCCGAATTGACCAAACTTCCCAATGCCTACCTTCATGCGCCGTGGACAGCAAAGCCTGCGGAACTATTGGCAGCCGGGGTAAAACTTGGTGTCACTTACCCGCGTCCGATCGTCAACCACGAACAAGCACGCGAGAGCGCGCTTTCAGCCTACAAAGCACTCAAAGAATCGGCTTAAAGAATGACGATGGTTACAAAACACGCCAACCCACCTTCAAACGGTGCCGCTTCGCGCATCGCCATTATCGGTTCCGGCATCGCTGGCAACGCTGCAGCCTATGCGTTGGCGGCCTCCCCGCGCCATCAGATTACAGTCTTCGAGCAAAATGCCAAAGCCGGCGGCCATGCAGCGACCGTTGATATTGACTATGACGGCAAGGCGATCTCGGTCGATACCGGCTTTATTGTCTACAACGAGCCGAATTACCCCAATCTCACCGCGCTGCTTTCCCATCTTGATGTCAAAACGCATGGCTCGGATATGAGTTTTGCCCTGTCGGTCGACCGCGGGCGGTTTGAATGGTGCGGCCGAGCAAATGGTCCTTTGGGCGGGCTGTTCGCGCAGCCGCGTAATTTCTTCTCCCCCAGCTATCTCAAAATGCTGTTCGAGATCGTTCGCTTCAACAAATTGGCGAGCGTCGATTTAGCCGCCGGTCGCCTCGATGACAGCTCGCTCGGCACCTATCTGGCCGCTAACGGCTTTTCGCAGCGCTTCCGCGACGATTATCTTTTGCCGATGGGCGCAGCAATCTGGTCGATGTCGACCAAATCCATGCTGAATTTTCCTGTCAAAGCCTTCATCTCGTTTTTCAGCAACCACCATCTGCTGCAGTATAGTGGGCACGAATGGCGCACCGTGACCGGCGGCAGCCGTGTCTATGTCGAAAAAATGATCGAAACCTATCGTGACCGTCTGCATCTTTCGACGCCGGTCAAGCGGGTGATCCGCACCGTCGATGGTGTCACCTTGACATTAGACGACGGCTCGACGGCCGAATTTGACGGCGTCATCTTCGGCTCTCATACCGACCAGACACTTGCCCTTCTGGGCGATGCTACGGCTCAGGAGCGCGCTGTTTTGGGCGCCATTTCGTACCAGCCCAACACGGTCTATCTCCATCGCGATCCGAGACTTATGCCTGTGCGCAAGCGCGCCTGGGGTTCATGGAATGTGATTCAAGACACAGACCGCAATGCGGAACTGTGTGTAAGCTATTGGATGAACCATCTGCAAGGCATTGATTCCGACTGCCCGCTTTTTGTAACCCTCAATCCGGCCGAGCCACCTGCCGAAGCTCTTACTTTCGGGCAATATGTCTATGATCATCCACAATTCGACAGTGCGGCGATCGAGGCCCAATCGCGACTGGATTCGATTCAGGGACGTAACAGAACTTGGTTCTGCGGCGCATGGTCGCGGCACGGCTTTCACGAAGACGGACTGATGTCCGGCCTTGATGTTGCTGAACGATTGGGCGTGATCCCGTCATGGCGGCCGATGTCCGCTTATGCCGTGGCCGCGGAATGACATCGCCTTCGGCGCAACCGCTGTTTGCGCCCCCTTTCGAGCCAGCATGCCTCTATATCGGTCCCGTCATGCACGCCCGTATGAAGCCTGTGCAGCATCGTTTTTCCTATCGCGTATTCTCCGTTTTGCTCGACCTGGGCAATCTCGACGGCGCAGCCCGATTAAGCACGCTCTTTTCGGTCAACCGCCGCAATCTCGTGAGTTTTTTCGAGAAGGATCACGGCCCGCGGGACGGATCGCCTTTGCTGGCTTACGCTTTGAAACTGTTTACCGAAGCGGGGGTCGACCTCTCCGGCGGGAGGGTCGAGCTCTTATGCTACCCGCGTATTTTGGGTTATGTGTTTGACCCGCTTTCCATCTATTTCGGCTATTCTAGCGACGGTAACCTGCGCGGCATGCTCTATGAGGTCCGCAACACGTTTGGCGAGGCCCATACCTATGTTGAACCTGTCAAAACAGGCGAATTGACCCCTGCTGGGCTGCGGCAGCAATGCGACAAGCTGTTTTACGTCTCGCCGTTCAATCCGTTGGCCATGCGATATTTTTTTCGGGTTCTGCCCCCCGGAGAGGCTGTGTCCCTCCGTATTCTGGTGAAAGACGAGGCCGGACCGGTACTCGCCGCCACGTTTCGAGGTAAGAAGCGCGCGCTTTCGGGTAAAAACCTGCTCGGCCTGTGCTTGACGATACCGCTGCTTACGCTCAAAATTATGGTAGGCATTCACGTTGAGGCGTTGCGGCTCTGGGTGAAAGGCATGCGCCTTGTGCCCCGTCCGGCGCCACCGCCTCATGCGAGTTTTCCGGCTGGTCGGGATACCATCGACCAGCCTCTATCAAAGATCGATCCGGAAGGCAGCGAGAAGCACCATGTTAACTAACCCCGATACGCGGTTTGAATCGCTTCAAGTCACTTCCGAAACGCTTGCCATACATTCCCAAGGTTTGCCGTTCCTGATGCGGCAAGCTTTCAACTTTGCCAGCAAGATCGAATTCGGTTCACTGACCCTCACACTTCCCGATGGCCGGGCCTTCCGCTTTGGCGGCACCAAGCCCGGGCCCGCCGCCGAAATGGTGCTCCATGATTTTGCCTTTGCCAAACGCATGGCGGCTTCGGGCGATATCGGCATTGCCGAATCCTTTCTGCGCGGCGAGTGGGAAGCCACCGACCTCACCGCCTTCCTGCAGTTATTTTGTGCTAACCATCATCTGATTGCGGCCCTCCTGAGCGACAAGCCGGTTGTCCGCTACTGGCAGTTGTTCAAGCACTGGCTCAACCGGAACAACCGGTCCGGCTCCAAGCGCAATATTCACGCCCATTACGACCTCGGCAATGCGTTCTATTCGCGCTGGCTTGATCATTCGATGACCTATTCCTCGGCCTTGTTCGGGCCTGAGGGACATGATCTCTATCGTGGCCAACAAAACAAATATGCGGCGCTCGCCCGCGAAACGGGGATCAACGAAACCCATTCCGTGCTTGAAATCGGTTGCGGCTGGGGCGGCTTTGCCGAATATGCCGCCAAGGAAATCGGCTGTCGGGTTACCGGTCTCACGATTTCGCAGGAACAATTCGATTTTGCCAAAAAACGTATTTATAATGCAGGTTTAACGGAAAAAGTTGAGATCAAACTTCAAGATTATCGCGATGAGACCGGCCTCTATGACCGCATCGCCTCCATCGAGATGTTCGAAGCGGTCGGCGAGCAATATTGGCCTGTCTATTTCAAGACATTGGCTGAACGGTTGCGTCCAGGCGGGGTGGCAGGGCTTCAGGTCATCACGATTCAGGATCGCTTTTTCGACGCCTATCGGCGCGAGGTCGATTTTATCCGCCGCTATATTTTTCCGGGCGGCATGTTGCCATCCCCTACCATGATGAAATCGCTTGGCGAAAAAGTCGGCATGGCCATCCGGCACGAGCGGATTTTCGGCATCGATTATGCCGATACCTTGGTCGCTTGGCGTGAAAAATTCCGTGCCGCTTGGCCGGAACTCACCCCATTGGGATTTGACGAACGTTTTCGTCGGATGTGGGAATATTATCTCGCCTATTGCGAGGCGGGGTTCCGCGCCGGCAATATCGATGTTCGCCAGATCATTTACGCAAAAACCTAATCGGCCTTCCCAGTCCAACCTGTCGCTTTGGCGATCAGGCTGAAATAGACACTGTAAGGCAGCATGTTGAGCGCCTTCAGGATCAAAGCGAGCCGTTTGGGGAAGGTGATTTCAAACCCGCCCTTCTCGAACCCGTCGCAAATCCGGCGCGATGCCTCGTCCAACGTCATCAGAAACGGCATCGGGTGATCATTGAGCGCCGTCAGCGGCGTCTCGACAAAGCCGGGATTGACGATCTGAAGAGTCAGGCCGAGGAGATCGGTATCGAATTTCAAGCTTTCCGCCATCGCAATCAGCGCCGCCTTGCTGCCCGAATAGGCCGCAGCCCTCGGCAGCCCGCCATATCCTGCCACCGAAGCGTTCAAGGCAATCTGGCCGCGCCCGCGCTCCGCCATCCGCGGCAGCAAGGCCGCCAACCCATTAATCGTGCCATAAACATTGACATCGAAGGTCTTGCGAAACCCCGCCGCATCAAAAGGCTGGGCGCGAAGCGGGAAGTAGATCCCCGCATTCAAAAAGGCGAGAACAATCTCGCCATATTCCTGCTCAAGCCGTGCGACCAGCTGTTCCATGCCCAAAGCATCGGTCACATCGCCGATCGCGGCAATGACGCGACCGGCAAGGGGGCCCGCTTCATCGACCAGCGTTTGAAGCTCGGGCAGACGCCGCGCGGTCGCGATCACGGTATAGCCACGGCGCGCCAGCTCCAGCACAGTGCCCCGCCCGATACCCGAGCTTGCCCCCGTGACCCACGCAATCCCATCCTTTGGCGAAGCGCGGTATTGATCGTTCATGTTAATGGCCTGTCAGTTTGTGGATCCACCGCGCAAGCGGGCCGGTCAGTCGCAAGCCCGCATCATTCACCACGAAACAGATGCAGTCTTCGCCCTCGTCGGCGCGGGGACGGTGGTCGATATCGGAATCGGCAATCGCCAGATCGCCGCGACAGTAATGGCCGCTTGTATCAGTAAAGCCGCCCTTCAACACCAGGGTAATTTCCGTACCCTCATGCGTATGCGACGGCATCGCGCGGCCGGCTTTGACCCACACCATCGACGCCTGACACTCGCCCCTATCAGGCAAGCGGAACTCTTTCAGCCCCGGCATCACCGAGCGCCATTTCATCTTTGAAAGATCATCACCCACCAGAATTGAAATCGGATCCGGCACGAGACCGGATACCTTGCTCGAAGTACGCTCAAAAGACGCCTCTTCGGTGGCAAAAATTGACTCGAGCATCGCGTCACGCGACAAGATGGCGGGAGCGATCCCAGCGTCCGGAGCCTCAAGCTCCAGCCGTTGCGCGCACAGCGTTTCTAGAGCTGCCACAAATGCGCGATTATCCGGTTTGAGTACAAGATGGCCCGCCACCAGCCCATGCAGGGGTAGCGGCAAATGCCCTGCGGCATAGTGGGCCAACAGCGCATTCAGCCCTTCATCCGGTAGGGGGGGCATAGGCGTGACCGTCAAAACGTCTGCTCCATTAACCTGCGTATACCGTTGATTACGAGCGTTAAGAGGTTTCGGATTAATGTTTCTTGTTCCTTTGGGGCAGAATAGCCCTGCGCCCGAATGCCGCGCGGGTTGCCGATAGGCGCTTGGAGTATTACCGTTCCCCCTTGTTTCATTTCGGCTGGGAATTTTTGGGATGACAATCGCGCACAACGTCTTAGGCGCCATCGGCAATACGCCTCTCATCAGATTGAAGCGCGCATCGGAAGCCACCGGCTGCACCATTCTCGGCAAAGCGGAATTCATGAACCCCGGCGGTTCGGTGAAAGACCGCGCGGCCTTGGCCATGATTTCGGAGGCCATGGCATCGGGTCGGCTAAAACCGGGCGGCACGGTGGTTGAAGGCACCGCTGGCAATACCGGCATCGGCCTAGCGCTGGTCGGCAATGCGCTTGGTCTGAAGACCGTTATTGTCATTCCCGAGACGCAATCCATCGAGAAGAAAAATGCCCTGCGCCAAATGGGCGCTGAATTGATCGAGGTTCCGGCGGTCCCCTATTCCAATCCGAACAATTACGTCAAACTTTCCGGCCGCCTTGCCGAAAAGCTCGCCGCGACCGAGCCGAACGGGGCCATCTGGGCCAATCAATTCGACAATATCGCGAACCGTCAGGGCCATATCGACACCACCGCCCCCGAAATCTGGGCACAGACCGAAGGCAAGGTGGATGGCTTTATCTGCGCGGTGGGCACGGGTGGAACGCTGGCAGGCACGGGTATCGGCCTCAAACGCTTCAACCCCGCCATCCGGATCGGACTTGCCGACCCGATGGGGGCAGCCCTTTATGCCTATTACACGTCCGGCGTGCTCAAATCCGAAGGATCGTCGATCACCGAGGGCATCGGGCAAGGCCGCATCACCAAAAATCTCGAGGATGCGCCGATTGATCTTGCGTTCCAAATTCCCGATGACGAGGCCATTCCCTTGGCATTCGATTTGCTGGCGGACGAAGGCATGTCGCTGGGCGGATCATCGGGCATTAATGTCGCCGGCGCGATCCGGCTCGCTCGCCAGATCGGTCCGGGTCACACGATCGTGACGATTCTCTGCGATGGCGGCGCGCGTTATGCCTCGAAACTCTATAACCCCGAATTCCTCCGCTCCAAAAACCTTTCGGTCCCCGCTTGGCTCGAACGGGAATCCACCATCGAACCGGATTTCGTTTAATGGCTACCGCCTTGCTGTTTCGCGACGATGCCTATCTCAAGGAATGCACGGCGACGGTTCTGGCGCTGAACGAACGTGGCGGCATCCTTGTCGACCGCACCGTCTTTTACGCGACCGGTGGCGGACAACCGGGCGATTCCGGCACCCTCATCCGCGCTGACGGAAGCGAAATGACCATCGCAACCGCGGTTTACGGCGAGGACAAAACCGAGATCGTCCATGTGCCATCGGAAGGATCCACGCTTCCCGCTCCTGGCGAGACGGTGACTTTGCGGCTCCAGTGGGAGCAGCGCTTCGCCCGGATGCGCATTCACACCGCCTTGCATCTTTTAACCACGACACTACCCTATCCGGTCACGGGCGGCTCTATTGGCGATGGCGAAGGACGGCTCGATTTCGATATTCCCGATGCCGGCCTCGACAAGGATGCTTTGACGGACGACCTCAATGCCCGCATCGCGCGTAACGCCGCCGTAACCTTTCGCTGGATTACCGATGAGGAGCTCGAAGCCAATCCGGGTCTCGTGAAAACCATGTCGGTGAAGCCGCCCATGGGCACCGGCCGTGTGCGGCTTGTCGAGATAGAAGGCCTCGACCTGCAACCCTGCGGTGGCACGCATGTGAACAACACATCCGAGATCGGCCGCATCGTCATTACCGCCATCGAAAAAAAAGGCAAACAGAACCGGCGTGTCCGGATTGCGTTTGGCTAACCGAAGGAAGTTCCCTATGTCCGCACCTCTCTTTGTCGCTACCGATTGGTTGACCGATCATCTCCATGACGCCGATGTCGCGGTTATTGATGCAAGCTGGTATCTCCCGACAATGAACCGCGACGGCAAAGCCGAATATGCCGCGGGCCATATTCCCGGCGCGCTTCATTTCGACATCGATGCCATTGCCGACAAGACCAGCCCGCTCCCGCATATGCTTCCCACGCCCGATGATTTTGCGCGGGCCGCAGGCGCCATGGGCATCTCGGACAAAGACCATATCGTCGTGTATGATGGCGCCGGTCTGTTTGCTGCCCCTCGCGTGTGGTGGACCTTCCGCGTGATGGGAGCTTCCCGCGTTTCCATTCTGGAGGGGGGAGCACCCAAATGGCGGGCGGAACATCGCGAATGGACCGACGCCGAAACGACAAAACCGGCCAAACGGTTTACGCCGCATTTTGACGCATCCGACGTCGCCGACCTCGCCGCCATCAAAGCCGCGCTTCACGGCCACAGTGCCCAGATTGTTGACGCCCGCCCTGCGGCGCGTTTTCGCGGTGAAGCCCCCGAGCCCCGCCCCGGCCTTGCTTCCGGCCATATGCCGGGAAGCTTCAACGTTCAATTTCCCGACCTTGTCGCCGATGGCCATCTGCTATCCGCCGAAAAGATCAAGGCAGCCTTCGAGAAGGCCGGTGTTGATCTGGCAAAGCCCGTTATCACGAGCTGTGGATCGGGTGTATCGGCGGCTATTCTCGCTTTCGCGCTCGAGAGCATCGGGCACCCCGTCAAGGCGCTCTATGACGGGTCATGGGCCGAATGGGGGTCGCGCGCGGATTGCCCGGTGGATAGCGGCGCCTAACGGCTGCCTCCGCCTGACCTTTGAGCGTTACGGCTCCTCGCCACCCACGACCCGGGTCGCAACTGACCCCGGCAGACTGACGGCATAGCCGATTTCCTGACCGATCTCGGTCGATAAATTGGCATTGAACTGGGCCAGCCGGTCGGCAAACGTTGTGGTTTTGGAAAATGCGTCGACGGAAATCTGCTGGCCAATCAATTGCACCACGGCAGGCGACTGAGCAAATTTGGAATGGCTCAGATCATCGCCCTTGACCTCGCTCAGGTCGACAATGGTCAATCCCATATCGGTCAGCGCTTTGACGATTTCGGTATCTTTCAAATCAAGCGCCCCGATCCGCGTGCTGTCACCCCAAAACAGACGCGAGGCGGCGAGCGCTTTGTCATCCTTCGAGACGAACATTGTGACGGATCGTTTCAATTTTCCAAGCTTTTCGAATTCCCGCAAAAACACATCCTTGTCGACATCGGGCGACGCCAGCATGATCTGCCCGATTTTTGATTGAAGCTGCGTCTTCCCCGTCAAGGTAGTTTCCCGCAAGGCCTCCAACGTGACCATATTGCCCATGCTATGGGCCATGATGTGGATCTTTTTGACATCGGTCAAAGATGCCAATTCCTCGAGAACGGCAGCAAGATCATCGCGGGAATAAAGCGCGCTTTCCCGATCATAGGGATAGGACAAAAGCCTGTTGCGCGAGGGCCATGTGAACATCACCGGCACGCCATGATAATTGGAATCCGCAAGAATTTGGGAAAACAGGAACGCGCCGGAATCAAAGCTGGTATTGTACCCGTGAATGAAGACGAGAACTTCACGGTCCGAGCTTTTCCGCTTGGCAAGATCGGCTTTCAAATCTGAAAGCACAGCATTCCGGGCCAGATATTCATGCGAAACCAGCGCAAAGGATGTGGACGGATCCAAGGGCTTGCTCGTGCCCCACTCGATTTTGCCGACTTCATGGTTGGGCGGAATGGAAACCACAATGCGGGCGAAATCGGTTTCAACCGCGCGTTCACCCGTGAACATCTCGCCACCGTCTTTCGTCCGCTTCCGGCTCGTGGCGACATAGACTGGAATGGGCTTTGCGCCTTGCGGCATATCCTTCATCTCGAGATAAGCGCCCCGCGATGGCCCCGCGCACCCTGCGAATGTTACGCTGACGAGACCGAGAAGCAAAACACCTGTAACGCGAAGAAACACCATAGACCCGTCGCCCTGAACGCCCGCCCCTGCGAGAGGCCTTAAATAACGGGGCTATCCATAGTCAAAGCAGAACCGCCGTCAATTTCCGAGCGGCAAGAAAACACCGGATCGACCCGCCATCGCACAGACGATTTTGCCGTCAGTGCAAAATCTGGCTCAGGAACAGCTTTGTACGATCGTGCTGCGGGTTTTTGAAGAATTCGTCCGGCGTGTTGACTTCGACAATCTGGCCTTGATCCATAAAAATCACGCGGCTTGCTACCTGACGCGCAAACCCCATTTCATGGGTGACGCAGATCATCGTCATGCCTTCATGGGCGAGCGTTACCATGGTATCGAGCACTTCCTTGACCATCTCCGGATCGAGCGCCGACGTCGGCTCGTCAAACAGCATGATTTTAGGGCTCATGCAGAGCGAGCGGGCAATCGCCACGCGCTGTTGTTGGCCACCGGAAAGCTGGCCCGGAAACTTGTTCGCCTGCTCGGGAATTTTGACGCGCGTCAAATAATGCATCGCAATTTCCTCGGCATCCTTTTTGGGCATTTTCTTAACCCAAATTGGTGCAAGCGTCAGATTTTCCAGAATGGTCAGATGCGGAAACAGATTGAAATGCTGAAACACCATGCCGACATCGCGCCGAATCTCGTCGATCTTTTTGACATCGGCGGTCAGCTCCGTGCCATCCACGATGATCGAGCCCTTCTGGTGCTCTTCCAACCGGTTGATACACCGGATCAAGGTTGACTTGCCCGAACCCGAAGGACCGCAAATCACCACGCGTTCGCCGCGCTTGACCGTGAGATCAATATCTCTCAGCACATGGAAAGAACCGAACCATTTGTTCATTCCCGTAATCTCGATCGCATTTTCATGCGTGAGCGTTGCAGGCTTCATGGCTTTAATCGCGCTGCCGGTCGAGGACATGACCTTCTCCCTTAATGCCGGTTACCGGTCTGAAGGCGTCGTTCCATCGAGAGCGAGTAGCGCGCCATGCCGTAACAGAAAATGAAATAGATGAATGCCGCAAAAAGATAGGCGGCCAGCGGCATCTCCGCCGAACGCCAGTTCGGATCAGAAAGGCTCGCCTGTATGGTGCGGAGAAAATCGAAAATGCCGACAATCGCCACCAGCGTCGTATCCTTGAACAAGCCGATGAAATTATTGACGATATTCGGGATCACAATTTTTAACGCCTGAGGCAGGATGATTTTGATCATCATCTGCCAATAACCGAGCCCAAGCGCTTGGGCTGCTTCATATTGGCCTCTCGGGATCGCCTGCAAGCCGCCGCGCACCGCTTCGGCCATATAGGCTGCCGAGAAAAAGCCGACACCGACCAGAACGCGCAGCAAGGAGTCGGGCCGCCAGCCTTCGGGCACAAACAGCGGGAACATAACATTGGCCATGAAAAGCACCGTAATCAACGGAACGCCACGGACAAATTCGATCATGATCACGCAAACCAGTCGCGAAATCGGCATCTTGGAACGCCGCCCGAGAGCCAGTAAAACGCCAATCGGCAGGGACGCCACAATACCGACCGTCGAGATGACGATGGTCACAAGAAATCCGCCCCAATAATGGGTTTGAACGGTCGCCAGCCCGATGCTCGTCATGCCCGAAAGAAGAATAAAGCCGGCAATCGGAAAAATCAGAAAGAAAAAGACGAGGCCCGCCGGCTTGAAGGGCGCCTTTGGCGCCAGAATCCAGATGAGCCCCAGCGCCTCGAGAGCATAGAAAATATCCACCCGCCAGCGTTCGACGGCCGGATATTGGCCATAGAAAAGATAGCCTAAATGGGCATTCACAAAGCCCCAACACGCACCAACAGGGTGCTTGAGCAGATCGGCCGAGCAATCCTTGGAGCTTTCGGCAACCCAGACGGGCGTGATAAACATGAACCGAATCAGGCCGGGCAAGACCCAAAGCACACTGGCGACGAAAACCAATGTCAGAACCGAGTTCAGCAGCGACGAGAACAAATTCTCTCGAATCCACAACACTGGCCCACTGACGCGATGGGGCGGTCGTTGTTCGCCGATCACCGTGGATCGGACAAAGGCACCGGATGGGGAGATGGCGTCGGTCATGTCAGCGCTCCACCAGCGCAACGCGCGTGTTAAACCAGTTCATGAAGGCCGAGGTCAGCAGGCTGAACGAAAGATAGACCAGCATCGTCACCGACACCATTTCGACCGCCTGTCCGGTCTGGTTGAGAACCGTTCCGGTAAACACATTGACGAGGTCGGGATAACCGATCGATACGCCGAGCGATGAATTCTTGGTAAGGCTCAAAAATTCGCTGTTTAACGGCGGCACGATCACCCGCAAGGCCTGCGGCATGATCACCAACCGCAAGGTTTGCCCGTCAGTCAGCCCCAGAGAATGAGCAGCCTCGGTCTGGCCCTTGGAAACCGCCACAACACCCGCCCGAACCGCCTCGGCAATAAAGGCCGCCGTGTAGGTGGAAAGTCCCACCACCATCGCTACAAGTTCGGGAGCTAGATTTAACCCGCCATTGATGTTGAAACGCCCTTTGACCGGCAAATCTAGGCCAAGTGGCTGCCCGGCTGCGAAATAGACGATCAGCGGAAGGCCGATCATCACCAAAGTCGACAACCATCCCGCCGGAAGACGCCGGCCGGTTTCCGCCTGCCTTCGGCGGGCATAGCGGGTAATCGCAACGGCAACGCCAAGCGCCAAAACAATCGACCAGCCGACAAGCCAGAATTGATCCAGTATCACGGGTCGAGGCACCAGCAAGCCACGTGAGTTAAGCCAGATATCGCCCGGGATCGCGATGCTGTCGCGCGGTTCCGGCAGGCTGGAAAGCACAGCGCCGTACCAGAAATAAAGCACCAGAAGCAGCGGAATATTGCGGAAAAGCTCGATATAGAAGCCCGCCAGACGGGACACGACCCAATTTTTCGAGAGCCGCAACACCCCGATGATCACACCGATGACGGTGGCGAAAAAAATACTTAAGCCTGACACCAACAGCGTATTGAGCAGGCCGACCAAGAATGCGCGCCCATAGGTCGATGCAGCCGAATACGAAATTAGCGTCTGCGAGATATCAAATCCCGCTTCGACATTCCAGAAGCCGAAGCCCTGCGCAATGTTGCGTTTTTTGAGATTGGCTAACGTGTTGTCATACGCGAACCAGAACAGGGCGATGACCGCGGCAAGCAGAATGAATTGGAAAAAGAGACTGCGAATTTTTGGATCGTTATAAAAAACGACCTTTGGACTCTCATGTCGGGGAATGGCTTGGGTGCTCATTAGGCGTACAGCCTCCCGCAAATGGGCCATAAAATGGGATTGATAAAATCTCCGGCGGAGGCTTTAAACCTCCGCCGGAAAAAGACCGATCAGCGGATCGGTGGAGCGTATTGCAAGCCACCCTTGTTCCACAATGCGTTGCTTGCACGGGCAAGCTGCAGCGGGGTCTTCGGGCCGACATTGCGCTCGAACATTTCGCCGTAATTGCCGACCGCCTTGACGATCTGGACAACCCAGGCGTTCGACAGGCCGAGCGACTCGCCGAACTTGCCATCGGTACCCAGAATGCGCTTGATTTCTGGATCATCCGACTTCACTTTTTCGTCGACATTGGCTTGCGTGATGCCGTCTTCTTCGGCGATCAGCAATGCAAAGTGAACCCACTTTACAAGGTTAAGCCACTGGTCGTCGCCCTGACGGACCAACGGGCCAAGCGGTTCCTTCGAAATGACTTCTGGCAGAATGACGTTATCGTCAGGCTTGGCCATCGAAAGACGATCGGCAGCAAGTCCCGAACGATCGGTCGTGTAAGCATCGCAACGGCCGGTATCATAGGCCTTCAAAGCCTCTTCCGACGTTCCGAACGTCACAACCTGATACTTCTTGCCGGTCGAGCGGAAATAATCGGCAAGATTGAGTTCGGTCGTGGTGCCCTGCTGAACGCAGATCGATGCGCCATCCAGTTCGGATGCCGACTTTACGCCGAGCTTCTTGTTGACCATGAAACCCTGGCCATCATAAAAATTGATGCCGGCCCAGATCACGCCCAGCGTCGTCTCGCGCGACATCGTCCAGGTCGAGTTGCGGACGAGAACGTCGACTTCACCCGAAGCCAGTGCCGTGAAACGATCCTTCGACGACAAAGGTACAAATTTCACCTTGGTCGGATCGTTGAAAATGGCAGCGGCGATCGCGCGGCAATATTCAACGTCAAGACCCGTCCAGTTACCCTTTTCATCAGGAACACCAAAACCAGCTGTACCAGGGTTTGCACCGCAAACGAGCTGGCCCTTGGCCTTCACATTATCAAGCGTGCCGGCGCTTGCGCCCGTCACCAAACCGAACGAAGCAGCAGCAACAACGGCCGCAGCAATGATTTTCTTCATATTAACCCTCCAATACGACGGCGCGATCCAACACAAAGGGGTTGGCCCATCACCTATCCCATGCCGTCTAGGCATGGCTGCTATTACCATTTGAGTTTTATCCAATGGTCAAGGGGATTAAAAAGCCATCACGCTACTTTTTTCAGCAGATTTCTTGACGGATCAACCGAAGCCCCTTCCTATAAGCCTAATTTCCCCGATCGAAGGTCGATGTACTCCCATGAAAAAAATGACCCCGCAAATGCTCGCAGGCCTCTCCGACCGTACAAAACTTGTCTATGCGGGGCGTGAGCCTTCCGAACAGTTCGGTTTCGTCAACACGCCGATCTATCGAGGCTCCACCGTTCTTGCGCCAACGATGAAGGAATTACTCGATCGGTCAAACCGCTTTGTGTATGGCACCATCGGGACGCCAACCAGTGAAGCGTTGGAAAATGCATGGAGCGCGATTTCGGGCGCGGAAGGTACTGTTTGTGTCCCCTCTGGCCTCTCGGCAGTTTCGGTTGCGTTGATGTCCTGTCTGAAAGCGGGTGACCATCTGCTGATTACCGACAGTGTCTACCGGCCAACGCGCGAATTTGCCAATGGGGTCCTGAAACGCTTCGGCGTTGAAACCACCTATTTCGATCCCATGATCGGCGCGGGGATCGAAGCCTTGATGCGGCCCAACACGACCGCCATCTTCACCGAGGCACCTGGGTCGCAAACCTTCGAAATTCAGGATATTCCCGCACTCGCCGCCATCGCCCACGGCCATGGCGCGACGCTGTTGATGGACAATACATGGGCCACACCGTTTTTCTTCCCGCCCCATGAAATGGGCGTCGATCTCGCGATCGAAGCGGGCACGAAATATCTTTCCGGCCATTCGGACCTTTTGCTCGGCATGGTTTCCGCCAATGAGCGGTCATGGAAGGCCCTGCGCGAGACCTATTTGCAATCAGGCCTCTGTGCGGGACCGGAAGACATGTTTCTTGCACTGCGCGGCATGCGATCCATGCTGCTGCGGCTCAAGGAACAAGAAAAGGCTGGGCTCGAAATGGCCCATTGGCTCAAGGCCCGTCCGGAGGTCGATAAAGTCTTGCACCCTGCCCTTCCCGATTGTCCCGGCCACGACATCTGGAAACGAGATTTCAAAGGCTCGTCCGGACTGTTCTCGATTGTTTTGAAACCCTTTTCGCAAACGGCCGTCGCAGCGATGCTCGACGATTTGGCGTTGTTCGGCATGGGGTATTCATGGGGTGGCTATGAAAGCCTCATCATTCCGTTCGACCCGCGCTCATATCGGTCAGCGACCAGCTGGAATCCGGCGGGACCAGCTCTACGCATCCAGATCGGCTTGGAGGATACAGAAGATCTCAAGCGCGACCTTGATGCAGGGTTTGCCCGTTTGCGCGCCAAGGGGTGAACTTAGCGGTTCAGGGTACGAGCCAACGCATGACAGGCTCCGCCTCCGCCGCTTTCCACTCGAAAAGAGCACGACGATGTCCGGTGTCGCCTAGCCACAAGCATTCGAGCCGTTCGCATCTGACCCTGACTGCTGCAAAATGGCGGCGGCCAGCTGCTGCATCGTCGGTATTTTCGGGCACCTTAAAGGCATGGCCTTCGGGAATGACGCTGCCTGGCGCGGGCTCCGTGCCATAGGCTTGGCGGCTCGACGCATACGAGGTTTGCCAGGCGTGATCGGCAATCGCATCATCTTTATGAAGTTCGGCCTGACCTTCAATCCGCAGCTGGATTTTGGTCTCAGGGTCATAAAACAACAGCGCAACGCGCTGATCGGCGCCTAGCTCTTCAAATTTATCAGAGCGAAGATCGGTGTGGAACCTTAAGAGACGCAAGTCCGCATCAAACGCGCGCAACACCACGATCCGGTTACGCGGGCGGCCATCGAGCCCGATGCTCGCGATGGAAACGATATGCATGGGCGAATGCCGCTCGATGACGGCCCGCTCGAGCAAGGCAAAAGCAAGCGCCAGATACGCATTCAGATCGACGGTGAAATCAGTTGCTTTTTCAAAGGACACGAAATGCTTCCCGAACCGGACGAAGACCTGAGACAGGAATATGGCGACCCCAGCTGGATTCGAACCAGCGACCTGCCGCTTAGAAGGCGGCTGCTCTATCCAGCTGAGCTATGGAGTCTCAACCAAAGCAGTCCAACCCCGTTCAGTGCGTCCAAGAACCGATGCGGTTGAATTTAAAATTGTCCGAGTAAGACACTATCCGCCGTTTGGCGTCCTGAGGCTCTTCGACATGGGCTGCAATGCCATGGCGTGCAGCATAGGCAATCGCCTCATCGCGGCTGTCAAACCAGAGCTTGACCTGTTGCAACGTATCAGAGGATCCGGTCCAACCCATCAAAGGATCGATTTCACGCGGCGCGTCGGAGACGAACTCAAGCAACCAACGATCTTTGCTGTGACCCGACTGCATAGCCGTTTTGGCAGGGCGATAAATGCGGGCGGTCATGACAGTTTCCGTTTCGCTATCCCACTTGGCCGAATGGTCGGGGCTGTAAGATTCGAACTTACGACCCTCTGCTCCCAAAGCAGATGCGCTACCTGGCTGCGCTAAGCCCCGTCACTTCGGCTCAGATCGTTTAGGCGGAGTTGCGCCAAGGTTCAAGCCGAAAATTCTATTATTTTTTAAGTTCTCTTGCCTCATGCCCATAATTCGGCGAGAAGCCCCCATGCTCATACTCTCCGACATCACCTATCGCCTTGGCGCGCGCCTCTTATTTGATAAGGCTTCCGCCACCATTCAAACCGGTTCACGCGTCGGTTTTGTTGCCCGCAACGGCACAGGCAAAACAACGCTCTTCCGCATGATAAAAGGAGAGGCAGCACCCGAATCGGGCACCATCACGCTCGGCAAGGGCCTCAGAATCGGTGCCGTGGCGCAAGAAGCACCCGGCGGACCCGAGACCCTGATCGAGGTCGTGCTGGCCGCCGACACCGAACGCGCCGCCTTGTTGGACGAAGCGGAGATCGCAACCGACCCCACACGGATTTCCGAAATCCATGTCCGATTGGCCGATATTGGCGCCCATGCGGCACCGGCTCGCGCTGCCTCGATTCTCCATGGCCTAGGCTTCGATGCCGAAGCACAGGCGCGGCCCTGCTCATCTTATTCGGGCGGTTGGCGGATGCGGGTCGCTTTGGCGGCCGTTTTGTTTACCGAACCTGACCTGCTGCTGCTCGACGAGCCGACCAACTATCTCGATCTCGAAGGCACGCTCTGGTTGATGGACTATCTCGCCCGCTATCCCCATACCGTGCTGGTGATCAGCCATGATCGCGATTTGCTAAACCAGTCGGTCGATCAAATTCTCCATCTCGATCAGGCCAAGCTGACCCTCTACAAAGGCGGCTACGATAATTTCGAGAAACAGCGTTCCGAACAACAAGCCATTTTGCAGAAAATGCAGAAGAAGCAGTCAGAGGAACGCAAGCATCTCGAAGCCTTCATCAATCGGTTTAAAGCCAAAGCGTCTAAAGCCAGTCAGGCGCAATCGCGCGTCAAACGGCTCGAAAAAATGAAGACGATCACGCCGATAGTCGACCTTGATGTGTTGCCCTTCCATTTCCCCTCGCCCGAGCGCCAACTTTCCCCACCTATCGTTGCGATGGAAAGTGCCAGCGTTGGCTATGACGACAAGGCGGTTTTGACCAAACTTTCGCTTTCCATCGCGGAAGATGACCGGATTGGTCTGTTGGGCTCGAACGGTAACGGCAAATCTACCTTCGCCAAACTGGTTGGCGGCCGCTTGCAAGCGATGGGTGGTGCATTCCGCGCGTCGTCTAAAATGAAAGTCGCCTATTTTGCACAGCACCAGCTGGATGAACTGAAAGAAGGCGGCACGCCATTTTCCCATGTCCGCGAGATGATGCCCGACGCGCCCGAAGCCAAGGTGCGGTCGCGCGCGGCCCAGATGGGCTTTCCGGGCCAGAAGGCCGATACGCCGGTAGCCAACATTTCCGGCGGCGAGAAGGCGCGGTTGCTGATGGGGCTCGCCACCTTTGGCGGTCCGCATTTGCTCATTCTCGATGAGCCCACCAACCATCTCGATATTGATTCCCGCGTCGCCCTGATGGACGCGATCAACGATTATGAAGGCGCCATTATTCTCATTTCGCATGATCGATTCTTGCTGGAAGCGTGCGCGGATCGCCTCTGGCTGGTGAATGGCGGCACGGTCAAACCGTTTGATGGTGACCTCGACGCCTACCGCTCCTTGGTACTGGAAGGCCCCGAAGCCTTGGCCTCTGCCAAAACGAAACAGGAGCGCACTGAACAAGCCGCACGCGAGGCACCCGTTAAAAAGGCCCATCC
>CANGIS010000041.1 GCA_947454055.1 Hyphomicrobiales bacterium
CATAATACAATGAATTCAAATATTATTGATCTAAGAAATCCAAATTTACCCGAAACGATAAAGCAAATTAAACAATGTGAATTTATTATATCATCAAGTCTACACGGAATCATTTCGGCTGACGCTTTGGGCATTCCCAATATTTGGATGAGCCCCAGCACGAACGTGATTGGTGCAAATTGGAAATTTAATGATTATTTCACAAGCGTGGGACGGACGATCTCAGATCCCGTACCATTGCAAAATAATTTAAAAAATTTAGAGCCAATGGCGATACTGAGTGATCAAAAAATTATAGAACAACGCAAATTGGACCTTGAAATATCCTTTAAAAATATTTTTTAGTCCGATTTAAATTCTAGATTTAATACTCAGTGATCAATGATCTAATCGAGAATATAAATCGTCGCTAATTGTCATTTATACTGGCTTAAATGTCGCCAAAAAATTTAACGTGAAAATATTGCTCGGCGACGATCGCGTTCGATTTGCAATCCGCATCTCGCCGTCAGTGCAACCATTCAATTTTACATCGATCTCAACGAAGCCCCGTTAGGATCTGCGATGCCTTTGGTTTGAGCTTTGCCATACATTGATGTAGAGGAAAACCTTGGTCGCAGACTGCCCGCCAAGTCATTAACTTGAAAACACGGACGAACTGCAAAGCTTGAAAGCTAGCTTCACTGAAGCGCGAACGGGAGCTACTATGTCACTGCCTGCGGGTGAAATCAACTTTGTCAGGGCTCACAGGCGTGACGTCGATGGGCTGCGAGCTGTGGCTGTCCTTTTTGTATTCCTGTTTCACCTTGATTTTGGCTTTGTTCCGGGTGGGTTTGTCGGCGTTGATATTTTCTATGTGATTTCCGGGTTTGTCATTTTCCGCAGCATTCAGGATGCACCGGTATATGACTGGCATTTTGTTCTGGCCTTCTACTGGCGTCGGGTCAGACGTCTGGTTCCCGCACTAATGTGCACCATCGCGATATGCCTTATATTGGGCTATGTCATTTTAACCCCACCCGAATATGTGGCTACAGCGCGTTCCGGGCTCGCCGCCCTCTTTTCAGTATCCAACATTTATTTCGCCGATACCCTGTCTTATTTTGCTGATGGCGCAAAGACACTGCCTTTGTTGCACACTTGGTCGCTGGGAATTGAGGAGCAATTCTATCTTATCATTCCTTGGTTGTTCGTTTTACTTGCGCGTATTGAGAGGAAGCAGAAACTGATCGCCGCCATAGCCGCGATCTCCCTTTTGTCTTTTAGCTATAACATCGTCTCCAGCTATTTTGTATTCGACGAGCGACACGCATTTTACATGCCCATGTCTCGATTCTGGGAGATTGGAGTGGGTGCACTCGTGGCGCTCGTGGAAAAGAAGCGGATGGTGTCGCCATTGGCTTCCAAATTGTTCTCTGTATTTGGCGCTGTGGCATTGGTGATTAGCTTCCTGATCATTGATCCCCGCATGGTCTTTCCGGGATTCACTGCGCTTTTGCCAGTTTGCGCCACAGCCCTGCTTATCCTTGCCCAACCTGGCAATCAGTCACTCCAGATGAGAATCCTTGGCTCTGGTCCAGCGCAATTTTTTGGTCGCATTTCCTATTCACTATATCTGCATCATTGGGTTCCCATCGTCTTTATCGGACTGCTGCTTGGCCGCGATTTCGAACCGTATGAAAAATGCGTGATTCTGCTGGTCACCACGCTAACGGCCTATACCAGCTGGCGGTTCATCGAGGTTCCATTTCGTGACAATAGGATGATGGGAAACCGCGTTTTTTCCCTCGCACTGGGCCTGATGATGCTAACGATGCTGTCCGCAACCGGCGCTATTTTGTTTACCCAAGGCGCCGTCAATCGGCTCAACCCTGCAGCGCTTTCCGTTTATGCGGGACTTCAATCCGGTGATGAGGAGCTCCATTGCCAAGCCTTCGGGGCTTTCCCACAGATCCGCAATGCTGGAACTTGCGCGGTTACCCCTTCCAGTCCTCCAGTCGATTATATTCTCTGGGGTGATTCCCATGCTGGCGTTTACGCTAAGCGCCTTGGCACCGAACTCGGTCGTGAGGGCTTTTCCGGATTTACTGTTCAAATGTCCGATTGCCCGCCTGTTCTGGACGTTCATTTCTCCAAGCGAAAAAATCAAAGAGAATGCGGACAGCTCGCCGACACCATTCTTGATTGGGCGCAACAGGGCAAGGTGAAGGTTCTCATTTTCAGCAGCCGCTGGGCTATGCTGGCATCCGAATACCGCTCGCCTTCAGAAGGCGTGTTACCTAAGAAAATCTATTCGAATGCTGATGGCACGGAGTTATCCTTTGAACAGGCTTTCGATGCAACCATCAAAAAACTCACCCAGACTGGGGTCAAGATCCTCATCATCGGTCCATCGCCGGAATTTCATTTTGACGTACCGAATACCCTCATGCGTTCGCTACAATTGGACATGAACATGCCGGTCCTTCAACGGCGTAATTTCGAAGCGCGTCAGAGGATCATCCTCAAAACATTCGAGAGGATGGAGAATGTGCCAAATGTCGCGGTTTTTTATCCCCATCGGATTTTGTGTTCGGATGCGTCATGCCTCTCACAGATCGGGAACATCCCGCTCTATGTCGATGACGACCACCTCGCGCCACAGGGCGTAGCACACCTGACGCCCTCAATTGTGAAAACGTTCAGAAAACTTCATGACAACTGATGGCAACGGTATCGTGAAGCTTTCTCCCTCGACCCAATTTTGTCTCCTACCGCTGTGCCACGAAATCTTGAAATGATGCTTTTTTGGATGGTCGTAATTATGCGGTTAGGACGTTTAATGACTAACTTGGATTTGGTTGATTTCTCAACGTGAACTGCAAATCACAAACGGCACATCGTCCATCGTGTGGACATGGCCGTTGAGGCAGCAGTTGGGAATAAGAAGCCCGCCAACGATCATCACGGCTGCTGACGACCCGATAATTTTGCTGAGCCAACCCTTTTTCTTCTCCGTTGCTTCATCTTCTTGAGCCGGGCCTACAATCTCGCTGAATTTCTCGAAGAAATCACCGGCGAGCTTTTTCGAGGTTGCATCAATCAGACGACCGCCCAACTGGGCCAGTTTGCCGCCGATTTGTGCATCGACCGTGTAATGCAGGATGGTGGCCTCTCCATCAGCCTCAAGCGAAACCTTCGCACCGCCTTTGGCAAAACCTGCCGCACCGCCCGAGCCCTCGCCCGTAATCGTGTAGCCGTTTGGCGGATCAAGATCCGACAGCGTGACCTTGCCCGAGAACGAGGCTTTAACGGGGCCGATTTTTAAGGTGACCTTAGCCGTCATTTCCGTGTCTGACGACTTCTCGACTGTCTCGCAACCGGGGATGCATTGGCGCAGAATATCAACATCGTTCAGCGCCGCATAAACCACTTCGCGCGATGCTTCGATGCGTTGTGAGCCGTTCATATCCATGATGTTGTCTCCCTTGGTCGATAGGTAAGTTCAAGCCGGATCGCGATGGCCGCGCCGGCGGAATTCAATCATCTCAGCTAGAATAGAAACCGCAATTTCATCGGGCGTGATCGCGCCGATATCGAGCCCCGCGGGGGCTTTGAAGTTTTTCAACTGCTCTGGTGGAACGCCATCCTCGGCAAGATCCGCGCGCAAGGAGACTGCCTTTTTTCGCGAGCCCACAAAAGCGGTGTAGGTTGACGGCGTTGAAAGCGCGGCCCGCAAGCCATCATGATCGCCCCGGCCTTGCGTTGCGACGACGATAAAACGCTGGCCCGTCTCGTTGCCGGGAAGTGCGTATCCATCCACCAAGCGATCGACCTCACCGTAAAGGCCGTGATCGACGGCAGGTGCTGCAACCGACACGAAGAAGCCGGCACGACGCGCGACATCGGCCAAAGCAACCGCAACAGGAGAAGCGCCGACGACAATCAATTGTGGCTTCGGCAACACAGGCTCTACAAACACATCCATCGTGCCTTGGCTTGGGCAATTGTTGCGGGCGAATTCGATCCCTTCGCGCGCCTCGCCCGGCTTCACGCCGATTTCATCAAGCAAATCTTTCGGCTGGATGCTGACGAGCCGAGGTTGACCATCTTGCAGCGCAGCACGTGCTGCTTTGAGTACCGCGCCGCGGGCGCAACCACCACCAATCCAACCACTTGTGATCGTGCCATCGGAGGCGATTACCGCCTTGGCTCCAGCTTTGGCGGCGGTGACTGAAACGGTACGCACCACCGTTGCGAGCGCAAAGGCTTCGCCGCGGGCTTTGAGGTCATTCGCCAGATCGAGAACATCTTGATGCGTTGACATGGTCAGATCCTCGCCAGATAGGGTTCGAGCGCTTGGAGGCTCGCAAGATTATGCGCCGGCGCAAACAAATCGATATAGGGCATGGCCGCTTGCATGCCGCGTGCCTCAGGCGAGTAGCCATCCCAGCCGATCATCGGATTAAGCCAGATGATGCGGCGGCAACGGCGACGCAAAGCACGCATCTCCGTGGCCAAGGCCTCGGGCTCGCCCGTGTCATAGCCATCGGACACAATCATCACCGCCGTGCGTGAATCGATCACGCGTTTGGCATGCCATTTGTTGAACGTGTTTAGGCTCTCGCCGATCTTGGTGCCGCCACCGACGCCTTGCGCCATCAGCGACATGCGATCCACCGCGCGCGCCGCATCCTTCTCGCGCAGCGCATCGGAGACATGTACCAAGCGGGTGTGAAACAAAAAGGCCTCGGCCTCGCGGAAATGATCGACGACGCCATGCATGAAGCGCACAAAAACGCTCGAATAGAGGCTCATCGAACCCGACGCATCGAGCAGCACCACGAGCCGCAAGGGCTTATCGATGCGATGCCGATGCACCAACTCCATCGGCGTGCCGCCGGTGGCGATGCTGCGATGGATGGTTCGGCGCAAATCGAGCCGCGGGCCTGACCTGCGGGCGCGTTCGCGGCGTGTCAAACGGGCACGCATTTCGCGCGAAAGGCGTTCAGCCAGCCGATGCGCCTCTTCCACCTGCTCGGGGTCGGCGATGTGACGAAAATCCGTCTTTTCCAGGGAGTCTGTTGTCGATGCCCCTTCGCGACGACCGCGACCATCGGCGGGATTATCATGTTCCTTGCCTTCGCCACGCTCGGTACGATCGGGCGTGCCAGGTTTGCCCAGCGAGGGTGCCCCATCACCGCTTTTGCGCAAAGAGGTGGAAGCTTTTGGCGGTTCGCCACTGACATGCACAACCGACTTCATGCCGTGGCCCAGCCAATAGGCATTAAAAATATCGTCGAAGCGCTCCCAATCCGATGGCCGCGCGCAAAACAGAGCGCGAAAGGCAGGCCGAAGCAGCGACACGCGGGAAGCATCGGGGCCTGCAACAATTTTCAACGCGTCGCGTGTTTCGGAAAGGCCAACGAGGAAACCGTTATCACGCAAATTGCGCACAAAGCCCGCAAGCCGGGAGCGGACCAATTCGCCCGCATCATGGTCGTTTTGCAGGCGAAGCACCGCGCCCATTTTATGCCACCTTGCCCAAAAGGCGGTTGGTGACTTCCGGCGTCATGCGGCTTTTATCTTCCGCCGTTTTGATGAGGCACATCAGCGTATCATGCACAGCTTCCGGGTCGGAGCGTAGATCCTTGAGCCCGATGCCAACCAGCGCTGCTGCCCAGTCGAGCGTCTCTGCGACGCCCGGCGTTTTACGCAACGCTTCTTTGCGGATCGCGCCAACCATGGCGGCAATTTGCAAAGCCAGCGAGGCATCTATGCCCGGAAGGCGTGCCATTAGAATCCGCGCCTCGCGGTCCACATCCGGGAACTCGACATAGTGATAGAGGCAGCGACGGCGTAACGCATCCGACAATTCGCGTGTGCCGTTGGAGGTCAAGATCACGAATGGAATCGACTTTGCAGCAATGGTGCCCAGCTCAGGAATCGAGACCTGAAAATCGGACAGCAATTCGAGCAAAAAGGCTTCGAATTCTTCATCCGCGCGATCGACTTCGTCGATCAGCAACACGGGTGCACGGTCTTGCCGGATCGAGGCGAGTAAAGGCCGCTCAAGTAAGAATTTCTCGGAGAAGATCAGGTCTTCAACACTGGCTGCATCATCACCCTCGCGCGCTTTAATCGCGAGCAATTGGCGCTGATAATTCCACTCATACAAAGCGGCGTTGCGATCAAGCCCCTCATAGCATTGCAGGCGGATTAGATTGGTGCCGCGCATGCTGGCGAGCGCCTTGGCAACTTCGGTTTTGCCGACGCCTGCTTCGCCTTCGAGCAGTAGCGGACGGCCGAGGCTTTCCATCAACCACAAAGCGGTCGAGAGTTCACGGTCTGCCACATAGCCGGTGGCAGCAAGTCGTTCAGAAATGGCGTCGCGCGGGATGAGGGTCATGGTCATCAAATGGGATGCGAGCATGGCGCGGATGAGGGGTACCCATCCGCGCCCTGTTCCATCAATCATGCAGTCCGAGACGCTCGGCCACTTCCCATGTCCGCCACGCATCATGCGGCATCTGGATGTGACCGGCATTCAAGAACGCAAACGCGTCGTTCACCGCATTGGAGAAGGCCGGCACGCTGCCGACATTCGGGCTTTCGCCCACGCCCTTCGCACCGATTGGGTGATGAGGGGATGGGGTGACGGTGAAGTCGGTTTCCCAATGCGGGGTTTCAACGGCGGTTGGCAGGAAGAAATCCATCAGCGAGCCGGTAACGCAGTTACCCATCTCGTCGTAGCGGATTTCCTGACCCATCGCGATGGCGAAGCCTTCCGTGCAGCCGCCATGGACCTGACCTTCAATGACCATCGGGTTGATGCGTGTGCCGCAATCATCCAGGGCATAGAAGCGACGGGTTTTGGCAACGCCGGTGTCGACATCAATATCCATCACGCAGATATAGGCGCCGAACGGATAGGTCATGTTCGGTGGATCGTAATAATTCACCGCTTCAAGACCAGGCTCCATGCCTTCCGGCACATTGTTGTAAGCGGCCCAGGCGATTTCCGTCATCGTCTTGAACTTCTCTGGCAGACCCTTGACGCGGAAGCGGTCAATATCCCACTCCACATCATAGTCGGAGACTTCCAGAAGATGCGCCGCAATCATCTGCGCCTTGGCACGGATTTTACGGGCTGCCATAGCGGTAGCAGCTCCAGCAACCGGCGTTGAACGCGAGCCATAGGTGCCAAGACCATAAGGAGCGGTATCGGTGTTGCCTTCCTCGATCATGATTTTATCGGCTTCGATACCAAGCTCGGTCGCGATGATCTGCGCATAGGTGGTTTCATGCGCCTGACCCTGGCTCTTCGTTCCCATGCGGGCAATGATAGAGCCCGTTGGGTGAACGCGGATTTCCGCCGAGTCGAACATGCCGACGCCCAAAATGTCGCAATTGCGCGAAGGGCCGGCACCCACGATTTCGGTGAAGAAGGAAACGCCGATACCCATGATCTCGCGGGTTTCGCCCCTCTTGAAGGCCTCCTGCTTGGCCTTTTGCTCTTCGCGAAGCGCGCGGTAATTGATCGTCTCCATGCCCTTCTTGAGCGCGGTTGGATAATCGCCTGAATCATATTCCCAGCCGAGCGCAGATTGGTAAGGGAACTGCTGCGGCTGGATGAAGTTTTTCATCCGCAAATCAGCCGGATCCATACCGAGCTTCTGAGCCAGAATATCCATCGCGCGTTCGATGCAATAGGCCGCTTCCGTCACACGGAACGAGCAACGATAAGCGACGCCGCCCGGTGCCTTGTTCGTGTAGACGCCATCGACTTCCAAATGCGCGACGGGGAAATCATAGGAACCCGTCACGATATTGGCGAAGCCGGCTGGCCATTTGGAAGGGTCTGCGCAAGCGTCAAACGCGCCGTGGTCGGCGAGAATGTGCACCTTCAAGCCCGTAACCTTGCCTTCTTTCGTGGCCGAGATTTCGGTGGTCATGTGGTAATCGCGGGCGAACGAGGTCGCCGTGAGATTTTCCATACGATCTTCCACCCACTTCACCGGCTTGCCGAGCACGATCGAGCCGACAATGGCGCAAACATAGCCCGGATAAACGCCGACTTTGTTGCCAAAGCCGCCGCCAATATCCGGCGCGATCACATGGATTTTGGCTTCCGGAATACCCGACAGCAAAGACGCGACGGTGCGCACCACATGCGGCGCCTGGAAGGTACCCCAAAGCGTGAGTTCGCCCTTGATCTTGTCCATCGAGGCGAGCGCCTGGCAGGTCTCGAGCGGGCAAGGATGCGTGCGATGATAGGAAATCATTTCCTTGATGGTCACTTCACCGTTGGAGATGGCCGCATCAGTTGCAGCCTTATCACCCACCTGCCAGTTGAAGATGTGGTTGTGATGGATGCGCTTGCCATGCGCGCCTTCCGTCTTGCCACGCAGATCTTCGCGCAACTCTGGTGCATTTGGTGCGAGCGCCTTGAACGGATCGACCAGCACTTCGAGCGCCTCATACTCGACTTCAACGAGTTCACAGGCGTCTGACGCGATGTAACGGTCCTCGGCGATGACGAAGGCTACTTCCTGATTCTGGAACAGCACTTTACCGTCTGCCAAGACCATCTGCACGTCGCCAGCCAGCGTCGGCATCCAGTCAAGCTTCACAGGCTTCAAATCTTCAGCGGTGAGAACGGCGATAACGCCCTTCATCGCCAAGGCTTTCGACTTGTCGATATGCTTAATGCGGGCATGCGCGTAGGGCGAGCGCACGAAATCACCGAACAACATGCCCGGCAATTTGATGTCATCGACATATTGGCCTTTGCCCTGCGTGAAGCGGATATCTTCGACGCGCTTGCGGCGGCAACCCATGCCTTGGAGTTTTTCGGCGCGCTCTTCGCGCGTTGGGGTCATGTCATTCATTCTGCAGCCTCATGAAAGGGCACGCCGTTGATTTTTGCGGCGGCGTATTGGATGGCTTTGACGATGTTCTGGTAGCCCGTGCAACGGCAGATATTGCCTGCAATGCCCATGCGGATTTCGTCTTCCGATGGATCTGGATTTTCGATCAGCAAGCGGTGCGCGCGGGTAATCATGCCCGGCGTGCAATAACCGCATTGCAAACCATGCATCATGCGGAAGCCTTCTTGCAGCGCGCTGAGCGTGCCATCGGCTGCCGCCATGCCTTCAATCGTCGTGATGTTCGCGCCATTGGCCTGAACGGCGAACACCGTGCAGGATTTAACCGACATATCGTTCATATCCACCGTGCAGGCGCCGCAATGGCTGGTTTCACAGCCAATATGCGGGCCGGTTAGCAGCATCTGCTCGCGCAAAAAATGGATGAGCAGCGTGCGCGGCTCAACGAGAGCCTCGACCTCCTGCCCGTTGATCGTCATGGTGACGTGGGTTTTTGCCATGTTCATTGTCCTTTCAGATCAACCGTGGGCGCGGGTCATGGCGCGGGCAATCGCCCGACGCAGCATGACGCCTGCCATTTTGGTACGATATTGCGGCGTGCCGCGCGCATCATGCGCGGGATTGGTGATCGCCTCGGCGGCAGCAACCGCTTTGTCGATGGCCACCTTATCAAGCGATGAGCCGACAAGGGCTGCAGCAGCATCTTCAGCCAGAAGCGGCGTCTCGGCCACATTGGTGAGCCCGATGGCGGCCGACGTGCATTTGCCCCCCGACACCGAAAGCACAACGGCTGCAGCGGCGGTCGCGTAATCGCCAACCTTGCGCTTCAGCTTCTCGTAAGCGTAGCCCGTTGCCTTCGACATCGCCTTTATGCGGATCGAGGTAACGATTTCGCCTGTCTCAAGCGCTGTATAATACGTACCGAGATAAAACTCGCGGGCCTTGATCGTGCGTTCGCCGCCTGCACCCAGCACGGTGAAGGTTGCGTCGAGACACATCATCAGCGCGGGCATATCATTGCCCGGATCGCCATTGGCGACGTTGCCGCCCAGCGTGCCAAGATACCGGATTTGCGGATCGGCAATCAAAGCCGAAGTTTCCGGAATGATCGGCAAATGCTCGGCGATGACCTTGGAAGTCAACAGATCATGCTGCGTGGTCATCGCGCCGATCACGACGGTGTCGCCTTCAACCTTCACGCCGCGCAAATCGGCAATACCGCCGAGATCAATCAGGTGCTCCGGCGCGGCTAACCGCGTCTTCATCACGGGGATCAGGGAATGGCCGCCAGCGAGCGGACGGGCATCTTCGCCAAGTTTGGCGAGCAGTGCCACCGCTTCTTGCGCGGATGACGGACGATAATAATCAAACCTGCCTGGGATCACGGCTCGGCCTCCTTACGGGGTTTCCTCAAACGGTCACTTTTTGACACGGCGACCTGCATGACCATACGATCCGTGATCCTCATCTGGATCAAAGCCTTCTGCATCAAATGTCATAAATGTGCACCAATTGGTGTGAATCCGCACGAATTGCGGCAGCATGACTGACCTAAAAAAGTGACCTAACCGGTTCGAAAAGGCGCTCTCGCGCGAAGCTCGACAACCTTTGATCGACTCACCGGAACGGTCAAACGGGACGCGCTTTCGAGTTCAATGACCACGCTATCGACGGTTTTGCGAAGCCCCCCAATCTTTTCGAGATTGACGATATGACTGCGATGAACGCGCATAAACACACGATCCGGCAACAATTCCTCGACCTCAGAGATTGAAAGGGGGCAAAACAACTTGCTCGCCCCATTAAAAATATAGGTGTAGTGAGAATTAGCGTGGATCGAAACCACATCCGCAATATCGAGCGTTTGAACCAACCCGTTCCGATGGATGGGCAATGTATCCGGTCCTGTCGTTAAGTCCGGGAGAGCGGTTAGGGCTCCTTCGGTATCGCGCGCGCGAGGGGTGAATGGGTCCATCGCGGCGCCCGCCAAAACAACTCCGGCGGGCGGACGGCCATCCGGCAAAAGCATCAGGATAAAAACACCCGAGACGACAAAAGCCACAAAGGCCACGATTATGGCGAGAAAATCGGACGACACTGCGCCGGACATTGCCATTTCGTTCCCGTGTAGGGGGTCGAGGCGCGTTCCCGCCATGGCGACATAATGCATACCAGAAATCGCAAGCCCTAAGGCCAGCGCGCTGACAATCACAGGGGGGCGTCGCGATTGCCCGAACGCCAGCCATAGCGCCGAAGCCGAAGCGATCCCGCTGACCAATAAGCTCAGGAGGATTGAAACCGGATTATGTTCGACATGAGCCGCTGCATGCAAAGCCATCATGCCAATATAATGCATGGTGACAATACCGAGCCCCATCACCAGCGATCCGCCTGCAAGCGTCAACCAGGTGAGATGCCAAAGGCAGGTAGCCAGAAGCGCCAATGCCACCACCAAGACGCAAGCCAAAAAGGATAAAAGGGTCGGCAACACGGCAAAATCAATCGCAAACGGCAATTTAATGGCCAGCATGCCGACAAAATGCATACCCCATATACCCGTCGCAAGGGAGATTGCCGATCCGGCTAACAAGCCGCGTCGCATCGCGCCGTCGCTCGAATTAATCTGTTTAGCCAAGGTCAAGCCAACATAACTGGCTTGAATTGCCACCAAAACCGACAAAAAAACCAGATAGGGATTGTGCTCGACAATCATCTAAAAAGCCCCATTCCAACCATTCTCTTCGCGCATCGTTTATCGATTTCAGGAAAATCGATTGTGCGCGTTTTCAGTACAGCTGAACTTTTGTAACATGAGAAATCGAACGAAAGCGATCAAATTTACATTTCGCCCTGGCCCTCGGTTTCGGAGATATCGCATCTGCTCCCCGTCGTTGAGGCATCATGGTGCCAACCATAAAAGGCTCGGGGACCGGGAATTGCTTGAAAGCCATCATAGGACGATGCCTACCTTAGCATTTCACAGCCGCTCGATCTGGAGCTGGCTATCGCCCAGGCTTGCCGGAGGGTGGGGATGACTGATCCCGGCTAAGGTAAGGGGCGGAAAAAATTGGCAACACATCAATGCAAGGCACGCCAAGTGCACTTTTGGTGAACATTTACAAGGACCACTTCAATGGAACGCCGCAAGCGACGTTCTCAACACCGGATGGTCCGCACCAACCCGAAAATTACAACCCATCGTCGAACAAAGCAGAGCCATCCAGCCGTCGCGTGCCCTCTGCATGCGCCGGCATGGCAGCAAAGCTATGCTTAATGGCCGGACGAATTCGATTTTTGACGTGCAAGCCATTCAAAGGCAACAATACCGATGAACAGAACCAATAATAAGAAACACATAGAAGCTAGAAGTGCCGGATCAACATGGTGATAATCCAACGTAATAAAATGGTTTAGCAACGCAATTCCGGCGATCTTTGCAATATCTCCGACTGGAATATATGAAGACGTGAGCATCAGCTTTACTGTCTTCAAAAGTTCATAGCCTACAACCAGCGTCAAAGCATAACTAAAGAGCTGAAGAGCTCGAGATACGCTAATTGCATAATAATACGGGTCCGGATTAATCAAATCGTCAACAAGAATTCTCAATAGATCGTATGTCCCGAAGACCATTACGCTTAATATACTCGCAATTACAAAATAAACAGCAATTTTTCCGATGGATACTGCTAAATGCGGCCAATCCCGACCATGTCCTGAACTCATCTGGACCCTCCAAGTCTCTATTTTACTACTTTAGCACAAACCAATTATTATCTTAGAAAGAGCGCTAAATAATACATCAGGTCGTGTCAAGCGACGGCAGCAAGTATATCGGACGAGGGCTCCAGGGCAGGATGTCTGCAGTCTTTGATCCGCCGGTGGCAAGCCAATCACGAAGGGCTTGTGCGATGAACTCGAGACCATTGTCCGCCCGAACACATGTCAGGATTCAGCGCATTATAAAGGGGTCGGAGAGAACATGGATCAGGTCGGTGGATTTCAGCTTCCGGTTGATCCGCATCGCCAAACATTCCCTTGTGAACTCGTCGATCACGTTCAGCACGCGGTATTTTATGCCAACATAAGTCGATTCTTCATCATTAGCGGAATGTCCTTTTTCTCAACGAGTGATTGGCGAACACGCGCTTCCGCCATAATCGAACATGTCGATGGTCAATTTGAGTTCATCTCGTTGAGCGCGCCGCAAAGGCGTTCCCGACTTAGGGTAATCGGCTAATGCCGGCCGTAGACCTTATGCACCGCCCTTGTGAGATGTCGCCAACATCCAGCAAACCTCATTTGCTGGGCAAATGGTAAACATAATTATTTTGCGCCAGTTTATTTGGCGCACCCGACAGGATGGATGGCGCGCCAGACGAGAAGAAACCGATAACGTCTATCTTATTGAAATAGTTCATTAATATAAAAATTGAGTACGATTTTACTACTCATCCATATGAAGTTATGTCGCATAATTAAATGTAAAACATATTTTTACTCATCTGATTCAGACCTAATCCAACCGCAAACATCATAAGATATGTAATAACCCCTTCCGCGAGCTAAAATATCATTGCCTCGCGATTCCTATTTAACCGCCCATCTTTCTAACAGGCCCGATCAAGGCAAAACTACAGCCAATAACGCAGAGGACGTCATCCCGCTGTAACAATCATGGACCAAAGGAGTGGCTGGCGCGGGACCGGATGTACGTTCCGCGCTCCCCGTTTTTCTACGTTTGGAGTTTGGCTATGACCTTGCGTGTTCGTCTTGGAGTTCCCGTTCTGGCAGCCTGCATCGGAATATCGTTTAGTGCAGCAGCATCTGACCTTACCATTTACGACGCGCTTGATTTCGCGCCAACCGCTGTTAAGGCCTTTACCGCCAAAACGGGGATCACGGTTGATGTGGTGGAACCCGGCAGCACCGGCGAGACGCTTGGCAAGATTGCGGCTGAGGGTGACAATCCCCAGTTTGATATTGTTTGGGTCGATGGCTCAGCCGTCATGGAGCGCATGTTGCGGGACCATGTTTTGCAGTCTGTACCGGAAGATACTGTCAGCGCTGTAAAATTTAATGAGATGGGCAAGACGCTCTTGCCAAAGAGCAGGGCTTTCTTGCCGACGGGGGCCAGCACAACCGCTATCGAGGTCAACACCAAAAGAGTTCCAGCCGACCAAATGCCAAAATCTTGGGCCGATCTCGAGAAGTTTTCCGGCAAGGTTGCAGCAAAAGACCCCAATCTTTCCGGCCCTGCCTTTCAGTGGCTTGCAGGCTATTTTCAAACCAATGGCGTCGACGCCGGCAAAGCCCTTCTCCTGAAGGTGCTGACCAACAAGGCACTTGCAGGCTTGCCAAGTGGTGGCAAAGTTAACAAGGCTATCCTTACCGGAGACGCTGTTGTCGGCATCAATCAGGACAGCGGTATTATCGCCAAGGCCAAAGCTGGCGAACCTGTTGTAGCCATTTATCCAACCGACGTTTCGGTTGCCCTGCCAGTCGGTCTCGGTATCAGCGCCAAGACCAAGCACATGGATGCGGTTAAAAAGTTTATCGCTTTCGTCACCAGCGCCGAAGGTCAAGCCGCGATGCAGAATGGCGATGATACGGACTTCTTCTTCATGCCGGTTATCGAAGGCGTGAAGCCAAAAGTGGAACGTCCGACGGATATCAAGTTTATTGTGCTCGATGACACCAAAGCCGCCGCGGGCGAGATGGAATGGAAGCAGTGGTACAAAGACCATTTTGTTCCTTGATCCCATTTTACTTGACGCGAAAGCTTAACGATCTTGTCTATATTTTTAACGTCGACACCAAAGACCGCGGTGAATAGCCGCGGTCTTTTGCTGCGCGTTTTACCCGCTGCAAACTTTTACGCGGTGGCATCGACGACGTGTGTCTATTTGGTCTTTTTCCTTCTGATCGGGCTTCCGCTTTTGCTTGTTTTGATGCAGGTGATTTTTGCGAATGCCTTTGATCCGGCACAACCAAATTTGCATGCCAGTCTTAGTCCAATCGGTCGCATTTTCATCGTCCCCCGAGTTTATTTAGCCATTTTACATTCGGTTGAATTGGCCAGTTTGGTTGGCGTATTGGCTACCGTGTTGGGCGGCGCGTTTGCCCTGATTGTCCAGCGTTGCGATATCCCGCTTCGCAAGACCGTAGGCGTCATTCCATGGATTGCATTTCTAACACCGGCCTATCTAAAAACGGTGGCCTGGGTGCTGTTGATGTCGCCGGGGGGCTATCTATCCGAATTTGGCCTGTTGCCTCCGCTAACGGGAAGTCTATTTTTTGCATTTCCGGGATTGGCGCTTGTTCATACGCTCGGACTTTTTCCCTTTGCCACCTTTATCATCGGCACGGCGCTGCGCGGATTGGGCAGCGAGATGGAAGATGCCGCACGCCTTGGTGGTGTCCCGCTCTGGCGCGTTTGGTGGCGCATTAATCTGCCGCTTCTAGCCCCGGCTCTGGCCTTGAGCTTTATCGCGATTTTCGCACAGGTTTTATCGGATTTTGGGCTTGCTTCCACCATTGCCCGCATGTCTAATTTTAATGTTTTGACTTATGAAATCTATGCAGCGACGAGCTCCTATCCAATTGATTTTTCATTGGCAGGAACACAATCGCTCGTGCTGCTTTTGCTAGTCACCATTGCCGTGCTTGTTGATCGTTTGCTTCGCCGCAAGGATGATCTCAAATTGATCTCCGGACGTTCGCGTCCGTCGCGTGACTATCGTTTGGGCCATTGGCGTTGGTTGATTACAGGCCTAGCTTTGCTTGTTGCGCTCGTTGCTCTTTTCTTGCCCATTGGCGCGGTCATTATCCGGGCGTTAACGCGCACGCTGAGCGATGGAATGGCGTTGCATAATTTCACACTTGCCAACATCATCGAGGCAAGTTCACTGCATTCGCCCGCTCTGGCGGCCTTATCGAACAGTCTTCGCTATGCTGGCCTTGCGGCCGTCATTTCCTGTGTTGCCGCAGTCTTGTTGGCCCTTCAGCTTGAAGGCCCGGGCAAGTTCATGCGCTCCTCAATCATGAGCCTAGCGCTCGCATCGGTTGCTATCCCCGGCATTGTCTTTGGCTTCGGCTATATTTTGATGTGGAACCGGCTCCCAATATTCCGCGACAGCCTCTTTCCGCATTACGGCGATTCCTCGCTCCTGATTACCGGCTATGTTGGCGTAGCCGTACCTTACGCTTTGATTGTTATCATGGCCGCCATTGGTCAAATGGCCCCAAGTCTCGCAGATTCCGCCAAGCTGTTTGGTGCCGGTGCCTTTCGCCGCATGATCCGAATTACGCTCCCTTTGATTGCGTTAAGCATCGTCACCGCCTTCATGCTGAACTTCATTCACATCATGTTCGAATTGCCGGTATCGCAAATGCTGATCCCGCGGACAGAATCACCGGCACCGATCTATATTTTGCGATTGCTCAACTATGACAAAGATGGGCTTGCCTGCGCGCTTTCGCTTCTATCGATGCTGATCGCAGGCGGTGCATCGCTGATCCTTTGGCTCGGTTTCCGCTGGTTTGCCGTGCGCAATGGCGCGGGCTCCAATGGCAAATGGATTTCGACGCCGTCCTTGACCGGAGACATACGATGACGGCGGAACTCTTTTGTCGCGGTATCACCAAGCATCTTGGGGGGCGTCCGATTTTGCAATCGCTTGACCTCGATGTGAAAGCTGGCGAAGTGGTGTCCTTGCTGGGCGCAAGTGGCTCCGGCAAAACCACGTTGTTGCGCTGTATCGCAGGACTGATCGAACCGGATTCCGGCTCAATTATGCTGGATGGAAAAAAGGTATTTGGTGGCACCCATCCTGTTCCTGCCGAAAAACGTCGCATCGGAATGGTGTTTCAAGATTATGCCTTGTGGCCGCATATGACGGTTGCCGGCAATCTTACTTTCGCTTTGCAGTCGCAGAATTTATCCGCCGCCGAAATCCATTCGCGGGTCGAACATGCGCTGGAGCTCGCGCGCCTTGTACCTTTGCACCATCGGCATCCCTCCGAATTGTCGGGCGGACAGCAGCAACGCGTGGCCATTGCGCGGTGTATTGCCGCTCGCCCGAGCCTCATGCTGTTTGACGAGCCGCTCTCCAATCTCGATGCCGCGCTTCGCGAAGATATGCGTACCGAAATGATGGACCTCGTTCGTCATGAAGGGTTGACGGTTGTCTACGTTACCCATGATCAAAGTGAGGCCATGGCTGTGTCAGATCGAATAGCCGTGATGCGCGACGGCATTTTGGCCCAGTTTGCAGCGCCGCAAGATTTATATGACCGGCCAGCCAATGCCTTTGTCGCAGGCTTTATTGGCGGCTTCTCGGCGCTTGCCGGCACCGTTACGGGCCAACATTTTACCCCAGATGGCGCAACCCATTCGCTTCCAGTTCCCAATGCGCCTGAAGGACCAGGCTTTTTGGTCCTTCGTCCGGAAGATGCAAGGTCCGCTGAAAGCCATCCCGAACTATGCTTGTCGGGCCGCGTCATGGCACGCGCCTATCAAGGCAGGTGCTGGCGATTAACCTTGGACATCGGTACAACGCGTATCAAAATCGATTGGCCGAGCGGGGTCGAAACAGGACAAGAGCTTTCGTTCTCGCTTCCGCCCGATAGGCTCCTTATTGTCAACCACTGAAAGGGTATCCCTTTCTCCCACCCTACCGAAACAGAGTCATTCATGGATAATTTAACCACCATTTCTTCGACGATCCTGACATCGTTTCTGGCTTCATTTGTCGAGGTCGTCGAGGCTTTCACCATTGTGCTTGCCGTGGGCCTAACCAATACGTGGCGTTCCGCTTTCACCGGCACCGCCTTGGCGCTCGTTGTTTTAGCTGCATTGATCATTGTTCTGGGCCCGCTCTTACAGCTTGTTCCCCTCACCGCGCTTCAATTCGTTGTCGGTGTGCTGCTGGGTCTGTTCGGCATGCGCTGGCTGCGTAAGGCAATCTTGCGTGCGTCTGGCTATATTCCCCTGCATGACGAGGAAAAAGCATTCCGTGAAGAAACCGAAGCGCTAGCGAAACAATGCGGCCTTGGACGCGCTGACTATCTCGCGATGATCGCAGCTTTCAAGGCGGTTCTGCTGGAAGGTGTCGAAGTCGTGTTCATCGTTATCGCCGTTGGTTCAACCCATGGTCTAACGCTTTATGCGAGCCTTGGTGCCTTACTCGCCTGTGTGCTTGTCATCGGTGCAGGCCTTCTGGTGCACCGCCCATTGACGCGCGTTCCCGAGAACAGTTTAAAACTGGTGGTCGGTTTGATGCTGACGAGCTTCAGCATCTTCTGGACCGGCGAGGGGCTCGGCATTGTCTGGCCCGGTGAAGACTTCTCTATTGTAGGCTTTTTCATCATCTTGTCGGCGTTTGCAGCCATTGCCATCAAACTGCTCAAATCCAGCCATGTCACCGTTTTAAAGGAACAGACGCTATGAAGATTCTTCAGATCATTTGGGAAGAGTTCATCGGCATGTTCATTGATGACGGCGCACTGGCTTTGTTCGCGCTCGCCCTCATTGCAGGCGTGACATTGGCCGTCAAACTCGCGGGTATTGAACCGTTGATCGGTGGGGCCTTATTGCTGCTGGGCTATCTGGCAATTTTAGCCGAAAGCGTGCACCGCTTTGCCAAAAAGAAACGCGGCTGACGCCTACGAGCCGTTATGTCGAACACCCATCGCTGAGATAGAAAAGGGGCCCGCGGGCCCCTTTTTTAGTCCTGAGTAAAAAAGGAAAAGCCTTATTCGGCTATGCCAAGACTAATGAGATAATCAGCGCCTGCCCGAACGCGGGTCTTGTCACGAAGCTCGAGAATAAGGCGAGGATTCGATTGCAGGTGCGATAGAGCATGGAAAACTTCCATCCATGGAATATTACCTTCACCTGGCGCCCAATGCCGGTCAGCATGACCATCGGTATCCTGCAAATGAACATGCGAGAGCATCTCACCCGCCGCGTGAACATAATAATCGACCGGATGCCCGTTGTTCGAGCCATAAGCGTAGTTTGCATGACCGGTATCAATCGATACCCGCACGGCATCGCTATCGAACGAGCGTGCCAATTCAACACGCGCATGGGGATCAATGTCCTCGATGTTTTCGATCACCATCACACTGCCCATATCTTCGGCGCGCTTGACGGCATCCTTTAAGGTATCATGGACCCGCTCGATGATCTTAGCGCGGCTGCCCGGATTGTAATCGAGATTATTATGGTCCCATGTCGTGTAAGGCGAATGGATCACCATCTGGGATGCACCGAGATGGGCGCAGACATCTAGCCCCTGCATCATGCGCTTGGTTACAATCGCGCGAATGTCCGGATCCATATTGGCAATCGAGAGCCCCCAAAACGGACCATGAACGCCAAGACGACCATGATAGCCCTCGAGTTCTTTTTTGATCTCGTCCGCTCGTGGTTTCCAATCGCCATTTAAGAGATCGGCCCAGATGAAATCTTGAAGTTCAAGATCACGCTGCTTGTCCAAAATCCAGTTGCGATGGAGGCGGAGACCTTCAAGCGGAAGGGCAACGCCTAGAACCGGCAATCCGTTGGTATGTGCTGTCATTAAAGTGCTCCAAATCGCTCGATAAGGGTGAGTGGATTAAAACGAGAAGTAACAATAAAGATCAGGCTTTGCTCGATACTGTCACCCGCAACGCTTCGTGATCAGAGATGGCCAAACGCTCAGAATCAACGGCTGCGAGCGTCGCCGGATCAGAAGCGGAAAGTCCGCGCGTAAAAAACCAATCGATTTTCGTGAAAGGCCCAACGGGCGTGCCATCTGGTCGCGTTCGGCATGAAGGCTCGGGCAGATTGGCCTCGTGCCATTCAAAGCCAGCCTCGCGAAGCACGGCAAACATCGGCTCGATTCGCGACGGGTCATCAAAGATGCGACGCAACGAGTTGGCATCGTTAGGCAGGGTGCTGGTGTTAAAATCGCCGCCAATAATGACGGGTAAAGGGCCGGTTCGTTCGTCGAGTGCGGCCACCAATCGCTTTGCCTGATCGGCACGCGTAGCAGGTGTCGCCCGGTTCTCAAAATGCGCCGACACGCACCAGAGCGCCGCATCGCCCAACCCTATTCGTGCCGCCACCGCATTGCGAAATCCAATCCGGCGTTGATCGGCAGTTTCAAGGCCAACAAACCAATGCGCGCCATCATCCAACCGAACAACAAAAGGATCATGCAGCGCGTGGCGAGAAACAATCGCGTTGCCGTGATAGCCAAAAGTGTTGGCCTCGCCTTTGTGCCAGATCATTTCGCGGTCATCGCCAATGCCAAGCTCAGCGAATTCCAAACCGTAAACATAGCCTGCGCCAATCGGACGGGCGAGATCGTCAACCGTATGGCGATTGCCTGATCGCGCCATGCCGATATCAACCTCTGTGAGCAGGGCGACATCGGGAGCCACCGCGCCCACCAGCGCACGAGAAGGCACGTCATATTTCAACCGCTCAGCATTCCATGAAAAGATAACATAGCGACCATTGGGTCGCAGTATTTCAAATGGCCTAGCTGCTGGAACCTGTTCAACCGCGGCAAAAGCGGGAATATCCGCAAGGCAGGCATCATGCAGGGCAAGCGTTGCCTCACCCGATTGTGCTTTCGTAATGATGTCAGCCTTCAGTGGTTCGAAACGGCTCGTGGTGGCATCGATGATTGACGGTGTCATGGCCCAATTCCTACGCGAAAAAAACAGGCCGCTCAGATGGCGCGTTTTCACGACGCGGCTATGACAATTGGGTAAGGGAGTGACTTGGTATCCCCGTTATAAAATCGTCACACGACTTTCGACAGACTGTCACGCTCGCCCGTTAGAGATCAAGCCGCGAACGAACGGACCCATTCCTTCGACGGAGCTTCTCTTATGAAATCGAAATTATTGGCGACAGTCGCAGCATTGCTTCTTGCTGCAACGGCGTCGGCCTCATCGGCTGAGCGCGTTAAATTTGAAATGTGGCATGGCCTGACCGGCGATCTTGGTGGTGTTGTGGATCAAGTCTGCAAGCGCTTCAATGACTCGCAGGCCGACTACGAAATCATCTGCACCTCGCAGGGCTCGTATGACAATGCGCTTCAAAATGCCATTGCAGCCTATCGCGCTAAAAAGAACCCGACCATCGTGCAGATTTTCGATGCCGGCACGCTCGATCTGTTGCTGTCGGAAGCCTATGTTCCGGCCCGCAAGTTGATGGCGGACAATGGCTACAAGATCAATTGGGAAGACTATATCCCCGCGATCTCGAACTATTACGCCAATTCGAAGGGCGAGCTGAACTCCTTCCCATTCAACTCCTCGACCGCGATGATGTATTGGAACAAGGACGCATTTGCCAAGATCGGCAAAACCGAGGCGCCGAAGACGTGGGAAGAAACGTTTGACTCGCTCAAAGCCCTTAAGTCTGCGGGCTATGAATGCCCCATGGCTTGGAACTATGACACCTGGCCTATCATGGAGCAGTTCTCCGCAATCAATAACATTCCCGTTGCCACAAAGGGCAATGGCTATCAGGGCCTCGATGCCGAATTTGCTGTCAACAAAGGAAAATATGTCGACATCATCAAGACTTTGAAAAAAGGCTATGATGATGGTCTGGTAAAGATCAAGACGCCAGATACGGGCGCCACCATCGTCCAGGCTTTTGCGAACGGTGATTGCCAGGTTATGCTGTCCTCGATTGCTGATCACGGCACTGTCGGCAAGACACAAAAGCCTGACATGCAGTGGGATGTCGCCATCTTGCCAACGCTTGCCGGCGTCGAGCGTCACAACTCGCTCGTTGGCGGTGCATCGCTGTGGGCTTTGCAGGGCAAGTCAGACGCTGAATACAAGGGCGCAGCAGCGTTCTTCAACTTCATCGCCCAGCCAGAATCGGCTCTCTTCTGGTCGACCAACACAGGCTATATTCCGGTCACGAAGTCGGGTTTCGAATTTATGAAATCGCAGGGCTTTTACGACAAGGCTCCGTACAAGGGCCGCGAGCTGGCCATTGCCTCGCTCAATGCTTCGCCTGTCAATGAAAACACCCGCGGCATTCGTCTCGGTGGCTTTGTGCAGATCCGCAAGGAAATGCGCGATGCTCTAACCGATATTTTTGCCAACAAGGTATCGGTTGACGATGGCCTTAACTCGGCAGTCGAACGCTCGAATGCAGTGCTCCGCAAGTTTGAGAAGACCTATGCTGGCAAGATGCTGCCTTGATCTGACCGCTTTATAAAGGGGCGAGGCTTAGCGGCCTCGCCCTTTTTCTTTTCGACGCCTCGCACCGTTACGGATGATGGAATTCCAAGCATGGAAAAGCGCGCAACCTTCTCGATGGGCTGGCTCGGCTTCGCATTTATTTTGCCGCAAATTCTGCTTGTCTTCACGTTTTTCTATTGGCCTACTGGCGCCGCAATGTACTGGGCCTTCACGCTTGAGCGCCCGTGGGGCGGCGGCAACGAATGGGTGGGCTTTGACAATTTTCGCCAAATCTTTGCCGATCGTGCGTATTGGGGCTCGATCATCCGCAGTCTGATGTTTGCTGCATCGACTGCTATCTTATCCATGGCTTTCGGCCTTCTGCTCGCGGTAGCCTGTGATCGCGGACTGAAGGGATACCAAGCGTTTCGAACCATTTTTGTGTGGCCTTATGCGGTGGTAGCACCCGCCGCAGCGCTTGCCTTTCGCTTTATTTTCGCGCCCGAAGCCGGCATTTTCGCGAGCCTTGTTAAAGCTTATCCAGAATTCTGGAATCCCGCGCAAAACGGCTATCACGCGATGGCGATGATCATTATCTGCTATTCTTGGAAATACGCCGCTTACTGCTTCATCTTTTTCTTGGCCGCTCTACAGGCCATTCCGCGTTCGGTGATCGAGGCCAGTGCGCTTGATGGTGCCGGTGTGTTGCGCCGTGTCTTCGATATTCAATTGCCGCTGATCACGCCAACCTTCTTTTTCATGTTGGTCATCAGCATCACCGATAGTTTTCAGGATTCCTTCGGCATTGTCGATGTGATGACCGATGGCGGACCAGGCAAGGCAACCGAACTGCTCGTCTACAAAATCTATTTCGACGGCTTTCGCGGGCTCGATTATTCAGGTGCTGCGGCCCAATCGATTGTGCTGATGCTGATCATGATGGTGCTTACCTTTTTCCAGTTCCGCTACATCGAGCGGCGCGTGCATTACAGCTGAGGCAATACAATGATTGAGCGCACGCCCCTCCTTAATCTAGCGACCTATGCGGTGATGTTCATCGGCGCATTGGTTGTGTTCGTGCCGTTGTGGCTTGTCTTTGTCGGCGCAACATTAACGGTACGCGAAATCAACACGCCAGAACTTCATTACATTACCGGCTCACATCTCTTTGAAAACCTCCAGGCCGCATGGGCACGAGGGAATCTTGGAGGGCGATTGCTGAACAGCTTGATCATGTCCTTAGGCGTTGCGACGGGTAAGGTTGTGATGTCGGCGCTAACGGCCTTTGGTCTCGTTTATTTCCGCTTTCCGGGTCGAATGCTGGCATTTTGGCTGATCTTCATCACGCTGATGCTGCCACTCGAAGTGCGAATCGTGCCGACCTATGCGGTCGCTGCCAATGCGCTCTGGCCGTTCCAATCCATGCTCGATGTGTCCGGTTTAACCGGTCTTATCCAGATGCTTTCAGGCATTCAGATCGGGCTCGAATGGAATTTGTTGAATTCGTACACCGGCCTCGTTTTGCCTTTGATCGCGACGGCCACGGGCACGTTTTTATATCGTCAATTTTTCTTGACCGTTCCGGACGAATTACTCGAAGCTGCGCGTATGGATGGTGCCGGACCGTTCCGCTTTCTGGTCGAATTTTTGATGCCGCTTTCGCGCACCAATATGGCAGCGCTTTTTACCATCATGTTTCTCTACGCCTGGAACCAATATCTCTGGCCCTTGCTTGCCACACCCGACCGGGCTGGCTTTGGCACAACGGCAGTTGTCGAGCTTAAGCTTTTGGCACCCACCGTCTCAACCAATGGCGGCGGTACGCCTGATTGGAATGTCGCGATGGCCGGTTGTTTGATTGTGATGCTCCCCCCCCTTCTCCTCGTCGCTTTCATGCAGCGCTATTTTGTGCGCGGCCTGATCGCGACCGAAAAATAGGATCCCTTTCATGGCCGCCGTCACGCTCAAAAGCGTCAAGAAAAATTACGGAACCACCACCGTGGTTCACGGTGTTGACCTTCATATCGAGGCCGGCGAATTTGTCGTTATCCTCGGCCCATCCGGATGCGGAAAATCAACGCTTCTGCGCATGATTGCGGGTCTCGAAGCCATCACCGATGGCGAGATTTCAATCGGCGATAAAATCGTCAACGAACTGGAGCCTCGCGAGCGGGGTTGCGCCATGGTATTTCAGAATTATGCGCTCTATCCGCACATGACCGTTTCGGAAAATATCGGTTACGCATTGAAAGTGGCGGGTCTTGCAAAAGCCGATCGAATGGCCCGTATCTCAGCGGTCGCCAACATGCTCGGTTTGGCGGATTTTCTTGATCGCAAGCCGATGCAGCTCTCGGGTGGACAACGGCAACGTGTGGCGATGGGCCGTGCGATGATCCGTGAGCCTGATGTCTTCTTATACGACGAACCTCTTTCCAACCTTGATGCCCGCTTGCGCGTCGCCATGCGTATCGAAATTCGCAAGCTTCATCAGAGGCTTGGGACAACCTCTCTGTTTGTTACCCATGATCAGGTGGAGGCAATGACGCTGGCTGACCGAATTGTGGTGATGAACAAAGGCCAGATTGAGCAAGTAGGCTCGCCTGACGATGTCTATCATCGGCCAGCCTCGACCTATGTCGCGGGCTTTGTCGGTTCGCCGGGGCTCAATCTTTTGAGTGTTATAATCGATCGTGCGTCCCAACAAATCCGGTTCAAGGATGGACAGGCGATAGCGCTCGATTCGACCCATTGGCCACACCTGCCCGAGGGGCCGGTAACCCTCGGCTTCCGCGCTGAACAGGCTGCGATCGTTTCTGAAGGCGGACTTACTATTTCGCCCCATTTCTCTGAAGCCCTAGGCCCAAGCCGCCTGTTGCATGGCACGGTCGGAGCAGAGCAAGCGGTCATCTCTATTGGAGGCACTCAACACTACGCGGATGATGCGCCTCTTCAGGCCGAGATTCCATCAAATGCGATGCACTTTTTTGATCCCGTTAACGGACGTCGAATTCTGCCTTTGCCATAAAAGTGTTAAAACAATAATTCTTTTAAATTATAGCAGTCATTTCGATGCGATAGACGATAGCTAATCAATATGATGGAGCAGACCAAAGCGATGAGAATCGAATCAATTGCAGCACTGGAAGCTCTGTATGGCCTTCCGGGGGAAACGTCGCTCTCGAAAGAAATTACTTATCTCTCGCCTGAATATCGGGCGATGATCGAGGCGTCACCGTTTGCAGCACTGGCGACGTCGGGGCCCGAAGGGCTAGATTGTTCGCCACGCGGTGACAGACCCGGCTACCTCGTACGCATCGTCGATGATCGCACCCTCATCATGCCCGATCGGCGCGGAAATAACCG
>CANGIS010000042.1 GCA_947454055.1 Hyphomicrobiales bacterium
CATTCGAACCGCGATGAAAGAGGTCGGCTGATGGATATCCGCGCCGCAGAAATTTCTGCCATTCTTAAAGATCAGATCAAGAACTTCGGTTCTGAAGCCCATGTCACCGAAGTGGGCCAAGTGCTCTCCGTCGGCGACGGTATTGCCCGCGTCTATGGGCTCGACAACGTCCAGGCGGGCGAAATGGTCGAGTTCGAAAACGGTATCCGCGGCATGGCCTTGAACTTGGAGGCCGACAATGTCGGCGTCGTGATCTTCGGTTCCGACCGTGACATCAAAGAAGGCCAGACGGTCAAGCGCACCGGCGCCATCGTTGACGCGCCTGTCGGCAAGGGCCTTTTGGGCCGCGTTGTCGACGCGCTCGGCAACCCGATTGACGGCAAAGGCCCGATCAAGGCCGAAGCTCGCAAGCAGGTCGACGTTAAGGCTCCTGGCATTATTCCTCGCCAGTCGGTGCATGAGCCAATGGCAACCGGCTTGAAGTCGGTCGATGCGCTGATCCCCGTTGGCCGTGGCCAGCGCGAATTGATCATCGGCGATCGTCAGACGGGTAAAACCGCCATCGCGCTCGACACGATTTTGAACCAGAAGGCGATCAACCAAGGCACAGACGAGAGCCAGAAGCTCTATTGCGTCTATGTTGCTATTGGCCAGAAGCGTTCCACCGTTGCCCAGTTCGTGAAGGTTCTCGAAGAGCATGGCGCTCTTGAGTACTCAATCGTTGTGGCGGCTACCGCTTCCGATCCGGCTCCGATGCAGTTCCTTGCACCGTTCACGGGTTGCACGATGGGCGAATATTTCCGTGACAACGGTATGCATGCCGTGATCGTGTATGACGATTTGTCGAAGCAGGCGGTCGCTTATCGCCAGATGTCGCTTCTTCTGCGTCGTCCTCCAGGCCGTGAAGCCTATCCGGGCGACGTGTTCTACCTCCATTCGCGTTTGTTGGAGCGTGCGGCCAAGCTTGGCAAGGCGTCGGGTAATGGATCGCTGACCGCTCTGCCCGTGATTGAGACGCAGGCCAACGACGTGTCGGCCTATATTCCGACCAATGTGATTTCGATCACCGACGGCCAGATCTTCCTCGAAACCGATCTGTTCTTCCAGGGCATCCGTCCTGCCGTGAACGTCGGTCTCTCCGTGTCGCGCGTCGGCTCTGCCGCGCAGACCAAGGCGATGAAGAAGGTTGCCGGCAAGATCAAGGGCGAGCTGGCCCAGTACCGCGAAATGGCGGCGTTTGCCCAGTTCGGCGGCGATCTTGACGTCACGACCCAGCGTTTGCTCAACCGCGGCGCCCGTTTGACCGAGTTGCTCAAGCAGACGCAGTTCTCGCCGATGCAGATGGAAGAGCAGGTTTGCGTGCTGTATGCGGGTGTTAACGGCTATCTCGATACGCTGCCAGTTAACCGCGTCAAGGCGTTCCAGGACGGCTTGCTGAATGCGCTGAAGTCGCAGAATGCAGCTCTTCTCGAAGCCATCCGTACCTCCAAGGACCTCTCCGATGATTCGGCGAAGACCCTGAAGGCTGCGGTCGACGCCTTCGCGAAATCCTTCTCGTAATCGAGGTCTGAAAGGGGCGTACCATGCCTTCATTAAAAGACCTCCGAAACCGCATTACGTCGGTCAAGGCCACGCAGAAGATCACCAAAGCCATGCAAATGGTGGCGGCGGCTAAACTGCGTCGTGCCCAGGCATCCGCGGAAGCGGCGCGTCCTTACGCGCTGCGGATGAATGCGATGCTGGCCAATATTGCGGAAAGCGTTGCCGGTACGCCCTCGGCGCCGGCACTGCTTGCGGGCACGGGTCAAGACAAGACGCATCTTCTGGTCGTTTGCACGGCGGAACGTGGCCTCTGCGGCGCGTTCAACTCATCGATTGCGCGACTGGCCCGCGATAAAGCGAATGCTTTGATTGCCGAAGGCAAGACGGTGAAGATCGTCTGCGTCGGTAAAAAGGGCAATGATCTTTTGAAGCGGTTGTTCGCCAAAAACATCATTGAATTTGTTGATCTTCGCGCCGTTCGCTATATCGGATTTGAAAATGCCGACCAGATCGGCCGCTCGATCATCGCGCGCTTTGAGGCGGGCGAGTTCGATGTGTGCACATTGTTCTATTCGCGCTTCAAATCGGTGATCCAGCAATTCCCGACGGCCTTGCAGATCGTTCCAGCGATTATTCCGGAAAAGCCTGAAGGTGTCGTTGCTTCGGCGGCTTATGAATATGAGCCAGACGAAGTTGAAATTCTGAGCAGCCTTTTGCCGCGCAATATCTCGATGCAGGTTTTCTCGGCGTTGCTCGAGAACGCCGCGTCCGAGCAGGGCGCGCGGATGAGTGCGATGGATAGCGCGACGCGTAATGCGGGCGACATGATCAAGAAGCAGACGATCAAGTATAACCGCTCGCGTCAGGCGATGATCACCAAAGAACTGATTGAAATTATCTCGGGCGCCGAAGCGCTCTGAACGGACGGATGAAGGATTAGGACCATGGCCACCAAAGCAATCGGCAAAATCACACAGGTCATCGGCGCGGTCGTCGACGTTCATTTCGATGGCCACATGCCTGAAATTCTGAACGCGCTCGAAACCACGAACCGCGGTAACCGCCTCGTGCTCGAAGTCGCCCAGCATCTCGGCGAGAATTCGGTCCGCACAATCTCGATGGACACGACCGAGGGTCTTGTCCGCGGTCAGGAAGTGATCGATACGGGCGCACCGATTTCGGTTCCGGTTGGTGCAGGCACGCTTGGCCGCATCATCAACGTCATCGGCGAGCCGGTGGACGAGTTGGGCCCGGTCGAAGCCGAAGCCTATCGTTCGATCCACCAAGATGCCCCAACCTATGCCGAGCAGTCGACCGAAGGTCTGATTCTCGAAACCGGCATCAAGGTCGTTGATCTTCTGGCACCCTACGCCAAGGGCGGTAAAATCGGCCTCTTCGGCGGTGCAGGCGTCGGCAAGACCGTTCTCATCATGGAGCTCATCAACAACGTCGCAAAGGCGCACGGTGGTTACTCCGTGTTCGCAGGCGTTGGCGAGCGTACCCGCGAGGGCAACGATCTCTATCACGAAATGATTGAGTCCAAGGTGAACATGGACCCGAAGGAACATGGCGGCTCGGCTGCTGGTTCGAAATGCGCCCTTGTGTATGGCCAGATGAACGAGCCTCCAGGTGCGCGCGCTCGCGTTGCTCTCACCGGCTTGACGGTCGCCGAGCATTTCCGCGATCAGGGCCAGGACGTGCTCTTCTTCGTCGACAACATTTTCCGTTTCACGCAGGCAGGCTCCGAAGTGTCGGCGCTCTTGGGCCGTATTCCTTCGGCCGTGGGCTATCAGCCAACGCTCGCCACCGATATGGGCGCGCTGCAGGAACGCATCACCACAACTACCAAGGGTTCGATCACCTCGGTGCAGGCCATTTATGTGCCAGCCGACGATTTGACCGATCCGGCACCCGCCGCTTCCTTCGCCCATTTGGACGCAACAACCGTGTTGTCGCGCTCGATTGCGGAAAAGGGCATCTATCCGGCGGTCGATCCGCTCGATTCATCCTCGCGCATGTTGTCGCCTTTGATCGTGGGTGAAGAGCATTACGCGGTTGCGCGTGCCGTGCAGTCGACGCTTCAGCGTTACAAGTCGCTGCAGGACATCATCGCCATTCTCGGCATGGACGAATTGTCGGAAGACGATAAGCTGGCCGTTGCCCGCGCCCGCAAGATCGAGCGCTTCTTGTCGCAGCCGTTCCACGTCGCTGAAGTGTTCACCGGTTCGCCGGGCAAGCTCGTCTCGCTCGCCGACACCATCAAGAGCTTCAAGGGTCTGGTTGAAGGTCAGTATGACCACCTTCCAGAAGCGGCCTTCTACATGGTCGGCACGATCGAGGAAGCCATCGAGAAGGCTGATCGCCTCGCCAAGGAAGCCGCATAATTCGATCGGCATGATAAAAGGCGGCGCGCACAAGGCGCCGTCTACGACCGTCAGACGTTCCGGAGACTATAATGGCCGCTTTTGCATTCGAACTCGTTTCTCCTGAAAAGCTCGTATTTTCGGGTGACGTGGAGCAGGTTGTCGTTCCGGGCACGGAAGGCGATTTCGCTGTGCTGAAAGACCATGCTCCGGTGATGTCGGCGCTTCGTCCAGGTGTTCTGTCCTACACGGACGAGAAAGGCGCATCGCAGGCCGTGTTTATTCGCGGCGGCTTTGTGGATGTGTCGGCAACGGTTTTGACCGTACTGGCCGAACAGGCCATTCCTGTCGCCGATATGACGGAAGCGGCGTTTGCAGCTGAAGTCGATCTTGCTTCTACCTTGCTGGCGGCCGCTTTGACGGATGAAGGCAAGCGTCTGGCAGCCGAGCGCTTGGCCCAGATCGAAGCTTTGCGTTCCACGCTGGTTCACTAACATGACGCGGTCTTCCTTCTCCCCGACGGGAGAAGGGATTAAACGGCGTTGGCCCGTGCTGGATGTGGCACGCGGCGTTGCGATCCTCAGTATGATCGCTTTTCATTTCACATGGGATCTCGGCTTTTTCGGGATCGTGGATTACGACATATCCTTCACCTCTGAGGGTCGTATGCTGGCGCATGGCATTGCGGGCAGCTTTCTGTTGATTGTCGGATTGAGTCTTGCGCTCGCCCATCGCGGCACGTTTCAATTGAAGCCGTTTTTGCGGCGGTTCCGCTTTGTGGCGGGTGCTGCCCTGATCGTCTCGGTGGGCACTTTTGTTGCGATGCCGGAGGAATGGATTTTCTTCGGCGTGTTGCATTGCATTGCGCTATCGAGCCTGCTGGCTCTGCCGATGCTGGGCGCTCCTCTGGTATGGGTGGCAGGGACGGCGGCGGTGTCGTTGGCGGCCCCTTTGGTGGTGGCGCATCCGTTTTTCGAACAGCCTTGGCTGTTCTGGCTGGGGCTCAACCATGTGATGCCGCGCACCAATGATTATGTGCCGCTGTTTCCCTGGTTCGGCGTGGTGCTTTCAGGTGTGCTGGCCGCGCGTCTCACCTATCGCTATCAGTCGGCAACGGCATGGCTTCAGCGTCCGATAGCCGGGCGCGCGGCACGTTGGCTGGCCCGCATGGGCCGGTTCAGCCTGCCGATCTATCTGATCCATCAACCCCTGATGATGAGCCTTTTATGGGCAGGCTTGAGCATGACGGGGCCCCTTCATCTTTTTGCGCCGTCGGATGGCGGGTTTGCAAAAGCGTGTACGGCAAGCTGCGTCGCGTCCGGCCGCAAGGATAGGCAATGTGTCTCCTCCTGCTCCTGTGTCGGAGAGGAGATCGCATCAAAATCGCCGCCCGTTACCACTTTATCCGAGTTCGAAATGGATAAGAGGATCGATGCGGCCATTCTTGTTTGCCGCACCAAGGGCGCTTTATCGATCGAAACCGGCAACTAAAGTGCGGCATGACGCCTATCGACATGGAAATGACGCTTCGATTAAGGTCGATCTCGATAAGACATCGTAATCGCCCTATGACTGAATTTCATTGGCTTTTGACGCCTGATCCCGTCAGAAGTTGATTGTCCCGGCCCCTCAAAGAAGGAGAGCGAGTTTGCGCTTCTCATTCCTCAATCTAGCGAAACAAGCTTTATCCGCGCACCGGCATTGGCCGGAGCAATGGCGTTTTCCTGAACCCAAAGCAGCCTATGACGCCATCATCATCGGCGCGGGCGGGCATGGCTTGGGCACCGCCTATTATCTGGCCAAAGAGCATGGGCTTCGCAACATTGCGGTGCTGGAAAAAGGCTGGCTCGGCGGCGGCAATACGGGCCGCAATACCACGATCATTCGCTCGAACTATCTGTGGGAAGAAAGCCAGGGGCTTTACGAGCATTCGGTCAAGCTATGGGAAAACCTTTCATCAGAGCTCAATTACAATGTCATGTATTCGCCGCGCGGCGTGATGATGCTCGCCCATACCGTGCATGACATTCAGGTGTTCAAGCGCCATGTCCATGCCAACCGGTTGCAGGGCATCGACAATGAGTGGCTGACGCCGGAAGAAGCGAAGGAATTCTGCCCCATCCTCAACATCTCGCCCAATATGCGCTACCCGATTTTGGGCGCGGCGCTTCAACGACGCGGCGGTACCGCGCGTCACGATGCGGTGGCGTGGGGCTATGCGCGCGCGGCGAGTGCGATGGGTGTCGATATCATCCAGAATTGCGAAGTGAAGGGCATCCGTCGCGACCCATCGGGCGCGGTAACGGGGGTCGAGACCACCAAGGGTTTTATTGGCACCAAGAAAATCGGTGTCGTGGCTGCCGGTCACACCAGTGTGGTGATGGGTATGGCGGATGTCCGCATGCCGCTTGAATCCTATCCGCTACAAGCGCTGGTTTCCGAGCCTATCAAGCCGATCATGCCTTGCGTGGTGATGTCGAACACGATCCACGCCTATATGTCGCAATCCGACAAGGGCGAGTTGGTCATCGGCGCAGGTACGGATGCATATACGTCCTACAGCCAGACGGGCGGTCTCCACATCACCACCCACACGCTCGACGCGATTTGCGAATTGTTCCCGAATGTTCGCCGCTTGCGGATGCTCCGGAACTGGGGTGGCATTGTCGATGTGACGCCGGATCGCTCGCCGATCCTGTCAAAGACGCCGGTGAAGGGGCTTTATGTCAATTGCGGCTGGGGAACGGGCGGCTTCAAGGCCACGCCCGGTTCGGCCAATGTGTTTGCGCATACGATTGCGAAGGACGAACCGCACCCGATCAACGCGGCCTTCACCATCGACCGGTTCAAAACCGGCCGCCTGATCGATGAAGCGGCCGCCGCCGCCGTCGCGCATTAAGGGAGTTATATCGATGTTATTGATCCCTTGCCCCCATTGCGGCAACCGTCCGGAACTTGAATTCCGCTATGCGGGCGAAGCGCATATTGCGCGCCCCGCTGACCCTTCCACCACGAGCGACCAGGAATGGGCGGAATATCTTTATTTCCGCTCTAACCCGAAAGGGCTCCATATCGAGCGCTGGCGGCATGTTTCCGGTTGCGCGCGCTTCTTCAATTGCGTGCGCGATACGGTAAGCGACAAGATTTTGAAAACCTATCCGGCGGGCCAGCCCAAGCCTGATCTTGCAGAACTCGTTAAGGAGGCTGGACAATGAGCCTGACGCTTCGCGCCAAGCGCTCCGGTCGGGTGGACCGGACCAAACCGCTCTCTTTTACCTTTGACGGTAAAACCTATCGCGGCTTCGAGGGCGATACGCTCGCTTCCGCTTTGCTCGCCAATGGCGTGCATTTGATGGGTCGCTCGTTCAAATATCACCGCCCGCGCGGTGTTATCACGGCAGGATCCGATGAGCCGAATGCGCTGGTCAGCGTGGGTAGCGGCGCGCGGCACACGCCAAACTTACGCGCTCCGCAGGTCGAGCTCTATGACGGACTTGTGGCGAAGAGCCAGAATGCTTGGCCGTCTTTGTCCTTCGATGTCGGCGCGATCAATAATTTCCTCTCGCCGCTGTTTGTGGCAGGTTTTTACTACAAGACCTTCATGTGGCCGAATGTGGCATGGAAGAAGCTCTATGAGCCGATTATCCGCCGTGCAGCGGGTCTTGGCACGGCCTCGAGCGAACCTGATCCGGATCATTACTCGACCCGTTTTGCCCATTGCGATGTATTGGTCGTTGGCTCCGGCCCCGCCGGTTTGTCGGCTGCTCTGTCGGCGGCCCGCACCGGCGCGCGGGTGATCCTGTGCGACGAGCAGGCGGAATTTGGCGGCTCGCTGCTGTCGGAGCTGCACGCGACGGTTGATGGCAAGCCCGCAGCCCAATGGGTTGAGGAAGCGGTTGCCGAATTGAAGGCACTTGCCGGTACCGTGACGCTGCTACCGCGCACGCAAGCCTTCGGTTATTTCGCACAAAATTTTTTAGGCCTTGTCGAGCGGGTTACCGATCATCTCGCAACGCCTGATCCGAAACTGCCGCGCGATCGCCTCTGGCAGGTGCGTGCGAAAGAGGTCGTGATTGCGGCGGGTGCGCATGAGCGCCCGATGGTCTTCCCCGATAATGACCGCCCCGGGATCATGCTGGCCGACGCCGCGCGCACCTACGCCAACCGCTATGGCGTTCGCCCCGGTGGGCGTGCCGTCGTGGCTACCGCCCATGACAGCGCCTATCAGGCGGCGCTTGATTTGAAGGCAGCGGGCGTCTCGATCGAGCTGATTGCCGATCTGCGCAAGGAAGCCAATGGCCCGCTGCCCATGGCGGCGCGTGCGGCCGGTATTCGCGTTGAAACCGGCATGGCGATCACGGGATCAACCGGACGGTTGCGGGTGAATGCAGCACTCGTCAGCAAGCTTGGCACGGATGGTGAAGAGGCGATCCCGTGTGATCTGATCCTGATGTGTGGCGGCTGGACGCCGTCGGTGCATCTGTTCTCGCAATCGCGCGGTAAACTGGTGTTTGATGACGCGCGACAGGTGTTTATTCCGGGCGAGTCCGCGCAGGCCGAACGCTCGGCGGGTGCGTGCAAAGGCTCCGAAACACTGGCCCAAGCGTTCGAGGATGGTTTTGCTGCGGGTCTTGATGCCGCAGCCAAAGCCGGATGTGCCCAGGGCAAGGCGACCCAAGTGAAGCTCGCAGGCGTACTTGACGCGCATGGCGGGTTCCTGGGTGCGGTCCCGCATCCGCATGATGCGGGACGGGTGAAAGCCTTTGTCGATTACCAGAACGACGTGACGGCTAAAGACATCAAGCTCGCCACCCGCGAAGGCATGCGGTCCATCGAGCATGTGAAGCGCTATACCACCACCGGCATGGCGACCGATCAGGGCAAATTGTCCAACATGAACGCGCTGGCGATTGCCGCTGAAGCGCTGGGCAAACCGATCCCTGCGGTGGGTCTCACCACCTTCCGCCAGCCTTACACGCCGATCAGCTTCGGTGCGATGGCCAACCATTCGCGTGGTGATCTGTTTGATCCCGTGCGCAAGACAGCGACGCATGCTTGGGCGGAAGCGCAAGGCGCGGTGTTTGAAGATGTCGGCCTCTGGAAACGCGCGTGGTATTTCCCGCATGCGGGCGAGGATATGCACGCCGCCGTGTTGCGTGAATGCAAGACGGTGCGCGACTCGGCGGGCGTCTTCGATGCCTCGACGCTGGGCAAGATTGAAGTCGTAGGCCCCGATGCCGCCGAGTTCATGAACATCCTCTACACCAACCCGTGGTCGAAGCTCGAAGTGGGCCGTTGCCGTTACGGTTTAATGCTGAACGAAGCGGGCTTCGTGATGGATGACGGTGTGGTTGGCCGCATTGCGGAAGATCGTTTCCATGTCACGACAACAACGGGCGGTGCGCCGCGCGTGTTGAATCATATGGAAGATTATCTCCAGACCGAGTTTCCGAACCTCAAAGTGGCTCTGACCTCGACAACCGAGCAATATTCGGTTGTCGCGGTGCAAGGCCCGAATGCGCGCAAGATCATCGCGCCTCTGATCGATGGTATCGATATTTCGAACGAAGCCATGCCGCATATGAGCGTGCGCCTGGGTAAAATCTGCGGCGTGCCAACCCGGCTCTTCCGTATGAGCTTTACCGGCGAACTTGGTTTCGAAGTCAACGTGCCTGCCGATTACGGCCAAGCGATCTGGGAAGCCATCTGGGCGGAAGCGCAGAAATACGAGGCTTGCGCCTATGGCACCGAGACGATGCACGTTCTGCGTGCCGAGAAGGGTTATATCATCGTCGGCCAGGAAACCGATGGCACGGTTACCCCGAACGATCTCGGGCTTGATTGGGCGATTGGAAAAGCGAAACCCGATTTCGTCGGCAAGCGCTCGCTGACGCGTCCGGATCTTGTGAAGGCCGATCGCAAGCAGTTGGTGGGTCTTTTGACCGTCGAACCGCAAACGGTGCTGGAAGAAGGCGCGCAGATCACGCTGATCGGCAATCCGCCCGCAGGCACTTCGGCGTTAGGCCATGTCACCTCGTCCTATCAAAGCGCCGTGCTGGGCCGCAGCTTCGCGCTTGCGATTGTCTCGGCTGGGCGCGCGCGCATGGGCGAAACACTCTATGTGCCGATGCCTGATGGCCCGATTGCGGTCACCGTCACCGATCCGGTTTTCTATGACAAGGAAGGAGCCAAGCTCCATGTCTGATTCACTCACCCGCCGCTCGGCCTTTGAAGGCTTGCACCCCATTCAGGTGGAAGGTGCCGTCACCGTTGCAGCAATGCCTTATGCGACACGTTTTTCGTTTCGGGGTGACCCGAAGGCTGCAAGCGCTTGCTCGAAGGGCTTTGGCGTGATGTTGCCGAATGCTTTGCTGAAAGCCGAAACCGACAATGGCCGCACGGCGATTTCGCTCGGTCCTGATGAATGGCTGCTGATTGCGCCCGATGGCGAGGTTGAGGCGCTTGAAGCGTCGATCGAAAAGGCGCTCGCCAAGCAGCACCATTCGCTGGTCGATATCAGCCACCGTAACACGGCGTTTACTGTGTCAGGCCCGAAGGCTGAAACGCTTCTCGCCAGCGGATGTTTTCTGGATTTGCACCTCTCCGCGTTTCCGGTAGGCATGGCAACGCGCACGATTTATTCGAAAGCGGATATCGTGTTGTGGCGTACGGCGGCGGACACGTTCCACGTCGAACTCTGGCGCAGCTTCGTGCCGTTTGTTTGGGGCTTGCTAGAAGAGGCGAGTAGCGAATTGTGAGTAGCGAATAGGGGTATCGGAACCCTATTCGCCATTCGCTACTCGCTATTCGCCCCTCTTTTACTTCCGCTCCAACCTTGCCAACAGGCTCGACGTGTCCCATCTTCCGCCGCCCATATTCTGCACTTCGCCGTAGAATTGATCGACCAAAGCCGTCACCGGTAGATTAGCGCCATTGCGGCGGCTTTCAGCGATGCAGATGCCCAAATCCTTGCGCATCCAGTCCACCGCAAACCCGAATTCGAATTTCGACTGGTTCATGGTCTTGTAGCGGTTTTCCATCTGCCAGCTTTGGGCCGCGCCCTTCGAGATGGTCTCGATCACGGCCTCGACATCAAGCCCTGCTTTCTTGGCGAAATTGACGCCTTCGGCCAAGCCTTGCACGAGCCCCGCTATACAAATCTGGTTGACCATTTTGGTGAGCTGGCCCGCGCCCGATGGGCCCAGTAATTTGCACATGCGGGCGAACGACATAATCACCGGCTCGACACGGGCATAGATGGCCTCGTCACCGCCGCACATGACGGTCAGCACGCCGTTCTCGGCGCCGGCTTGCCCGCCGGAAACAGGCGCGTCGATAAAGGCTAAACCATGCTCTCCCGCCGTTGCGTAGAGTTCGCGCGCCACTTCTGCGGAGGCTGTCGTATGGTCGACAAACACGGTGCCCTTCGCCATGCCGGCAAAGGCGCCATCCGCGCCGAGCGTTACGGAGCGCAAATCATCATCATTGCCGACGCAGGCAAACACGATCTCCTGGCCTTGGGCGGCCTCCCGCGGCATCTTGGTGGCCTTACCGCCATTGGCGGCCACCCAGGCTTCAGCCTTGGCAAAGGTGCGGTTATAAACGGTGACATCGTGTCCCTTTTGCGCGAGATGCCGCGCCATAGGAAAACCCATCACGCCCAAGCCCAGAAATGCTACTTTCGCCATGTCGATTTCTCCGATGAATGGGTAGAATACGTTGATGCGACGATATGGACCGCTAGAGCGATGCGGGCAAGCCGTCTTTGCGAAGAACGGTTGACCTTGCAACCCGCAACCCGCCATAAAGCGTCACGCGTTTAAAAGGAAAATTCCCGTGTCGAATGAACAAGACCTGCGCAATGCCCTGTCTCTTTTGAAGGGACCGGATGGCAAAACACCGTTTTTGCGCTCCGGCCTGTTGGGTGGTATCTCGATTCAGGGCGATAAAGCCTATATTTCGCTGGTGGTGGATCCCTCAACCGCCAAGACGATCGAACCTGTGCGGGCGGCGGTCGAGATGGCCGCTTTATCGGTCAAGGGCATCGATAAAGCCATGGTGACGCTGACCGCCGAGCGTCCGGCGCAGGCCAATGCTCCGGCGGCGCCCGGGCCGCGCGCGCAGGCTGCAACGGCCAAAGCGATGATTCCCGGTGTTAAACACATCGTAGCCGTTGCTTCCGGCAAAGGCGGCGTTGGCAAATCCACCGTTTCGGCCAATCTCGCGCTCGCACTTTCGGCGCTGGGTATGAAAGTCGGCATTCTGGATGCGGATATTTATGGCCCGTCTTTGCCAAAACTGTTCGGCATCACGGGCCGTCCGACGATCGATGAAAACAAGATCATGCAGCCGCTTGACGGCTATGGCATCAAGGTGATGTCGATCGGCTTTCTGATCGAAGAAGAAACACCGATGATCTGGCGTGGGCCGATGGTTATGTCGGCGCTTCAACAGATGATGCGCGAAGTCAATTGGGGCACGCTTGATGTGCTCATCGTCGATATGCCGCCCGGCACGGGTGATGCTCAGCTCACCATGGCGCAGGCGGTAACCTTGGCGGGGGCGGTGATCGTGTCAACGCCACAGGATCTGGCGCTGATCGATGCACGCCGTGGCGTGTCGATGTTCAAGCGCGTGGAAGTGCCGATTTTGGGCGTCATTGAAAATATGAGCTATTTCCTCTGCCCAGAATGCGGCACGCGGTCGGATATTTTCGGCCATGGCGGCGCGCGTCACGAGGCGGAGCGGTTGGGTGTTCCCTTCCTGGGCGAAGTGCCGCTGCATATCGATATCCGTGAACGCTCGGATGCGGGAACGCCTGTGGTGGCAACCGCGCCCGATAGCGTCCATGCCAAGATTTTCATGGGGCTCGCGGAAGCCTTGAAAACACGGCTCGAGACGGGCGCCCCTGCCCGTCAAGGTCCGAAGATCATTATCGAATAAACAGGAAACAGCATGTCTGGCGCAAGCGATACCCCCTCATCGGCCGATATTGTCATCGTAGGCGGTGCGGTGATCGGCTCGTCCGTGGCGTGCCATCTGGCGAGCGATCCGGCGTTCAAGGGTCGGGTGGTCGTGATTGAAAAAGACCCGACCTACGCGTTTTCGGCGTCAGCTCTCTCGGCGGCCTCGATCCGGCAGCAATATTCGAGCGCGGTGAACGTTAAAATATCGCTTTATGGCATCGATTATCTGAGAAACATCGGCGATCATCTCGCGATCAAGGGCGAAAAGCCCGAAATTGGCCTGCATGAAGGCGGCTATCTGTATCTGGAGACCACGCCCGGCGCGCCGGTGTTGACGGAAAACCAGAAACTGCAAAACGGCCTTGGTGCCGATATTGTGTTGTTTGATTCCGATGCCCTTAAGCAGCACTTTCCATGGCTGATGGTGGACGATATCGCGGCTGGCGCGTGGGGCAGGACCGGCGAGGGCTGGTTTGATGGTTGGGGCCTGATGCAGGCGTTCCGCAAAAAGGCCCGCCATCTCGGCGTGACCTATGTGGATGGCGAAGTGACGGGTGTTGAGCGGGAAGGCGGCACAATTACCGCCGTGACGTTGAAAGACGGCTCCCGCATCGCGTGCGGCGCGCTTCTCAACACGGCGGGTGCATCGGGTGGTCGCGAATTGGCGGCGATGGCCGGTGTCGATATTCCGGTGCACGGCAAGAAGCGCTGCGTGTTTAGCTTTATGTGTAAGGGCGATGTACCCAATGCGCCGCTCTTGATTGATACGTCCGGCACATGGTTTCGCCCCGAAGGGCACCGCACGGCCGACGGCCAATTGTTCATTTGTGGCGGTTCGCCCGGCGAACACGACCCGGATTCGAAAGAGTTCGAGGTTGATTGGTCGCTGTTTGAAGAGATTTATTGGCCTGCTTTGGCCACCCGCGTGCCGGCCTTTGAACAGATCAAGCCGGGCCGCGCCTGGGCCGGACATTACGACATGTGCGAACTGGACCACAACGCGATTGTGGGCTTGGCCGTCGGTTATCAAAATCTCTATCTCGCCAACGGCTTTTCCGGCCATGGCTTGCAGCAAAGCCCGGCCATCGGGCGGGGCTTGGCGGAGCTGATGATCCACGGCCAGTTCAAAACGCTCGATCTCTCCGAGCTTGGCCATCAACGGGTGGTCGAAAACCGCCCGATGCTGGAAACCAATGTAATCTAGCCGAACCTAGTGGCCGCGCCGGACGATGAAATGCGCGGTCGCCCGCAACAGGTCCGCTTCCGGCCCGAAGCCCGCCAAGGCCTCCAGCGCGGTGCGGGCCAGCCGGTCCCGCTCGGCCTTTGCCGCATCGAGCCCGAGCAGCGCCACCAAGGTGCCTTTGCCCTGCTCGGCATCCTTGCCCGCACTTTTGCCAAGCGTCGCGGTATCGGCTTCGACATCCAAAATATCATCGGCGATTTGAAAGGCTGCGCCAATCGCCCGCCCATAGGATGCAAGCGCCTGGCGGGTTGTGTCGGTGGCTTGGCCCAATATGCCACCCGCCTCGACGGCGAATTGCAGCAAGGCGCCGGTCTTCATCGCCTGCAAGTGCCGTATTTGGCTTTCCGATAGCGCTTGCGGGGTCTTGCCGGGCGTATAACGACCTTCCGCCGCCAGATCGAGCGCCTGGCCGCCTGCCATGCCGCCAAGACCGGATGCGCGGGCAAGGCCAAGAACGAGATCGAGCCTGACCTCGGCCTGCGGATGAATGGCCGGTCGCGCCATGACATCAAAGGCGAGCGTGAGCAAAGCATCACCCGCCAAGATCGCCATGCCGTCATCATAGACTTTATGGACGGTGGGCCGTCCGCGCCGCAGATCGTCATTGTCCATCGCGGGCAGATCGTCGTGGACCAGCGAATAGCAATGGACCAATTCAAGGGCTGCGCCCGCCAGATGGGCGGAAGCGGGGTTTGCGCCGCATAATTTTGCGCTTTCGATCAGCAGAAAAGGGCGGAGCCGTTTGCCGCCGCCAAGTACGCCATGGCGCATGGCGGCGAGCAAAGGCGCAGGGCGTGCGATTTCGCCCGCCTCAAGCCCGTCCGCCAGCAAGGTGTCGAGAAGCGCTTCCAGAACCGCGCCTGTCGCTGCTAAGGTCGATTGAAATGCGGTTGCGTCCATCGTCATGGCCTGTTTCGCCCGTTTCGCTGTCTGCGGCTTGCCCGATGCGGTGTGACGGGTCAAGCGTGTCCGGAGGAAGGATTTGGAATTTAAACGATTTATGACAGGTCAGGTCTAGCCATGAGGCGCTAACCTCTGTATAAGCCGGCCTTCAGAATTCAATTTGGCGTGGACTTTCCGCGTCTCACCGCCCGACACGGAGTTTCCGATGGCCGTTCCAAAACGCAAAACATCCCCTTCCAAGCGCGGCATGCGCCGTTCTGCCGATGCGCTCGCCGCACCGACCTATGTCGAAGACAAGGACTCGGGCGAATTGCGCCGTCCGCATCACGTCGATCTCAAGACCGGCATGTATCGCGGCAAGCAGATCCTGAACATCAAGAAAGAGGCGTAAGCCTTTTTCTCGGGAGGGCCGCGCTTCGGCTGCGGCTTTCAGATCCGTTTTTGAAGAATTAAAAAACCCCGGTCTTGCGATCGGGGTTTTTGCTGTTTCTAAAGCCCGGTATGGGCCGCCGGGCGGCACCTCAGGCGGATATGCTTTGGCGGGCAGGATTTGCCGGCCATGGATGGGCCTGAGAAAGCCGATAGGCGGCTGCGCCATTTTCCGGCAAAATCCGGTTCTTGAGCCGATACTCCGCGACATTGGCGCGGGTGGCGACAAGATGCGCCAGAAAACGCGCGTCAGGCCGCGTATAGCGTGCGCTCTCGCTTCGTGGCGCGCGCCACGGCGTGGCCATATGCAGGCAGGTTAGCTCGTTTTGATGGTTCATGATGGATGATCCGCGGCATCGACCCCTGATGGGTGAGCCGGCAGGTCATTATCACAGCGCAAAGCAGAAATTAACCTTACGTTAACCAATAATTTTTAGATACCCCCACCGTTTTTGGGGAAGTGGAGGATCTAGCGCGCCAATTTGTCGAGGCGCTTCTGCATTTCCGCGAGTTCCCGTTGGAGAACCGTCAGGTCATCGCCCTTGTACGAGGCGGCCTGGCCTTCAGCGGAAGCGGCTTGGGCAGGGGCTGCTGCCGTTTCCGCCCCCTCGTTGCCTGCCGGTCCTTTGCCGAAGGGTAAAAACATCGCCATGGCATTGCGAAACATGTCCATGTTTTTCTGGCCAAGCTCGTCCATGACGCCGAAATTGGGAACACCAAAGGTGGTGGCCATCTGATCCCGGAATTTTTGCTGGTTTTCGGTCAGCATCTGGATGGAATGCTCCAGATAGCTCGGCACCAGCGATTGCATGCTGTCGCCGTAAAAGCTGATGAGCTGACGCATGAAATTGATGGGCAGAAGGTTCTGGCCCGTCTTGGCTTCTTGCTCGAAGATGATCTGTGTCAACACCGGACGGGTAATGTCCTCGCCGGATTTGGCGTCAATGACTGCGAAATTATCACCACGTTTTACCATCACCGCCAAATCATCGAGCGTTACATAGGTACTCGTGCCCGTATGGTAGAGGCGACGATTGGCGTATTTCTTGATAACGGTAGGCTTATCCTTGGCAGTCATGAACAATCCATCTCCCAAAAGCAGCCGGATACGGTAAGTCCAACATAAGACACCGGTGTCCAGACCCTGAGTGGACAGGAAAATCTCATGGAATGCAAGCTATTCGCCTAACGACGTAAGCCATAAGTGATCGCCCGAATTGGGGGAAGCGGCTTGACGAAACCCCAGCATCTGGCAAAGAAGTTGGAGGATAAACAACGCAATTGCCGTTCGGCCCGAACGACCGTTAAGGTCGGGGCCTGACTTGGCCGACAATGAGGAACTTCAGATGGCATCTCCCGATATTGTGATTGTAAGTGCTGCCCGTACCCCCGTCGGATCGTTTAACGGCGCTTTGTCGACCTTGGCGGCTCATGAATTGGGCGCGGTAGCCATCAAGGCGGTTCTGGAGCGAGCAGGAGTGGATGCCGCCGAAATTGACGAGGTCATCCTCGGCCAGATCCTGACCGCCGGTCAGGGGCAGAACCCGGCCCGTCAAGCGGCCATGAAAGCGGGCATCCCGCAGGAAGCCACCGCCTGGGGCCTTAACCAGCTCTGCGGCTCGGGTCTGCGCGCGGTTGCCATCGGCATGCAGCAGATCACCAATGGCGACGCCAAGATCATTATTGCGGGCGGACAGGAATCGATGTCGCAGGCCCAGCACGCGGCCCATTTGCGCAATGGCACCAAAATGGGCGATTTGAAATTCGTCGACACGATGCTGCGCGACGGCCTGATGGACGCCTTCCAAGGTTACCACATGGGCACGACGGCCGAGAACGTCGCCACCAAATGGCAGATCAGCCGTGACGAGCAGGATGCGTTTGCCGTAGCCTCGCAAAACAAGGCCGAAGCGGCACAGAAGGCGGGTCGTTTCAAGGACGAGATCGTGCCGGTGACGATTTCGACCAAGAAGGGCGATGTCGTCGTCAGCGATGACGAATATATCCGCCATGGCGCGACGCTCGAGAGCATGACCAAACTTCGTCCGGCCTTCTCCAAAGACGGCACGGTGACGGCGGGCAATGCGTCGGGCATCAATGACGGGGCCGCGGCGCTTCTTTTGATGACAGCCGCCGAGGCCAATCGTCGCGGGCTTACCCCGTTGGCCCGGATCGCTTCCTGGGCAACCGCCGGTGTCGATCCTGCCATTATGGGTTCGGGCCCCATTCCCGCCACGCGCAAGGCGCTCGAGAAGGCGGGCTGGAAAGCGGCCGATCTTGATCTTGCCGAAGCCAATGAGGCGTTTGCGGCCCAAGCGATTGCGGTCAACCGTGATCTGGGCTGGGATACGTCGAAGGTGAACGTCAATGGCGGGGCGATCGCGATCGGCCATCCGGTCGGCGCATCGGGCGCCCGCGTCCTGATTACGCTGTTGCATGAAATGCAGAAACGCGATGCGAAAAAGGGCCTTGCGACCCTTTGCATCGGCGGCGGCATGGGTATCGCGCTGGCGGTCGAACGCTAAGCTTCACCGCATTATCTACCGGATCGGAAAATCCGATCCGGTTCTTCAAAAAAAGATGGGAAGGAAGCAAGCATGGCACGGGTTGCATTGGTCACGGGTGGAACACGCGGTATTGGCGCAGCGATTGCGATCGCGCTGAAGGCTGCCGGATATACGGTTGCGGCAAATTATGGCGGCAATGACGAGGCCGCCAAGGCATTTACAGCCGAAACGGGTATCGCTGCCTATAAATGGGATGTCTCGAATTATGATGCCTGCGTGGCAGGGATTGCAGGCGTGGAAGCGGCCCTGGGTCCGGTCGATGTGCTCGTCAACAATGCCGGCATCACGCGCGACGGCATGTTCCATAAAATGACGAAAGAGCAATGGGATGCGGTGATCAACACCAATCTCTCCTCACTGTTCAACATGACCCGTCCGGTGTGGGAAGGCATGCGCGCCCGTAAATTTGGCCGCGTGATCTGCATTTCCTCGGTGAACGGGCAGAAGGGCCAAATGGGCCAGGTCAATTATTCGGCGGCAAAGGCGGGCGATCTCGGCTTTGTGAAGGCGCTGGCGCAAGAAGGTGCGCGGGCAGGCATCACCGTCAATTCGATCTGCCCCGGCTATATCGCCACCGACATGGTGAAGGCGATTGATCCGGCGATCATTGAAAAGAATATTTTGCCGCATATCCCCGTCGGGCGTCTCGGCGAGCCGGAAGAAATCGCACGGGCCGTGGTGTTCCTTGCCGCCGACGGCGCAGGCTTCATCACCGGCTCGACGCTTTCGGCCAATGGCGGTCAATACATGATCTGATGACGCCCCGGGCGTCAGGCGGATGTCCTTTGCTTTGGGGGCGAATCCGGATGAAGATAGGAGGCCGACGGCAGCGTCGGCCTTTTATTTTGTCTGTTGTGTAACGGGATATATCCTTCATGCCGCCCCATTCTGCTGCGACCCTGATCGGCTTCGGCGCCATTGTGCTGTGGTCGGCGCTGGCTCTCATGACGGCTGCCTCGGGTACGATTCCGCCGTTTGAACTGGCGGCGCTGACCTTTCTGATCGGCGGAGGACTGGGGGTGCCTACCTTGCTACGCAATCCGCAGGGTTTCGGCGTCATGCGCCAACCTTTGCCGGTGTGGATCTTGGGCATTGGCGGGCTGTTTCTCTATCACGCTGTCTATTTTGCCGCCCTTCGCCTCGCCCCGCCGGCCGAAGCGGGGCTGATCGCCTATCTCTGGCCGTTGCTGATCGTATTGATGTCGGCTCTGCTGCCCGGCGAACGGTTGCGGGCGGGCCATGTGATCGGAGCCTTGGCGGGCTTTGGCGGTGTGGCGCTGTTGCTTGGCAGCAAAGAGGGGGGCTTCGGGTTTGATCCCCGATACGGGGCAGGATACGCCTTGGCCTTTTGCTGCGCGTTCATCTGGTCCGGTTATTCCATTTTGTCGCGCCGCTACAAGAATGCGCCGACTGAAATGGTGGCTGTTTACTGTTTAGCGACGGCGGCCTTGTCGCTTGTCGCACATTGCCTGTTTGAAACGACCGTCTGGCCCGATGGAACGGTCCAATGGCTCGCCGTTGCCGGGCTCGGGCTTGGTCCGGTGGGGGCCGCCTTCTATCTGTGGGATCACGGGGTCAAGCGCGGCGACATCAAGCTCTTGGGGGTTACCTCCTATGCGGCGCCCGTCCTCTCGACCCTGCTGCTGGTGGTGACAGGCTATGCGGAGGCAAGCCTCGCGCTCGGTTTGGCAGCGGTGCTGATCGTCGGCGGCGCGTTGTTGGCGACGCGGGCCGGCTCCTAAAGCCTCAACGCATTTGCTTGCAGCTGTTTGACGGGCCTGAGCAGACTATCGAGAATCGTGCGCCGGCCGGTGAGAATATCGACCTCCGCCAACATACCCGGCGTCACCGGTTTGCCGGGGCCGAAATCTTTGCCGGCCGCCTCAAGCCTGACGCGGAAATAGGGCTGGCCTTTTTCATCTTGCAGGGCATCGGCGGAAATATCGACGACTTTGCCGGTCAACCCGCCATAGATGGAAAAATCATAGGCGCTGACTTTGATGACCGCCTTTTGGCCCGGCCACACTTCGGCGCGATCATTGGGCTGCAAGCGGGCTTCGATGGCAACCGCTGCATCGCCCGGAACGATCTCCACCAGCGGCTCGCCGGATTTGACGACGCCGCCGACGGTCGAGACGTGCAGTTTGTTCACAATGCCATTCATCGGAGCCAACACATCCGAGCGCGCGCTGCGGTCTTTCAATGCCGAAATCGTTTCCTCGAGCTTGGCAATCTGAAGCTCTGTCTCCGACCGTTCCTTGTCCGAGTCGGAGCGGAAGCGGGAGCGGGCCTCTTCGATGCGGCGGGAAATTTCGCTCATGATCGCCTCGTCGCGCGGAATTTCATGCACCAGATCGGACAGCCTTTGTTCGATCTGCTGCAAGGAGCGCTCGTTTTCGAGCAATTCATTGGTTGATACGGCGCCGACCGCGTTGAGCTTGCGCAAATTGCTGACGCGTTGATCGACCAATTCGCGTTCGCGGATCGTATTGGCCCAGCGCGATTTGGCTTCCGACAGATCAATGGATTTTTGCTTGTACTGATCCTGATAAATGCCGACCTGCGCCTGCAAAGTGTTGCGCTTGCCGTTGAAAAATTCACGTTCGCGGTCAACGATTTTGGGAATGTCGCTTTCAAGATCACCCGGAAACGTCACCGCCTCCGCGTCGGAAACTTCGGCCGTGAGGCGGATCATTCGCGCCTGCTTTGCCTTCATGTCGATTTCGGCCTGTGCGAGCTCGGATCGGGAGAAGCTGTTGTCGATCCGAAGGAGCGGCATGCCGCGCGTAACCGCATCGCCCTCGCGGACCAGAATATCCGTTACAATGCCGCCCTCGAAATGTTGCACGGTCTGTATTTGCGATTGCGGAACGATGCGCCCAAAGCCGCGTACCACCCGATCCAGCTCCGTATTGGCGGCCCAGGCGAAAAGCGCCGCCGCGCCAAGCACCGACAGAATAATAAAGCTGCGCGATGCTCCCACCATGATTCGATGGGATTGCCGCGGATAGGGAATCGCAGGCCGCCCGGCTTGCGAATTCGGAGGGGTCTTTTTTTCAACCATCAAGTGTCGAATCCAATTTTTCTACAATAGATCTAATTTATCGAGATTGAGATTGCTTTAAAGTTTTCATCGAATGGATTAAATTTTTTGCCTTATTTTTGATTTTAATTCATACGTCTCCTATATGCCGTTGAGTTCGAGTGATTCTTTTATTGACTAAATTTTAATTACGCTGCGGAATTAAGGTCAATTTATGTCGATCTCCCACCCCACCGACGATGACCAGACAACAAATCCCGGTGCGGCCATTGTTGCGATGCCCGTAACGCCGCGCAGGCTTTTGCAGCTGGCGGTGCCGGAGGAGTTGGCGGATACGGAAAAGGCTGCGGCCTCAGACTCGCCTGATAGCGCGCCGGTGACAGTCGACGAGAAGGTTGCGGACGAAGAAGCTGCAGGCAAATTGCCGCTGGTTACGGCGCTGGAGCTGATTGCAGCCCAGTGGTTTGGCCGCGAGGCTGATGTGCAGGAACCGGATAAAGCAGGCGCCACGTTAGCACCCGAAACCGCCATCGCCTTTGCATCCGAGTTGGGGCTGGATCTGGTTGCGCGCCAGTTGCGGTTGTCGAAGCTCCGCAAGGCTGATTTCCCCTGTCTCGTGATGGATCAGGCCGGACATTGCCGTCTTCTGCTCGGACGGATCAACCATTGGGCCTTTACCTGTCGGACCAATGACACGGATGTGGCGGTCGACCGGCACCATCTCGAGCGAACCTATTCCGGCACGGTGTTTCTGGTGCGCCCGATCGACGGATTTGTGCCACGCTCGGTGCAGGGGGAGGTCGATAGCGATGCGGCTCGGGCCGATGACCGGCCGGTCGACTCGGTGATCCGTTATCTGATCGCGACCATGCTGGCCAAGCGCGCGGGAACGGTGGTGCAATTGGCCTTTGCGGGGGCAGTCAGCAATCTCTTGCTCCTGCTGGTGCCGATTTTCTCGATGGCGGTTTATGATCGGGTCATTCCGCATCTGGCCTATGAAACGCTTTGGGCGCTTACCATCGGGATCGTGATCGCGCTGGCAGTTGATCTGGCGCTTCGGCATGTCAAAGTTCGCCTGATCGATTCCATCGCGGCCGATATCAGCCATGTGGTCCAGGTCCGGTTTTACCGGCGGCTGGTTTATGGCCAGATGAAAGCGATGCCGCGCACGGGCGGGGCTCTGGCTCAAACCATGCGGGATCTGGAAAGCTATAGCCAACTCATCCCCATGGCGTTTTTATCGCTTTTGGTTGATGTGCCTTTTGTGGTGGTGACGTCCATCATTTTGGCCAGCGTAGCGGGTTCTGTGGCGCTGGTGCCGCTTGTGGGTGCTTTGATTGTATCGGCTGTTTTTGCGGTCGCCCATATCGCGGGTCGGGCTAGGCTTGCTCCGTTTCTGGTGCTGATGCGGTTGCAATCCAATGCGGTGATCGAAACCATCGAGGGGCTCGAGACGGTCAAGACCACGACGGGCGAATCGTCGCTTCTGAACAAATGGGAGCGTCTGGCCGATGCAACGGCTTATGGCAGCCACATGTCGCGCCTGGCCAACGCGTTTGCGCAGCAATGGGCGATGTCGGTCAGTCAGGCGATGACGGTGGCGACGCTGGTGTTGGGTGTCTACGAGATCAGCCAGAATGCCATGACGGTCGGTGCCCTTTCGGCTGCCACCATGCTGGTCGGCCGCCTGATCGGGCCGATCACTCAGTTTATCGGACAGGCGCAACGTGTGGTTCAGGCCCGCAAGACGTTGGAGCCGATCCGGGCCGTTCTGAATGCCCCGATCGAGCGGGCCGGCGATGGCGGATTTTCGATCAATCGCACGGTGCGCGGCAATATCGACGTCTTAAATGTCAGCCATGCCTATCCGGGTGCCCAGTCCCCGAGCTTGAGCGAGGTAACGCTCACCATCCGGCCGGGCGAACGGATCGGCATTATCGGTCGGGTCGGTTCAGGCAAAAGCACCTTGTTGCGGTTGCTGGTTCGGTTGCTCGAGCCGAGCGAAGGGGCCATCCGCCTTGACGGCAATGATATGCGCCAGTTTTCGCCGCGCGAACTCCGGCGACGGTTTGCCTATATGCGGCAGGATACAGCCCTGTTCGAC
>CANGIS010000043.1 GCA_947454055.1 Hyphomicrobiales bacterium
CCAGGCTGCTGACAAAGGCAAATCAGCAGCCGGATCAGAAGCAATTGGGCCGTTGTGGTTAGCAGGCAGATATGTCATGGCAGCCTCCTCTTGGATAGTATATAAATCAAAAAAAGACAGTTGTCAGTAACAAAGTTGCAAGTGAACTTGTTAACGGACAAACAAAAACAATTAATTATAAAAATTAAATTGCATTCAACATTATAATGTTGGCATTTATACATTGTAATGTTGTAGGCTAAGACTTCGATAAACAGAAAAATGCGATCGTAACGATCCAAACAATAGCCATGGGCGACTGCTAATTCATCAGCCATGCGTCTACCGGATAAATTAGAGCAGAGGGTGGCATTCAGTCCTGTCAATCGCACAGAAAGACCCGCACCCCGAGCCGATCGGGGCGTCAGGTGCTTTACTGCAGCGTTGCCAACATCTCTCATGGGGTTGGAGCCGGATCGGGGCGAGATGCGAATACTCATGCCCGCCATAATGGCCGAGGGCCCTGCAGTTAAGGATCCGGAAAGTTTGTGAATTTATGCGGAGGTTTTGGGATGGATTTAAATCTGCTTGAGCAGGCCAATAATTCCGAGCATTTACTATCATTGATATCTTAACACGTGAGGTTTTGGCCATCGCATTTGAGCGCCATCTCTGCGGTGAGAACGTCGTCGACACCCTCAATAGGCTTAGCCGGTTAAGCGGCCCTCCAAAATGTCTGTTTGCCGGACCACGGCGGCCACAGTCGACTCCATCTTCGCTCGTTCCAAAAGCGCTGCAATTTGTTCGGTGGAAAAGCGCTTCAACTTTAGGTTGCTAAAACAGAGTTAATTCGAAATTTAAGAATACATCGGGTCGGATCGCCGGACGCTGTCCTTTATACTTCCGGTCTCCCGCTTTGTTTAACCTTATCCGCCAGGCTTTATTTCCATTGGTGGATCCTGAATCCTTTGAAAACTGACTTGACTGCAGTGGACACATCTTGCAAAGTTCATTGGTCTGCTGGATGGTCCAGTAGGTCAGCGGGCTTAGGATGCAGCAATGTTCCTTTCGAGTGCTATGTCAGTTCTCGATCATGTATCCGAATTCCAAGAAACTGTTGTTCGTCGGAGCACACGCGAAATCGTGGCGGATAAGGTGATTTCCCTTATTGCCTCTGGAACCTTGCGCGTCGGAGAACTATTGCCTGGTGAACGTGATCTTGCCGCTGCATTTCAAGTGAGCCGTGAAACGGTGCGCGGCGGTATGCAGATACTTGCTGCACGCGGTTTTGTTGAAATATCGCACGGCGCGCGCACTAAAATTATAAATGCTGACGTTGGTCCCGTGATGATGGGCCTTCGTGAAGCAAAATTTATGAACAGTTACGACCTCGACGCAATCCACGCGGCCCGTCTGCTTGTCGAACGGGCGGTTGTAGCTAGCGCGGCCTTATCCATCAGCGAGGAAACACTCGGTTTTCTTGAAGAGAATCTCGCTGCGCAGCTCGAAGCACTCGATGATCCGGTTAGGTTCCTGATCAGTGATCGGGAGTTTCATTTGGGTATCTACCAATCATGCACCAACCCGGTTCTCGCTGATTTTGTTAGCGACCTCTATGCCTACATGCTCGAGGATAGGCGTGATGCAATGTCGCGCCCCGGCGCAATCCGCCGGAGCTATGACGATCATGTGCAGATCCTTGATGCCCTTCGAAAAAGGGATCCGGATGGTACCACGAACGCATTCCAAACCCACCTTGATCGGATTCTTTTAACGACGAGGTCTATTTTGAGTTCTGAGCCGCAGCCTAAATCGGGTGGTTCTGAAGCTTAGACGAACAGCTAATAGGCTGGCGTTTATTGGACGACGAAGAAATAGGCTGAAATAATTCGGCCGCACAACAGGAGGAAATTATGGAAAGAAGAACATTCATCAAGCTGGCAGCTGGAACCGTTCTTGCCACCAGTACGGCATCCCTCGGTGCGCTGTCTGCACGCGCTGCAGGAAAGACGATTGTCTACTTAACACCGGGACTTGATTTGCCGTTTTGGCGCTATCTTTCAAAGGGTGTTGAATCGGCAGCAAAGGCTGGCGGCTTCGAATTTCAGGCTCTTGATTCTCACAACAGCCCACAGACGCAGCTTCAGAACGCGCAGGACTCAATTGCGAAGGGTGTCGCCGGTATCGTCATCTCTCCGACCGACTCCTCGACAGCACCGAGCGTTCTTGAACTTGCAAAGAAGGCTGGCATTCCGGTCGTGATTGGCGATATCGGCACGAACAGCGGCGATTATGCCTCGTTCATTAGCTCGAACAATTACGAAGGTGCAAAGGGCGTCGGCCTTGCTTTGGCAGCAGCGCTCAAGAAAAAGGGCTGGGAAAAAGGATCTGTGGGTTTGATCACGATCTCTCAAGCGCGTAAAAACGGCCAGGCCCGCACAAAGGGCTTCCGCGATGGCCTCATTGAGGGCGGCGTAAACACAAAGGAAGCCGGCTTGCAGCAAATGCAGGTCTACACCACCGATGAGACCTTCAAATTCACGCAGGACATGCTGACCGCAAATCCAGACATGCGTGGACTGTTCATACAGACCGACCAACCTGCTCTGGGCGCACTTCGTGCGATCAAGGCAGCGCGTCGTGAGGGTGAGATCCTTGTCGCAGCGTTCGACGGCATTCCTGAATTTGTCGATTTGCTTAAGTCGGGTGAGCTCGTCGCATCGGGCATGCAGCAGCCATTTTTGATGGGTGAGCGTTCAGGTGAGGCTTTGGTCAATCAGCTTTCTGGAAAGGCTGTTGAGAAGGAAATTCAGATTCCTATTCTCGCCATCACCAGCGAAAATATCGACAAGGAACTGCCAACCGTTAAAAAGACAGTTTTTGCGAACGAAGTGAACTGAGCATCGCGCTCATCCAACAGTCCCCCGGCCTTTTTGCCGGGGGACACCACGGGATATTGCTGCATGAAACCTGACGTCCCGAATAAAATGATCGAGGCCATGTTCTCAGCTGTCGGCATTTTCAAGACATTTGATCGCACAAAGGCGCTTGCCGATGCCAATCTTGATCTACTTGGCGGCGAGATTCATGGGCTATTGGGCGCCAACGGGGCGGGAAAATCAACGCTCTCCAAGGTGATCAGCGGGCACGTGATCCCCGACGAAGGACAACTCATCTATCGCGGTCAGCCGCTTGTTCTCCGATCGACGCGTGACGCGCTGAACAACGGTATTGCAATCGTAATGCAGGAAACTAGCCTCGTTCCCGATCTTACCGTGGCTGAAAATATTTTCTTGCCTGAATTGGGGCAAAAGGGACGTTTGTCATATTCCTCGCTCTATAAGCGAGGTGAGGCCTTGCTGGCGACGTTAGGCCAACAAGGAGAATTGCCGCTTGATATCGAAGTGCGGCGCTTGTCGGCTGCACAGCGCCAACTCGTTGAAATCGCAAAAGCACTCGGCGTTCAAGCCAAGCTGATCATTTTCGATGAGCCGACCGCCTCACTAAGTCCGAGCGAGGTCGACCGTCTTTTCGACATTATGACGCGATTACGCGACAACGGAAATGCGCTTGTCTTTGTGTCTCACCGACTCGAAGAAGTATTTGAAATCACTGATCGTGTTACCGTCATGCGCGAAGGAAGAACGGTGTTGGCCTCCCATCCGACCGACACGCTCAGCCAAAGTGAACTAATTAGGACCATGGTGGGGCATGATCTGGCGAGCATCTATTCTCGTCCGCACGCTTTGAAGGCAACGTCGGAACCTATTGCATTGGATGTTAAGGGGCTGGAAGCTCTTCCCATGGTTCGCAGCGTGTCGTTCAGTGTGCAAGAGGGCGAAATTCTTGGACTGGGCGGCCTCGTTGGCGCCGGTCGTTCGGAAGCGGCGGAAGCTATTTTTGGCCTTCGTCCCCGCAATGCAGGCACGATCTCGATCAGCGGAAAGGTTGTCGATCCGAAAAAGCCCGCAGACGCTATAAAGGCGGGTATGGGCTTTGTTGCGGAAGATCGTCGAACGCAGAACATTGTTCCCCATCTCTCGGTGAAGGAAAATCTGCTGCTCGCGCATTTGGGCGCGCATAAGGGATTTGGTCTTGGTTATGCCAGTCGAGACAAGCAAGTGGCTTCGCTTCTCGAAAGCCTCGGCCTACCGGCTGACCGATTGCTTGATGCCAACATGCTAAATTTCTCAGGGGGAATGCAGCAAAAAATCATCATTGCACGATGGCTTCTTCTCGAACCGCGCGTCTTGATCTTGGACGAGCCAACCAAGGGCGTCGATATTGGCACACGGTCATCGATCTATAGCCTCTTGAGAGATATCGCGGCAAAGGGTGTAGCCGTCGTCGTCATCTCGTCGGATTTTGAGGAATTACTGGGACTGTCGGATCGCATTGTCGTGATCAGCGATGGTTACAGCGTTGCTGATTTGCCGTCAGCGCTTCTTGATAAGGAAAAGCTGACCTTGCTCGCTGCGCCCCGTACGTCGATGGCACGCAACACAGCGATGCTGACCGAGTTGGCGAAAGAGTAGAACGGTACCGGCTTCTGGGCACTAATCGATCAGGATCAATTGATCTGTCTGAATCTCGTAACCCACGGTAAGGGTTCCGATCCTGGTTTTGCTGTCGGCGATGCCCGCGCCTTCAGCGAAACTCATATCCACGAAGCGCTTGAGCGTCGTGAGGCGACATTTGTGCAAGAGGCCGCCGGTGATCGCTCCACCATTCTATTTCCACTTAAAAGCGGTCGTGGCCATGATCTGGGCTGGATCGGTCTCACGATTCCAGGTCATTCAACCGCACCGTCCCCTGAAACGATCCTAGGCCGCGTTGCAGCGCTTGCCGCGACACTATGAGATTAAGGTACCTGCCATGACACAGCCATCACAGCCGATCAGCGCCGACCGTGCCTTGTTGAATATTACGAGACGGTTGGAATTCCGCATGGTCCTCCTTGCTCTGATTCTCGCGATCGCACTTTCGTTCCTGTCTCCGTATTTTCTGACAAAAAACAACCTGTTCAATGTTCTCGATCAGAGCGTCGTCATCGGTATTGTTGCCGTGGGAATGACTTTTGTGATTCTGACAGGCGGTATTGATCTGTCCGTAGGATCTGTAGCGGGTTTAACGGGTGTTATCCTCGGCCTTGCGGTCCAGCATTTCCCGTTACCGATTGCCATTCTTTTCGCGGTGGGCGGTGGGGCTGGCGTCGGATTGGTGTCGGGCTTCCTCATCGCCTATTTTGGGCTCGCCTCGTTTGTAGTTACGCTCGGTATGATGGCGATAGGGCGGAGTCTTGCTTATATTTTTTCCGGTCAAACGGCAATTTCCAACATACCTTCTGCGATGTCCTCGCTAGTGTATACAAATATTGGGGGCATTCCATCGAATGTTTTGTTTCTCGGGGTCTTGTATCTGCTGGCTTGGGGATATCTGACCTATACCAAAGGCGGGCGGACGATATACGCCATCGGGTCCAATAAGGAAGCGGCTCGGGCTGCTGGTCTCAATGTCTTTTTTTACTCCGTTCTGCCTTATGTGATTTCGGGCGCTCTGGCTGCCGTCGCGATTACGTTTTCGATCGCACAGATTTTGTCCGCTGATCCCTTGGCCGGAAATGCTATGGAGCTTGACGCTATTGCGGCGGTTGTGATTGGCGGAGCGAGTCTTTTTGGCGGACGCGGTTCCATCCTCGGTACACTGATCGGGGTCCTTATCATGGTGATGATCCGTAACGGCCTGAATTTGATGGGTATCTCACCTTTTTGGCAAGGCTCTGCGATTGGTTCAATTATTATCATAGCCTTGCTTGTCGAAAGCATTGTGAGCCGCAGGGTCGCTCGTTAAGGGCGTTCAAGCCAGGAAACTATCGACGATGGAGATGAGCTAATTGGTTTGTGAAACGATCAATTTTTTAAAAACGTTAGATTAGCTTGCCCTTACTACCGGTAATCTTGCTCAGGCGAGAGATCCGATTTAGGCAGTATGCCTTACGCTGATCGAGAAGATAGTTAGGGATTTTGACAGCATCCACAGAACTCGCCGCTATCATTTTCAATGCCTTCGAAGCTGCTAAGTCTTATGAGCATTGCGCTGCGTTTACCGACCCGAAGTGTTCACCCTCAGACTATCAAAATGGCATTTTCGAATAAAAAATGCGGCCATAGGTTCAGTAAAGTTGAGCGTTGTATACCCACGAACATTATGCAGAATCGCCACTGAACGACAGGCCAAAAAATTCTCTTAATATAGCTGTTGCAGGGGATTGTTTTGCTGCTTTTCGCCAAGCCAAACCGACATCCATGGTTGGAATATCAGCCGTTATCGAGCGCATTTCGATCCGTTGGCCCTCAAGTGACCATGGTCGGTAGACCATGTCAGACAAGATTGTGACACCAATCCCGTCAGCCACCATGCTTCGCACCGCTTCGACGGAGGATGTTTTGAAAATTACATTGGGCTTCAATGTAATTTTTTTCCAATATAGACCTGCTGTCCGGTTGGCTTCATCAACCGTGAGCATCACATACGGAAACTTGGATATATCCTCGAGCGTAATGGTCTCAGCACGTAATAATTCGTGTTCAACGGGCAACCAGAGTCGACGCTTCGAGCGCAGCAGTGTTTCACAAGCGAGATGAGTGCGATCATGAATATTGGAGACAAGCATTACAGCTAGATCGAGGGCGCCTGAATTCAACTTATCTTCGATTTGTTGCCGCGGAAGTTCGGAAATTTCGACCTTGATATTGGGGTATGTCCGAATAAACCTAGCATAATGGCGGGGTAGAAAATAGCCGGCTACCGTATAGGTTACGCCGAGGCGAACGGTCCCAGAGATCGTACTTAACCCACTGAGGGGTGCCGTTTCAGCTGCATTGACAGCCGCCATGATGTTTCTGGCATGCTGAAGAAAGCGTGTCCCTTCCATTGTTAAAGCGAGACCTGCATTGTGTCGTGTAAACAGGCTCACACCGAGATCGGCCTCCAATTGCTGAATGGCTGCGGTGATGGCTGATTGCGAAACATTCACCTCAGTGGCGGCCAAGCTCACCTGACCACGGTCGGCGGTTGCAATGAAATAGCGGATCTGACGAAGGGATATTGCCATGAATTGCCACTTTATTATGCAAACACTTGTTGCCAAGCAATATCTGAATTACAGAAATATGATTACAGTTTTTCATATTTTACAATAGGTAAATTCACCGTGATCATCACATCACCCGAAAGAGTTTGCAGGCATCGCCTGGACGAAGCTTTTTTGGCTAGGACGCTAACGAGCGGGTTGTTTTTTAAAGTGCACCAGTAATCAAAAAATTGATCGCTGGGCGTATAGACGAGCTTAGGCTTGAAAAACACTCTGTTCGGGGTGAACGAGGGGGCAATTATATGGCGGATTGGCTAGATCACGAACCTGTGCCTGCTCCATGCGGGAGCACTGGGTTGCGTCATGATCGCTAACGCCCTCACGTCGGTTGATATTTCTGTTTCTTTTGAGGGTCTTAAGGCTCTAAGCGCTGTCAACATTGCCATTACGCGCGGGGCTGTTACCGGTTTGATAGGCCCGAATGGAGCAGGCAAGACAACGCTGGTTAATGTTCTGACGGGATTTCAAACAGCGACGCAAGGGCATGTGGCCATGGACCGTGTGGTCTTGGACTCTGCTCCTGCCCACCGCATCCGCCATCTTGGCATTGCGCGCACGTTCCAATCGGGCCGGCTCTTCAGTGATTTGCCTGTTCTAGACAATCTCGCTGTTACAGGCGTTGGGCTGGGCCTTAGCCGCGGCGACTCCGAGGCACGTGCCGCAGCAATGTTGGATTGGATGGGGATTTCCCCGCTCGCTGACCGCATCGCTGGCAGCCTTCCCTACACCGACGAGCGTCGCGTCGCGATTGCACGCGCGCTGATGCTGGAACCAAAATACCTTTTGCTTGATGAGCCGGCCGCCGGAATGTCAGCGGCTGAAGGGGATGATCTTGTCGCTCTCATCCGACGCATTGTGGCCGAGATCGGTTGTGGGGTACTTCTAATCGAGCACAATATCGGCATGGTATTGCGCATTTGCGATCATATTTATGTGCTCGATTCCGGTGAAATTATCGAAGATGGAACACCGGCATCGATCCGAACCAGCGAGAAAGTTCGGCATGCCTATATGGGCACTCAGGCCGATGCTGAAGGAGAGATACTATGACTCTTCTCACTATCGACGCCATTACCGTCAATTATGGTCGCCTGATCGCCTTACGGAATGCCAGCTTAACATTGTCGCAAGGTGAAACCCTTTTTATCACCGGTCCCAACGGGGCGGGAAAATCAACCTTGCTGAAAGCGATTGCGGGTGTCGTAGTACCAAAGGCTGGGACGATCCGTTTTGCTGGCCTTGAGATCGGGGGATGGGCCCCGGAAGATATCGCGCGCCGTGGCTTTTCAATGGTTCCTGAAGGTCGCCATGTGTTCGGCTCTTTGACGATTGAAGAAAATTTACGGCTGGGGGTCGGCATGCGTGTCGACAAGGATGCTGCTGAGCGTGATCTTGAGCATATTTATTCTGTTTTTCCCATGCTCGAGGAGCGTCGACATCAGGCAGCGGGCGTACTCTCAGGTGGCCAGCAGCAGATGTTGGTTATCGGTCGTGCATTGATGGCGAACCCGCAATTGATTGCCATCGACGAACCGTCTCTCGGCCTTGCACCGAAAGTGATTGATGATGTTTATGCCGTACTCCTGAAATTGCGGGATACGCGCGGTCTGACACTCTTAATCGTTGAACAAAGTTCAGCTCGCGCCACTATGACCGGTGGCCGGATGTTGCTACTGCGCGGCGGTGAGATTGTGCTTGAGGGCGATGCGCGGGAATTGACCAGGAGCGATGCGTTGAAGGCGGCGTACTTTGGTTACGGGGAGCAGCACTGATGACCGCGCTTCTGCAAATTTTATTCGACGCACTAAGCTTGGGTAGTCTCTATGCATTGGCTGCTATTGGCATTGCGTTGATATTTGGCGTTATGCGCCTCGTTAATTTCGCCCATGGCGACTATATTTCATTTTGTGTTTTCGCCCTGCTCTGGCCCTCGATTGAGGCGACCGCGTTTGTCTTTGCAGGCCAGTTACCACCCTATTTGCTGATTCCAGTTATTTTGACTGTGGGAGCATGCCTGTCGATGCTATCGGAAATATTGGTATTCCGGCGCTTTCGAAATGCCAATCCTGCAACAATGATGATCGCATCCTTCGCACTCGGCTTTGTGATCAAATATACGCTACTGATGCTGTTTTCGAGCCGCCCGAAATCAATTGATCTCTGGCCTTCGTTGAGCCTTCCGGTCGAAATTTTTGATGCACGGATTCCACTGCTTCAGGTGATCACGATTGTGATCACGATTGTTATTCTCATTGCCCTAGTAGCATTTTTAAAGCGCACCCGTTTTGGCCTTGAAATGCGTGCCGCAGCTGAAAACTTCACCATGGCGCGGATGTTGGGCGTTCGCGCGAACGCTGTCATTTTGTTAGCCTTCGCGATCAGCGGCATGCTCGCGGCATCCATCGGATTAATCCTTGTGACACAGACCGGAACAGTAGATATCCAGATGGGTTCGTCCGTCATGCTTGTCGCCTTTATCGCAACGGTTATCGGCGGGCTTGGCAGTCTGCCGGGCGCAGTGGTTGCAGGTTTTCTGATCGGTGGCGTCAGCGTGCTGATGCAAGTGATCTTGCCTTTTGATATCCGTCCGTTTCGCGATGCATTTGTCTATGGCGCAGTGATTGCTGTTCTCATTTGGCGTCCGAACGGCCTCTTTATGCCGCGTTCAGCAAAGCAGAGGGTCTGATCATGACGCACCGCCCCTCGATTTTTCTTCGCTCCCTGTCGACGCCTCTTATTCTCATTCTCGTTCTCGTTGCCTTTTTGGCGCTTGCGACATTTATGAACTCTGGACCCTTTAATCAGGTCGTCATTGATGGTTTGGTCAAAGTTACCTTGGTTGTGGGGCTATATGTCTTTATCGGCAATTCGGGTGTCCTTTCTTTTGGCCATATCGGTTTTACGTGCCTGGGTGCCTATGCAACGGCATGGCTGACTATTCCGCCGTTGATGAAGAAGATGGCCCTTCCGGGGCTGCCTGAATTCATCCTTGAAGCCAAATTACCCTATGGCTTGGGCATCGGCTTTGGCGCGTTGTTTGCCGGTGCCTTCGCGCTTGTTGTTGGCAAGATCCTCATGCGGCTTTCAGGCATAGCGGCCTCCATTGCAACGTTCGCGATGTTGGCTGTCATCAACACGGTCTATTCGAATTGGGAACGTGTGACGGGCGCAACAAGTTCTGTTGTCGGTATCCCGATCGTGCGTGTCGTCTGGCCCTATTGCCTTGCAGCGGTAGTGTCGATTGTAATTGCGCATCTTTATGCGATTTCTCGGTCGGGCCTTGCCTTGCGGGCAGCCCGGGATGAAGCCATCGCGGCAAGTGCTTCAGGCGTCGATATCGGTCGTGAGCGATTGATTGCGTTTGTTATCAGTGCGGTGATCACGGGGATGGGCGGCGCGCTTTCAGCGCATTCCGTTGGCGTGGTTACTCCTGATACATTTTATCTGAATCTGACTTTTATTTGCTTGTCCATGCTGGTTGTAGGCGGAATGAACAGCCTTTCCGGCGCTGTCATGGGCGTGGTGGTACTGTCGGTCATTATTCAGGTTTTAAGACAATTCGAAAAGGGCGTGTCACTGGGTGGAACGGTGGTCTCGATCCCGAATGGATTGCAGGAAATCGCAATCGGAATTGTGATGGTGGTTATTCTGATTGCACGCCCAACAGGGCTGACACGAAATCAAGAAATTGTCTGGCAAGGTTGGCCATTCAAGCGCGTTTCTGCGGCGACAGAGCCCTGATGGGTTCTGAGAATGCAGGATAAAAGGGGTGTAAAGCAAATGGAGGGTACGATGAAAAAACTGCTAACCGGCTTTGCCGGTGCGACTGTCATCATGGCGGCGCTCGGTGTGGGGATTGCGAAAGCCGATGATATCGTCGTCGGCTTTGCAACGGCGTCATCAGGCTTCATGCAGGCATATGATAAGCCCGCACAAGATGCTGCGATGATCCGGATTGACGAAATCAACAAGGCCGGTGGCCTTCTTGGAAAACAGATCAAGACCGTCGCTGCCGACACGAAAACTGATCGCGCAGAAGGTGCGAAGGCTGGTCTTGAAGTTATCGATAAGGGCGCAAGTCTTGTCGTCGTTTCGTGCGACTATGACTTCGGGGCACCTGCGGCTCTCGCAGCCGAAGCTGCTGGCAAAGTATCGTTCTTCCTATGTGCTGAGTCGATTAAAGCCGGCATCCAGGGCGTAGGTCCCCATTCCTTCTCAGCTTCGGTTCTCGCAGCCGTACAGGGAGCAACCATGGCCGAGTGGTCCTACAACAAAAAGAAGGCTCGCACGTTCTATCGCCTTCTCGATACTTGGACCGAATACAACAAGGGCATTTGCGATGGCTTCGATTGGATGTTGCCAAAGCTGAAGGATGCTAAGCTCCTCGGTCAAGACACGTTCAAGAACGAGGACACTTCGATCGCCGCGCAGATCACGCGTATCAAGAGCCTGCCACAGCAGCCTGATGCGATCATGCTCTGCTCGATGATGCCGGGTGTTGTGAGCGCCGTAAAGCAGATCCGTGCAGCGGGTATCAAGTCGATGATCCTCAACGGTTCGGGCGTCAGCGGCGGCTACTGGCTCAATGCGACGCCTGACCTCTCGGACTTCTATGTTCCGGATCAGGGCTCGGTCTATGGCGATGATCCAAATTCAGCGGTGAATGACTTCAACAAGAAGTATAAGGCGGCTACGGGTGGCGAGCCTTCGAGCCAATATGTCTATCCTGGCTATGTCATGATTGATGTTTGGGCCAAAGCGGTCGAGCGCGCCAAGTCGACTGACGCCGACGCGGTCGTGAAGGAACTCGAGAAGATGAAGGATGAGAAGACCCTCTTTGGTCCGCGCACCTTCACGAGCACACTTCATCACCAAAATCGTGGTCGTTACCTCATCACGGAAGTAAAGAACGGCAAGCCTGGTGTGGTGGACGAATGGACCATCTCTGAAGCCATTCCTGTCGAATATCTGATGAAGAAATAATCATATCCAATAAAAGATCGGGCGGTCTTGCGACCGCCCGATCATCACACTCTTCGTTTAGTGTTTCTTTTATAAGCTAAAGAAAGACAGGCCATGGCCAAGTTTGATCCTGAGGCATTTTCAGCGGCTTGGAACCGGCATGACCTTGATGCGATTATGGCGATGTCGAGCGAGGATTGTGACTTTTTCGCTTCTGCAGGCGCAGCGCCGTCGGGTGCGGCCTTCCATGGACAAGAAGCTGTTCGTGCTGCCTATCAAGGAATTTTCGATATGTTTCACGATGCACAATGGAGCAATAGCCGTTCGACATGGCTGGGTCCGGATCGCGTATTGACGGAGTGGCAATTTCACGCGACGAAACCTGACGGGATAACATTGCGTGTTGATGGCCTCGACATTCTTGAATTAGCTGGCGACAAAGTCCGGGTAAAAAACTCATTCCGCAAATCGATGTGAGATTTGTTAAAAAATGTATGTGGGGAAATAAGATGGTATCGATCAATTGCGATATGGGTGAAGCATTCGGTCTCTATAAGCTTGGAGATGACGAAGCATTGATGCCTTTGATTTCGATTGCCAATGTTGCTTGTGGCTTTCATGGTTCCGATTTCAACCATATGCGCACAACGGTGCAGCTTGCGAAGCGCCACGGCGTTAAAGTCGGAGCGCATCCTTCACTACCGGATTTGCAAGGTTTTGGTCGGCGAGAAATGAAAATTTCGCGAGAAGAAATGACAAATTGCATGATCTATCAGATCGGCGCTTTGAAGGGATTTCTCGAAGCCGAAAATATGGTGCTTAATCATATCAAGCCACACGGCTCACTGTATGGCATGGCCGCTCGCCAACCTGACATTGCGCATGCGGTTTGCGATGCAGCCGATATTTTCAAGGTTCCATTGCTCGGAATGATCAATACACTGCATGAGTCCGTATATACGGAGCGGGGCCATGGTTTCATGGCTGAATATTATGCCGATCTTGATTATTCCGATGATGGCTTTGTGATCATCAAACGCCAATATGACTGGAAGGACGCGACCGAAGCAGCCAAGCGAGCTGTTGAGGCCATCAAGACGAGCACCACAGTCTCCGTGAACGGCAAGTCGGTGCCGGTGAGAGCCGACACGATTTGTGTCCACTCTGATTCTCCCAATGCTGTTGCTATTGCCACGGCTGTTCGCGACGCAATTAAACCATATATGTCAGCGGCCTGATCGGGTCGTTTGTTCCAACCTTCGCCTCAAGAGGATATTTCAACCATGGCAACAAAAGATATTCTGAGCCCCTTGCCCGGAACATTCTATCGTAAATCATCACCTGATGCTGCGGCTTACAAGTCCGAAGGCGATGTCGTGAAAAAGGGTGAGGTTATTGGCCTTATCGAGGTTATGAAAAGCTTCCATGAGGTGCACGCAGATGCCGATGGAACAATCGTTTCATTCATTGCCGAGAATGAGGAACCGGTTATGGCCGGCCAACCGCTCGCTACTCTGACCATTTGAAGGCTCTTGTTGTGACCCGTTCAGTTCAGTCTCTTTTCATTGCCAATCGAGGGGAAATCGCCGTACGGATCATCCGTGCCGCGAAGGAACTCGGTTTGCAGACGGTGCAGGCGCATAGTCTTGCGGATGCCGAGTCTCTTGCGGTCAAATTGGCTGATAAGGCGGTCAATATTGGTCCTCCTGCCGCTTCAAAATCTTATTTGAATATCGAGGCAGTTGTTGCAGCCGCTGTGGCAAGCGGTGCCGACGCTGTTCATCCAGGCTATGGATTTTTAGCCGAAAATGCCCGTTTTGCCGAAGCCGTTGAGGCCGCAGGTCTTGTTTTTGTTGGTCCGACACCTCAACAAATTCGGATGATGGGCGATAAGGTGTCCGCGCTCGAAGCAGCCATTGCCGCCGGAGTACCGACGGTGCCAGGCAGCCGCGGTAGGGTCGAGACGTCGGAAGATGCAGCCAAAGTTGTTGAGCGCATTGGCTTTCCCGTGATGATCAAGGCATCTGCGGGTGGTGGCGGGCGTGGCATTCGGGTCGCGAATTCGCGCGATGAATTCGATCGCCTGATGCCACAAGCGAGCGCTGAGGCATTAGCCGCCTTCGGCGATGGGGGGCTCTACATCGAAAAATTCGTCGCCAGCGCGCGCCATGTTGAAGTGCAAGTTCTTGGCGACGGCCGGGATGTCGTTCATTTTTTTGAACGCGAATGCTCCTTGCAAAGGCGGCGACAAAAAGTCTGGGAAGAAGCACCAGCTGCAATGCTGCCGGAGGACGTTCGCGCGCGCCTATGCCAATCCGCCGTCGATCTCGCCAAAGCGGTAAGTTATCGTGGCGCAGGAACGATCGAATATCTCTATGATGAAACAACGCGCGACTACTATTTTCTTGAAATGAATACGAGAATTCAAGTCGAGCATCCGGTGACAGAGATGATCACGGGTTTCGATCTTGTACGTGAGATGATCCGCATTGCGATGGGCGAGCCCCTTCGGATGCGTCAGAGCGATATTATCATGCGCGGGCATGCCATTGAGTGCCGTATCAATGCGGAAGATCCTGCGAAAGGCTTCATGCCGGCACCGGGATTGATTGAGTCATTGACGGTGCCTGGCGGCGCTGGCGTGCGTTTCGATACACTACTCTATCAGGGTTACACCGTGCCCCCCTTCTACGATTCTCTTCTGGGTAAATTGATCGTCTGGGACGAGAGTCGCGAGGCTGCAATCACACGAATGCAACGTGCACTCGGTGAATTGGAGATTGGAGGGTTAAAAACCACTAAGCCGCTACATCGGGCTTTGGCAGCAGACCCTGATGTTCGCGCTGCGCGGTTTGATACACAATTTCTTGAACTATGGCTTGAGCATCGGGCTTCGATGCTGGACACTTATTGATCGGAAGATGGGGGAGGACTGGAGACATGAAGACACGATACTCCTTCGGTGGTGACGAACATATTTTCGTCGAATGCGACGAGGAAATGTCGCTGCAGGCCTTTTTCAAAGGTTTGTCCATTACGAATGCGGTTCGCGAGAGCAACATAAAGGGCGTTACCGAGATTTGTCCGGCGAATGCATCGTTTCAAATCAAGTTTGACCCTGATGTTATCTCACCGGATGACATGATGGCGGAATTGAAGCGTCTTGAAGAAAGCGCCTCAAAAGGCGTATCCATGATCAAGACGCGGATTATTGAAGTTCCTGTTTTATATAATGATCCTTGGACCCATGAAACGCTGATGCGGTTTCGTGAGCGCCATCAGGACCCGACTAGCACCGATATCGAGTATGCGGCGCGCGTCAACCACCTTGGAACTGTTGAGAACTTTATCAAAGCCCATTCTGGTTCGCCTTGGTTTGTCTCGATGGTCGGTTTCGTTGCAGGCCTTCCCTTTCTCTATCAGATGGTGGAGCGCGGAAGGCAGATCGAGGTTCCAAAATATTTGCGGCCCCGCACGGATACCCCGAAGTTAACGGTTGGGCACGGCGGCTGCTTCAGTTGCGTCTATTCGGTCCGCGGCGCCGGTGGCTATCAGATGTTCGGCGTCACACCCATGCCCATTTATGATCCGGCGCAGTCGATTTCCTATCTCAAGGATTTCATGATCCTGTTCCGTCCGGGGGACATTGTGAAATGGCGCCCAATTGATCGGCCGGAATACGATCAGATTGTAGCTGATGTGGATGCTGGCAAATTCGTGCCACGCATGCGCGAGGTTGATTTCTCGCTTGAGGATTTTGAGCGTGACATTGATGGATACAACAAAAAGCTCGAGGAGACCCTCTATGGCCATTAAGGTTGTCTCACCCGGCCTCTCAACGACCGTTCAAGATCTCGGTCGTCCAGGCTATTATCACATCGGCATACCGCTTTCGGGCGCTATGGATCGCGCAGCGATGGCTGCGGCTAATCTCCTTGTTGGAAACGAGGAAAGCGCTGCTGGCCTCGAGGTCGTCTTCATGGGACCTGAGTTGGAGTTTATGCTGCCGTCGGTTGTCGCCATCACGGGTGGTGAAATTCCACCCAAGCTCAACGGGACACCGTGCGAAACGTGGACCAGTTTTGCGGTGAAAGCGGGCGATGTTCTGTCGTTCGACTTTCTGAAGGCAGGAGCGCGGGCTTATATTGCGATTGCGGGAGGCATTGACGTGCCTGTCGTTCTTGGTAGCCGCTCAACCTACACGCTAGGGGCTCTTGGCGGCCATCAGGGCCGGAAGCTGCAAACCGGAGACATTTTACCGGTCGGTAGTACACCGTCGAAGGCGCGGGCCGGCCGGACGCTCGACCAAAAGCTCCGTCGTCAATCAACAAGTCCGGCGGAATTGCGAATGTTGCCCGGGCTCTATTGGCATCGCGTTACCGAAGCTGCAGGCAAGCATTTTCTTTCGGACACGTGGAAAGTCGCGCCTGAAGCTGATCGTATCGGATACCGCTTCCGCGGGGGGCGACCGATTGAATTCATGCCGCGCACACCGCCCTTTGGAGCCGGCTCCGATCCTTCCAACATTGTGGATGCTTGTTATCCATATGGATCGATCCAGATTCCTAGTGGTACGGAACCTATTGTTCTGCATCGTGATGCGGTGTCGGGTGGTGGGTATTTCATGGTCGGCGCAGTGATTTCCGCCGATATGGATCTAATCGCCCAACTTCAACCGCATATGCCTGCACGGTTTGTGGCCGTAGACATGCCGACCGCGCTTGCTGCGCGGAAGGATATGAACGCCCAAGCTGCGGCGGTACGTGCTGTGCTTCAGTTGTAAAACTTAAATTAGAAAACGGGATTTGGATCATGCAAAATACGGTAACATTGTTCAAAGATTGGGGCACGCGTCACAGCATTATAAGGGATGCGGCACTTGTGATGGTTGGATCGTTGCTTCTGGCCATTTCGGCTAAAGTGCAGGTGCCGTTCTGGCCGGTTCCGATGACGATGCAGACATGCATTGTTTTGATGATTGGTGCCCATGCAGGTTTCCGGATTGCAGGCACAACCGTTCTTGCTTACCTGGCCGAAGGTGCGATGGGTTTTCCAGTTTTCTCGAGTGGTGCGGGGCTCGCCTTTATGGTTGGCCCAACTGGCGGGTATCTTCTGGGTTTTCTTGCATCGGCGCTGTTGGTGTCGGGAGCTTTTGCCAAAGGCTTTGGCCGCAATTTGCCGATGGCTCTGGTCGTATTGCTGCTTGGTGACACCGTTATCATCGGCTTGGGATTTGCTTGGTTGGCGACGTTGATCGGACCTGAGAAGGCGCTGGCGGTTGGTGTCGTTCCCTTTATACCTGCAGAGGCTTTGAAAATCGCGTTGGCTGCGGCGTCATTGGTTGCATCCCGATTTTGGGTACAAACCCGCGGTAATCATAGCGCCTAATATTAGAGATCGAGTGAGATTACAAAAAGGGGGCCCGATCGTGCCCCCTTTTTTATGGGCTTTAGCGGCCTTGGTTTGGGTGTGCCGATTGATCTCGGAATTCTTTGGGTGAAAGGCCAAATCGCGCCTTAAAGGCGCGCGAAAATTGGGCATGATCGCCAAATCCCCACCGATAGGCGATTTCTGCTACGGTCTGACGATGGGTCGAATCTTTTAACACTTCTCGGCATGCTTCAAGCCGTTGCTCACGTATCCACTGGCCGAGTGTCTGATCTGTATCTCGCAGCAATTCGTGCAGGTAGCGCGTGGAAATATCGCAGCCGCGTGCAACCATCTCAGGATCGAGATCAAAACAGCCAAGATTTTTACGCACAAAACTTTCGATCCGTGTGAGATGCGCAGCCCGAACCGATGAGGCACCGGATGTTAAGGTCCGCTCATCGGATTTTACGGATAGCACCAGTAGATCGATAAGCTGGCGCCCAATCGCGACGCGGCTTTCCTCGCTCATGGTTGAAAATCGGCGCGGGATCAAGTGCAGCATATCCGTGAACAGGCCACCGGCACCATTTCCCGCATCGAATTCCATGCTGCAAAACCGATCCGGTGCTCGGATCTGTTGGCCGAGCGCTTTGGCCTCAATTTTCAATACCCAAAGATCTGCCGCCTCGGCATGGCTGAACTCATAGGGCTCGTGGCTGCGTTCGATAATGAAGCCGCCTGGATTGCAGTGTACGTCTTTGCCACATTGCGAAAAATAGATTTCCGAGTGGGTAGGAACAGTGACCAGAAAATGTTCTTCGCGTTCGGCAAGAAAATGCCTCGGTGCACGTTTGTAGCGGAGCGCCCCCGATGTCAGGCGTGAAAGCGAGACATCGCCCAGATCCCAGATTTTCAACGATCCTGTGAAGCGCTCCGGTTCCCGAAACTCGAGATCAAGCGGAAAATAGGTCGACGCAATCACATCATGCCAATGACGGCTGCGCCGTTTCGGCATGATAGCATCGGTCGAACTATCTTTTGATGCGAGTGAAATGACGAACCCCCCGTTGCCGCCGACCATCACGAGTAATCAAGTGAAGGATGGATTGCGCCGCAAGTCAAGAAACGCAGCACGCAATGCAAAGACCCACTTGACAGTTTGCGCCTAACCTCATTCCCCTAGATCAGTCTTTTGTGGGGGGATGACGGGATGAAGGCTCCAGCAAAGCGGATAAGCGCTGCTAAAACGGCTAAGGCCAAAGTGTCCAAGGCGACGAGCGCAGCGGTGAATGTATCGGCCAAGCCCGCGACCAAAGTCGCGGCGCGGAAAACAAAATTCAAAAAGACGGCTGTAAAAGTCTCAACCCGCATAACATCACGATCCGTTGATCCGATCACGCTATCGGTCGTCCGTGGGGTGCTTGAAACGACGCAACGCGAAATGACGCTGGCCCTCGAGAAGACTGCTCGCTCGAGTGTGTTTAACCTCGCGCATGATTATTCAACGGCAATTTTCAATGCTAAGCCTGAAATGATCCTGCAAGGTCAAGATATTCCGATTCATCTGGGTTCTTTGATGCCGGCGATGAAGGCTGTTTCGGCATATTTCGGAGATGACATTCACGAAGGTGACCTGATCCTCCATAACGACCCATCCTATGGTGGCAGCCACGCGATCGATACCTGCATGTACAAGCCTGTGTTTTATAAGGGCAAGCTCGTGTATTGGACGGTTTGCAAGGGTCACCTCACGGATATCGGTGGTCCCGTTCCCGCCGGTTACAACCCCAACGCCAAAGATATCTTTGCCGAGTGCCTTCGTATCCCACCGGTCAAAATTTGGGACAAGGGCAAACCGCGCAACGATGTGCTCAATATGATTTTCACCAATATGCGGGCGCGGCGTGACCAAGAGGGTGATTTCAACGCGCTTATTGGTGCGTGCCAGGTCGGCGAGCGTAACCTGCTGGCCATGCTCGACAAATATGGCAAAGGCCAAGTTGATGACTGCGTCGGAGAGTTGCTCGATATGGCCGAGCGCCATATGCGTTCTCTTATCAAAGAAGTGCCAGATGGGACCTATGAAGGCGTCGCTATCTTGGAAGATGCTGGTCACGGATTCGGGGATTTCGAAATCAAGGCGACAGTAACCATCAAAGGTGACGGTTGTCATATTGCCATCGCCAGCCCGCCACAGATCCCCTATTTTATCAATTCCTACGAGGGCAACTCACACTCCGGAGTCTATCTCGGTCTGATGATGTTCGCGCAATTGCCTCCACCCTATAATGAAGGGCTTTATCGCTGCGTCTCTCTCGATTTCGGCCCGAAGGGCACGATCTGCAATGCAAAAGAACCTGCGCCGCATATGAATTGTACGACAACACCTATGGAGACACTGACAGATGCCGTCCGTCTCGCTTTTGAGAAGGCTGTGCCGTCCAAGGTTTCCGCTTCTTGGGGACATGCCAACGGGTTAAATATTGCGGGCTGGGACAATAGGCACAATGAGGAATATGTCACCATGGTGCTTGCCACGATCATCTCGGGCGCGGGTGCCACACCCAAGCAGGATGGCTGGCATGCCGTCGGCCCGGAATGCTGCTTCGGCGCGCTGACATCGGGTGACATAGAATTGCTCGAGTACTCCTATCCGATAATTATTCATCAATATGGATTGATGGAAGATTCGGGCGGTGCGGGTGAATATCGAGGCGGTTCAGGCACCGCTTGGGAAGTCGAACCGCTTGATAGCGAAATGACCTTTATCATGTTCGGCGAAGGCCGCCGTATTCCGGCCGTAGGCGCAGCCGGTGCATCCTCAGCGATGGTAGAGCCAAAAGTTGGTCGTTTGGAACGAAAAATCGACGGTAAAGTCGAGGTTATTAAAGACAACATCATCGGCACGATCAAGCCGGGTGAAACGGTGACCAATAAAAATCCTGGCGGCGGTGGCTTCGGTCATCCGTTCAAGCGTCCGGTTGAAAAAGTGGTCTGGGATGTCAAAAACGGCCTCGTCTCGCTGAAAGGCGCGAAGGAAGATTATGGCGTTGTCATCAAGGACGGCAAAAGCCTCGCCGTTGACACGGCAGCAACCAATAAACTCCGTTCAGCCGTGCACTGACCCGCCCATTGATCAGGAAAGAACCATCCCATGCGTAGCAAATATCGTCTTGGCATTGATGCGGGCGGCACATTTACCGATTTTGTCCTCGCCGACAGCACCGGGCATATCCGCCTCTTTAAAGCGCTTTCGACCCCGGTTGATCCAACCCTTGCTATCCGTAATGGTTTAAAGCTGATCTCCGATGAAATCGGTGAATCGCCAGAATCAATTATTTCGAATTGCGATTTATGCATCAACGGAACCACGGTCGGCCTTAATGCCCTCATCCAACACAAGGGTGGCAAGACGGGGCTCATCTGCACGGCTGGTCATGAAGATTCCATTGAAATTCGCCTGGGCCATAAAGAAGACGGCTATCGGTATGACGCCGAATATCCAGCCGCTGAAATGCTCGTGCCCCGCTATCTCCGCAAAGGCGTGCGCGAGCGGGTGATTTCCGATGGTTCGATCAAAACGCCGATGCATGAAGACGATGTCCGCGATGCGTGCCGCGCTTTCCTCGCCGAGGGCGTTGAAACGGTGGCGATCTCGTTCGTGTGGTCGGTGCTCAACATGAAGCACGAGCACCGCGCCGCTGAGATTGTCCGTGAGATGATGCCAAAGGCCGTTCTCACCGTCGGCAGCGAACTCTATCCGCAAGTCCGCGAATACACCCGTACCTCGACGGCGGTCACAAACGCCTATCTCGCCCCGATCCTGAAAGGCTATGTCGCGGCCGTTGACGCCTATTTCAAACAGCTCGGCGCCAAATATCCGGTGCGATATTTCCAGTCGAATGGGGGCTTGGCCATCGGCAAGGCGATGACCGACCGTTCCGTTTACGCGATCAATTCCGGCCCCGCTTCTGCACCGCAAGCAGGCCTTTTTGTCTGCGAGCCCTTCGGCCATAAAAACGTGATCACGGTGGATATGGGCGGCACGTCCTTTGACATTACGCTGACCAAAGACGGCGTGACCAATGTCAACAAGAACATCGATTTTCTGCGCTACCGCATCGGTGTGCCGATGATTCAGGTGGAAACGCTGGGCGCTGGCGGCGGTTCGATTGGTTGGATCGATTCGATGGGGCTACTTCAGGTTGGCCCGCAAAGCGCGGGTTCTGATCCGGGGCCAGCCTGTTATGGACAAGGTGGGACAAAGCCGACAACATCGGATGTTAACCTTGTGCTCGGCTACCTCAATCCGGAAGGCCTGCTCGGTGGTCGTCTGCCGCTCGATAAGAGCAAGGCGACTGCAGCGCTTAGAACCATCGCCGATCCGCTCGGGATGTCTATCGAACGTGCGGCCTATGGCATGTACACGATCGTCAACAACAACATGGTCAACGGCATCCGCCGCGTCTCGGTTGAGCGTGGTTATGACCCACGCGATTTTGTGTTGGTTGGAGCAGGCGGTGCCACAGCTGCCCACATCACGGCACTTGCTCGCGACATGGGCATCAAAACCGTCATTCTCCCAAAACTCGCCTCTGGCCTGTGCGCATTCGGACAGATCATATCGGATGTAAAATATAATTATATGGCCACCAGCCCCGAGCGGCTCGATAATCCATCGTCGTTCGGCCGCATCGACAAGCTCTTCAAAAAAATCGAGAAACAGGGCGTTGAGCATCTTGAAACCGATGGGTTCAAGAAATCACAAATCGCCATTAAGCGTTCGATGGATATGCGCTATGTCGGGCAAGTACACGAATGTACCGTGGAAATCGGTAATTTCGAGGTAAATGCAAAGACGATTGGTAAAATCATTGAGGCTTTCCACACTCGGCACGAGGAGCTCTACACCTATTCGGAGCGGCAGAGCACGGTCGAAATCGTCAACATCGAATCCACCTTGTTCGGCAAAGTAGCCAAGCCCGTCGCACAAAAACTGGGCCGTGGAATGCCTGTGGCAAAAGCCGTGAAGGGAAGCCGCATGGCCATTTTTTCGGCGGATGGCAAAGCGAAGAAAACACCGGTCTATGATGGCTCCAAATTAGGCGCAGGTGCTGTTGTTGTTGGCCCGGCGATTATTGAAGAAGTAACGACAACCATCGTGATTGAACCGGGCTGGTCTGCCAAACTCGATGCCAGCGGTTCTTATGTGATCAAGCACAAGGGGAAATGAGGCCATGGCATTTAAATGCGATATTCCGGCGCGGCCCACGGTACAACTCGATGACGAGATCTGTCGCATTACACGGTGGGATTTTGAACCGGGTGCGGCTACCGGCTGGCATGAACATGGGTGGCCTTATTTTGTAACCATGTTGATTGAAGGCGTTCTCGCAATCCATGATGGCGAAAAAATCACGGAAGTGCCACTGGC
>CANGIS010000044.1 GCA_947454055.1 Hyphomicrobiales bacterium
AATTCCGTCAGGGTCACCTTCCAAGAGAAAAATACTAATCGACCTCGGTTTCAAACCAAAACTCCGCAGATTACCGCTAAAATAAGCAGCATTACGTTAGCGGATATTCCTTCCCGCGTCACTCCCACATAATTTTTGAAATTTCCGAGGATAATTGATGTTTCTGAGTAAAAAATCACAACTCATTTTGTTTTTTGCTCCAATGTCATTTCTCAGCGCCTGCGGAACGAGCGGGGCCGGTATAGGCGGCCGGCCCGATCAGGTTCAGGTGGCGCTTCCACCTATTTGCCCAGTGCCGACGCGATGGACACAAAGCCAAAATATCGCTGTTGCGGGTTCCATCGAGCGTCATAGCCAGGACAGCCGCGTCACCCTCCTAGCCACCGAATGGGACCGGCTCAACGAAGCCTCAAAAATCTGCTGGGGTGAACCATGATACTCGATTGGACCATCAAATTTGGCGACATACTTACGATCGCAACCTTGCTTGGCATGGCACTCGCGTTCACTTGGTCAGCGCGGTCGGTGCTGGCGAAGATCGAGATCACAGATTCGACGATCGGGTTGCGCCTCAAGAGCCTCGAGGCCGACATGAGCGGCATTGATGGCGAGCTGAAGAACCTGACCGCCGCAATGGTCATGCTGGCGCGGCAGGATGAGAGGATCAAGGATCATGATCGGCGAATAACAGCGATCGAAGACCTAAAGTCAAAATAACTATCACCTATGACTACCTGTTCAAACTGAAGCGTCTATCGCCCAAGTGCTTGTAAGCAACTTTCAATACTGTAGTCTCGAGCTCTGGCTTCCTTCAAATAGTCGCTGTAAGCGGGGCGATCATCCCATCGGGCAGGAACCGTTCCAAAATGTGTATTTGTGACGGCGTATCTGCAAATTTCTTGTTTTGAAAGCAAACTCAATGGCACATCCGAACTAATTTTTAGTTCAAGAGTTGATTGATTGGGATCGACCGTCGGCGGTGTAGCTGAATCCTTTAAAGGACTTTCATTTTGCGGGACTTCATCCTCCCCGGTCGGGAGGCTGGCAGCCTGTTTGCTCGTTAAATATTTTTGAGACACAAGATGCTTTTTAAGGCCTTCTGGAAACGGAATCAATTTCCGCTTGTCAGCAGGACATTTGCCTATGCTCGCGGGTACAGCGCATTCCATGACGCCGAATTGATTGGTTCTGTCATAGAGAGGCAATAACCGACGGAATGCATCATTCTGCTCGCCGAGCAGGCTCTTTAAAGCAGCCCATCCGGCCAGAAATCCATTGGAATTCCAATCGGTTGACGGGTCAGATTCTATGCGTTGAAGTTCATATTTTAGCCGGTCGCGGAATCGCGGTTCTCGGGTAACATCGTTCAGTTGCCCATTTTTAAATTCTTCGATTTTGATTGGCGGTCTAGAACATGCATAACAGTCAAACGTGTAGTTGAAACTTTCGTCAACGCCTATGACGACATAATTACCAGCCCCAGTGGCATCTTCAAACTTGAGTTCTCGCCATCCCTGTAGCCAAAATCAGCGAACTGCCAATTTCCGGATTTCGAAGCCAACAAAATTTCTGTCATCGTGCAACAATGTGCTCCGCCGGTGTAGGCGTCGAATAGAATTTGAGGATATTCGCTATCAGGAAATAGTTTAACCAGTTTGACAGACGACGCATACTCAGCTGGAGTTTTGAACGCTTCACTTAAAGAAAATACTAGCTTTCCTTTAGATTTACCGACGAACTTAATTCTCCATCCGTCTTTGGTCGCCGTTCTGGAAGCGGTGACTTCTAAATTAGGACTGATCAAGGTTATGGTTTCGCCGGTCGATATTTTAGCTTCCGCAATAATGGGCGAGGCAGAATTAGGCTCATAATTTCCAGCAGTCACGATGTCGGCAATAAGCAGGAAGCTGGCCAAAATGAGAATTTTTTTAATCATAGCTAGAATGTTTCACTCCAGTCTTGCCACACAACCGAATGCTCGCGAACGTTAGGTCGACACTCTTAAATAGTCCGGTTTCATTTTATCCGCTTTATAGCACCAACTGATCCTTTGGATTAACCGCGACCATGGTTAGGGCCTGATTTTTATCCATCCGCCTTGTCACGCATGTGTACGTTGGTAGGCTTCAACGGCTTCCAACCTGTTACAAGAGCATCGCCAATTTCGATATCCTGAGGTGTGAGCTTGTGTTTGAACCGTTCCAGTATCTTGACGTCATTCTGTTTGACTTGGCCGTCTGGTTCCTGATCGACCGCGAGCTTGCACCATTTGTAAGCCTCAACATTGTCCTTCGCGAAGGTATCGCCAGCGTCATACATCTCGCATAGTGAGCCATAGGCGAAAGGTTCGCCCTGTTCGGCTGATCGGGTGATCCAGAATACGGCGTCGGGAACGCTACGCTTAATTCCGTCACCCTTGTAATAGTGCCAGCCAACATTGTTTTCAGACGCAGCTAAGCCCAACCGTGCAGCCCGTAAGAAATATTGTGCGGCTAGTACAACATTGCGCTTTGTGCCTAGGCCGTTGGCAAGATGAACGGCGAGGTTGTGAAGCGACGTTGGATCGTTGCGGTCAGCACCTATCTGCAACCACTTATTGGCCGTCTCATAATCGGGCTTATAGCCCAGAGGCGTATGGAGAATGGCTGTCACGTAGTCATGGATAGCCGAGTTGCTGCCGTAATGAATGGCGGCAATAAACCTGTTTTCACGGGCCTCGTTCATATCGTCCTCGGAAGCAGACTTTTTAAGAGGTGTCCCAACGGCTGCATTGCTATTGCGGAAGCCAAGCTTGACGATTTTTTGTTCGGCTTCTGGCTGGCCTTGGACAAAATAGAAATCGGCCATCTTATCGGAGGGTGTAGCTTTGATAATCTCTCTGATCTCCGGATCGATGCCCATCTCGGACAAATAGGTAAAATCTTCTTCGGTGGCCTCGTCCGGCACAGGGTCATAGTGCCAATTCCGTGGCCCATGAAAAATGCTTAAATGACCCTGATGGACACCAATATGATCGACAATTCGGGTGGTAGCCCCCGCGACAACGAAGGCACAGGCAGAACTGCATTCGACGAAGGGATCGGCGATGAAAGGCGAGCCGCCTTCTACCGTTGCATGGCGCTTTCGTAGGATACGACCGATTGTTATGCCGGTGTATCCGGAGCCACCCTCGGAATCGACATATATTTTAGGAAAAGGCTTATCCGAAGGTATCGCTTCATCAATCGCATTGAAAAATTTGAAGTCCTCGTAGCCTATTTGCCCAAAGATCGAAACGGCTTCCAGCTTACCGTCTTTTGCACAGGCAACTGGATCCGCCTTACATTCATCCGATACAACCGGATAGGCTGAAGCTGGGCCAGTATTCGAGCAAAGTCCGGTAAGCGATACAAGAATAAAAATCCCGCCAAATCCCGTAGCTAATTTCATCGCCAATTCCTTTGCCTTTTCGGCCATCGTTTCTTCTGATTTTATAAAAATTTATTGAGGTCTAAACTCAGCCATTCTTGTTATAGCCGACGTAGGATTCCTCTTTGGCGTAGGCTTTATCGATATCGGCATCCGACATGCGGTCCGCCAATTTGTGCATGTAGTTGATCGCCTCGCGCTTCATCCGGCCGCCATGCAGGGTCGCTATCGCGAGATCGCACCATTTATAAGTTTCGACATCGTCTCGAGGCACGAGCTTGCCGACAAAATGTATTTTACACAGAGCGCCATAGGCTTCGGGACCACCATTCTTGGCAGACTGATTGAACCAATAAAGCGCCTTCGCTTTATCCCGCTTAACCCCGCGGCCCTTGTAGAGAAGCCAGCCAAGCCTAGCGCCTGATTGACCATCGCCAAAGACCGCATTTTCCCGATAGAGATTAATGGCTTCTTTTAAACGGTGACGGCCCAGTTTTCCCTGCTCCATCATTCGAGCCAGACGAAAGGACGCCTCGTGAAAGTAGCGTTGTTGGCCAATCTTCAAGGCTTCTCCCGCTGCTTTGGCATCAGGTGTCCGCTTAGGACCGTCGCACAGGTAATAATCGGCAAGACCCAGAACCGCTTCGTTGTTCCCCATCTCGGCCGCGTAACGTAAAACCTGCTCGAATGATTTTTCGCGATGAACAGCCGCTTTAGGAAACCCGTCTCCCGGGAATTCCGGCGTTGAAGCCATGTGAAAGCCAAGTTGACTTATCAACTGGCCGTCAGCCGGCTCATTGGCCTCGAAAAAGAGGTCTGTCATCTTGTCATAAGGTGTATCGCTCATAATTTTCAGGACGCGCGGATCAACACCCATCTCGTCGATATAGTCTGATAGCTCCTGATCGTCCTCGGGCTTGAGCGGAACGGCCTTTTCGTTCTTTTTGCAACGGTTCAGGGTGTAGTGGCCGGAATGCAGGCCGACCTGTTTGAGGTGCCGCTCGACGGCTCCTATCGCAATCAGAGAGCAGGCAGAGTCACATTCAAAACGGTCAATGCCGGTAAACGGATTACCCGTCGCTACAATGCCCTGACGCTTTCTTAAAACACGGCCTGCTTCAAAGGCAGCGTCTGAATTACCCCCGTGGGACTCAAGATAGACAACCGGCAGCTTCTTGTCAGCGGGCCACATTTTGTCCAGCCGTTTGAAAAACCAGCTCTCGTCGAGCCCTATATCATTGAAAACGAAGATGAAGGATAGCGAGCCCTTCCGGAGGCAAGTATCTTGCTCCTCATAGGTTCGACATCCTTCTTGGAGGAGAACGTAGGCCGAAGCGCGGTCAGCCGTCAGCAGGAGTGAAAGAACCGGCGCTATCAATATTGACAGCCCGACAACCAAACGGCGGATGACCCCCCAGAACTTGTTTTGCATCGCTCAATCCCGACTCAATACTTTCTCGTCGAGAATGGTCTTATTTGAGCAAGGTGACAAATTCTGTCATGGGCCCGACTAGGGCAATCACCATGGTAAATGAGAAGTTAAAGGACGAAGGCGGGCTAGTCGCGATCAATTATATTACCATCGGGGCCAATGCGAAAAGTTCGAACAGGTTTTGGTTTGAACCGCCCCGGATTTGCCGGAGACCAATTAGTCCGTGTTACGCGACCATATCGAATGTTTTCAAGTTTGCATAGAAAGCCTCCTCTGCCTCAGCGGGTGGGATGTTTCCGATGGGTTCCAGGAGGCGTCGGTTGTTGAACCAATCGACCCATTTGAGGGTTTCCAGCTCGACCTCCTCCATGGTTTTCCATGAATTGCGCCGCCGGATGACCTCGGTTTTGTACAGGCCGTTGATTGTCTCGGCCAAAGCGTTGTCATAGGCGTCGCCAACGCTGCCGACGGATGGTTCAATGCCTGCTTTTCCCAAACGCTCGGTGTAGCGAATAGAAACGTATTGCCCGCCACGGTCACTGTGATGGATAAGCCCGCTGCGATGAAGCGGGCGTCTGGCGTAGAGCGCCTGCTCAAGAGCATCCAGAACGAAGTCGGTCTTGGCGGATCGCGAGGCTTTCCAACCGACAATGCAGTTGGCGAAGGTGTCGATCACGAAGGCAACATAAACAAATCCTTGCCATGTTGAGACATAGGTGAAGTCACTGACCCATAACTTGTTGGGCGCCGAGGCACGAAACTCTCGGTTCACCTTGTCGCGCGGGCAGGGCACTGATGTGTCGGGGATCGTTGTTTTTATGGATTTTCCTCTCACTATTCCCCGCAACCCCATGCCCGTCATAAGGCGTGCGACGGTGCACCGCGCCGCCACCTCGCCTTCACGGCACAGCTGCCTCCAGGTCTTACGAACACCGTAAACTTTCCAGTTGTCATCCCAGACCTTCTGGATTTTGGGTCGCAAGACCGCATCCCGCCGCTGGCGTGCAGAGGCCTTGCTCGGATCAGCACGCACAGCAAGGTTGGCGTAGTAGGTCGATGGGGCAATCGGCAGCACCCTGCAGATAGACTCGACCCCATGAACCACGCGATGATCGTCAATAAAGCCGATCATGGCTTAAACGGGCGGTCGAGTTCCGCCTGAGCAAAATAAGCCGACGCCTTGCGCAGGATCTCATTTGCTTGCCGAAGCTGACGCACCTCGCGTTCCAGTTCCTTTATCCTATCGCGTTCAGCACTGGTCGCACCGTCCCGTGCCCCGCTGTCCTTTTCCGCTTGCCGAACCCAGACCCTTAATGTCTCTGGGATGCAGCCAATCTTTGAGGCAATCGCTGCGACAGCCGCTGATTGCGTTTCGTACGAGCCTTGATGCTCCAGCACCATGCGAACGGCACGCGCACGCAGTTCGGGTGAATAACGATTTGACGTCTTACTCTTTTCCATAGCCCTCATCCTTAGTCAGGTTGAAGGTCTCCGGCAAATCCGGGGCGGTTCAGTCGGCCGTATCGGCGGGCCGGACGGAGCGCCTGTGGTGGTGTCGCGGACGGGCTATACCGGCGAGCTCGGTTTCGAGATTTTCTGCCATCCGAAAGACGGCTCGACCGTGTATGACGCGGTGTGGGCGAATGGCGGCGACCTTGGCTTGAAGCCTATGGGCCTTGCCTCGCTTGATATGGTGCGGATCGAAGCCGGCCTGATTTTCGCCGGCTACGACTTCAGCGACGAGACCGACCCGTTCGAAGCCGGTATCGGCTTCACGGTGCCGTTGAAATCAAAGACCGCCGACTTTATCGGCCGCGATGCGCTGATAAGGCGCAAGGAACACGCGGCGCGGAAATTTGTCGGCCTCGATATCGATGCCAATGTCGATGTCGGCCATGGCGATTGCGTGCATATCGGTCGCGCGCAGATCGGTGTTGTCACCTCCTCTGTGCGATCCCCGATTTTGGGCAAGAACATTGCGCTGGCCCGCGTCGATATTGCGCATGGCGAGGTTGGAACGGCGGTCGAGATCGGCAAGCTCGACGGGCAGCAAAAGCGCCTGCCCGCCACGATTGTGCCGCTCTCGCATTACGACCCGAAAAAGACACGCCCGCAGAGTTGAAGCGGACACGCGCCCGTCACATCGAGACGGGGCCACCACGGGCGCGCCAACCGCCCGTGCCCGGCGGGTAATCTGCGATCTCTTTATGTCCGGCAGCAATGGATTGCTGCAACGCGTTCGCCGAGCGGCCTCCGGCCTGGCAGACGAGCACCACAGGCTTGCCCTTAGGCAGTTTGGCGGGATCGAACGACGACAGCGGCCGGTTTTCCGCGCCCGGTATATGGCCGGCCGCATATTCGTGCGGCTCCCGCACATCGACGATGTGGCAATCCCCACTCTCGACGGCTTTCTGCATGTCCTCATGCTCGATGGCGGGCACGCTCGAGGAACCGAGCAGGCGGGATATCAGGCTGGCAATCGACATCGGCAGGTCTCCTTCGTAAGGGGTCAGGCGGATTTGGCGTCAGGCGGATTTGGCTTGCGCGAACTGGGTGTAGGCATCGAGCGCATGGCTCGCATACATGGCCGAAGGCCCGGCGCCCATATAGATTGCCATGCCGAGGGTTTCGATGACTTCCTCACGGCTGGCGCCATGATCGACAGCTGCCTTGACGTGAAAACCGATGCAGTCATCGCAACGGACCGCAACGCCGATGGCAAGGGCGATGAGTTCCTTTGTCTTCGCATCGAGCGCGCTTGGTTGCAAAGCCGCTTGCGCCAGCCCGGAAAAGGCTTTCATCACCTCGGGCGCACCACCCCTCAAATTGCGGATACCCGTCGACAGCTCATGCGTCCAGGCAGACCAATCGCGCTTTTCCGTTGTCATGATCACTTCCTTGTTGTGGTGCGTTACGGTTTCGAGAGCGGCACGCCATCGTCCCGCAGCAGAACATAGATCGCCGGAATGACGAGTACGGTCAGCGCGGTGGAGGACGCCAAGCCGAACACCATGGAAATGGCGAGGCCCTGGAAGATGGGATCGGTCAGGATGAACGCTGCGCCGATCATGGCGGCTGCCGCCGTGAGGAAGATCGGCTTGAAGCGCGTCGCGCCCGCTTCCATCAAGGCATCGCGCAAGGCCATGCCTCGCGAGCGTGCCGTCCGGATGAAGTCGACCAGCAGGATCGAATTCCGGACGATGATACCCGCCAGCGCGATGAAGCCGATCATCGAGGTGGCGGTGAAAGCAGCTCCCAGCATCCAGTGGCCGAGCATGATCCCGATCAGGGTAAGCGGCACCGGAACAAGGATGACGAGCGGCAATTTGAACGACCCGAACTGCGCGACGACGAGCAGATAGATGCCGAGAATGGCCACCATGAACGCCGCGCCCATATCGCGGAAGGTGACATAGGTCACCTCCCATTCGCCGTCCCACAGCAAGGTCGGCTTGGTCTCGTCCACCGGTTGGCCATGATATTTCACGGAGGGCGGACCCGATGGTCCCCACTCGAGCGATTGCATCGCCTTTTCAACGGCCAGCATGCCGTAGATCGGCGCCTCGAAGCGGCCCGCCATTTCGGCGCTGACCATTTCGGCATAGCGGCCATTGTGGCGGAAAATCGGATAGGACGAGAGTTCCTCGCTCACGGTGACGACATCGCCCAGTTCGACATTCGCGCCCTGCCGGATGGTTCCACCGGCTGGCAGTGGCGTTGCCAGCAATCTCTCTCCGAGCACCAGATCGCGGCGCGGCAGGGCAACCGTTATATCGACCGGCTTCTGGCCGCTGCGTTGGGAATAGCCGACTTTGACGCCGCCGATAAGCGCGCCAATGGTTTCATACACCGTCCGCTCCTCGACGCCATGATATTCGAGGGCCTGCTGGTCGATCGAGAAACGCATGCGGGACGCGCGCGTTCCATAGCTGTCATCGACATCGACGACAAAATCGACGGCGTTGAAAGCCTGGCGAAGCGTGGCGGCAAGCGCGCGACGGGAGGCGTCGTCAGGTCCGTAGACTTCCGCCAACAGGGTGGAGAGCACCGGCGGGCCCGGCGGCACCTCGACCACTTTGACCGAGCTATGGAGCGGGACCACAAGGCCTTTCAAGCGCTCGCGGATATCGAGCGCGATCGTGTGGCTTGCACGCGAACGCTCGCCCTTCGGCTGGAGATTGATCGCCAGATCGCCCAGTTCCGGGCTTGAACGATAATAGTAATGGCGGACAAGGCCGTTGAAATTGAACGGCGCACTGGTACCGGCATAGGACTGCATCGACACGAGTTCGGGCAGATCCTTCAGGCGGTCGGCGGCCTCTGTCAGCACACGATCCGTATCTTCCAGCGATGTCCCGCGCGGCAGATCCACCATGATCTGAACCTCGGACTTGTTGTCGAAGGGCAAGAGCTTGACGCGGACACTCTGCGTCGCAAAAAGACCGCAGGCGGCCAGCGTCGCAATTCCCGTGACAGCGAGAAACACTTTCGAGGGCTTGCGACCGGCCAGCAAGGGCCGCGCGACCCGACGATAGAGACGGCCCATAATGCCGCCATCCGCGGCATGACCGGCACCTTCGCCGTGTTCGCCAGCACCCGATGTGCCAACGACCTTCACCAGAAGCCAAGGGGTGATCGTCATCGCGACGAAGAACGAGAACAGCATGGCCATCGAGGCATTGGCCGGAATCGGGCTCATATAGGGGCCCATCATCCCGCTCACAAACATCATCGGCAGCAAGGCCGCGACAATGGTCAGGGTTGCGACGATGGTGGGGTTGCCGACTTCGGCCACCGCTTCGATTGCGGCCTGAAGGCGGCTGCGCCCATCCCGCATAGCCCAGTGGCGCACGATGTTTTCGACCACCACAATGGCGTCATCCACCAGAATGCCGATCGAAAAGATCAGCGCGAACAGGCTGACGCGGTTGATCGTGTAGCCCATGAGCCAAGAGGCAAAGAGCGTGAGCAGGATGGTTGTCGGAATAATGACCAGAACAACCACGCCCTCGCGCCACCCGATCGCGAGCGTAATCAGGACAACGATGGAGACAGTGGCGAGCGCCAGATGGAACAACAGCTCGTTGGCCTTTTCCGTTGCCGTTTCGCCATAATTACGGGTGACTTCGACGGCCACACTCTCGGGCAGGATCCGGCCTTTCACGGTGTCGAGCCGATGGAGAATATCGTCGGCAACCATGACGGCGTTCGCGCCCTTGCGCTTGGCGATGGCAAGGCTGACGACCGGCCGCTTCTGGAGCGTGCCATCGGCCGCGCGCGTCAGGGTCCAGCTTAGATGCTCGGGATCGGCGGCGCCGACCACCACATCGGCCACATCCTTCACATAGACGGGGCGGCCATCGCGGGTTGTCATCAGGAGAAGACCTATATCGGGCACCCCTTGCAAGGTCTGCCCCGCCAGCACCGGCACCGACCGGCCATGATCGCGAAAGGCGCCTACTTCGAAAGAACGGTTGGCGTTCGAAAGCTTGTCGATCAACTGGTTGAGCGTGACGCCGTATAGCGCGAGCCGCTCCGGATCGGGCTGTACGCGGATCTGGCTGGGATCACCGCCGACGAGATAGCTCGAGCCGACATTCTCCACCTTGCCCAATTCGTGCTGAAGCTCTTCGGCCACTTGATAAAGCCCGTTGGCCGTCCAATCGGACGTATGCTCCGGGGTGGCGGAAATGGCGAGCACGACGGTGGCCACATCATTGATCCCGCGACCGACAATCAACGGCTCGGGGATCCCGACGGGCAGGCCCAAAATGCTGGCGCGGATTTTTTCGTGGACCCGCAAAACCGCCGTGTCCTGATCGGTGCCAACGAGAAAGCGCGCCGTCACCACTACCCGATCATCGAGCGTGTTCGAATAGACATGCTCGACACCGTCGATACCCTTGACGATGTCCTCGAGCGGTCGGGTGATCAGCTCGACGGCATCGGCCGCCTTGTAGCCATTGGCCGCGATGACGATATCGACCATCGGCACGCTGATCTGCGGCTCTTCCTCGCGCGGCAAGGCCGCCAGCGCGATGGCGCCGACAATGAGCGATGCGATGAGAAGGAGAGGAGTGAGCGGCGAGGAAATGAAGGAACGGGTGAGTACCCCTGAAAGGCCGAGCTTCATGGCGTCACCACCGTATCACCCGCCGCAAGGCCGGACAGGATTTCGATGCTGTCACCGCGTGTCTCGCCCGTCCGGACCACGATTTCGCGACCGTCGGGAAAGCGGACAAATGTAATGCCCGAACGGACATAGACGGAGGCTCGGGGCACCATGAAGGCCTCGCGTGTTCCGGTCGAGACATAGACACGCGTCCGCTCACCGACGAAATAGTCGCCCAACGCGTCCACCGCGACATCGGCCACCACGCGACCGCCCTTGATTTCGGGATAGACCACGCGAACGGTTCCGGTTTGCAGGGCTTCCCGATCACTCGACATCGCGCCGCGACCGCCGATCCGCACCTGATCGCCGGTCCGCATGAAACGGGCATGGCGCTCGGGCAGTTGCAACCGCAATATATAGGTGTCTTCCGCCAACGTCGCGATCGTCTCGCCGGGCATCACAACGGAACCCTCGGCGACAGGGACGGTCAGAACGCGGCCATTGCCCGACGCGCGCACGGTGCCTTCGGCTGTCTGCTGGAGGATGACATCACGATCCGAACCAAGCGCTGCCAGTTGGCGGTTGGCGACATCGAGCGCCGTCTTCATCTGGTCGAGTTGGGCTTGCGAGGCGCTGCCGCGTTTGACCAATTCGTCGATACGGTTGAAATCCAACTCCGCCTTGGCGCGCTGCGCTTCCTGCGACTGGATGCGCTGCTCGAGCGCCTTGATCTGCAAAGCGAGCTTTTCATCAACGACCAATGCCAGCTCGGCGCCCGCCTCCATCATCATGCCCTCGCGTGCCTTGAGCAGAACAACCGTGCCGCCGATCCGGGCGCGGGCAACCAGCATCTTGGCAGGCTCCACCGTTGCAAGCACCGCCTTCTGGTCATCGACCAGGGTGGGATGAACCTGAAACTCGGCCGCTTGCACGGCCGGGCCGAGCAGGAGCAGCGAGAGGGTCAAGGTGGACGGGATCAGACGCATTGGAACCTCCGGAAAAAGCACTTGACATATATATTAGTAATATTTAATTTAGCAAGTATGAATTTAGAGCAACTCGCCCCCAAGGCCGCCGAGGCCGAAACGTTCCTGAAGGCGTTGGCAAACCGTCACAGGCTGATGATCCTGTGCGAATTGCACAAGGGCGAACGCTCGGTAAGCGCCATCCAGACCACCGTCGGGCTTGGGCAATCGGCCCTGTCCCAACATCTCGCCCGCCTGCGCGAGGATGAACTCGTTCAAACGCGGCGGGAATCGCAAACCATCTATTATTCCCTTGCCAATCCGAACGTCTCCCGTCTCATCGCCCTGCTCTACGAGCTGTATTGTCAGGATGAGTGCGGACCGGACGGGCTGGCAGCAACCGGAGAAAGCCCATCATGAGTATCGACCGTATCGTTATGGCCTTTGCGGGGACGGTTGTCCTTCTGAGCCTCGCCCTGTCCCTCGCCTTCAGCCCGTTTTGGCTGCTGCTCACCGGCTTTGTCGGCCTCAATCTGCTTCAGTCATCCTTCACGGGCTTTTGCCCGATGGCGATGATCTTGAAAAAGTTCGGTGTCCGTCCCGGCGCAGCCTTCTAACCCACCATAAGAACAGGAAGCGCACCATGCTCAAGCTCGCCATTATCCTGTTCGGAATTGTCGGTACGACACTCGCCGGCATCGCCATCGTCGCTCTTCTCGCCATCCCCGCGCTTGTCGATGGCAAGCCCTTGCTGATCGTGGCGGCGACGGTGGCAGGATTTATCGTTGCCATTCCCGTGTCGCTCTTGATTGCCAATGCCATTTTGAAAGCGAACCGGGGAACAGTGTAATGCGCCTTTGGCCATGACCGGAACGGAACCCGTGCACCAGCGGCAACGTTATGCCCATGGCTGCGGCCCGTTTCCGGAATTGCCCGCTCGACAACGGTGCCGGCGAAGTGGTCCGACCACATCGGCGTCACGTTGAATTTTTCCTGCGCAAGCAGTGGTTTTGAAACAAGAAACGTAGAATGACCCGGTCGATCGCCTGCCGGGCGAAGGGGGAGCCATGCCTAAAATCCTCGTTATCGGTGCCGGCATTGGCGGCGTTCCAGCCGCCTTCGAACTGCGCGAGCGCCTCGGAGCCGAAGCGGACATCAGCGTGGTTTCCGAGACGGACTTTTTCCAGTTTGTGCCGTCCAACCCGTGGGTCGCGGTGAACTGGCGCAAGCCCTCCGACGTCAAGGTCCATTTGCCCGACGTGTTCGGCAAACTCGGCATCGCGTTCAATGCCTCTGGCGCCAAGCAAATTCACCCGACTGAAAATCGGGTTGACCTTGGTGACGGCTCGAGCCTTTCCTATGACTATCTCGTGATTGCGACCGGCCCGAAACTCGCCTTCGACGAAATCGAGGGATTGGGCCCGAAGGGCAACACCAAATCAATCTGCCATGTCGATCATGCCGCCCATGCGGGCGAGCAATGGGAAGCCTTCTGCCGCAATCCAGGCCCCATGGTTGTCGGGGCGGTGCAGGGTGCCTCCTGTTTCGGCCCCGCCTATGAATATGCACTCACTGCCGTGTCCGATCTGCGCAAGCGCAAGATCCGCGACCGCGTGCCGGTGACCTTTGTCACGTCGGAACCCTATATCGGCCATCTCGGGCTTGGCGGTGTCGGCGACACGAAGACGATGCTGGAATCGATTTTCCGCGACCGCGACATCAAATGGATCACCAATGCCAAGATCGACAAGGTCACGCCCACTTCGGTGGAAGTCACGGAACTCAACGAGGACGGCACGGTCAAAAAGACCCATAGCCTGCCGCAGCATTATTCGATGTTCATTCCGGGCTTTCGCGGTGTCGATTGCCTGAAGGACGCCGACGGCAAATGGATCGAGGGCCTGACCAATCCGCGAGGCTTCATTCTAGTCGACAAGCACCAACGCAACCCCACTTATCCGAATATCTTCGGTGTCGGTGTTTGCGTCGCCATTCCGCCCTTCGAGCCGACACCCGTGCCGATCGGCGTGCCGAAGACCGGTTACATGATCGAATCCATGGTCACGGCCGCAACGCTCAATATCCAGGAAGTGATCGAGGGCAAAGAGCCGACCCATTTGCCGTCCTTGAATGCCGTTTGCCTTGCGGACTTCGGTGATTCCGGCGTTGCCTTCGTGGCCCTGCCGCAAATTCCACCGCGCAATGTCAATTGGGCAAGCCAGGGCTATTGGGTGCACCTTGCCAAGATCGCGTTTGAAAAATATTTCCTGCGCAAGATCCGGAACGGTTCCAGCGAGCCGATCTATGAGCGGGTGATGATGAAGGCGCTCGGCATCAACCGCCTGAAGGGCGACGCCAAGAATTGATCCTCCTAGCCCCCTGACGTCCGGCCCGTCCACGAAAGGCCGGGAAGATGCCTCACCTCGAAGGCCGAGGGTCGCGATGCATCTTCCCGTCCTTCATGATCATCGAAAAATGTTTCGGGCCGACAAGGACCGATTGGTCTTGAAGCGGATTGCCATCGACGAGCAGAAGATCAGCCAAGGCACCCGCTTTGATGACGCCAAGCTCACCCTTGTGCCCCATCAGGTCGCCGCCAATAGCGGTCGCGCATTTCAAGGCTTCTGACGGGGAATAGCCGAAAAATTTCACGAAATGGCCAATATCGCGGGCATTCTGACCCATTGGCGTGATGGTGAAACCGTAATCGCCCCCAACAACAACCCGCATGCCGCGTTTGCGCATTTCCTCATAGGTGCGGATGGTATGCTCCAGTTTGCGGGGAAGCCCCATCCGCTCCACCTAAATACCCAAAACAACCATCCCCCTCACCTCAACACCAACAACTGCGGAATTACATCCGCCCCAACCCACACAACAGCATCCTGCCGGAAGTGGATGCCAAGCACTCTGGCATCCTGCTCGTCGATTCCCAGCGCGAAGACGCTCTTTTCTTCTGGCCAGATGCCGCTGATATCCGCTCCGGCGCCGTTGATCACCGTGACGGCAAGACCCTCGAAATGGCTGACGAGTTCGGCGTGAGCGGAGGCGTTGGCCTCGTCGGCTTGTGCTTGACCGAACGGATTATAAGCCGTGATGAACACGCCGCAGGTCTTGCCTGTCCGGTCGAAAAGGTTGCGCAACTCGTCCGATCGCACCCCGATCCGTAAGGTCAAGGCATCAACGCCCTCTCCGATGCGATAGAGCGTGTCTCGGTAGGCATGCAGCTTGTTGGCGGCAATCTCACTGTGTTCCAAGGCGTCATACTCCCGTCCGGATGTTTCTATCTGAGAATTCTTTGGCTCACCCACGTTCATGATGTTCAATTTACCCCTACAACCGGATTGGCAACCGATTTCATTCCCCACCAAGCGCGTCGATTTCCTTCTCGATCGGCTTGAATTTGTCGCGAAGGTCGCCGCCGCGGTAGAATTCAAGGAGGTCCGCCTTGCCCAGCGTGCCTTCTCTCAGAAAGTTTTTCAGATACTCGCCACTGAACTCCATCGACAGGATCGATTTTTCGAGCCGCTTCAGGATTTTCTTGTTGTGCTCGATGTTCTGCTCGACCATCTCGCGGATATCGACGATGTCGCCGAGATCGCGGATGATGCGGTTGAGGATCACTGCAAGCAGGTTCTTGTCGAGATCGATTACATGGGCGTTCAGCGCGATATCGCGCGCCAGCGCGTAGGCGATCACGAGATTGGTGTAGTCGGCCGCCTGCGAGTTGACGATCACGATAAAGCCGATTTCCGGAATGTATTTGAGGTTCTGGACGGAGTTCAGGATCTTGGCGTCGACCTTGGCGCGGTCGAACACAATGATCGCGACGCGGCCCTCACGGTTGGCGGCTGCCTCGATCAGCTGGCTCCAGGCCGTATCGGAGTTGCGCGTGAAGATATCCTTGTCTTCCACTTCGCCGAGCTTCAGGCTTTTATCGAATTTGCACTCGATGACGATCCGCATATCGTCGCGGCCATTCAAATGGCACACGATATCGCCCGTCTTGTTGCGGGGAATGATGCCGGCCGTATTGCCGGTCAGTTCGGCCTGGTCCTTGAGACCCTGCTTCTTGAAATGCTGGTTGAGGAATTCGGCGATCTCCGCTTCCGCGACCGTCCCCATCGAGGCGGAGCCGAAAAACAGCTCGTGCTTCATGTCGAAAATCAGCTTCAGGCTTTCGAGCTCGGTGCCCAACTCGTTTGCCGTCTTGGAGAGAAAGGCCGAGAGGCGGTTTTCCATGAGGACGAGGACACCGATATAGAGCGCCTTGAACAATTGCTGCTCACGCTCGCCGGCCGGAAGTTTGTCAAAATAAGAAAAGACGATGTCGTTCTGGACCGTGAGATTGTCGATTTCAACACGCTTATGCTGCTGATCGAGGGACAATTTAGCCATTGTGGTGCTCAATTCTCTTTTACTGATGGTTATACCGAATGCTTCGGCTCTTTTGGCACGACCGTGATGTCGGTGCCTTTGACGATCACATCACAGGTGGTGCCTTCATAGAGGCCGTCCCCTTGGGCAATCAGCTCGGCGGCAATTTCCGCTTTCGCCTTCTCGACGGCCTTCAACCGCTTGTTGAGTTCGATCAATGGGGTGATATCGAGCATTTTGGCCATGATGCTTCCTTTCTTGCCGTTCAGTGCAGGCTTGACGACAGGCGTGGCCCATCCGGGAATGTGTCGGGCGTATCCGACATGAGGCGCGTTTCCTGAAAGAGCGGCCGCCAAGCTTCTGCAAGTTCATGTGCACGTGCCAATTCCTCCTCGCCGAGCTTCTCTGTCAAAGTGGACAGGCAATTCTGCGCGGCCTCCTTGTTCAGACCATCTGGAAGACCATCTATGGCAAGAAGAGCAAATTTGGCGGCATCGACCAGCATTTCAGTGTCCGCGCCGGCGGATTCAAACAGCGTTGCCAAACTGAGATAGGCGGTAGGCTCCCCGCGCTCCGCCGAACGCGCATACCAATAGGCCGCGTAGAGTTCGGACTTTGCGACATTCTCGCCGGTTTCATATTGATCGCCGAGATTGTTCTGCGATCCGGCATAGCCGCCTTGGGCGGCTTCCCGATACAAACGCATGGCCTCTTCAGGGTTACGCTCAGTACCCCACAGATAATTGACGGCGGCCGAATGGCGTTCGCCAAAATCATCACCTTGGAACGGCCCGCTATTGACCACGTTGTCGATGAAAGAATTCAGCGTGTAGATGAAAAAGCCGGCCTTGTAGGCGAAATCGGCCTCTGCATCCTCCACGACATTGAAATCCATCTGCAGGGAGACGAATTTTTGTCGCCCGCCGCCGACAGCGAATTTGGCGAAGCGAAACTCGTTGTTGAAGTGGTTGCAGACTTCCAGCAGGCGAGGGAAATTGGACGAGCGCTTGAGATACATGCCGGTCTCGAACTGGTATGCAGCAAAACCTTCGCCTTCCTCGTCCGACCGCTCAAAAAAGAACGCACGAAAATTCCAACCCAATGCGGCACTCTCGATGAAGGTCGGATGCTTGGCGTCCCCTACTTTGCCGCGATATCCCATGTCTTGCAGGACACGGGCTGCGTCTTCCAGACGGAGGTAGTGTTTTTTTCGATCGTCCATTCGATATCTCGCATTTTGGAGGGAGTTGTGAGCGGCAGCCTTCATTCGATCACGGGATAGTGCGGCGCACCCCAAACCATTTCAGGATTGTCCATCATCAGGTCGATGAAGATCGGAATGAGAAATGCAAGGATCTCCGCGCCATCCTTGATCTGAGCGCGGTTCACGGAACTGTTCCATGTCGCACCGCCATGCACGACCTGGTTCCGGAGGACATAAAGGCGATCAAAGACGGTCGTGAGGATCAGCTTGGTGTCGTTTGACGCAAGTGCTTCATGCAAGCGCTTCCGGCTCTTGTTGAAGCGCTCTTCCCAGTCATCGAACCCCGTCAGACCGTTGTGCCGGTTCCAGAAGGGCTGGAAAACGAAACGGTTGTCGATCAACAGGCGGATCGAGCCGGAAAACTTCCGCCAGATTGCCTTGTAGATCAGCTGATCGGTGTCAAAGGACAGAATTCGGGCAAAGAACCCATCAAACACGCTCCGTTCCGAATAGATTGCGGCATCCGGCGCATCCTCGGCATAGGCTGCATTGAAAGCGATCCAGAGGAAAATGAAGGCCGCGTCAGGATCGTCAGAGACTTGCTCGGCGCGTTGGAGCCAACTCAACGAACGGTGCACGCGGAGCCCGAGATTGATCGGGAAACCCTCCCGCAATTGCCTTTGCTTGTCCTTGAGGGTTGCAAAGCCGAGCCCCTTTTCTGTCTCTTTTTCAGTCATTATCGATTTTTTCCCACCCCCGACCGCCCGAATTCCGAGCCGGTCATCGGTTGGAGTGTACTGCAAAGCTGGCGCTTGTGAACCGCTTGCCATCACGCGGCCTCAGCGCTCAGTTCCAGCTGCAAAGCCCCGACCCATTTCCGCAGATGGCTCCGGAGACGCGCGGGATAAAGGCTGTAATCGATCAGGTCAGGCGTTTCATGATATTCGACAAGGCGCTCCGCCTGATCTTGTTCATCAACCCTTTCCAGAACAGCGTCCATCAAGGCGTCGTCGAAGCGGGGATCATCCCAGAGGACATATTCCTGCACGTCATTGCTTTCCCGCATCCATTCGCACCAGTCGAATTCTTCGCTCAAGGCCAATCTCGCCTTCGGATCGCGCCATGTAAGGCGAAGCAGTTTCTGCTCGAACAGGATGCCTGTCGGGATCGTGCAGCCCGGAAGGAACGAACATTGGGGCAAATCGGACGTCCAGAGGATCCATCCCGTCCAGCGGGCGATAATGCTGTGCTCTGTCGCGAGAACCGGCTCGGCAGAGCAAGCGAGCGTCGTATCGCAATGCACGGTCAAATCGTCGACAACATCGCGCACCAATGCCGTAAGCTTGTCCGGATCAATCATCACGCTGCCTTCCTGACTTCGAGAACATGTTTGCAATTGCCCCGATATTCGAAGCCCTTGCAGTTGCATTCGAGATGGCCCGCGCGCCCTTAGGTGACGCAGTATATTTTTGACCTGTCGCGCTCGCTTTGAAATTCCCACAGACTGCTGATCTCGATAGAGGTCGACGGCAACAACCTCCTTCGGCCAGGAGCCCTCCAGGCCTTCGATGCAGCCGGTAGAACAGCAGAATTTCGCGCTTCCAGTTGAGCTTCAAGGAGACAGGGCAGACAACCAAGTTGGCACCGTCCGGCACCGCGATATCGAGAGCGACGATTGCCTGCTGCGTTTTCCCAAGCCCAATGTCATCGCTGAGAATGGTACGCGGCTTGGACAACAGAAAAGCGACATCATCCGCCTGATAGGGATAAAGCTCGTCGGGTTTTATGGCCGCCAATGGTTCGAGATGGGAAACCTGAACTGTTGTCATAGACCTTCTCCTGTTTAGTGCTCTGTCTGAACGGCCACCCGGAGGCACAAGCTGGAGTTCAAATCTCCGGGCGGCGAAGCTAAAGTTATATCTAGGTTAAGGGGGTGTCAGTTTCTGGCAGGCTGGGTGGCAGCGGCGTTGAAATTATTTTAACGGACCAACTGGCCAAGGGCTCTCATCTGCGACTGGATTTCTTATGATCGCAAAAGCCAGGGAGCCTATTTGAAAGGAACGCCGCCCGGCATCCTTGTCGGACGCGGACGGCATTAGCTTGAGCCAAGCCCTCAGTTGCAAATCGTCTGGTTGCCGTAGGTCCGCGCTCCCCTCGTGATCATCCGTGCATTGAACTTGGGCATGGCCGACTTGAGCCGAATGAAACGGTTGGATGAATTTCCCATTTACAATAACCGATATGTTCGTATAGTAAATTTTACATGACCCACGCCCAAACCGCCCTTTCGATTCGCCTTTCCACCCTCCGCCTGAGCCACGGCCAAGCGATGCGGGTGATTGCGGATACGCGCCTGATGGAAAGCATATCGTCCACGGCGCTTGATGCGATGATCAAGAAGTTGCGTCGGGAGGGCGTTCCGTTCGGCCCTGATGAGCTGGTCAAGGACACTTATGCGGAGATGGCATACGGCTACGTCCATTTGATCGAACTGGCTGTGGCGATGAAGATGCAGTCTGATGGCTTGGCCTTCCGGCATGTTGTGTCGTTGCTGACCTCGCACCGGTCAGTGTTGCGTGGCTTTTATCGGGATGCGATGCTTGAGGCCTCAACCGGTCGCGGCACTGTTCGGATCCTCCAGAACCCTTCTCCCCGCGAAGGAGAGACCAAAAACACAGCGCTTTCGGGGTTGTATCTCGATTTCAGGGCCGTCAACAGCAACGGCATACTGGGAAGCCCAGGGCCGGAACTTCTCGGGCCGTGGCAGGCCCTCGAACGGCAGATGGGCAGGTATGACGGCCTCTACCCTTATCCGTTGATCATGCTGAGCCAGATTTGCGAGCGCGTTCTAAGGATCGCAGAAGCCACCCCTCTCGTCAAACGCGGCCGTAAGGCCTGAACAGGAGACAGAACCATGTCGAACAGTGCGGATTTTAAAATCGATACAACTGTAATGATTAAAGGCGAAAGCGGGTCCGTTCCCTTTCCTCAGCAAACGCCCCACCCGGCACTGATGCGACTGGCCAGAACATTGGGCGTTCAGGCAGGTCGGCATTTTCAAAAATACAGATATGCGGGCCTTGGGAAGATCGCTTTGATACAGCATCAAATGGATTTTGATGCAAAGGGCATTAGAGGATTTTAAGTTAATATAAAAATCACATACATCATATTTTTTATGATTAAATAATGTATATTGTTAATTTAATAATATCGGTTACTAAGTTCACCTGCAACTTTGTTACTGACGACGGTCCATTATGGCGCTATATACTGTTTTTAAGGAGACGCTCATGACACATCTGTTGACGGCCGGCAGCGAGCCGATTGCTTCGGAAGCCAAGACTGGACAGGCTTTATCCGCCTCGTGGAAGCCTCTGGCCTCGGGAATCGCCGATCGTTATCAGCGGTCCTTCGTGAACCAATTGGGGCTCTATTGCTCCTCGGTCGGGATTGAACCGATGGATGTGACCGACAAGGTTCTAAATGATTTTGAGGCTAATTCTGTTGCGACGGGCAAAACACTATCCCGCGCCAAGCAGCTTCGCCGTGATGTTACCAAAACGTGGAACGGGTTGGCGTTGGCTGGCGAAGGGTGGCCCGGTTTTGAGCTGGGCTTGGTGGATAGCCGCAAGAACCAATCGATTGCCCCGGAAGAGTTGCCCTTGAGCTTTCTGGCCGATGCGAAGGCCTTTATTGATCGCACAGGTGGCAATGGACTGTTTGATACCCGCAAGACCAAGGCGCTACGCCCTGCAACCCAGAAGGACCGGCTTTACAAGATATGTCAGCTGGTGACGGTCTTTGTAAGCACGGGCGGTCAGCTGTCGGCTTTGAAGAACTTGAAGGACCTTGTTCTACCCGACGCCATGGAACGGATACTGGGTGCTTTGTGGAAAGACGGGAAGGGTAAAGAGAACGGCCACAATTATAACCGCGCTCGACTGCTTCGGCTGATTGCCGAACACTGGGCCTATGTTAGCCCCGAGGCGCTTGAACCATTCAAAACGGCAGAAGGCCGGTTTCGTCCTAAAAAGAAGGGTATGACCGACAATAACCAGAAGAAACTACGGCCGTTTCTGGATGACGCACATTGCTCGAAGATTGTCAGCCTGGCGTCACACGTCATGGCAAAGCTTGATCCAGCAAATCCCAGTATTTTGGACGCTGTTGTCGCCCAATCTGCTGTTGCCGTTTCAATTCTGCAGAATGCCCCGATGCGGATGCGCAACCTGGCATCGCTCAATCTTGATGAGCATATGCATCGGGTGAGTGATACCGTGTGCCATATCGTGCTTCCCGGCGATCAGGTCAAAAACGAGCAGGATTTGGACTTTCCACTCGGCAAGACAACCATTGCCCTTCTCGATACCTACCTCACGCTCTATCGCCCGCTTCTTCTCAAAGGAGCGGCTGATCAGGGCTCACTGTTTATTAGCTGGAATGGCGTCCAAAAGACCGAGGCCGCGTTGAGCGCCCAAATCACCAAGTTCATCAAAGATCAGGCGGGGTACCATTTGAACCCGCATGCCTTCCGCCATCTGGTCGGACTTATCTTCTTGAGGGCGTTCCCGGGCGAATATGAACCCGTTCGCCAGCTCTTGGGCCACAAGGACATTCGCACCACGATCAATTTCTATGTCGGCCTTGAGACACAAGACAGCTTCAAGCGCCTCGACAAGGTCATGGACCGCCATCGCGGGGAGGAACCTCATGCTTCCGTCTGATCCCGTCTTTGTGCCCAAATGCATCCCTCTTGCAGATTGGCCTGAACAGCATCAATTGGCGTGGA
>CANGIS010000045.1 GCA_947454055.1 Hyphomicrobiales bacterium
GGACATCAATCCGGTTCAGGCCTTGTTGCTGTTCAATATCGGCGACAAGGAACTGACGGCGGGAGAGCTACGCACGCGGGGCTTTTATTTAGGGTCCAACGTTTCCTACAATGTGAAAAAGCTCGTCGAAATGGGGTTTTTGTCGCATGAACGGTCGCGCACGGATCGCCGGTCGGTACGGATCCGGCTGACGGATCGGGGCGAAGACATTCACGATATTGTGAGCGGTCTTTATGACAAACACATGCGAACGGTCGAGCAGGTCGGCGGGATTTCGGAAGCCGAATTCCGCCAGACCAATGTGGTTCTGGTGCGGCTGGAGCGGTTTTTGAACGACAATGTCAAATACCGTCTCTGATGGTTCTGGGTCGATAAGCCCGATCCGGCCATGAAATTGACAAATCTGTCGGCAAAACATCGACCTTGAAGGTGGGGAGCGAAAGCATTCCTTTACCGTCATCGGCGATGATGCCTTAAGGTTTATTGGAATCAGTTTCATGCAGGTTGCTCAGTTCATGTCTCGTCGCGCGGTGCTGTTGGGCACCGTGGCCCTTTTGTTGGCGCCCGGTCTTCCCTTGGGTGCATTGGCCCAGAACGTCGAGGATGACGGCGGGGATCAGGCCGAATGGGCGCAGAGTTATGATGCGGCAACCTCCAAAACACTCGACCGGTCGACGACGCCGCTTTTGTCGCCCGATACGTTGAATGCGACTCAGGCAGCGCTTGAAGCGTTCAAATTGGTCGTTGCCAAGGGCGGTTGGCCTGAGATGCCGCGCGTTCCGCTCAAGCTCGGCATGAAAAATCAGGCCGTCGTCGATTTGCGCAAACGGTTGATGGCATCGGGTGATCTGGATTCGGAAGCCGGGCTTTCGGATACGTTTGATTCGTTCGTTGAAACAGGCGTTCGCCGGTTTCAGGAACTGCACGGGCTTCGGCCGACCGGCGTTGTGGCCGCCCAAACGCTGACGGCGTTGAACATTCCTGCCGATATTCGCCTCAAGCAGCTGGAAGTGAATGTGGTGCGCTTGCGCTCCTATGCCACCAATCCCGGCCGCCGGTATGTGGCAGCTAATATTCCGGGGGCGATTGTCGAGACGGTGGAAGACAATGTCGTCCAGACCCGCCACGCAGCGGGTGTCGGCAAGATCGACCGTCAGTCTCCGATCATGACCACGCGGGTGATCGATATCAATTTCAACCCGTTCTGGACGGTGCCCGCTTCGATCATCAAAAAGGATCTGATTCCGAAGATGCAGGCCAATCCGGCCTATCTCGCCGAGAACAAGATCCGGATATTCACCAATGAAGGGCAGGAGCTGACGGCCGACAAGGTCAACTGGAAAAGCGACGAGGCCACGCGATACCAGTTCCGGCAGGATCCGGGCGGTGAATTCAACTCGCTCGGCTTTGTGCGGATCAACATCGCCAATCCTTACGGCGTCTATATGCATGACACTCCCGCCAAGGGCATTTTCGGCGATGATTACCGCTTTGTGTCGTCCGGCTGCATGCGCGTGCAAAATGTGCGCGATTATGTCGAGTGGCTGCTCAAGGAAACGCCCGGTTGGGCGCGCGAGCAGATCGACGAGGCGATACAGTCGGGCCAGCGTGTCGATGCGCGGCTTGCCAAGCCTGTTCCGGTGTTCTGGGTTTACATCACCGCCTGGGCGACGCCCGATGGCTTGGTGCAGTTCCGCGACGATATTTACAACAAGGATGGGTTGGGCGGCGTGCCGCTCGTCACCGCCGTTCAGGCCGAGCCATAAGCGACCCGAGACTTACTCGGCCGGCGCAGCGTCCGGATTGGACCGTTTGAGAATGCGGTTGATGTCAGGTGTCAGGACCGGATCGTCAAAGCTGCCTGTTATGGTATAGGCCAAAGCCGCGGGATCGGCGCCATTGGCGGGGCTTGCGGCCAGGGCTTCGCCCTTCAGGTCGAGGTTGCGCTGCCCGATATTGATGCTGCCGGCGAGCGTCATGTGGTCGGGTGTAAACTTCATGTCGGTATCGTTGAGCTGCGCATTGCCATCGGCCAATTGGGCGGAAATGCGCATCGATTCGAAATCGGTTTTGCCGCCCCGCATATCGCGGATCACGGATAAAGGCCGCGTTTCGATCCGCTTCAGAACCGAGGCGATATTAATGCCCGTCACTGAGCCATTGGTGATGACCAGATCGGTCGAGCCCGACAGGGTCTTCATCCATTTATCGAGCGACAGGCCCGACGCTTCAAAATTGAACTTGCCGGTTGCCGTCCCTTCGACCCTTTTCATATCCATCAGCGCCAGCGTCGATTGGCTGATATCAATCGTGTCGAAACTGCCATGGGTTAGGACAGAAAACCCCTCATCCAGCGGACGGATCGATACTTTGCCCTTGGCCGTGCCTTGAAAAAGCTTGGCCGAGGCGAGCGTGACATCGAGCGCGCGGTCTTTGGCCATGATCGCAAGGGCGACGTTGGAAATCCGCACAATGCCGAGATTGACCCGCTCTGCGGATAGCCGGATATCGAGATCCTGTTGCGGGGTGAGATCCGGATTGAACTTGTCCAGTTTCCAGCCCGTGGCGCTGGATTGTTTTGGCCAAATCGGGGTCAGAAAACTGGTCACATCCATATCGCCCGCCGAGAGCGTGCCCGTCACCAAAGGACGCGGGCCGGATATATCGAGCGAGATGCCGCCGGTCATCGGGACAGGTCCAAGTTTGACCTGCGCCTCCGAAACCGCGAGCGTCAGGGGGGTGAGATGGGCTTTGCCGTCAAGCGACAGGGCGGTATCCACGTTGACGGGCGGCACGAGGTTGAGCCACGCGCTGAGTTTGTCGAGACGCTCGGTATGGCTGACGATGCGGCCATCAAATTGCACCGCCCCGCCACGAAACGCTTCGCCCTTCAGCCAAAGGGTGCCGGACGGAGCGCTCATATCCAAGGAAAGGCTGCTGGCTTGCTCTTGGCGGGCGTCTGGCGCACCCAGCTCCATCTTTACGCTGAAATCCTGATGTCGCCAAAGCCCCGATGCCGACAGGCTTTTCGAGTGGTCGGACGCAAAGCTTAACGTGGCCGTAATGGCGCTGAGGGTGGAAAGGTTGGCTTGGCCGTCGGGCAGGCCGATGCTGCCATCGCTCAGCGTGATGGTGTCGATCTCGCGACGCTCTGCCGATGGATTTCCGCTGACGGAGGAAGCAATGAGGCTGGAAAGGGCCGGAGCGACATCGGCCGGCCCCGCAGGCACCAGCACAGCGGGGATCGACACGCTGGGCGATCCGAGATGCATGGAAACCGGCTCATACCGCCCGCCCAACAAAGCCAGCACGCGAAGGCCGAAAGAAACGCTAGGGGCCTTTAGTTCAATTTTGCTTTTAAATGAGAGATTTAACGAAGAAATCTCAATGGTCGGATGAGGAAAAAAATATAAGCTGGCGCTGCCCTCGATCCGTTCAACGGGCGCGAAATCGCGGCTGATGACGTCTTTCAATTCGGACAGGACCGCGCCGCTGCTGATCGGCAGCGAGACGGATCCGGCAGCCACCAAAGCAGCCAGAATCCCGCCGGCAAGGGCGAGCCGACGGATAAGGGGTCGATGGGCGTCGATATCGATCATGCAGGCCGGCTAAACTTTTTGATCCTCTGGCTGAATCGTATACATGGTCCGAACGGCGGCAGGAAGATGCCTCGCGCTCTTCTTGACGGGGGAAACTCGGTGACGCCTTAGGCCTGGGGGAAGTGGAACGCCATGATAAAGCAAGATGTGCCCCTTTGGGTGCCGGACGAGGCGATGGTGTCGGAATCGCCGATGGCCCGGTTTATGGCCTATTTCAACCAGCGCGAAGGGCTGTCCTGCGGCGATTATCCGGCCCTCCACGCGGCAACGATTGCGAAACGGGGTGCGTTTTGGTCGGCCCTTTGGGACTTTTGCGATGTTATCGGCGATAAAGGGACGATTGATCTGGCCGACGATGCGATGCCCGGCGCGCATTTCTTCCCGGACGCACGGTTGAATGTTGCCGAAAACCTTTTGCGCCCCTCCGCCAACGCCATGGCGATGGTGTTTCGCGCCGAAGACAAGGTCGAGCGCCGGATATCGCGGGCGGAATTATCGGAGATGGTCTCCCGCGCCCAGCAATGGCTGGTCGATCAGGGGATCGGGGAGGGCGATCGGGTGGCGGCTATGCTCCCCAATATGCCGGAAGCGGTGGCCATGATGCTGGCCGTCTCCTCGATTGGCGCGATCTGGTCGTCATGTTCGCCAGATTTCGGCCCACGAGGCGTGCTGGACCGGTTCGGCCAAATCGACCCCAAACTGCTAATCACCTGCGACGGTTATTTTTATAACGGCAAGACGCTCGATCTTACGGAAAAATTGGAGGAGATTATCCCCGGCCTGCCAAGCCTTGCCAGCGTATTGGTCGTGTCGCTGACCGGTACAGCCGAACGTGTGGCGCGCGCTTTGCCAAAGGCTGCGACGTTTGAAGCGGCGCTCGGCCGCTATGCCCCGAAAGCGGTACAGTTCAAGCGACTGCCGTTCAATCACCCGCTTTATATTCTGTTCTCGTCCGGCACGACGGGCGTGCCGAAATGTATCCTGCATGGCGCAGGCGGCACGCTGTTGCAGCATCTCAAAGAACACCGTCTGCATTGCGGTATCGGCGAAGGGGACCGCGTCTTCTATTTCACAACGCTGGGCTGGATGATGTGGAACTGGCTCGCCTCGGCGCTGGCTATGGGAGCGACGCTTGTTCTGTTTGACGGCTCACCCTTTGCGCCTGAGCCAACCATTTTGTTCGATTATGCGGAAGCCGAAAAGGTCTCGTTTTTCGGAACCTCGGCCAAATATCTCGACGCCTGCAAAAAGGCGGGTCTGGAGCCTGCGCGTACGCATCACCTGCCGGCCTTGCGGACCATGGCCTCGACCGGTTCACCACTCGCAGCCGAGACCTTTGACTGGGTCTATCAGGCGATCAGCCCTTCGGTACATCTCGCCTCGATTTCGGGGGGCACCGATATTGTGTCCTGTTTCGTGCTGGGGGATCCGACATCGCCGGTCTATGCCGGGGAAATCCAGCGCCCCGGCCTCGGCATGGCGGTCGAGGTGTGGGACGAAAACGGCACGCCGATGCACGAAGGCAAAGGTGAACTCGTCTGCACCAAAGCGTTTCCGTCCATGCCGATCGGGTTTTGGAACGATCCGGATGGCGCCAAATACCATGCGGCCTATTTTTCCCGCTTTTCGGGGATTTGGCAGCATGGTGATTTTGCCGAATGGACGGGCCATGGCGGCTTGGTTATCCATGGACGCTCCGATGCGACCTTGAATCCGGGCGGGGTGCGGATCGGCACCGCCGAGATTTATGCGCAGGTCGAGCAGATCCCAGACGTGCTCGAATCGATCGCCATCGGCCAGAATTTCGACGGTGATGTGCGCGTGGTGCTGTTTGTCCGCCTGAAAGACGGCGCCGTGCTGGATGCGGCGCTTGAAAAGCTGATCCGGTCCAAAATCCGCGAGGGGGCGAGCCCCCGCCATGTGCCGGCCAAGATTGTGGCGGTGGCCGATATTCCGCGCACCAAATCAGGCAAAATCACGGAATTGGCGGTGCGCGACATCGTGCATGGCCGCGAGATCAAAAACCGCGAGGCATTGGCCAACCCCGAGGCGCTCGAACTTTATAAGGATTTGGCGGTTTTGCAGTCCTAATGGGATAGCGCCCTTGCGGACTGGGCTAGCATCGCCGGCCGTTTATCGGCCAGACGCGGCTCGATCCAATTTGGTGACTGGCCGAGCAACAGGTCGAGGAACGGGATCGCCAGATCGGGATTGTCGTGCACATTTTCCCGAAAACTGTGCCAGATGCGGGGATCCGTTACGCGGTCGGATAGGTCTGGGGTTGACGGGAGTTCCTGCGCCATCACCGAGAGCGCTACACCCAGGCAATAGCTGACATAGGCCGAGCCCGTCGGCCAGTGTTCGACCGTTGAAGGTTCCGCGGGCAGGCCCGCGACAAGGGTCAGGGGATCATGGCGCAACAGTTCCGCCAGCATGCGGCCAGCGGAAAAGCAGATAAAATCCCGCCGGTCGATCTCGGCAAAATGCCGGTTCGATTGAAAATCCTCAAGCCAGGCCAGAAAGCTTGATCTGAGGCGGGCCTGATCGGTCTTGCTGCGCAAGCCAAGCTGGCCAAGCGTCAGCGTGACATTGCGGCGGAACGAGGCCTCGAAAAACCGCATATCCCTGATCCGGTGTTTCAGATCATGTTCAAGGTTGAATTCGGACAGCATCGGCAGGTGCATGGCTCAGTGCTCCGTCAAAGGCGGAGCGAGCAGCCGGTATTCGGCGGCCAGTTGCGCTTCCGGATCAAACCCCTCGACGATCGCCACGATGCTGGCGCTGCGCAAGCGCATCACATCACCGGCCAATTCGAGGGCAGCCAGCGTCGTGTCGTGGGTCGGATGGGGCGAAAGCGCCAAGATGGCTTCGGCCAAGCCAAGGGTGGCGAAAACAAGAGGGGCCAGCATGGGATCGTCATCGGATGGGGTGGTGCCGGCCACCGCGCCGCTTTGGGCCAGCGCCCAGGTGGTTGCTGCGATACGGTCAATGCCGGTCGGATCGGCGGATGGCGTGTTGGTATTATCGGAGGCAAAACGGTCCCTAAGTCCGCGCCATACCCTGTCGATGGTATGTTCAAGCACCAGACGTTCGGAATAGCCAAACCGGACAAGGATGAATTTAGCGGCGGCGTAACGGGAGGCAACAAAGGCATGGCGCGAGTGTTCGCCACGGCCTGCCGATGTCGAGTGGAACCCCGATTCGGAAAAGGCGGCGATCCGGGCCTCGTCCCGGCCATGCAGTAGAACGTCCCGCGCGAGATCCTCGCCAAGGGAAGCGATGCGACGGGTTTCGCGGACGAGACGCACGGCCAAGGCCAAAGGCGAAAGCGGCGCATCGTCCGGCAGGTCCGATCGGAGAACGGGAGGAAGATCCGAAAGTTTTTTGCGCAAACCGCGCAAGGTATCCTTGAAAACCAGCGGGACAGAGGCCAGTTCGTCAAGATCTTGGGTTAAAGTCGGCCGCCGACGGGTTTCCATTGATCGGTTCCAAAGGAGGGTGCCAACACTCTAATCGAAAACGTCGATCGGTTCATCAAGGAATATTACCGCCGCCGCGTCCGGCTTTGCTGGCGGATAATTGGCTGGGGGACCTGGATTCGAACCAAGATTGACGGAGTCAGAGTCCGCAGTTCTACCGTTGAACTATCCCCCAACGCATCGGTGGATGCCAAAGCATACCCGTCACGCCGGATTAAACCGGTGAGGTTCCATATCGAAGCAAAAGGCGCATGGCAAGCATCTCGCCACACCACATGACAAAAATTTCATGTGATCTGGGCGGCGAAGCAGGTCATAGGTTATAAAACCTTTGCATAATGCGCTCACAGGTTTTGTAGCGTGTCACCTCGATTTTCAAAATATATTCCACCGAACACCGACACTTTTGACTGGATGGACCATGCCCGCTTCGCTTTTTAGACACGCCCTTGGTGCTTTGACCGCTGCCGTTCTGATGGCGGGGTTAACAGAAGCAGGCTTTGCACAGTCGATGCCGGCAGCTGCGCCGGCCGAGCGGGTCGTTCCGGTTTTGTTGGGCAAGGCCAAGCGGGGGCCTTTGCCGGTTCGGATGGACACGATCGGAACGGTGCAGCCGGTTTCATCGGTTACGCTTAGGCCCCGTGTCGAGAGCCAGATCATCGAAGTGGCGTTTGCCGACGGCGCGATTGTGAAGGCGGGCGATGTGCTCGTTCGCCTCGACCAGCGCGGCATCGAGGCACAAATCCGGCAGGCCGAGGCAACAGTGGCACGCACGACAGCGCAGCTCGATCAGGCGCAGCGTGACGTGACCCGCAACGAGGCACTGGCGGCCAATGAATTCGCCTCCAAAGTCAATCTCGAGAACAGCAAAACACAGGTCGCCACGTTTTCGGCGCAATTGCTGGCCGATAAAGCGGCCCTCGATCTGTTGCGGGTGCAATTGAGCTATTACACGATCACCGCGCCGATTTCGGGCCGGGTGGGCGTCGCAGGCATTCGGGTGGGCAATATTGCCAAAACGGGGGATGGCAGCGTTCCCTTCGTCATCATCAATCAAATTTCGCCGATCTATGTCGCCTTCAGCGTGCCGCAACGCTTCCTGCCGGATATAAAATCGGCGTTGGATGACCCGTCCGCGCGTGTCGAAGCGACGTTTCAGGGTTCCGATACGGTGTCGGTCGGCAAGATTGCGGTTATCGACAATGCGGTGGATACGACCTCGGGGACGGTGACCGTTCGCGCCCGGTTCGAAAACGCCGGCGAGACGCTCTGGCCCGGATCTTTGTGCAATGTGCGGGTGACGCTTCGCGTTCCCGATAATGTCGTGACCGTTCCGCGTGAAGCCGTGCAGACCGGACCAAAGGGCGCGCTGGTGTTTGTGGTGACCGATAAGGTTGCCAAAGTTCGGCCGGTCAAAGCGGGGCGGACGGTGGATGGACGTACCGAGATCATCGAGGGCCTCAATGGCGACGAAAGTTTGGTGACCGACGGGCAAATCCAGTTGGTCGATGGGGTGAAGGTTGAGCCCAAGGGCGATACGGCGGGGGCGCCATAATGTCGCTTTCCGAACTTTGCATCCGTCGTCCGGTGATGACGACGCTGATTACGGTGTCCTTCATCGTTTTTGGCCTGTTTGCCTATCGCTTGTTGCCGGTGGCGGCACTGCCGCGCGTTGATTTTCCGACGATCAGCGTTTCGGCCAATCTCCCCGGGGCAAGCCCTGAAAGCATGGCATCGTCGGTCGCAGCCCCCCTCGAGCGTCAATTCTCGACGATTTCGGGCGTCACCGCGATGACGTCGATCTCGAGCCTTGGCTCGACCAGCATCACGCTTCAATTCGATCTTGATCGCAACATTGATGGTGCCGCCCTCGATGTGCAGGCCGCCATCAGCGGATCGCTGCGCCGTTTGCCGGCCGATTTGCCCAATCCGCCCAGTTTCCGGAAGGTCAATCCGGCCGATCAGCCGGTGTTGTTTGTAACGCTGCGCTCCTCAACGCTGCCGCTCTTCAAGGTGGAAGATTACGCCGAGCAGATTTTGCAGCAGCAGATTTCGCAGATCAACGGCGTTGCGCAGGTCCAGATTTTCGGCCAGCAAAAATATGCGGTCCGCATTGCGGCGGATCCGGAGGCGGTGTCGGCGCGCGGGCTTTCCTTTGCCGATATTCAGAAAAGCGTGGCAGGGGCCAATTCCAATCAGCCAACCGGTACGCTAAGGGGCGCGCGTCAGCTGGTCACGATCGAGGCCACCGGCCAGCTTCGCAACGCCGCCGATTATGGCGCGATCGTCGTCTCGTCGAAAAACGGCGTGCCGGTCAAACTCGAGGACATCGCCAGCGTCCGCGACTCGGTGGAAAACGACCAGACCGCAAGCTGGCTGGGCAGTGACCGGTCCATCGTGCTGGCGATTTATCGTCAGTCGGATGCCAATACGGTCGACGTGGTCGATCAGGTGAAGGCCAAAATCCCCTCCTACCGCAACCAGCTGCCGGCCTCGGTCCAGATGGATATTTTGACCGACCGCTCGATCCCGATTCGCGAGGCGGTGGGTGATGTTCAGTTCTCGCTGGTGCTGGCGATGGCGCTGGTCATCATGGTCATTTTCATCTTCTTGAAAAGCCTGTCGGCGACCATCATTCCCGCGCTGGCCCTGCCGGTGTCGCTGATCGGCACCTTCGCCGCGATGTATCTCTTCGGCTATTCGATCGACAATATCTCGCTTCTGGCGCTGACGCTGTCGGTGGGCTTTGTGGTCGATGACGCCATTGTGATGCTCGAAAACATTGTCCGCCACGTCGAGGAGGGCATGAAGCCGTTCGATGCCGCGCTGCAAGGCGCGCGCGAAATCGGCTTTACGATCATTTCGATCACGCTGTCGCTGGTAGCCGTCTTCATTCCAGTCTTTTTCATGGGCGGCGTTGTGGGTCGCGTGTTCCGGGAATTCGCAGCGACCATTTCGGTCGCCATTCTGGTGTCGGGATTTGTCTCCTTGACGCTCACGCCGATGGTGTGTGCCCGCGTTTTGTCCAACCATAACCCGCACGCGAAGCCGGGCCTGTTCTCCCGAATGGTGGATGGTGGCTTCAATGGATTGTTGTCGCTTTACCGCGTCTCGCTCGATTTTGTCCTGAAGATCCGGCTGGTCGTCCTGGTGCTGACGGTTGCGACGCTTGGACTAACTGCCAAGCTCTATGGCGATATTCCGAAAGGGTTTTTTCCGCAGGAAGACACCGGTCTCCTGCGCGCGTCGACCGAGGGCGCCCCCGATCTATCGTTTGAGGCGATGTCGGCGCATCAAGTCGAGATTAACGCCATTATCGGCAAAGATCCGGCGGTGGATTATTTCACCTCGTCCGTGGGCTTTGGCTCCACCAATCAGGGCTTCATGTTCATCCAGTTGAAGCCGCGCGCCCAGCGCGACGAGATTGGCAAAATTATCGGGCGGTTGCGCAAAGCAACGGCGCAAGTGCCGGGCGTGTCCTCCGTTTTCATTCCGATCCAGAATTTGAACCTGAATGCGGGCCGTTTGTCGCGTGCGCAATATCAATACACGTTGCAATCGGCGGATATCGAGGCGCTGTTCGGCTCGGCGCCCAAAATGCGCGATCAACTGGCCAAAACCCCCGAATTGCGCGATGTGACAACCGATCTGCAAATCGCCAATCCGCAAATCGTGGTCGATCTGGATCGCGAAAAGGCGGCCAATCTCGGCGTATCCTCCGACGCGGTCCGCCAAACCCTGTATAATGCCTTCGGTACGCGGCAGATTTCGACGATTTATACCCCCGCCTCCGATTTTGCGGTCATCATGGAAGCCAGTCGCGATTATCAGTCCGATCCGGCAGCGCTCCAGCGCCTTTTCGTGAAAAGCGCATCGGGCCAGAATGTGCCGCTCGAGGCGGTGGCCTCCATAAGGCGCAATATCGGCCCCTTGTCGATTAACCGCCAATCGCAGCAGCCATCGGTGACGATTTCGTTCAATCTAGCACCGGGCGTGTCGCTGGGGCAGGCCGTTGATGCAATCAAATTGGCGGAGAAGAGTGTCGGACTACCCGCTGTGATCACGCCGGGCTTTTCGGGGTCGGCGGCGCAGTTCCAGGATTCGCTCAAAGGGCAGGGGCTGCTGATTTTGGCCGCGGTGCTCGTGATCTATATCGTGCTCGGCGTCTTGTATGAGAGTTTCATTCATCCGATCACGATTTTGTCGGGCCTGCCATCGGCGGGGCTGGGCGCTTTGCTGGCGTTGCAATATTTCAACCTCGATCTGTCGGTCATCGCGATCATCGGCATTTTGATGCTGGTGGGCATTGTGAAGAAAAACGCCATCATGATGGTCGATTTTGCGCTTGAAAAACGCGCCGAAGGCATGCCGGCGGCCGACGCCATCCGTGAGGCGGCGCTGGTCCGGTTCCGCCCCATCATGATGACGACCTTTGCCGCCTTGTTCGGCACGCTACCGATTGCGCTCGGCTCGGGGGCAGGCTCGGAACTCCGCCAGCCCCTCGGTATTGCGGTGGTGGGTGGCTTGGCGGTGTCACAAATCCTGACACTGTTCATTACGCCGGTGGTCTATATCTATCTCGATAAAATCGACTCCTACCTGAAGGGCAAGCCGCGCGAGAGCTCACCTGCAGCCCATCCCATGCCTGCCGAAGCGTCGGAATTGGGTTAAAACCGGCATTTTAACGGAAATCTTTGAGCGGGATTTACGGCTCTCTGGCTAGGTTGGGGATGCGGTGGGCCGTCCCCGTTCCTTATTTTGCGTTGCGCCATGCCCGTTTCGAAAACGTCGCCTTTCAAGCGAACCCGTCTTCTGATCGCCAGTCCCGACCGGTATTTCCGGATTCAAACGGGCGAAATTCTGTCAGGCTCCGGCTACGGGCAACTCAGGTCTGCCGATACCGCGCGCGGTGTTTTGGAGAGCGTCGCACGCGATGATCTCGACATTATCCTGCTCGATGAAGACCTCCCGCTGCTCTCGCCGCCCGAACTGCTCCGGATGATCCGCGGCGCCCGGTTGGAGGGCTATCAGCCGCGCATCGTGTTGATTGTGGCCCGACCGACGCGGACGGTGGTCGAGGAGGCGCGCCGTGCCGGATTTGATGCCTTGATCGCCAAGCCGATCATTCCGGTTCGGTTGATCCGGACCATCGAGCATTTGCACAGCGTAGGCTTGGCGGCCTGATCGCCGTTTAGACGATCTCTAAATCGCAAGGCATCCCGACATGATGCTTTGCACGCAGGCGCCCTTGGTGCTACCAATGTCGCTAACAGGATTTTTAGGTCGGAATTGAATGTCGCGGGCTTTTGTCCAGCGTGAAATGGCTGCAGTGACAGGCGGATCGCGTCCCGATGGGGGCAGGTCGGCTGCAGCAGGGTCGTATCCAATTTATGCCGCCCTTGATTTGGGCACCAATAATTGCCGATTGTTGATGGCGCGCCCTTCGCGGGACGGGTTTCGCGTTGTCGATGCGTTTTCGCGGATCGTCCGGCTGGGCGAGGGGCTTGGGGCCACCCGCTATCTGGCCGAAGCGGCCATTGAGCGCACAATCGAGGCGTTGAAGATCTGCCGCGGCAAGATGGATCATCGCGGGGTGACGCGGGCGCGGCTGATTGCCACCGAAGCCTGCCGCGCGGCGGGAAATAATCTCGATTTCATCGCGCGGGTTGAGCTGGAAACCGGCCTGCATCTCGAAATCATTGATCGGGAAACCGAAGCGGTTCTGGCCGCATCAGGGTGTGCTGCTTTGGCAGACCCTGATGCGGAAAGCGTTGTGCTGTTTGATATTGGCGGTGGGTCAACCGAAATTGTCTGGCTTGATCGGGCCGATCAGGCGCGCAAGACCGTGCGGTCGCGGATTCGCGAGTGGTCGTCGCTACCCGTCGGCGTCGTCAATCTCGCCGAGCGGCACGGCGGACGTCATGTCACACCGGCGATTTATGCGGCTATGGTCGGCGAGGTGGAAGACCTTTTAATCCCCTTTGTGACGGCGCTGGGCGGTGCCAGGCTGCCGCATAAATTCCATTTGCTCGGCACATCCGGCACGGTAACAACCTTGGCCGGCGTTCACCTCGGTTTGCCGCGGTATGACCGGCGGCAGGTGGACGGTATCTGGATGTCGAATACGGAAATCGGTGCGATTATTGATCGTTTGCTGGGCATGAGCTTTCAGGAACGCGAGGCCAGCGCGTGTATCGGAGCGGAGCGGGCCGATCTCGTTTTATCGGGCTGCGCGATTTTGGATGCTATTCGCAATGTCTTTCCAACCGATCGTATACGGGTTGCGGATCGCGGATTGCGGGAGGGCATTTTAATGCAGCTGATGGCGGAAGACGGCGTTTGGCCGCAGACGCAGGCAGGGGTTTTATGAGCGCGGAAAACAGTTCAGGCCGCGAGGGCGGACGATCTCTCAAGCAGCGGGTCAAATCCAACGGCAAGCGGACCATCTCGCAAACGCGGTGGCTGGAGCGGCAGCTCAACGATCCCTTCGTGGCCCGCGCCAAGCGCGAGGGCTATCGTTCCCGCGCCGCGTTCAAAATCATCGAGATCAACGAGAAGTTCAAACTGTTCAAGCCGCATGGCCGGATTGTTGATCTGGGCGCAGCGCCCGGCGGATGGGCGCAGGTGGCGGCCAAGGCCGTTGGTTCCGACAAGGGCCGCGGCAAGGTGATCGGCATCGATTTGCTGGAAATCGAACCGATTGCGGGCGTCGATTTCGAGGTGATGGACTTTTTGCTCGACGATGCGCCCGATCGCTTGAAGGCCATGCTCGGCGGCGAGGCCGATGTCGTCATGTCGGATATGGCGGCCAACACGACGGGCCATAAGAAGACCGACCATTTGAAGATTGTGGCGATTGCGGAGCTTGCGGGCGAGTTTGCGCGCGAAGTGCTAGCGCCCGGTGGCGCCTTCCTCGCCAAAGTGCTGCAAGGTGGCACCGAGGGCGAGTTGCTCAACAACCTCAAACGTGATTTCGCGGCCGTTCGGCATTACAAGCCGGCGGCAAGCAGGCCCGATTCGGCGGAACTCTATGTAGTGGCAACCGGCTATCGCGGCGCCAAGAATCGGGCGCAGGATGACCGCGAGAATGAGTCGGACGTTTAATCTTATATCTTAGCCGTCATTGCGAGCGAGAGCGAAGCAACCCGGTTAATTGTCATCGGCAGTGCCCCATGGCGCCATATCGCGTTTTTTTGACGTTCTTTTAGCGGGGTTGCTTCGCTCTCGCTCGCAATGACGAAACCGAGATGATGCGGACCTAGGCTTTGCCGCTGTTTAAACCACTTAAACGGGCTTATCTCCGATTTTACCGATTTATCCCGAAAAATTGGGGCGTAGCGCTTTCCGTTTGCGTGCGTGCATGATACCTCCCGATGCCAATCCATTCATCGGGTGTAACTTTGATTGCACCGCATACCGCCTCCTCAGGCGGGCAAGGAGCTGGCTATGGCCGTTGTGTCCACCATCCGCGAAGCCCTTACCTTTGACGACGTGCTGTTGCAGCCCGGCCATTCTTTGGTCATGCCCGGCGAAGTGGATGTCACCTCGCGTTTGACGCGCACGCTGTCGCTCAGGCTTCCCATCATCTCGGCAGCCATGGATACCGTCACCGAGAGCCGGTTGGCCATTGCCATGGCGCAGGCGGGCGGTTTGGGCGTGCTTCACCGCAATATGACCAATGAAGAACAGGCGGGCGAGGTCAAGGCCGTCAAGAAATTCGAAAGCGGCATGGTGGTCAATCCGCTGACCATATATCCTGACGAGACGCTGTCCGATGCGCTTGAGCTGATGAAGCGCAACAAGATTTCCGGCGTGCCGGTCGTCGAGCGCGGCTCGGGCGACAAAGCGGGCAAGCTGGTGGGTATTTTGACCAACCGCGATGTGCGCTTTGCCAATAATCCGGAGCAGCAAGTCTCGGAACTGATGACGAAGGACCGACTGATCACCGTCCGCGAAGGCGTCAGCCAGGACGAGGCGCGGCGTTTGCTGCACCAGTTCCGCATTGAAAAGCTGCTGGTCGTCGATGACCATTATCGCTGCATCGGTCTGATTACCGTCAAGGATATGGAAAAGCAGGTTTCGCACCCTGATGCCTCGAAAGACGCGCGCGGGCGCTTGCTGGTGGCCGCCGCCACGACCGTTGGCGACAATGGCTTTTCGCGCGCCGAAGCGCTGATTGATGCCGGTTGCGACGTGATCATCGTCGATACCGCCCATGGCCACTCGCAACGCGTGCTCGAAAGCGTGACGCGGATCAAGAAGCTCTCCAATGCCGTGCAAATTATCGCGGGCAATGTGGCGACCGCCTCCGGCACGCAAGCGCTGATTGATGCGGGCGCGGATGCGGTGAAGATCGGCATTGGTCCGGGCTCCATCTGCACGACCCGCATCGTGGCGGGCGTCGGCGTGCCGCAGCTTTCCGCCATTATGGATGCCTATTCGGTGGCGGCGAAAGCCGATGTACCGGTGATTGCCGATGGCGGCATCAAATTCTCGGGCGATCTGGCGAAAGCCTTGGCGGCGGGGGCCGAAACTGCGATGATCGGCTCGCTGCTTGCGGGAACGGACGAGAGCCCCGGCGAAGTGTTTCTCTATCAAGGCCGCACCTATAAGGCCTATCGCGGCATGGGCTCGGTGGGCGCTATGGCGCGCGGCTCGGCGGATCGCTATTTCCAGCAGGACATCAAGGACGCGTTAAAACTCGTGCCCGAAGGCATTGAGGGGCAGGTGCCGTATAAAGGCCCTGTCGGAAGCGTGTTGCATCAATTGGCGGGCGGTTTGCGCGCGGCGATGGGCTATGTCGGTGCGCCGACATTGCCTGAGTTTCGCGAGCGGGCCGAATTTGTGCGGATTACATCGGCTGGTTTGCGCGAAAGCCACGCCCATGACGTGACTATAACGCGCGAAAGCCCGAATTATCCGACGTGACGTCGAACGTTTGACGCCCGTTTGGCGTGGTGAAAGATCAAGTACATGACCCCTTCCGCAAGGCTGACCGCCGCGATTGAAATTCTGGATGATATTGCCGCGCGCAGGCGTCCGGCCAATGATGTGTTGAAAGACTGGGGCCTGTCGCACCGCTTTGCAGGTTCTGGCGACCGTGCCGGTATTTCCTCGCTGGTGCACGATGCGTTGCGCCGCAAAGCATCGGCGGTGTTTCTCATGGGCAGTGACAGCTCGCGCGCCATGCTGCTCGGCACCTTGCATCTCTCCCGCGGGATGGATGCGAACGCGATTTCGGCTCTGTGCGATGGCGGGCGGTTTGCGCCCCAGCCGCTGACCGATCATGAGCGTACCGCGCTGACCTCCGGCACGCTCGAGGGTGCGCCCGCATGGGTCGCGGGCGATTATCCCGAATGGCTCGACGGGCAGTTCTTTGAAGCCTTTGGCGAGGGCAGGGCCGAGGAGTTGCAAGCCTTGGCAAGCCGCGCGCCGGTCGATATCCGCATCAATACGTTAAAGACGGACAACGAGACGGTGGCCGCGCAATTGGCGCATATGAACGTGCAGGAGGCGGGCTATTCGCCCACCGGTATGCGCATCATGCCGCTGGAAGACGGCCGCGCGGTGTCGGTGCAGTCGGAACCTGCATTCCAAAAGGGCTTTTACGAGATACAAGATGAAGGCTCACAGCTCGTTACCATGCTGGCCGCCCCCGATCCCGGTATGCAGGTGATCGATCTGTGTGCAGGCGGCGGCGGCAAGACGCTCGGGCTCGCATCCTTGATGGATAATCGCGGCCAGATTTTTGCCACCGATAGCGATAAACGCCGTCTCATGCCGATTTTCGACCGCATGACGCGCGCTGGCGTTCGTAACGTGCAGGTCCGCTCGCCCAAGGGCAAGGATGACGAGCCGTTGGAAGGGCTAGAGGGCCATATCGACCTTGTGCTTGTCGATGCTCCTTGCACCGGCACGGGTACCTGGCGCCGCAATCCCGATGCGAAATGGCGGGTACGCCCGAATGCGCTCGAAGACCGCATCAAGGAACAGGCCGAAGTGCTCGACCGTGCAGCCCGTTATGTGAAGCATGGCGGACGCATTGCCTACATCACCTGCTCGCTTTTGCCGCGCGAGAATGACGGCGCGGTGGGTGAATTCCTCGAGCGTCACTCGGGCTTTGCGGTTGTTCCGCCCGACGATGTCGCCGAACATGCAGGGCTTGGCGGTTTGGCGAGCTTCGTGTCGGCGAAAGGCTTTGGCTTGCAATTGACGCCGAAGCGCACCGGAACCGACGGATTTTATATTGCGATGCTGCAGAAGGTCGCCTGACAGGAATGAACGAGATGGTGAAATCGGGTGAGATGACGGCGCATGAGAAGATTCTGCATGAGAAAATTCTGATCGTCGATTTCGGCTCTCAGGTAACGCAATTGATCGCCCGTCGCGTGCGCGAGGAGGGGATTTATTGCGAGATTGTGCCGTATCAATCCGCAAGCAAGGCCTTTGCCGAGTTGAATCCCAAAGCCGTCATTTTATCGGGCGGCCCCGCCTCGGTGCTGGATGCCAACGCGCCTTCCGCGCCGCAGGAAATCTTCACGGCAGGTATTCCCGTGCTCGGCATTTGCTATGGCGAGCAGACCATGGCCAAGCAATTGGGCGGCCATGTCGAGGGCGGCCATCACCGCGAATTCGGACGCGCCGAGATTACGGTAACGGGCGACTGCGCGCTGTTTGACGGCGTATGGGAAAAAGGCCAGCGCTATCCCGTCTGGATGAGCCATGGCGACCGCGTAACCATCCTGCCTGAAGGCTTTTCTGTCGTTGCCACCTCCGAGAACGCGCCGATTGCGGTGATAGCCGACGAGAAGCGTCGGTTTTATGCCGCGCAGTTCCACCCCGAAGTGGTGCATACGCCGCATGGTGCCGCGCTTATCCGCAATTTTGTGCGCAACATTGCGGGCTGCCACGCCGATTGGACCATGAAGGCGTTTCGCGAAGAGGCCATTGCCCGCATCCGCGCGCAAGTGTGCAAAGGCCGCGTCATTTGCGGCCTGTCGGGCGGCGTTGATTCAGCCGTTGCCGCGGTATTAATCCATGAAGCGATCGGCGATCAGCTCACTTGCGTGTTCGTCGACCACGGCTTGCTGCGCATGGCGGAGGCCGAGAAGGTCGTCTCGCTTTTCAAAGATCACTATAATATTCCGCTTGTTCATGTTGATGCAGAAGAACTTTTTCTGAAAGAGCTTGCCGGCATTTCTGACCCCGAACAAAAGCGCAAGACGATCGGCCGCCTGTTCATCGATGTGTTCGACGCGGAAGCCAAAAAGATCGGTGGCGCGGATTTTCTGGCCCAAGGCACGCTCTATCCGGATGTGATCGAGAGCGTATCGTTCACGGGTGGGCCATCGGTGACGATCAAATCGCACCATAATGTCGGCGGTCTGCCCGAGCGGATGAAGATGCAGCTCGTCGAACCCTTGCGCGAATTGTTCAAGGACGAGGTGCGCGCGCTTGGTCGCGAGCTCGGGCTGCCCGACGCTTTTGTCGGCCGCCATCCGTTTCCGGGGCCCGGCCTTGCCATCCGTATTCCGGGTGAAGTCACCAAGGAAAAATGCGATATTTTGCGCCTCGCCGATGCGATCTATCTCGAAGAAATCCGCCGCGCGGGTCTCTACGACACGATCTGGCAGGCTTTCGCCGTGTTGCTCCCCGTGCGTACCGTCGGCGTGATGGGCGATGGCCGGACCTATGACAGTGTCTGCGCGCTGCGGGCGGTGACCTCGGTCGATGGCATGACTGCGGATTTTTACCCCTTTGACATGAATATTCTGGGCCGCGCCGCCAGCCGCATCATCAACGAAGTGCGCGGCATTAACCGCGTCGTGTACGATGTGACGTCGAAGCCGCCTGGCACCATCGAGTGGGAGTAGAGATTCTATCCTAAGTCATTGATATAAAACAATAAAAAAGTTATACAAAACTTATACATTAAAAAATAGCATTGATTTTGCTGTTTTTTTTGTTGGTGGTTTGACAAAAACTTTTACAGAGCTGTAACTACTGCAAAGTGTAGCAACCCAAGTGCGGCAATGGCTTTAAAGAAAAAAAGCTATAACGAAGACGAGATCACGATCTTTGACGACGCGATCATCTACAAGCGCGGCGAATTTTGGCAGTTTCGTATGTGGTTGGCTGGTGAGGGCAAATATGCCGTTAAAAGCCTGCACACGAAAAGCAGAAGCACGGCAATTGATAAGGGCAAAGACTTATATTTTGAACTGATCGCCAACAAGAAGATTGGCAAAAAGTATTTTTCTATCACGGCGAAGGAAGGGGTGGCCTTATATGTCGCCAGTCGTGAAAAGGACGTTGGCAGACTAATCGTCAAAGGTCGGCTTGGAACCATTAAAACGCACCTTGAGCATTGGCTAGATTTTATTGGCCGTGACACAAAGCTGAAAGAACTGGAACGAACAGATTGCGAAGACTATTTTCATTTCCGCACAAAAGGCAATACGAAGAAAAAATTGCCAATAAGCCAAACAACCGTATTGAACGAGCAAAGCACCATCAATGCGATGATGAACTGGCTTTTCAAACGCAATGAAACTCCAATTGATCATTTTGAATTTAAGAAGCTTCCAAAAATTGATCGCAAAGATTACGCAATCAGAAGATCAACGTTTTCACCGACTGAATTTGATCAAATTGGGATCGCGATCTATTCGTACTGGGATAAAGCGAAAAACACGCTTGATGATAAGGAGTGGCAATCTCGCACCCTTGCTTGCTTCTATTTCATGATTGCCAGTGTCACAGGTCTGAGGACAGGTGAACAAAAGCAGTTGAAGTGGGGTGATATTGTTTTTTTAAGCGGGCGAGGTGAAATTCAGACACCGCTCGTAGAAATTCAAATTAGGAGAGAGACGTCGAAGGTTAGGCAAAGTCGGAAGATTGCTATCCGCGATAACGGTTATTTCAAGCAAATTCGGACATTCTTATCGCAAATATGGACACATAGAAGCTGGAAAGATTATTACGTATTCAGCCTCGACGGCATAACGCCTATAAGCGAGCGAACAATTCTGTATCACTTTAACAAGTTGCTTTCTCTGGCAGGGATTGGAACAGAAAATCGCAATTTAGTTCCATATAGCTTCAGGCATTATTTTATAACGCAAAAACTGGTCAATGGTTTGTCGCATCGCCAAGTTGCAGATATGTGCGGAACAAGTATAGCTCAAATTGAAAGGACCTATTATCATGTTGATGATGATATGATATATGAAGCAGCTTTTGTAGATTATGACGTGGGAAACGACGGTATAATTGTAAGAAGTGGAGATGAGTAGGGGACGCAATTTGCGCCCCCTAATAAATTCAAGCGGCCTTCTTAGGTATGAAATTCCGCTGCTTATTTGCTGCGGCGATAAAGCCATCAAATTCGCCAGCCTCAACTGCGGCAATCAATTTTGGCAGCAGCGCAAGCAGTTCATCTTGGCTTTTTAGCTGGATCGCTGCTTTGCCCTTTTCAAATTCAATTGGCTTTGCGCCATATCGTATTGTCAGCAGCACACTGCCATTCGCTTGTGTCGTCCACCACTGCTTTAAACGCTTTGGCAACTCCATCAACATCCGTTCGCCGCTGTCGTTCTTTAGCCACTTGCGCTTTGTCAGCGTAAAGCTACGTCCTTCCGCCTGCGCTTTCGCAATTTCAAATTGTTCCGCGAGGTGCGTAATCAGCTTTTGTCTGCGCTTATGTTCCGGCGTTGCATTGTTTGGGCTGGTGTAGGTTGTAAACGAAAGACCTTTAAGTGCGCTCATGTTTGCCTCCTTTGCTGAGCTAACAAGCAAAGCGTGTGGTCAAACGTCACGCATTCCTACCTAAATGACATGAAATGCGCAAAGTTTTTATCGCTAATTTGGGGTCGTAGCCTCAGCCACGATTGCGAGATATAGCATAATAGCTAGGATCGTATTGTGCGGTCTGTTTTACAGCTGGGCAACCTGAAAATTCCAGCAAAACAAGCCAAAATGCCATAAAGTCCGGTTGCCCAACGCTGTTTTTGAGTAATAATAAAAACCAATAGCACTTATGCTAAAATGAGTAATCGTGGCCGGAGGCGCAGGCCGATATTTCGTATCAAACTGCAGAAATATGGCACTACTAATAGCGCCATAATTTAAACAAGCAGCAAGCGCCCTGCAGCAGCTCAAGCAGCTTTAAGCTATAGCAGTAGCGAGCTGCAAGTGCGCGGGTATTATGCGGACTTTACTGCAGCTTGCAGCGCACGCTGATTAGCTTGTAGCTCCTGCGTACGTTTGCGGGCTTTGCTAAGTTGGAAGGCCTTCTTTTCAGCAGTAAGGCGATCTTGCTTTTGTTTTAGCAGTTTAGCCTTTTGCTGGTCTGCTGTAAGTGGTCCTAGAGCTGGCTCGGGATTTCTGTACAGGTTCGATAAGTGGAATTTCTGCCTGACTTTGGCATAATGTCC
>CANGIS010000046.1 GCA_947454055.1 Hyphomicrobiales bacterium
AAAAATACAACAAACACGATGGAAGTATCGTCTTTAAATTGAATAAAATTATCATTATTTTTCAATAATTAAATCGAGATCCAAAATGGGATATAAATTTATAATAAAAATTATTATTATAAATCTTGCCGTTTTTACAACCCAAAGCTTTGCTAGCCCGGCAAAATTTCCCAATTTTGCAAATGCGGCCGTGACCTTGGGCGATATACCGTCTCCCTTTGGATGGCGCGATTTTTGCCAAAAATATCCCAGAGAATGCGAAGAAAAGCCGCCAAATCTGCCAAAAATCGAGTTAACCGCCAGCGTTTGGAAAAGCGTACAGGAGGTCAATGAATGGGCCAATCACGGCATCGAGCCGGTATCCGATCTGGACCATTGGGGAGTGCCCGAATCCTGGGACATCCCCACCGACGGTAAGGGCGATTGTGAAGACTACGCCCTCCTAAAACGAAAGGCGCTCATGCGTTACGGGTTGCCTGCTTCCGTCCTTCTGATCACCGTTGTCTATAATCGACGGCATGAAGGCCATGCGATCCTGACCGTTGTCACCGATCACGGCGACCTCATTCTCGACAATCAGACCGATGCCATTCTCGGTTGGGACCAAACCGGATATCGCTTTATCGAACGCCAATCGGCCCGCAGCCCGAATATCTGGGTGAGGCTGGACGACCATTCCGAAGACATCGTCGTTTCATCCCGCACCGAGCACGGCACAAAACCGCCGCCCTGATCAACCCTCAACTAATGTCGGGCTAAGGCCCATTGGGCAATCGCGGGCATAAGCGTCGACGCCACCGTATTGAACCCGGCAACAACGTCGCGTCCTTCGAAGCTGCCAATATCCGCATCGGCATAGAAGGAGCGACTGGCAATCAGTTTGCCCTCCCGCGCATCAATCAACCGCATGGTGAGCGCAAGCTCCACCTTGGCGGGTGATCCGGGCACAAGATTAAAAGACGTCATGTCACTGGCGAGCAGGCGATCGGCCAAAACGCCACTGCCCTCGCGCGAGACGGAGGTGCCCTTGGCTTCGATCGCCTTGATCAGGCTGGTTTGAAGCAGGGCCGGCACCCGATCCGACCATTGCGCGCCCGGCACATAGCTGATGGCGCCATCGGCCTCCCGCACAATCATGTGTTCGGTATCCAGCGCCCGCGGGGCCTTTGGTTCGGCCACAACAAGGCTGAGCTCCGACGGCTTAAGCACCCCCACACGGGAGGGCTCGAAAAGATCATAGGTTGCCGGCGGACCCGATGAGCACGCAGCGAGCGAGGACAAGACCACCAAGGCCACCAACGATGGCGCAATTCCAAAGACAATTTTCATTTCAGTGCGCACCATAGGCCGGAACGGGCGGTCGCGGGCCCATCAGGATTTGTTGGGGGTTTTCCCGAAATTCCCGCAAGGTCCGTTCAATTTCACCCAAAGTGCGACGGCTATCCACCGCCACCGCCTCGATTTGGCGCAGCCCGTTGGTTGTTGCCCCGCCCAAGCGCTCCGACAGATCCGCCGTTCGGCCGTCAAGGTGGTTGGCAAGCTCGCGAACCGCACGCGCCGCATCGCCAATCTCGACAATCGAGCCTTTGATTTCACCCGAGCCGATCACCGTTTGGGCGCCTGCAAGAACATTATCCAGCCGATCAGCGGCCTTGTTCAGGCGTTCAAGCAAATCGCCCGCCTTCCCCGAAACATCGGCCACCGATTGCGCTGCCGTTGCCGTTGATCCGAGAATTTTGGAGACTGAATCCGGATAATTGGCCAAAGAGCGCGAAAAAATCTGAATGTTACGCATCGTTTCGGCCACAGGCTCCTCGCTTTCAGAAAACAGCTTTTCGGCGTGGACAAGAACTTCGTCGGCCCGCCGTGACAGGCGTTGCGCATTTTCAAGAAGATCCTGAAAATCCGAACGATCTGCCGTAATCAGGGGAGGATTGGCCATATCTTCGACCATGAGACGTTTGGAGTTGGGGTTACCGCCCGTCATCTGGATCGAGGCAACCCCCGTCAGCCCTTGAAATTCAAGCCGCGCCCGCGTGTCTTCATTGATCGGCGTCTGCCCATCCACCGAGATCCAAGCAATTACCTTGCCCGGATCGGACGCCGAAAGGGCGATCGAGGTGACCTCGCCGATCTTCAGACCATTGTACAACACGAAGGAGCCACGCGAGAGGCCCGATACAGATCCGCTAAACATGATGCGGTAAGGCACCAGCGCGCGGCTATCCCGCCCGGCTGACCACAGCACGAACAAAAATCCGGCTGCAATGACACCGAGCGTGAACAGACCGATCATCACATAATTGGCGCGCGTTTCCATCAGTCCGCCCTGCCCCTGTCACCCAGAATCGATCCGGCCCGTTTGCCATGAAAATACATCTTTAACCACGGATTGTCTGATCGTAACATCGCGTCAATATCGCCATCCGCAATGATCCGCCCATTGCCCAAAGCGGCAATCCGGTCGCACACCGTGGAAAGGCTGCCCAGATCATGGGTCACCATGAACACCGATAGTCCGAGCGTATTGCTCAACGTAACAATCAAATCGTCAAATTCGCCGGCTCCGATCGGGTCAAGTCCCGAGGTCGGCTCATCCAGAAAGACAATTTCCGGATCAAGCGCGAGAGCACGCGCCAAGGCCGCCCGCTTGATCATGCCGCCCGAAAGTTCCGACGGGTATTTCGTTCCGGCATCGGGTTTGAGGCCGACAAGCGCAAGCTTCGAATAGGCCAGCTCGTCCATAAGCCGCTGGGAAATATGCCAATATTCCCGCATGGGCACCTGAATATTTTGCAAGACGGTGAGCGAGGAGAACAAGGCACCTTGTTGGAAAAGCACGCCCCACCGCCGTTCCAACCCGCGTCGATCAAGGGTTGAAAGTCGATCAAGGTCGGCACCGAACGCGCTGATCTGGCCGGAAGATTTTGGAACAAGGCCCAATATGCTCCGCATCAAAACAGATTTTCCCGAACCCGATGGTCCGATAAACCCCATGATCTCGCCCCGCCGGATATCGAGATCAAGCTTGTCCATGACCCGCTTCTGGCCAAACGCAACAACGAGGCCACGAACAGAAATAATAACCTCGCCGGGCGTTCGGATGCCACTTGTCTGAAGTTCAGCCGCCATCGCCGTGCTCAAAACCGGATCGCTGCGAAAAACATCGCAAAGATGCCATCGACAACGATCACCATGAAAATCGATTTGACCACCGCGTCGGTCACCTGCCGGCCCAGCGATTCAGCCGAACCCTTGACCGACAGCCCGTCACCACACGCCACCAACGCAATGACAAGCGCCATAAACGGTGCCTTGATCAGTCCGGCTAAAATGGTTTGCAGCGCAATCGCATCCTTTAACCGTTCAAGATACACGTCGATGGCCATGCCGCCATACATCCATGACACCACACCGCCGCCAAACAGGGCCGAAAGATCCGAAATAAAGGTTAGAAGCGGCAAGCCGACAATCAGTGCAATCACGCGCGGAACAACCAGAATTTCGATCGGATCAAGGCCCATCACCCGCAGGGCATCAACCTCCTCACGCATCGTCATTGAGCCCAGTTCCGCGGTAAATGCGGAGCCGGAGCGGCCGGCCACCATGATCGAGGTCAACAAAACCCCAAGCTCACGCAACACCAGAATCCCGATCAAATTGACCGCAAACGTCGATGCACCAAATCGGTTCAACTGAAATATGCCCTGCTGGGCAACAATCGCGCCGACCAGAAACGAAATCAGAATGATAATCGGCACGCCGCGAAACGCCACATGCTCCAATTGTGCAACGATCGAGGTCATTCGAATTCGGCGGGGGGATGCGAAGAGCCGTCCGATAACGGCGGTGACCTGTCCTAAAAAGCCCGTCGAAGTAACAAAATCCCGACCTGCGATAGCAACACTTTCACCAATATCTGCGATCAGCCCAAGAATTTTGGGCAATTCGGGCGATGGGGGAGCCTCAGGCGGCAGGAATTTGATTTCATCCAGCAGCACGCGCGTTGCATCACTGGCGCCCTCAAGGGTCACCTTGTTGCCCTTGGCTTGTAGCGCGATCACGGTTCGGTTGACGAGCAAAGCACCAAGCGTGTCAAGTGCCGTCAGGCGGCGGAGATCAAGGACGGCTCGGCCGGGGAAACTGGTCTTTTCAAGCAGCAAAGCCGTCCGTTCGGTGTCATCAGCATACGCCGCCGACCACGCGCCCTCCAGAAAGAGAATGCGCCCGTCCTGTCCGCCTGAGAAGGTGATTCCGGGCCTTTCAGCCATTGCGCCACCCAACATTATGCCCCTACCTAAGCTCCCCTACCACGCGCAACGATTGCGCCGCGACGAGGCTTTGCATTCCGTCAACAGGTTCCTCGGCTGCCGACCCTTTTGGCTCGGTAACGATCCGTTGAGATAACCCGGCTAATATCGGACAGGTTGCCGTCTTCTGACGGTAGTGAGACGTGTTTTTCGGAGCAACATTCACCATGGACGATCGTTCAAACGCAGCGCTTGCTGATGAGGAGAGCTTCGAGGCGATCGAGCAGGCTGTGATGGAAACCGCGCGCGGCCGCTGGTTTCTTGCGGAATTTGCCAGCCGGAACCGGCAGGCGGATACCGCCTCCCTTTTAAAATCAATCACCCGTCTCGAACGCGTTATCGCGCGGTCTGACCCGTTGGACGACCGCCCCGCCTTTCGTTCAAAACTCACCCGATTGATCGACGATCTGGATATACTCGTTGCAACCCTCGCGGGTGACGGAGCCAAGCCGGATGAGGCCGAACAAAAACTGACCGATTGTGTCATGCTGGGTGAAAAGGTCAGCATCGACATCGCGGTTCTGGCCGATGCCTCCCGCGATCTGATTGGTAAATTTGCTAAACTACCTGAATCGGACGTTCTATTGCCTGAACTGGACCGGCATTTATCCGAACTCGTGCGTCTGGCATCCGATCAGATGTCGTCCATGCGCCGTTTCGAAGCGCTCGCCGAGGTTCATCGGCATCTTCGTATCCGCCTGAAGGACCTGATCAACACGACGGGTTCAGTGCTTACACATGCCGATATGTCGATCGAAACGCCAATCGGCGCACCCGCAAACGATCAGTTTCCCAGCATTTAGTACCTAACTCTGTCCTGCGTTCTGGTATGGCAGCCCCTTACTGTGGCCCCTTGCGTGAACCGGTCCAATCACGGCATATTTAGGTCCATTGAAGAGGGAGTACAACGCTGTGGACCTTGGAATTTCAGGACGTAAGGCAATTATCTGCGCATCAAGCAAAGGCTTAGGCAAAGGTTGCGCGATAGCTCTTGCAGAGGCTGGATGTGAAATTACGGTCAATGGCCGTAATGCTGAAATCTTGCGGGAAACAGCCAAAGAAATCAGAGAAAAGACCGGCGCTATTGTGCATGAAGTTGCAGGCGATGTATCAGAACGTGCTGTTCAAGATGCACTGTTATTGGCATGCCCTGCTCCCGATATTCTCATCAACAATAATGGCGGCCCTCCCTTAAAAGATTTTCGTTCGTTGGACCGCGAGGCCATTATCGGTGGCGTTGTTCAAAACATGGTGACCCCCATTGAACTCGTTCAGCGGGTCATCGACGGAATGGTGGAGCGCCGTTTCGGCCGCATCGTCAACATCACCTCCGCATCGGTCCTGACCCCGATTAGCGGACTTGACCTGTCATCGGGTGCACGGGCAGGCCTCACCGCCTTCTTGTCCGGTGTTGCGCGCGATGTGGCTCACGCCAATGTCACCATCAATGCCATCCTGCCGGGCATGTTCGACACCGACCGCATCCGCAGTAATTTTGCCAATGCCGCGGCCCGCTTAAATATCGCCGAAGATAAAGTGCGGGCCGATCGGATTGCCGGGGTTCCGGCCAAAAGATTGGGCGAAGCGGAAGAATTCGGCAATTTAGCTGCCTTTCTGTCGAGTGCACACGCAGGTTATATCACCGGACAAAACCTCCTGATCGACGGTGGCGCCTTCCGGTCCGCGTTCTAATTCTGGAGTTAGGACAGTATCTTCGTGAACCCGCTGATCGGCATTGGGCTTAAAATCATTTCGACCTTCGCGTTTCTCGCGATGTCGACTTTGGTGAAGCTCGCCAGCTCCGATATGCCGATCGGGGAATTAATGTTTTTTCGAGCGTTTTTTGCTCTTGTTCCCCTTGGCATATGGCTGTGGTGGACCGACGAGCTGCGAACTGCCATGAAAACGACGCGACTTGGCGGCCATCTCATCCGCTCGATTTCTGGCTCCGGCGGGATGTATTTTGGGTTTGCAGCGCTGGCACTTCTGCCCTTACCCGATGCGACCGCCATCGGTTATCTATCGCCCTTGGTTGCCACCGTCTTGGCAGCTCTTTTGCTCAAGGAAATCGTTCGACCCTATCGGTGGGCGGCTGTAGGCATTGGCTTTTTAGGAACGCTTGTCATGGTTGCGCCCCATTTGGCACAGCGTGACATTTCGGCATTCTATACCGCAGGCCCCGCGCTCGGAGCGCTTGCTGGTTTAACGGCATCGGCTTGCAACGGGTTTTCATCGATCCAGATACGAAAATTGGCGCAAATTGAGCGAACAGGTACGATTGTATTCTATTTTCTCCTGGTGACATCGCTGGTGGGACTCGCGACCTCCATCGTTCAATGGCGGCAACCTATGCCTTACGAGGCAACATTATTGATCTGCTCGGGCTTTTTGGGCGGCATCGGACAAATTCTAATCACCGCAAGTTATCGCTATGCCGATGCGTCCGTGATTGTGTCGTTCGAATATTCGACCCTTGTCTGGGCCGTCGCGATCGGCTTTTTTCTCTTTGGCGACATTCCCCATCCTGCCGTATTTGCCGGCGCTGTTATCGTGATTGCTTCGGGCCTTTATGTCGTTTATCGGGAACGCGATATAAGCCGAGCTGCCCGGATGGCAGAAACAACGCTTTGATCGAGCCATCATGACCGCCATTGCTGTTACCATTGCGGGATCCGATTCAGGCGGCGGCGCTGGCATTCAGGCTGACCTTAAGACATTTTCGGCCCTTGGCGTTTATGGTGCGAGTGTGATTACCGCCCTGACGGCTCAAAATACGCTGGGCGTTACCGCCATTCACACCGCGCCGGCCGGTTTTGTTACCGCACAGCTTGATGCAGTTTTCTCCGATCTTCACGTCAATGCCGTCAAAATCGGCATGCTAAGCCAAACCGATGTCATATCGGCCGTCGCATCGGGATTAACGCAATGGGCACCGCCCTTCACGGTCTTGGACCCCGTTATGGTAGCCACCAGCGGTGATCGCTTGATTGATGACGATGCAGTTGCGGCCATTGTGTCGCGGCTTTTCCCTCTGGCCACCCTGATAACGCCCAATTTAGCAGAAGCGGCAACATTGCTCGGCGAGACAATGGCAAGCCATGACGATGATATTCAGCGACAGGGCGAAGCGCTCCTGGGCGTAGGCGCGCGCGCCGTCCTCATGAAGGGGGGGCACGGCAATGGGGCGGAGAGTACCGATCTGCTGATCACCCCAGAGGGAACAATACGATTGTCTGCACCAAGGATCGCAACCCCCAATACGCATGGCACGGGCTGTACGCTTTCATCTGCCATAGCTGCTGGCCTCGCCAAGGGGCTCCCGCTCGATAAAGCGGTAAGCGATGCCAAAACCTATGTAACGAATGCACTCATCGCGTCAGCAACGCTCGAGATCGGGCAAGGTAGCGGGCCCGTTCATCATTTTCATACGTTCTGGAAATGATTCCGGGCTGGCTAACGCCACAATTGCGATTGACACTCTCGGCTCTAGGTATCGCTCAAATCGTTAATTGGGGCGTTCTTTATTACACTTTGGCCCTTATTGGCCCCCATATCCATGAGGAAACAGGCTGGTCGGAAAGCTTTGTTTATTCGGGATTTGCCGTCGCCACTGTCGTGACGGGATTACTCGCGCCGCTATCCGGCCAAGCCATTGACCGCTTGGGCGGTGGTCCTGTCATGCTGACAGGAACACTTTTAGGTGCGTTCGGTATGGCCCTTCTGTCCTTCAGTCATGATTGGACACTTTATTTAGCGGCATGGGCTGTGATCGGCGCCGGAATGTCCGCCTGCCTATATGATTCCGCCTTCGCCGCCATTGCCCGCTTGGCAGGAACAGCAACCCGACAATCCATCTCATTAGTTACATTGATTGCCGGCTTTGCTTCAACCGTCAGTTGGCCGGCAACCTATTTCCTGCTTCGCTTTTTCAACTGGCGAGAAGTGGCCTTGATCGACGCTGGGCTGATGATATCCATCAGCCTTCCTTGCCTTTATATCGGCTTAAAAGCGCCAGCCGTCGCCGATCATTCATCCGTCCTTGAGAAAGATCGTACCACGACGCCTGCGGTTAACTACTTGCAACCGATGATACCCGAAACGTTATTTCCTTTAGCAATGACTCTCTTTTCAATTGTCATTACGGCACTTGGATTTGTTGCAAATGCCCTATCCGTCCATGTCATAACGCTGTTTCAACGTTTGGAAATCGATCCAGGTTCGGCCATCCTTGCCGGTGTGCTCATCGGCCCCGCACAAGTGGGCGCCCGTGTTCTTGAACTTGTGTTTGGCCGGCGCCTAAGTGCCATCGGACTCGGCCTGGTACCGGTGATTCTGATGCCCGTTGCGTTTGCAATTCCGCTTGTGCTTGGCTCCCATGCGATGGTCGCCGTGTTTTTCGGTCTCGTTTACGGTGCCGCCAACGGACTTGCCACCATCGCGCGCGGGGTTGTGCCCTATGCTTTGTTTGGTCCCGCAGGCTATGGTCGAAGATTGGGATTAATGTCCGCGCCAGCCCTGTTGGTCAAGGCAACCGCGCCTGCCATTTTTGCTTCAATGCTTGCTTTGTATGGTCCGCTCGGCGCCGTGCTCTTTGCCTTAGCCGTCAGCTTGTGTGCAACCGCGGCCATGCTTTGTCTCGGTTGGCTCGTTAACCGAAATCGCTAACGCTTGCCTTGTAAATTAGACTGATATATTGAACAAAAACGTTCTTAGTATCAAACGATACGTAACGGAACGGATCAGCAAATTATGGAGCGGGATTGATATGGGTGTCGAAGGCAAAGACAAGGTCCGTGTCTTGGAAAGCGGTGCCCACGCCCTTTCAGGCCAGCTTGGCAAAACGATCCAACGGCTTCGCAAGGCCTATCACCTCTCGCTCTCGGAACTTGCCGAGCAATCGGGCGTCGCAAAATCGATTATTAGCCAAATCGAGAGAAACGAAACCAACCCCACGCTTGCGACCATCTGGCGGCTTTCCCAAGCCCTGGATATCTCGATTGAGCGCGTGCTTTCCGTTTCCGAGGACGAGCCGTTTATCGACAAGACCTCCCGCGGCGATACGCCAATTCTCTTATCCGACGATGGCAAAGTCCGCCTCGGCATTATCGGTTGGATCAAGACCGTCGAATGGCTGCAATGGTATGATGTCCACGCCGAGCCAGGTGGCGTGCTGGAATCAGACGCCCATCAGCGTGGGTCGATCGAATGCCTCTCGGTGCTCGAAGGGGAATATGAAGTCGAAGTTGCGGGTGTCATCCAGACCGCAAAGGCGGGTGAAACCTTGCGTTATCGCTGTGACCGCCCCCACATAGTCCGCAATGTCACGGATTCACCTGCCCATGCCACCATGGTGTGCATCCTGAAAGCCGCGGTTATGGAATAAAAAAAAGCGGGTCAGTTCGATCTGACCCGCTTTCTCAACTTTCAATGAACCTTCGGGCTAATGTTTAGCCGTCTTGCTCGCGGCCTGAATTGCGTCAAAAATACGCAACGGCGTGGCAGGCATATTGAGATGATGAATGCCATAACCGTGATCGAGAGCATCAATCACCGCATTCATAATCGCCGGAGTCGAGCCGATCGAACCCGCCTCGCCCGCTCCCTTGATCCCGAGCGGATTGGTCGTGGACGGCACATTCTTCGTTTCAAAATGATAATTCGGCAAATCATCCGCCCGCGGAAGCGTATAATCCATCAGACTGGCTGAAATCAGCTGACCATCCTTATCATAGACGGTATGCTCCATCAGCGCCTGGCCGATCCCCTGCGCAACCCCACCATGAACCTGGCCTGCAAGGAGCATCGGATTCACGGCGATCCCGAAATCGTCACAAATTGTATAATTAACGATCTCGACCGTCCCCGTCAGCGGATCAACCTCTACCTCAGCGATATGGGTACCATTCGGGTAAGTCGCGTCAGGTGGCGTAAAATCACCCAAGCCCTGCAACATTTCCGGCGTGGCATTTGGCAATTTCGCAATATCGGCAAAGGTTATCTTCTTGTCCGTGCCCGCGACCCGGACCGTCCCGTCAACGATCTCGAGATCGGCGACATTGGTCTCTAGCTTGTCAGAAGCAAGTTTCTTGAGTTTTTCTGACAGATCTTTTGCTGCAACATAGGTAGAAACACCGCCGACCGGTATCGACCGCGAGCCGCCCGTGCCGTGCCCCGTCGCAACGCGCGCGGTATCGCCCTGCACAACCTTGATCTTATCAAGCGGCAGATCGAGATGGTGTGAGGCGAACTGGGCATAGGCCGTTGCGTGGCCCTGACCATTGGATTGCGTTCCGGAGAACACCGTGACCGAACCATCTTGAGCAAGTTCGATGGCCACCTCTTCGCCACTGCCCCAGGCGGTGCATTCGATATAGGTTGCCATGCCGATACCACGCAATTTGCCTGCCTTTTTAGACAGTTTGAGACGCTCCTTGAAGCCATCCCAAGCCGCAACACTCATGGCCTGTGTCATATGCTGATCAAAATTGCCGGTATCATAGGTCCGGTTACCGATTGGCGTCTTATACGGCATGGCTTCCGGCGCGATGAAGTTCTTCCGCCGAATAACCTCCGGCTTCATGCCAAGTTCGCGCGCAACATAATCGACAAGCCGTTCAAGATTATATGCCGCCTCGGGGCGCCCGGCCCCGCGGTAAGCATCAACGGGCACCGTGTTGGTATAGACCGCACGCAGTCTAACCGCCATATCAGGCGTCTTATAGACACCCGTCATCATCGACGCGCACAGATAGTGAATATAAGGACCAAATTGTGAGCAATACGCACCGAGATTGCCGACAATATCAGCTTTCAAAGCCAGGAATTTACCTGATTTATCGACCGCAAGCGATACGGTCGAGATATTGTCACGGCCATGCGCATCGCCCAGAAAATGGTCGGCGCGGTCGGCAATCCACTTAACCGGACGCTTCAAGAGACGGGCTGCCTCCAGCACAAGAGGATATTCGCGATACATGAAACTCTTGGTGCCAAAGCCACCGCCAACATCGCCTGTCAGGACGTGAACCTTTTCCGGCTTTGTCTTGAGAATTTTCTCTGCGAGAGCATCACGCAGTCCATGGACACCTTGGCTACCAACCGTGAGCTTGAACGCCTTCGTCGCAGCGTCATATTCTCCGACGGCGCCGCGCGTTTCCATGTAATTGGTAATCAATCGATTATTTTCAATTTCAATGGTCAAGGCATGAGCAGCTTTGGCAAAAATTGCATCGACCTTTTTGGCGTCGCCGAGATTTTTATCATAAGCGATATTGTCTTTTTGCTCATCCCAAACCGATGCCGCCCCCTTGGCAAGGGAAGCGCGAATATCGGAAACCGCTGGAAGCGAATGAAACTCGATGTCGATGGCCTCCGCAGCGTCCTTAGCCGCGTTTAGGGTCTCTGCGACAACAAAGGCTATGGCATCGCCGACATATTTGACGACACCCTTGGCAAGCACGGGAATATCGACAACGAGATTTTGCGTGCCATCGTCATTGCCAAGCGGTGCCATGCACGGCACATCGCCAAGATGGGAAATGTCCGCTGCCGTCAAAATCAGCTTGACGCCCTTGATCGCCTTCGCAGCCTCGACATCCTTGATTTTGAATGTGGCATGGGCATACGGGCTGCGCAGAACAAATGAGACAAGCTCTCTGGCCGGCGAATAGTCTGCGGTATAATTGCCGCCGCCCGTCAAGAGACGAACATCTTCGACACGGCGAAGGGGCTGGCCAATTCCGAATTTCTTCACGCTCATTGCTTATTCCCCAATTCCAACAATCATTTCAAAGGTAAGTATACGTCGGCTCGTATCGTTTTGACGAGTGATACAGCCCGCGGGCCTCACAGCTTAGCGCGCCTAAAGTCCACTGTTCACGACTTCACCATGCTGGACCCAATCGAGGAAACCTCCGGCATAATGCGCATCAATGGGCAAGCCTTGATCAAAGGCCAGTGCAGCCGCGGTCAGCGAACGACGTCCCGACCGGCATGACAACACAATGCGGCGACCGGCAGCTGCCGGAAAATTGGCCACATCGAAAATCGACAGAGGGACCAAGATGGAACCCGGAATATGCCCGGCCTCAAATTCATGCGCTTCGCGAACATCAACCAGCAGGATCGTTCCCGACTCCAGTCCGGATTTAATGTCTTCGATCATCAAGTTTTCAACCGGAGGTGCGGCATCGGAAATCATGAAACAAGTCCATTCAAAGGAAGCAGATAGATCATCACAAATAGCTTTACCGTAAGCTTGTGATTTTGGAAGGGCATGACCGACCAAACCTTATCATTTACAACAAAAATCAGCCTTAATCGGCGTGGATCACGGGCGCTGGCGTAATCGAGGCCGCACGGGGACTTCTCAACAATAAAACAAGCGGAAAAGCGGCCAGAGTGACCAGACACATCAAGAGATAATCATTGCTGTAAGCAATAATGGCGGCCTCGCGCGTGACCAACTGCTCCAACATCGCCTGACCGCCCAAGGTTGCAGGATCAAGCATTTCGCTCACTCCGCTCATTGGGATTCCGAATGAAAATGGCGTTAGCGTCTCAGCCATCCGGCTTCGATAGAGGGGCATGCCTGATGTGAGCTGAGCAATTACGATCGACACACCAATCGAGCTCCCGAGGTTGCGGATCAGGGTCCACAACGCGACCCCATCCGTCCTTAGCGCTGAGGACAGCGTTGCAAACGCCGCACTATTCAGCGGCACAAAAATAAACCCCAATCCGAACCCTTGAACGATGCTGGTTATCACAATCCAGCTTGCCGACGTTTCGGGCGAGTACCACACCATTTCCCATATCGACCAAAGCGATGCAAAAAGGCCGATGGCAACGAGGGGACGCGCATCAAAGCTTTTCAGCATTCGCCCGACAATCATCATCGCCACGAGCGTGCCGATGCCGCGTGCCCCCAAAAGAACCCCCGATGCCATGACCGGATAGCCCATCAAATTCTGAATGTAAGGCGTTACAAGTGCCATCGTTGCCAGCAAAATGACGCCGACGACAAACATCAAAAGCAAAGCGATCGAGAAATTCCAATCCTTAAAGACCGCGAGCGGAATAAACGGATGATCGGTGGTTAAGGCATGAGCGAGGAAAATGTAGAGACCAGCAATCGAGATCGCGGTTTCGATCCAGACCTCGATCGAGCCGAACCAACCGACCTCCTGGCCACGATCAAGCATCAATTGAAACGCACCGATTGCCGTTGAGAGCGCCAAAAAACCCAACCAATCAAATCGCGAATCCTTGCGGGCTTGCGTTTCGTCCATAATGGCGGACAGTCCCAGCACCGTGATGATGCCAAATGGAAGATTGACAAAAAACACCCACCGCCAACTCAACGCCTCGGTCAGCCAACCTCCAAGGGTTGGTCCCATGATCGGTCCGAGCATGACGCCCATTCCCCAAATGGCCATCGCCTGACCGCGCTGCTCAATCGGATAGGCATCCAGCATAACGGATTGGGACAGGGGCACGAGCGCGGCCCCAAAAACCCCTTGCAGGAGGCGAAAAGCGACCATCTGCTCAATGTTTTGAGCAATCCCGCACAGCATTGACGCCACCGTAAACCCTGCTGCGCAAACAATGAAAAGCTTCTTTCGTCCGAAACGCATCGACATCCAGCCGAGAGGAGCAGTCATGATGGCTGCCGCCACAATATAGGATGTCAGAACCCAACTGACCTGATCTTGTGTCGTGGAAAGCGAGCCCTGCATATAAGGCAAGGCGACATTGGCAATCGTTGTATCGAGCGCCTGCATAATGGTCGCCATCATGACGCACGCCGTCAGCGCGTATCGCTTGAAGACCTGATCCGCTTCGATAGCCTTATCTGAAGTCATGATGTTACCGTTCAGCCGCTTGTGCCCCGGCAGACAATCCCAACATCGATGCAATTGTCCGAATATGTCCTGAGTCAATCTCGACCTGCGCACTCATGCCAGAACGGAGATCGTGAAGCTCTGGCGTCTCTGGAAATTCAATCCGAACAGGCACGCGCTGAACGACCTTTACCCAGTTACCACTCGCATTTTGCGGCGGAAGCACCGCAAATTCCGCGCCTGTTCCAGGACTAAGCGAGGCAACCTTTCCATGCCAAACCCTGCCAGGATAAGCGTCAACCGTGATGGACACCGACTGTCCCTCGTGCACGAAGGTCAGATCGGTTTCCTTGGGATTGGCGACAATCCACGGACGATCATCCTGAACGATCGCAAGCACCGCTGTGCCCGGAACAAGATAACGACCCATCTGGATTGACGAGACTTGCGTGGCAACCCCCGCAATTGAAGCACGAACCGTCGTACCATCGAGGTCTCGTACGGCACGATCAAGCGCCGCTTTTGCCTCGACATAGGGAGCATATTCCACAAGGGTGAGATCGGGCTTGCCCTGAAGTTGCGCTAAGGCCATTGCCCTTTGCTGCATCAACGTTTCAAGGGCCGTTCGGGCAGACGAAAGCGCAATCGTGGCGCTATCGACGTCATTGCGGGATGCGGCTTTTATCGCCAGCAATTCCATCTTCCGGTCCGAGTCCGCTTGGCGCAGAGCAAGGGTTTCTTTCGCCAATCCGACTTGTCGGTCAAGACTGTCCAGCGAAATTCCAAGCGTTTCAAAACCTGTGACGGTTTGCGCAAGATGCGCCTCAGCCTGTTTAACAACCAGCGCATAGGACGCAGGATCGATAACAAACAAGGCATCGCCCGGGTGAACGCGCTGCCCTTCGGTGGCCGCCACCGAGATCACCCTGCCCGGAACCGATGGGGTGACCATCACTTTTTGAGCAGCGATATAGGCATTATCGGTCGAAATATAACGTCCACCCGAAAGATAGAGCAAACATGCGCCAATAAGTGCTACAAATGGCACTCCAATGAGCAGAATCAGCCTCTTATTCACCCGAGTGTCGCGTTCATTTACCTTGTGGGTGACGTCACTCATTTCGATCTCCATTGGCGCGTCGCTGATTAGACGTCGTTTGACAGGTTTTTAAATTTGATTTGATTGCGAGAAGACGATCAGAAAGTTCGCTCAACGCCTGATCATCCAGCCCCAAAAGCGCCTCGGTCATGACCAATTCGCCAATGGCTGAAAGCTTTTCCAGGATTGGTAAAGCCGCAGGCATCAGATAGAGCCGGTTTGCCCGCCGGTCCTCCGGATCGTTGCGCCGTTCGACAAGTCCTGAGGCACTTAGCCGATCCACAAGGCGTGCAAGCGTAATGGGAGCAATATCGATTTGAGCCGCGAGATCGGATTGCTTCAATCCTTCCTTTCGCTGCACCCGCGCAAGAACGGACCATTGCGCCCGGGTCATGCCCACTTCACGCGCCCTCTGGTCAACGACCGTGCGCAAGGCACGGGCCGCATCGGACAATAAAAAGCCAAGTTCACGTCGGGACGAAGAAAGAGTTGACATTGTTCAACCATGCTTATGATAAGCAAGCTTATTAATAAAATTTGTGAAAAAATCAACAAAATTTATAGTGAATCCCCCTCCAAATGGTCCGATAAACACGCAAATTACGACCAAATCGGCCAAGTATTTGATCTTGTGTCTGCCTTACGATGCAGACATAGCGCTATTTTGCGGAGATGGAATGCACTCGACCAATTGCCCTCCCGCAAACCATGGAGGCTTTCTTTCCTCGCTGTCTATGTCCATATGGACTAGAAAATTTTCAACGAGAGAGTCCTGTTATGCAGCTGCAAGGTATTCATCACCTCACCGCAGTGACTGCCAATGCGAAAGGCAATCATGATTTCTACACGCAGGTGTTGGGACTGCGTTTGGTGAAAAAGACCGTCAATCAAGACGATGTCAGCGCATACCACCTCTTTTTTGCCGATGGGAAAGCCTCGCCAGGCTCCGATATTACTTTTTTTGATTGGCCTGTTGGCCCCGAACAACGCGGCACCAATTCAATCTCGCGCACGGCCCTTCGGGTCAACGGGTCGGCAGCATTGGCCTATTGGGAGAAACGGCTGTCCGATGCGGGACTTCTTTATCGTAAAGCGGCTGTGTACGACGGTCGGCTAACCGTCCTATTTGAAGATCCTGAAGGGCAGCGATTGGCTCTCGTTGACGATGGCGGCGAGGGCCAATCCCATCCTTGGGAGAAGAGCCCCGTTCCCGCTGAGTATCAAATTCGTGGCCTCGGTCCAATTACACTGACCGTTAGCGATCGCCGCTATACAGACCTCGCCTTGACCCGCATTCTCGGCATGGAGGAGATCCGCGATTATAAATCCCCCGATAGCGCGGATCACCGCGTCCATGTTTATAAAATGGGTCCAGGTGGTGCGGCATGCGAAATCCACGTTGTCGAGCGCTCTGATTTGCCAAGAGGCCAACAGGGTGCGGGTTCCGTTCACCATGTCGCCTTCCGCACACCCAATATGGACGAGTATCATGCTTGGACTGAGCGACTAAAGGCGTTGAAAGTGCCTTTTTCCGGCGAGATAAACCGCTTCTATTTCCATTCGCTGTATTTTCGCGAACCGAACGGAATTTTATTCGAAATTGCAACCGATGGCCCCGGCTTCGACGCCGACGAGCCTATGGAAAGCCTTGGCGAAAGACTATCGTTACCCCCGTTTCTCGAAGGTCGTCGCCATGAAATCGAGGCTGGATTGAAGCCAATCTAATCAGACACGCTCAACGCCCGCCCGATCGATCAATTCTGCCAAATGGGCTAAACTTTGTCCCCGAAATATCCATTCGGGAGCAATATCGGCTATCGGTACCAGAACAAAGGCGCGTTCATGAAAACGCGGATGGGGCAATTGGAGCGGTTGCGTATCCATCGCCATATCGTCGAACAATATAATATCGATATCGATCAGGCGGGGGCCCCACCGCACCGCCTTTTCTCGATCACGTCCCATTGCCGCCTCAATAGCAAGACAGCGCCGCATCAAGGCCTCGGGCGCTAGGTCGGTTTCGATCCTGACAGCACCATTAACAAAGTCGTCCTGCGTAACGGGGCCAACCGGAACCGTTCGATAAACGGGGGATATCGCACGAATGACCACGCCGGGTTCAGCACCTAGTCGGCGTATTGCCTCGGCGAGATTAGCGGCGCGATCACCAATATTGCTGCCTAAACTCAGCAAAACATCAGACATTGCGGATGGCTTCCACACTAACGGCGACGTCATCAAAAATTGCGGCAACCGGGGCAGATGGCTTGTGGACGGTAACGTTCAGCGCTTCGATCGTTGGAAATCGGGCCATTACGGCGTCGGATACCGCTCGTGCCGCTCGCTCGATCGTCCGAAACTTCGTCCCGCAAAATACGTCAGAAACGGCATGTATCACATGTTCATAAGAGATGGTTCCGTCGAGGAGGTCGGTTTGAGTTGCGCTCACTTGGCCAACCGTCAAAGCCAGATCGACATAAAAACGCTGGCCTATTCTCTGTTCCTCATCATTGACGCCATGATAGGCAAATAGGGAGAGTTTCGTGACGTTGATCCGTATCTTGTCCATCAGATATCCTTCAGTCGATCCGTTACGCGTGCAGCCTGAACTGCTTCTTTAACATCGTGAACCCGGATGATATCGGCTCCGCGCAACATGGCAGCAGTATGAAGGGCAAGCGTTCCGGGCAAGCGTTCATCCGTTGTGGAAGCTATTATCTTTCCGATCATGGATTTGCGCGAAGCACCGACCAGTACTGGAAAACCAAGCGCCTTCAACCGGTCCAGTTGCGCAATGGCTGCCAAATTCTGCTCCAATGTCTTGCCAAACCCTATCCCTGGGTCCAACGAAATACTCGCCGTTGGAATACCGGCCTTCACTGCAATGGCCAGCGATACCTCGAGAAATCGCACCATATCATCCATGATATCGATCAAGGGGTCGATTTCCTCGCGGTTATGCATGAGCACAACGCCCGCATCATAGGCGGCCACAACATCGGCAAGCGCGCGGTCTTTCTGAAAGCCCCATACATCATTGATAATGGTAACGCCGACCTTTAACGCTGCCTCAGCCACCGTCGCTTTTGTTGTGTCGACCGATATCGGACAGTTCACATGCCCCTTAAGGGCTTCAAGGACCGGTCGAAGCCGGGCAATTTCGAGGTCCGCTTCTACCTGCTGATGACCGGGTCTCGTTGACTCGGCTCCGATATCAAGAATATCGGCGCCTTCACCCACCATTCTCAAAGCATGCGTAACCGCCCGTTCGGCCGAGTCGAATCGGCCGCCATCCGAAAACGAATCCGGCGTGACGTTCAAAATGCCCATGACAAGTGTGCGGCCATACCCACCTAAGCGGCGACCGCCCTCGTCAAAAATAGATTGGGTTAGAAATTCCATGGCGGGCTTATAATCCGGCTAGGCGCATGAAGGATAGGCCCTACTCGTCATAGCTCGGCGTGATCGCGACATAATGAGCTAGGTGCAGGAAGCATCCACCACTCAGGTTCGAGCGTATCAATTTAAACGATTTTAAGAGCGGAGTATCACATGCCCTTCATCAACCGTAGGACAAGTCTCGCCATGATTGGGAGCCTTGTATGTTTACCGACGTTCTCATTCGCCGCCAATACGAGCATGATAAATGCGTGGAGCTTCTCGTTTGACGCCCTGAAGGGGGGGACGATTAATCTCGCTGACTATAGGGGGAAGCCAATTCTCGTCATTAATACCGCCTCGCAATGTGGATTCAGTGGCCAATTAGCTGGAATGGAACAGCTTTATAACCGTTTTGGCTCCCGCGGACTTGTCGTCGTCGCCATTCCATCAAATGATTTTGGCGGACAGGAGCCCGGCGGCCCGGAGGAAATTATAGCAACAGCCGTCGGCGAATACCATGCTACGTTTCCGATTGCCGCCAAGCAGATCGTCAAAGGGAACGACGCCCATCCTTTCTATCGCTGGACTGCCGACCTCAAGCCGTCTGAAACGCCACGTTGG
>CANGIS010000047.1 GCA_947454055.1 Hyphomicrobiales bacterium
GCAAACATGTAAGAAACGGCATGATGTCGCCCATCGACTACGAGCGACAGCAAAAAATAAGCTCAGAGGGTGTCTAGAAAACTCGGGGCTATTCACTTTGATAAAGGGTCAAATAGGATTGAGCCATTTGGTCGGCGGTAAAATGGCTCTCAAACCTTTTTCGCGCTGCGGCACCAAATCGCTCGCATAGAGCGTCATCTGACCAAAGAATTTGAAGGGCTGATCGAAGCGACATAGCATCGTCTGGCGCAATGACTAATCCTGTCTGATTATGTGTGTTAATATAACTTGTGCCCGTTCCAATTTCACTCGAGATTAATGGCTTGCCATACATTGCGCCTTCGACCAACGTGATACCGAAAGCCTCGGATCTCAAATAGGATGGGAATACGACGGCCCTGGATAGACGATAGAGAGCGGATTTATCTTCATCTGGTAAAAAGCCCAACAAATGAACGTTATTGAGCTTATGCTTAGCGATTTCAGCCCTTAATTCTTGTTCAATGGGACCAGCACCAACGATTACAATTGGCCATTCCGTATTTCTTGCCGCCTCAATTAAAATATGAAGTCCCTTATAGTAACGCAGCACGCCAACGAAGAGGAAGAACTTATCTCCAAATTGGTTACGCCAATAATCCAGGCGCTCCTGCGCAGGTTTGGGATAGGTCTCCTCGCTCAATCCGATAGGAATAACGCTAACTTTAGCTTGAAATGCCTGCAGGCACTCACTTGTCATCAGATAATTAGCAGAGGTCGCGACGATCCTATCAACGGAACCTAAGAATTTGTTCATAAGAGGTCGGTAAATTTTAAGAAGCGTCTTTTGCCTGATGATATCGGAATGATAGGTCACGATGCTCGGCGTTGAAGATCGTGTCGCAAAATGCACAAGATCCATAAAGGGCCAAGGGAAGTGATAGTGAATGACATCGGCTTTTTCAGCGAGTTCGGAGAACTTACGAAAAGCGCCTAACGAAAAGCTGTTTGAAGCAATTTCAAATTGTCTGGGAACGCGATGAACGGGGTAACCGAGATCAAGATTTTCTCCCGATGAACCGTCCCTCGAGAGCGAAAACACCTCAGCCTCGATACCGAACTTTTGTCCAGCTAACGCCAACTGATGAATAAAAACCTCAGTTCCACCATGGGTGTCGCTGAAACTCGTTCGATAAAAATGCAGAACTTTCAAGGCGACCCAATTCACTTACACGACAACAAAGTCGAGCCCAACACCACCGCGCGATAACGCACCATACAGCCCACAAATCGAAGCAGCCATACCGACGCCCATGACCACTGCTCCGCACTTTGGGTGCAAGCCGGCACTCCATCGACATTCCGTTCGATTGAAGCCGCACCTCAGCTTAGGCTGCGGCTTCAATCTGCTGGTTGCTCACAAGCACCCGATTGGCCTTGCCAAGCAACGAAATGAAAATCCACGATCGCCTCTGGTCACTCGTCTCTGAAAACGCGGCCTCGAAGCCGGCAAACGGACCACTGGTGACCTGAACTCTCTGGCCAGATTTGAGATGACCGAAATCCATATGTACGACGCCCGCGGCATCCTGCCGGCGGCGCAACACCTCGATCACATCATCGCTGACAAAAGACTGCGCCAGGCTGGGGCCCGCGAAAGACGAGACACCGATCAACCGATAGGCCGATGCAAGGTTGCATGAAATCGCAATTGAGCGGGCAAACACATAGCGCGGAAAAAGGGGACGAAGCACGTCGCTCTGTTTCCGGCCATGAACAATCGTCTTCTTGTATACCGGGATAAAGGCCTCAAAACCGGCATCGAGCAACGATGACCGCGCGAGATGCTCTCTCACCGGTTGCGTGAACAGACAGATCCAATCGCTCGCTTTACGTTCAACCTTGATCGTCATGACAAATCGGAGACCGGCCTCATTCTTTGTTTTATTCTGATTCTACCCTATGCCATAAACCCCGAAGCTCGAAAAGCATTTTTTGATGAAAAATCATTAAAATTACGTAGAGGTATTATTTATAATTTAGATTCATATAAATAAAATATGATCACATCAAAATTATGATGAAATTAATAAAGCAAGCTTAATTAATTTAATATTATTATTATATTTGTATAAAATAATAAAATAAAAAAATTCCTTTTCAATCATAATAATAAATTTTTATTACAAGAGAGTGTGATCAGTCTCTCAGTGCCAATGCAGCGAAAGGAGCAATCAGACAGGCTCCGATAAGTCGGCCTGCCCCTGTCATCCCTCAATCCCACCACGCGCTTGCGGGTTAGCTGCCCCCAGCAAATTTGCATATCAATGCCATAATTTTGATTTAGGGTTGCAATTATTGCAATGCAACATCATGTTTGCATTGCACAAAAGACGTAGGAAAAAAACGACGGATGCCCACCTCCCCTTTGCCAGACCATACGAAGATCACGCTTCGTCGCCTTTGGCCGACGGATATGACCTTGTATCGCGAACATTTGTTGCGACTGGACCCCGTCTCGCGCCATTCCCGCTTCGGTGGCGGGGTATCGGACGCCTATATCGACGATTATGTGGATACGTCCTTGCGGCTCGATACCCTGATTTACGGCGCTTTTGATGGATCAAGCGTGGTTGCTGCCGGCGAATTGCGAATCCTGTTTGCGGCCTGGCCACCAACTGCCGAGACGGCATTTTCGGTTGAACACGCGTATCAGGCCCATGGTTTGGGCGATCTTCTGTTGACCAAGATCATCACCGCCGCCCGCAATCGGGGTATTATGACCCTCTCCATGCAGTGCCTGAGCCATAACAAGCGCATGCGGCATCTGGCGCAAAAGCATCACGCCGAATTAAAAACCGTTGATGGCGAAACCGAAGCAAAGCTCGAGCCCGCTATGTTCAATCCCCTGTCCTATTTCGAGGAGTGGATGGGCGAGGCCGATGGCGCCTTCAGCCGCATGTTCCAGTGGAAGCAATCCAGCCCCCATTGATAGGGGCGGGATTGAACCCGAAACGTCCGGATGAAGGGTGCTTAAAACACCAAGGCGCGCGCCTGTTTCACACCCGGCAAGCGCTGAATACCCTGCAGGATATGGGACGGCGCAACGCCATCGATCTCGACGAGCGCAATCGCCGAGCCACCCTCCAGGTCACGGCCCAAGGCAAAGGTGGCGATATTGACCCCCGCATTGCCGAGCAGCGAGGCAAAGCGGCCGATGAAGCCCGGCTTATCCTCATTGGTGACATAGATCATCGAAGGGCCGAATTCGGCGTCCATCTTGATGCCCTTAATATCGACAATCCGCGGCTTGCCGTCATGGAACACGGTGCCGGAAACCGCGCGGGTCAACTCATCGGTAACAATCTCCAGCGTGATGAGCGATTCATAGTCGCCCTCCCCCTCGCGCACCGTCTCCTCAATGGTAATGCCCCGCTCTTTGGCCACAACAGGAGCGGAGACGACATTGACGTCCTGCAACGCTGGCCGAAGCACGCCCGCAATGGCGGAAGCCGTCAGTGCCTTGATTTTCAATTCGGCGACCGAACCTTGGTAGGTAATGCGGATTTCCCGCAGGCCGCTATCCGTCAACTGGCCGGCAAAGGAGCCGAGCTTTTCCGCCAACGCGATAAAGGGCCGAAGCTTGGGCGCTTCTTCCGCGGTAATCGAGGGGAAATTCACCGCATTCGAAATCGCCCCGCGCATGAGGTAATCCGACATCTGCTCGGCCACTTGCAGGGCAACATTTTCTTGCGCTTCTGTAGTCGCCGCACCCAGATGCGGCGTGCAGACGACATTCGGATGGCCGAACAGAATGTTCGATGTTGCCGGCTCCTCCGCAAACACGTCAAGCCCGGCGCCTGCCACATGCCCGGTGTCGAGCAATGCACGCAACGCATGTTCGTCAACCAGGCCACCGCGGGCGCAATTGATGACGCGAACACCCTTTTTGGTGCGGGCGAGATTATCTGCCGAGAGGATATTCTTGGTTTGCGCCGTCAACGGCGTGTGCAGCGTGATGATGTCGGAACGGGCCAGCAGCTCTTCGAGTTCAACTTTCTCGACGCCTAGATCAATCGCGCGTTCTGGCGACAAGAAGGGGTCATAGGCCACAACCCGCATCTGCAAGCCCACCGCGCGACTGGCGACAATGGCGCCGATATTGCCGCAGCCGATAATGCCGAGCGTCTTGCCGGTGATTTCAACGCCCATAAAGCGGTTCTTTTCCCATTTGCCGGCTTGGGTTGATGTGTCCGCCGAGGGGATCTGGCGCGCAAGCGCGAACATCATCGCAATCGCATGTTCTGCCGTGGTGATCGAATTACCGAACGGCGTGTTCATCACGATGACGCCCTTTTGCGTCGCCGCCGGAATATCGACATTGTCCACGCCAATACCCGCGCGACCGATGACTTTTAGCCGCGTCGCATTGGCCAGAATGGCGCTCGTCACTTTGGTGGCCGAGCGAATGGCGAGGCCGTCATAATGGCCAATGATGGCGGCGAGTTTTTCTTTATCCTTGCCAAGATCAGGTTGAAAATCGACGTCGACACCGCGTTCCTTGAAGATGGCAACAGCGGCTGGTGAAAGGGCGTCGGAAATAAGGACACGAGGGGCCATGGTCAAACTCTTTCTGGGGTTGCGCGCCTTGGCGCGTCAAAAAGGAGGAATGAAAACCCCTCCCCGCTGCGGGGAAGGGCAAAATCTGGGGTGATTAAGCGGCTTGAGCAAAGCCTGCTTTGGCGGTCGCATAGGCCCATTCGATCCAGGGCATCAACGCCGCCACATCGCTGGTTTCAACGGTGGCGCCGCACCAGATGCGAAGGCCGGGAGGCGCATCGCGGTAGGAGCCGAGATCAAGGCCAACGCCTTCTTTTTCAAGCAAATTTGCCACCGTCTTGGCAAAAGTCGCCTGCTCGTCTACCGCCAAAGCCGCAATGTCAGGATCGGAGAACACGAGGCACACGCTGGTGTTGGACCGCGTCGCCGGGTCTTTCGCGAGAAAGTCGAGAAACGGCTTTTGCGCCACAAAATCCGCCACCGCTTTGGCGTTCGCATCGCACCGCGCCATCAGGCCTTTGAGGCTTCCAACCGACTGCGCCCATTCGAGCGCGTCGATGTAATCCTCGACGCAGAGCATGGAGGGCGTGTTGATTGTCTCGCCCGCAAAAATGCCCTCGATCAGCTTGCCGCCAGAGGTTAGCCGGAAAATTTTCGGCAAGGGCCAAGCGGGCGTGTAGCTCTCCAGCCGCTCAACGGCGCGGGGCGAAAGGATCAGCATGCCGTGCGCCGCTTCCCCGCCCAGCACCTTCTGCCAGGAATAGGTAACAATATCGAGCTTGGGCCACTCCAAAGCTTGAGCAAAAGCAGCCGATGTCGCGTCGCAAAAGGTCAGGCCCTTGCGGTCCGCTGCAATCCAGTCCGCATTCGGCACGCGCACGCCGGAGGTGGTACCGTTCCAGGTGAACAGCACATCGTGTTCGGGGTTAACGGCGGAAAGATCAGGTAAGGCGCCATAGGGTGCCTTCATCGCGCGGGCGTCTTTTAGCTTCAATTGCTTGAGCGCGTCATTCACCCAGCCTTCGCCAAAACTTTCCCAAGCGAGACAATCGACCGGGCGCGCGCCCAGCATCGTCCACATCGCCATCTCGTAAGCACCCGTATCGGATGCTGGCACAATGCCGATGCGGTAATCCGCCGGCACCTGCAAAATCTCGCGGGTTAAATCGATCGCCCGTTTCAAACGTGCTTTGCCCGCCTTCGCACGATGCGAACGGCCAAGCGGAGCAGCTTTGAGGGCGTCGGGGGTCCAGCCAGGGCGCTTGGCGCAGGGGCCGCTCGAGAATTGCGGATTAACCGGCCGCACGCCGGGTAGGGTCTGTGTCATCGTTTTCTCCATCCTCACAGATGGGCGCCCCTCGTTGGGGAGAGGTGTCCCGTGGATGGAGTTACGCGGCGAAGCTAACGGCGTCAATCGGTAAATGTCGGAATGGGGATAAAAAGATTCGATTATTTTCTAGGCAGCGATCTCACGCCGCCTTGCCGCGATAGCGCTTCACCTTGATCGAACCCGCCCGCCTACGCGCTTCTGCAATGTCATAGGCATTCTGCATCCGCATCAGCGTTTCAAGCTTGAGGCCGAAGGCTTTTTCGATGCGGATCGCCATATCGGGGGAAAGCGACGAGCGCTCGTTTAAAAACGTCGACAGAGCCGGTCGCGTCACGCCGAGCGCGAGAGCGGCTTCGGTGACGGAGAGGTTGAAAGGCTCAAGCAGCAATTCACGAACAATTGCGCCCGGATGCGAAGGATTTTTTAGCTCATAGCCCTGTTCGGTCATAAAGGCTCCTAATGATAATCTTCAAAATCGAGATCATAGATTTCGCCACGCGCCTCATCGCACCGGAAGGTCAATCGCCAATTGCGCGATACAGAAAAGCTCCAAACCCCTTTGCGATCGCCGGTCAGTCGATTAACCCGCCACTTCGCGACGAGTGCTAATTCATCAACCTTTTGTATAGCCGCAAGCAAGGTCACCATCGCTGCAATCTTGCCCGCAAAAGAGAAGGCAAAGCTGATGAATCTCCCCTTTGAACAAAGCGGATCATTCCCTTATGCCTGATTGAAACAATCTTCATCCTCGATACCGCTCCATAGCCAAAATGTAAAGCGTAACGTTACGCATTACGATCATCGGCAAAGCAATATCGAGGAACTTTACACGCCCCCTTAAAACGAAAACCCTGTCACAAAGGACAGGGTATCGTCATTCAATCATGGGATAAAAACAGGCCTGAAGGGCAACGCCGCTCAGGCAGCCACCTGCCCTAAAGCCGTGACCACGTCATCCACCGCCCGCTCAACGAGAGCGCGATCATCGCCTTCGGCCATCACGCGGATCACCGGCTCGGTGCCCGAAGGACGGATGACCAGACGGCCATGGGCCCCTAAAACGGCGGTCGAGGAGGCAATCGCCTCAACCACGCGCTTGTCCTTCAAAGGCTGTCCGCTCTTGTAGCGCACATTTTTGAGAATTTGCGGCAGCGGGTCGAACAAATGGCAAACCTCGCTCACCGGGCGCCCCAGTTTCTTGACCATCGCCAGCACCTGCAAGGCCGCGACCAGCCCGTCGCCCGTGGTCGAGTAATCCGACAAGATCATGTGGCCCGATTGTTCACCGCCAATATTGAAGCCATGCTCGCGCATATGTTCGAGCACATAGCGGTCACCCACCGCCGTGCGGGCCAGCGTAAGGCCGATACCGCCAAGATAGCGCTCCAGCCCGAGATTGGACATGATGGTGGCCACCACACCCTGCTTGGAAAGACGCCCGTCATCCTTCCAGCTCTTGGCAATCAACGCCATCAGCTGGTCGCCATCGACAACCTGCCCCTTCTCATCCACGATGATGACGCGGTCGGCGTCGCCATCCAGCGCAATGCCGATATCGGCGCGCATTTCGCGTACTTTTTGGATGACCGCATTGGGGGCTGTCGAGCCGACATCGCGGTTGATGTTGAAGCCGTCAGGCTCCACACCGATGGGGAATACTTCCGCGCCCAACTCCCAAAGCGCCTCGGGGGCCACTTTGTAAGCGGCGCCGTTGGCGCAATCGATGACAATGCGCAGCCCGTCAAGATCCATCGCGCGGGGCAGCGTGCGCTTGGCAAATTCGATATAGCGGGCATGCACGCTCTCGATCCGCTTGGCACGCCCGAGCGTGGCCGAGCTGGCGAGACGCTCATTGATGTTGCCGTCGATCAGCGCTTCGATTTCAAGCTCGGTTTCGTCGGAGAGCTTAAAGCCGTCTGGATCGAACAGCTTGATGCCGTTATCCTCATAGGCATTGTGCGAGGCGGAAATCATCACGCCCAAATCGGCCCGCATCGAGCGCGTTAGCATGGCGACGGCCGGTGTCGGCATCGGGCCCAACAAAAGCACATCCATGCCCACGGAGGTAAACCCCGCAACCAGAGCGGTTTCGATCATATAGCCCGACAGGCGCGTATCCTTGCCGATCACGACGCGGTTTCGGTGTTCTCCCCGACGGAAGACGAGGCCCGCCGCCTGCCCGACGCGCAGCGCCAAATCCGGCGTGATCACCTTATTGGCTTTGCCGCGAATGCCATCGGTACCGAAATATTTACGCGCCATGGAAACTTGCCCCGCCAAAAATAATCTCGTCACGTTTACTCAATCACCAAGCCATCCGCCAAGCCGAGGGCCGTTCAATTGATCTATCGGTTTGTTTCACCATGAATCGTCTGAACAAACCCTGAATACGAAAAACGCCCGGCAAGGCCGGGCGTTTCCCTATCCGCAATCAAACGGTACCGGTTAAGCCGAAGGTTGTGGCTCCATACCGGCATCCGGCTCTTGCCGTGGCCGCCCTTTGCCCGATGATGGCACCGCCGCCGAAGGCCTGCCCGCCGAACCATCGCCATTTTCGCGTACCGGTGGCTTGCCCTTCAGGAGATCGTGAATTTCGTCACCCGACAGCGTCTCGTATTCGAGCAACCCCTGGGCAAGGGCTTCCAGATCATCCTTGCGATCGGTCAAAATTTTGGTCGCTTCCGTATAGCCCGCCTCGACGAGGCGGCGAATTTCGGAATCGATCTTTTGGGCGGTGGCTTCCGACACGTTCTGCGTGCGGGCTACCGACATGCCCAAAAACACTTCATCCTGATTTTCGCCATAAGACACATTGCCGAGTTCTGGCGAAAAGCCCCATTTGGTCACCATCATACGGGCCAGACGCGTGGCCTGTTCGATGTCGGAGGCCGCCCCCGAGGTCACTTTTTCATGGCCGAAAATCAGCTCTTCCGCGACACGCCCACCCATCATAATGGCAAGGCGCGAGGTCATCTGCTCAAGGCTCATCGACAGCTTGTCGCGCTCCGGCAACTGCATCACCATGCCAAGCGCACGGCCACGCGGAATGATCGTTGCCTTGTGCACGGGATCGGTCGCCTTCACATTAAAAGCGCAAATCGCATGGCCTGCTTCGTGATAGGCGGTCAGGCGCTTCTCGTCTTCGGTCATGACCAGCGTGCGGCGTTCCGCGCCCATCATCACCTTGTCTTTCGCGTCCTCGAACTCGCTCATCGTCACGATGCGCTTGCCACGGCGAGCAGCCAACAAGGCCGCCTCGTTCACAAGGTTCATGAGGTCAGCACCCGAGAAACCCGGTGTTCCGCGCGCAACCGTCTTGAGATCGACGTCAGGTGCCAAAGGCACTTTACGGACATGGACGCGCAAAATCTTTTCGCGCCCGACCACATCCGGATTAGGCACGACGATCTGGCGATCAAAGCGGCCCGGACGCAACAGCGCAGGGTCAAGCACGTCGGGACGGTTGGTAGCCGCAATCAGGATAATGCCTTCATTGGCCTCAAAACCGTCCATCTCGACGAGCAACTGGTTAAGCGTCTGTTCGCGCTCGTCGTTGCCGCCGCCTAAGCCCGCGCCACGATGGCGACCGACGGCGTCGATTTCGTCGATAAAGATAATGCAGGGCGCATTCTTTTTCGCCTGCTCGAACATATCGCGCACGCGGCTCGCACCGACGCCGACAAACATTTCGACAAAGTCCGAGCCGGAAATGGTGAAGAACGGCACATTGGCTTCGCCCGCAATCGCGCGTGCCAACAGCGTTTTACCGGTACCGGGAGGGCCAACCAGCAACACGCCACGCGGAATACGTCCGCCAAGCCGCTGGAATTTCTGCGGATCGCGCAAAAACTCGACGATCTCTTCCAAATCTTCCTTGGCTTCATCCACGCCTGCGACATCCGAGAAGGTCACGCGGCCATGCGCCTCGTTCAACAGCTTGGCTTTCGATTTGCCAAAGCCCATCGCACGGCCATTGGCCCCCTGCATCTGACGCGAGAGGAAGAACCACGCAGCCATCACAATGATCAGCGGCAGCCAGTTCACCAGCAGCGCCAAATACCAAGGCATGCCATCGCTTGGCGCTTTGGCCGAGAAATTCACGTTCTTTTGGGACAGACGCGTCACCAAACTCGGATCATTTGGCGCATAGGTCTGGAACGGTCGACCATCGGTCAACGAACCCGAAATATCCGGACCCGATATGGTCACACCGGCGACGCGGCCACTATCGACGTCGGACAAGAACTGGCTGTAGCTCACTTCCTGCGACGCATTGCGCGAGCCCGGACTCTGGAAAAGCGTCACCAGAGCCAGAACAAGCAGGAAAATAATGACCCACAGAGCAAAATTACGGATATTAGGGTTCATGGAGAGACCAAACACCTGTTTAGGATAAACGCGGCAGAGCCGTCGCCTTCCGGTTTCATCCCCTATATTTAGGGGTCAATTGCCCCCTTGCCAAGGGAAGCCGCAATAAAAGCTTTATCCAATGTGCAAGGCAGGCCCGCGCGGACCTTCCGAACGGATCGCAAGCACCCCGTTCGTGTTCAGGGAAACGATCATCCCACCCACGGTCCGCCTGAGCGATTGCCCGCTTTTTCGGGCATCCGAGAGCGCCTCGACCACCGCCTCCAGACTCGAAAGTTCCAGCACTTTAGGTTTTGCCATTTCCCCGATGGCGCGAAGGATGACACGGACAACGCACTCGTCCGGCTCGTCAAAGAGACCTGGAGCCCATGCAGCACCCGTTTCCGAAGGCAGACGGTAGGTCGCATCCGCCCTCCCCGCCATCACGTCGAGCGCCCGATCGGCACGCCCCATCCGGTCGGCAAGTTTGCTCAGGCGCTTGGCATCAAGTCCTTCCGCCTGAAGCATAGCGCCGGCTTGGCGCAATCTGACGCGGGTAAAACGGCTGTTCCGGTTTGACGGGTCTTCAATTGGGGTGAGGCTTGCCGCCTCGGCTGTTGCACGAAGGCGCCCGCCAGACAGCTTCAAAAAGGGTCGCCAGAGGCGCAATCCGTTCCCTTCCGTGTCGGGCACCATGCCGGCCAAGCCCGAAAGGCCAGACCCAGCGCAGAGCCGCATCAGAACGGTTTCGGCCTGATCCTCCGCGTGATGGGCCAGCATCACGCCATAAGCCCCGACGGTGTCGCAATGGTCCTTTAAGAGCCCGTAACGGGCATTGCGCGCCGCCTCTTGCAGACCGGCTGCCGGCTTATCGCCATTCCAGCGCAAAACCGCATGCTCCATCCCGAACCGCGCCGCCAGACCGGCCACGAAGGCCGCCTCGTCCGCCGCTTCGGGGCGTAAGCCGTGATCGACGGTGGCAACGGAAAACCTTGGTGCTGTCGCGCCGAGGCCCCGCGCCCAATCGGCCACGATCACCATCATGCCAAGGGAGTCCGCACCGCCAGAAACGGCAAGCACAATATGATGGTAACCCTCCAGGCCGCCGAGCAAGGCTTGCGCTTCCTCGGCATCAACCGGCGCCCTATCGCCCTTTTTGGTCGGATGAGCGCCCGTCAGCAGTCCGCTCCGCTTTTGGCTTTCTCGACGCGCGCCTTCAGCGACTGCTCAGCATTGGGGAAGCGCTTGCCGAATTCGGCGAAGGTGGCGCAGGCTTGCGGCTTCTGTCCCATCGAGACCAGCGAATCACCGAGCTTGGCGAAGGCCAGCGCCGCCGACGAATTGGCCGGTGTTGCCTGTGCGATCTTCAAATATTGCTGAGCGGCCTCGGGATAGCGTTTCTGGCGATATTCGGCATCGCCCAACAGCAAGGTGGCCTCCGTCAGAGCCGGATCTTTCGGCCATGCCTGCGCAAATTGGCGCAGCGCATTGGCTGCCCCGGCAAAATCGCCGCTGCGAAATTGGGCTTTTGCCGCAGCAAGATCCGATTTAGCATCTTTCGGGGCGGGTGCCGCGGCTGCGGGTGTCGCCTTTGCCGCAACAGCCTGCGCCGCGAGGGTGCCGGAAGGGGCAGAGGCTGGCGTGGCCGTTTTGGATTCCGACATGAGATTCAGCGGACCGGTCGTCGTCGATCCGGTCGAGGGTTTAGCCGGACTTTGCGGGGCCGCCACGGCCGCGCCCGCCCCCTGTTGGGCGGCTTTCAGCTGATCTTCCAGCTTCTTGTTGGTGAACTGCAATTCTTCGATCTGGCCGTTGAGCTCGCGGATCGTCGCCTCAAGCTTCGTGATCCGGAGCACATTATCGGCATCACTCGGTTCTTCCTGTGCCAGCGACGGCGCCATCGCGGCCAACATCAGCGCAGAAGCAACAAAAAGCCGAACAGCAGAACGGGTAAACATACAGCGAGCCTCAATTAAAAATGCCATCGGCGCGAGAATGGCCCGCGCCGATGGCTGGATTATGGCAAGATCAGCATCGGAACATCATGTTCCGATCGGAGCCTGGATCAGTTACCGCCGCTCAGCGTGGTGACAGCGCGACGGTTCTGCGACCAGCAGGAAATATCGTCACACACCGCAACAGGCTTTTCCTTGCCCCACGATTTCGTCGAAAGGCGGGAGGCCGAAACACCCTTGCTCACCAGATAATCACGCGTGGTCTGGGCACGGCGCTGGCCGAGCGCAAAATTGTATTCGCGGGTGCCGCGCTCGTCGGCGTGGCCTTCGACCAGAACCTTGTAGGAGCCGTATTGGTTGAGCCACTGGGCCTGCTTTTCAAGCGTCGCGGTCGAGGTCGGGGTCAATTCCGACGAATCGGACTCGAAAAACACGCGATCCCCGACATTCGTCGAGAAGTCCTGCGCGCTGCCCGGCGTTGCTGAGCCTGCACCCGCACCGCCCAAGCCCGACATGTCGCCGGCGCCATTCGCCGCTTTATCCGACGCGCAAGCCGACAAGGCCAGTGCTGCGCCAAGCGCAAATACCAATTTCAGCGAACGAAATGATCCGATTGTTTCCAGCATTACCCTGCTCCTGAAGCACATTAACCTATCTGGACGCCGGTTTAACGCCAGGATGGTTAACAGAGCGTTCCGCTAGCCGGAAAAATTGACATTAATTTGTCGATCCCTCCGGAAGGCCGGAAAAACAGCAAAAACTGGTGGCATTTGGGCCATAGACAACAAAAAGGGGCCCCTTACGCATGAATACGAAGGGGCCCCTTTTGATAAAACCGGAATTTATTCGGCGGTCTTGAGCTGCTTGAGCTTCGAGAAGACCGAATCAACGTCAATCGGGGCTTCTTCGATCTCTTCCCGCTTGGCGGTGAAGCCCGCAAAAGGCTCCGCCGTTTCGCGCGCCGTCGTCACTTCTGCCGGCAGCAGCGTGTGGGCGGCTTCCTCGACAACCACTGGGCGATCCTTGGCAGCCCGATTGACCTCAAAATCCAGATCGATCTGCGAGCACAGGCCAAGCGTCACCGGATCCATCGGAGCAAGCTGGGCGGAATTCCAGTGGGTACGCTCTTTGACCTGCTGAATGGTCGTCTTGGTCGTCCCGACAAGCCGCATGATCTGCGCATCTTTGAGTTCGGGATGGCTGCGAACCAGCCACAAAATCGCATTCGGGCGATCATGGCGACGCGACAAAGGCGTATAGCGCGGGCCCTTGGTACGCTTCTTTTCAGGCAGGCGAACGGATGAAACCTTGAGCTTCAGCTGATAATTCGGATCGGCTTCCGCCTTCTCGATCTCGTCGCGGGTGAGTTGCTCGTACATCACCGGGTCCATGCCCTTGATGCCGGATGCGACCTCGCCATCGGCAATGCCTTTGACTTCCAAAGGATGCAAATGGCAAAATTCCGCGATCTGCTCGAAGGTCAGACCCGTGTTATCCACCAGCCAAACAGCGGTCGCCTTGGGCATCAATGGAATCGCAGTCATGTTCTTTCATCCTTCTCGAACGGCAAACGCCCATCATGTGACCAACCAAGCGGCGCATACGGAACTGCACGCTTCGACCGGCTTTTGACCGAAGCCCCACAGCACTCTGCTTGGCGGGAATATCAGGATTATACGCAGAACCTGCCGAAGGTGCAATCATAACCTCACACCTCTCTTACGGTATGAGAATGATTTTTCCGGTATGCGCCCCCGATTCCAGCATCCGGTGGGCCCCCGAAGCATCGCTCAAGGGAAAGGTGGCGTGAATGAGAGGTTTGCACGCCCCTTGCGCCAGAAGCGGCCAAACCCGCGATTCGAGTGCCGCGGCAATCGCAGCCTTCTCCTCGACCGACCGTGGCCGAAGCGTCGAGCCCGTATGGGTCAAGCGCTTCATCATCAAGGGCACGAAATCCACTTCCACCGTCGATCCGCCCTGAAAGGCGATTTGCACGATCCGTCCATCCCGCGCGGCAGCGGCATAATTTTTCTGGATATAGGAACCGCCAACCATATCGAGAATGACATTGGCCCCGGCTTCTTTTGTGAAGGCCAGCGTTTCGGCGACAAAATCCTCGGTCCGGTAATTGATCGCCCGATCCGCGCCGATGGCGAGCGATGCAGCGCATTTTTCGTCGCTTCCGGCGGTTACAATCACCGTTGAGCCAAAGGCCTTGGCAAGCATGATCGCCGTGGTGCCAATGCCCGACGTCCCGCCATGCACCAGCAGCACGTCATCGGGCTTCAGGGCGCCCCGCTCGAAAACATTGGTCCAGACGGTGAAAAATGTTTCGGGAATTCCGGCCGCCTCCGTCAGACTAAGGCCCGCAGGAACCGGCAGTGCCGTACTTTCATGCACTGTGCAATATTCGGCATAGCCGCCGCCGGGCACAAGCGCGCAGACTTGATCGCCGAGGCGATAACGGGAAACGCCGTCGCCCAGGCTGATAACTTCGCCCGCAATCTCGAGGCCCGGAATATCGGACGCACCCTTCGGCGGCGGATAGCCGCCCTTGCGTTGCAACACATCCGGCCGGTTAACGCCTGCTGCCGCCACCTTGACCAGAATTTCCCGCTCATTCGGAACCGGCACCGGCCGCGACTGAGGAACCAGAACCTCCGGTCCGCCGGGTTCCCGAATGCCGATTGCGATCATGGTTTCCGGAAGTGAGCCCTTCATAGCGTTAACTCCAATGGAAAGTGCACCTTGAGAAATAGCATCCGACCACTATAGGATGCCGCTGGACAAACGCTAACACAAGCGAAGGTAGAATGGTCGATCCCTTTCTGGATGAGCGCCCTTTGAAACGCAAAGCGATGCATGAAATCGGGCAGGATCTCTCGTCGATCTCGATCGACGAGCTGGCGGAGCGTACCGAAATTCTGAAAGCCGAAATGGAACGGATCGAGGCCGAAATCGCCCGAAAGCGCGCGGTAAAATCCGCTGCATCCGACATTTTCAAACTGCGTTAACCGTAAACAAACTCCTAACGCGCCAAACGCAATTTTAATGTGTATAGTGACACCTTGATCGCGTGACGTGGCTCACGAAGGGTCGGGACCGATGGCGGATATACAAGCCTTTCACGATCGTGCAGGTGCCGAGGCCATTGCTTTCGGACGGCAATTTGCGTCGTCCGAAGCGTTCAAATCCCTGTTTCGCGAAGGTATGGTGCTGGTTGAAGACGCCGCCGCCTATCTCGACGGCCCCGGTCGCGACCAATCCCGCCTGTTGCCACGCCTCTCCGCGCTGACCTATGCCAATGAAAGCATGCGGTTAACCACGCGCCTCATGCAGCTTGCATCCTGGTTGCTGGTTCAGCGCGCCGTTGCCGAAGGCGAAATGTCCAAAGGGGATGCGTCCGGCCAACTCGGCAAAATGCGTATTCACCGCAACGAGCCGCCATTGTCACGCGAGCAAGCCGAAAGCCTGCCCGAGCAGATGGTGGCGCTGATCGAGCAATCGCTGCGGCTCCAGTCGCGCATTCAGCATTTGGACGGGATCATTAACGCCGATAAGTCGAATGCCACCGAAGGAACGGGTCGCAATGCCGTGGCCTTGCAGCATATGCTGCTGAAATCGGCTTTCACCCGCACCGATCCCTTGCCATAAAAAAACCCGGTCGAAACCGGGTTTTATCGTCTCAAAGCCTGAAAAGCTTCGATTATTTCTTAGCCGAGATGCCGAAGCCCTCGAAACGCTTGTTAAAGCGTGAAACGCGGCCGCCGCGATCGAGCATCTGGGTCGATCCGCCCGTCCATGCCGGATGCGAGTTCGGATCAATGTCAAGCTGCATGACATCGCCTTCCTTGCCCCAGGTCGAACGGGTCGCAAAGTCGGTGCCATCGGTCATGACCACTTTGATTGTGTGATAGTCGGGATGAATATCGGCCTTCATCGTCTTGATCCTTCTCGGGACAGGTCTAATCGGGACTTCCGCTTGGAGCGACGATGCCACCGATAACTGCGTTTGAAAAATAATGTGTCGTGCCTATAGCGCAGCGTGGACCTAGACACAAGACGTCTGGACAAGATGACGTTTCATTGCGATGGAAGGCACATGACCGCTGACAACCCATCCCCAAGCGCCGAGCCTGCCTCGGCCGCCTCCAGCCGTGGCTCGTTGAAGTCCCTCCTGCCGCTTGTTCCCTTTGCCTTGCGATACCGCGGACGCATCGGTTTGGCCCTGATCGCGTTGACGGTCGCCTCCAGCTCGACCCTGGCCATCCCGCTGGCCGTACGCCGGATGATCGATTTCGGCTTTTCGACCGAAGGCGCCGGCCTGATCGACAAATATTTCGGCATGTTGATCGTGGTGGTCACGATCATGGCCGCCGCCAGCGCCTCGCGCTATTATCTGGTCATGACGCTGGGCGAGCGCGTCGTCGCCGATATTCGGACCGCGGTCTTCGAACATCTAACCTGGCTTGATGCCGGCTTTTATGATGGCGTCAAATCCGGCGAGATCGTTTCGCGGCTTTCCGCCGATACCACGCAGCTGAAGGCGGCCTTCGGGTCCAGTGCCTCGGTGGCATTGCGCAATCTGGTGCTCTTCATGGGCGCGGGCGGCATGATGGTTTACACAAGCCCGAAGCTTTCGGGGCTTGTCGTGCTCGCCATCCCCCTTATCGTCTTGCCGCTGGTGGCCTCGGGCCGCACCGTGCGTAACCGCTCGCGCGATGCGCAGGATCGCTTAGCCGACGCTGCAGCCTACGCCACCGAAGCCATCGGCGCCATGCGCATCATGCAGGCTTTTGTGGCCGAAGCGCTGACCGTGAAGCGCTTTTCCGATGCTGCGGAAGAAGCCTATGAAACGGCCAGAGCCGCGACGCTCGCCCGCTCGATCCTGACCGGCGTCGGCATTGCGCTGGTCTTTTCAAGCGTGGTCGGCATTTTATGGTATGGCGCGCAGGATGTGCTTGCCGGCAACATCACTCCCGGTACCCTTTCGCAATTTGTGCTCTATGCCATTTTCGCGGCCGGTGGCTTGGGCGAGCTCTCGCAGGTCTGGGGCGAAATCAGTGCCGCTGCCGGTTCGGCCGGTCGTTTGGCCGAGCTGTTGGCGATCGAGCCTGCAATCCGCGCTCCGGCGCACCCGCAAACCCTGCCAACCCCACCCGGCGGCACGATTACCTTCGCCGATGTCGGGTTTGCCTATCCGTCACGACCGCACGAGCCGGTTCTGGCCGGCGTCAGCTTTTCGGTCAAAAAAGGGGAACGCGTCGCCATTGTTGGCCCGTCGGGCGCGGGCAAGACCACCATCATGCAGCTTTTGTTGCGGTTTTATGATGTGACATCGGGATCCATCACGGTGGATGGCATCGACATCCGCAAGGTTGAGCCGCGCGCGCTGCGCGACCGGATCGCGCTGGTGCCGCAAGAAAGCATGATTTTCGGCACGTCCCTCGCCGACAACATCCGCTATGGTCGCCCCGAAGCATCCCATGACGCGATCAAGGCCGCGGCCACCCGCGCCATCGTCGATGCCTTTGTCGGTACATGGCCGGAAGGCTACGAGACCCGCATTGGCGAGCGCGGCGTCACGCTTTCGGGCGGGCAACGGCAACGCATCTCGATTGCGCGGGCGATCTTGAAGGACGCACCGATCCTGCTGCTCGACGAGGCCACCTCGGCGCTCGATGCCGAAAATGAAACGCTGGTGCAATCCGCGCTCGACCAATTGATGGAAGGCCGCACCACCCTTGTCATCGCGCACAGGCTTTCCACCATCGTCAACGCCGACCGCATTCTGGTCATGGAGCATGGCAAGATCGTCGAAGAAGGCACCCACGCCGAACTGGTCAACCAGGGCGGACTTTACGCGCGGTTGGCGGCGCTACAGTTCGACAAGAGCTGAGCGCGCTTAAGTCTCACCGATCCGTCAGCTTCAACTCGATGCGCCGGTTGCGTTTGAGCGCCTCGTCGCTTTCTCCGAGTTCGATCGGCTGGAACTCGCCAAAGCCTGCGGCCATCAACCGCTGTGGTGCCACGCCTCTGGTCACAAGATATTGCACCACCGAGATCGCGCGCGCGGCCGAAAGCTCCCAGTTCGATTTGAACTGTCCGGCCCCGCTCAAGGGCTTCTTGTCGGTATGGCCGTCTACCCGCAAAATCCATGGAATATCGGGGGGAATTTCGCCATCGAGCTGCACCAGCGCCGCGGCGAGCTTATCGAGTTCAACCTTGCCCGCAGCACTCACGCCCGCCGAGCCGACATCGAAAAAGACTTCGGACTGGAACACAAACCGGTCACCCACCACGCGGACATCCGAACGGTTGCTCAAAATCTGGCGCAAGCGGCCGAAGAATTCGGAGCGATAGCGGGCCAGTTCCTGCACCTTCTGCGCGAGCGCCACATTCAGCCTCGATCCAAGATCGGCGATCCGTGTCTGGCTTTCCTTGTCGCGTTGCTCGGAAGCGTTGAGCGCTTCCTCGAGTGCTGCCAATTGGCGACGAAGCGCGTTGATTTGCTGGTTTAGCGCTTCGACCTGCGCCAGAGCGCGCGCCGAAATCTGCTTTTGGGCATCGAGGTCTTTGTTGAGCGACCCCATTTGCGTACCGGCGTCAGCGGGCGTTCCCCCCAGACCATCGATCTGGCTTTTAAGTTGATCGCGCTCCGATTGGGTAGCCGCCAGCGTATCCCCCAACAAAGCCAGATTTTCTTCCAGATTTTTCCGGTTCACACGCTCTAATGCCAAAAGATCGGTCAACTCCGAAATTTGGCGGTTCAACTTGAGCAAAGCCGCATCCTTATCCGTCACTTGCTGGCTCAGAAAAAACTGCGCCACCATGAAAACGGTCAGAAGGAACACAATCGACAGCACCAGCGTCGACAGGGCATCGACGAAGCCCGGCCAATAATCAATAACGCGCTGGTTGCGACCCGGACGGGCCATGCTCAGCCCTGCCTCTTCTCGGCAAGCAGTGCCTCGA
>CANGIS010000048.1 GCA_947454055.1 Hyphomicrobiales bacterium
AAGTTCACTTGCAACTTTGTTACTGACAACTGTCTTTTTTTGATTTATATACTATCCAAGAGGAGGCTGCCATGACATATCTGCCTGCTAACCACAACGGCCCAATTGCTTCTGATCCGGCTGCTGATTTGCCTTTGTCAGCAGCCTGGGCGCTTTTGATTGCGGCGATCCGTGATCGCTATGATCGGTCGTTTATCAACCAATTCGGCCTGTACTGCTCCTCGCATCGTATTGAGCCTTGGCAGGTTACAAACGAAGTTTTGGCCGATTTTGAGCGCTATTCTGTCGCGATGGGCAAGACAGCGTCACGCGCAAAGCAGCTTCGCCGCGATGTCTCCAAAACATGGAATAGGCTGTCGGCAACCCAGCAAGCTTGGCCGGATCTAAAGCTCGGTTTGGTGGATAGCCGCCAAAACCAATCCATCGCCGCGGAAGCATTACCGTTGAGCTTTCTGGCAGATGCGAAGGCCTTTATTCATCGTACAGGCGGCAATGGGCTGTTTGAAACGCGCAAGACCAAGTCGTTGCGCCCTGCAACTCAAAAGGACCGCCTTCATAAGATCTGCCAGCTGGTCACGGTCTTTGTTAGCACGGGCGGCCAATTGTCAGCACTAAAAAACTTGAAGGACCTTGTTCAGCCCGATGTCATGGAACGGATTCTGGGGGCCTTATGGAAGGATGGGAGCGGCAAGGAGAACGGCCACAATTATAACCGCGCCCGTCTGCTTCGTCTGATTGCCGAACACTGGGCTTATGTAAGCCCAGAGGCGCTCGAACCCTTCAAAACGGCCGAAGGTCGGTTTCGCCCTAAAAAGAAGGGCATGACAGACGGCAATCAGAAGAAGCTGCGACCGTTTCTGGATGATGCCCATTGCAAAACGATTGTGAACTTGGCGTCACGCGTTATGGCAATGCTTGATCCGACCAATCCCAGTATTTTGGACGCGGTGCTCGCCCAATCTGCTGTTGCCGTCTCGATCCTACAAAATGCGCCGATGCGGATGTTAAACTTGGCATCGCTCAATCTGGATCATCATATCCATCGGGTGAGTGCCAGTGTGTGCCATATCGTGCTTCCCGGCGATGAGGTCAAAAACGACCAGGATCTGGATTTTCCCTTAGGCAAGACGACCATTGGCTTGTTGGATGTTTATCTCAAGGTTTATCGCCCTCTTCTTCTTAAAGGTAAGCGGGACCAAGGCTCGCTCTTTATCAGCTGGAACGGCGTTCAAAAGACCGAAGCCGCGTTGAGCGCCCAGATCACCAAGTTCATAAAGGTTCAAGCCGGGTATCATTTAAATCCCCATGCCTTCCGTCATCTTGTCGGGCTTATCTTTCTGCGGGCGTTTCCGGGCGAGTATGAACCTGTGCGTCAACTCTTAGGCCACATGGATATCCGCACCACGATCAACTTCTATGTCGGTCTTGAGACCCAAGACAGCTTCAAGCGCCTCGACAAGATCATGGATCGCCATCGCGGGGAGGAGCAACATGCTTCCCTCTGATCCTATCTTTGTACCCAAATGTATCCCTATCGCCGCATGGCCGGAACGCCATCAGGTGGCGTGGCGGGCTGCGTTCAATCCGGTTGGATTGTTCTCGAAGCCATCCAAAGCATCGGCTTGGCGTGAAGCCAGCGCGAACAAGACCCGAAAGGGCTATGGCATCTGGCTGAGCCATCGCAAAACTTTTGCCAGTCTGTCGGATGAAGCTTTTAACAACAGCGCGCCTGAGGATCTAGTCACCCGAGATCCTGTATTGGCTTACATTGAGGACATGCGGGCTATCGGTTCAAGCAGCATGACGATCTGCAATCACGTCCAGGAACTCTATGACGCGATCCGTATCCTGACGCCCCATTTGCCTAATCATCATTGGAGTTGGCTCGGCAATGCCTACAAAAGTCTCCGCTCTGATGCTCACCCAAGCCGGAACAAGATTGCCCGTCTCAAACACGCCGATCAACTGGAAGCCCTAGGTCTCGAACTGATGGCCAAAGCCGAGGCAGTAGGGCAGAGGAACTATCGTAAAAAAACGGGCGCCACCGACCTTCAACGCGCCCAAATATATCGCGACGGTTTGATCTGCGCTTCTCTTTCGCGCCGTCCCTTTCGGATCAAAAACTTCTACTCGCTCGCCATTGGCATTAATTTTTTAATCGAGGGCGATGTCGTCAACTTTGCGTTCAGCGCTTCAGAGATGAAGGGCAAGCGTTCAATGGAAGTCTCATTCCCCAAAAACCTATTGCCCCATCTGACCCGCTATATTGAACACTACCGGCCTATTCTTTTGACCACATCGACTAAAGCGCCCCTTCTTCCAACCCAAGCCCTTTGGATCTCGCGCGATGGAACCGATCTGACCCAAGGGCCTTTGCATGTTGCGATCCGCAAGCGGACCAAGGCCGCCTTTGGCAAAACCATTCCACCGCATTGGTTCAGGGATTCTGTAACCACCACACTCATCCGTGATGAGCCCGCATCGGCCCGGATCATTGGCACCATCCTCGGGCACACCACGCCCGACATTGCCAACAAGCACTACAACCAATCCCGCATGGTCGAGACGGGACGGCGACATACAGCGTTACTGGAAGCGATGATCGACATTCCGCCAGTCGACACCACTCCGGCCCAGTCACCAGCATAAGAAAGGACCTCATCACGATGGCAAATATCCCAAAAAAAACTTCAAAAAAGCAACCTGCCACAGAAGTCCTTCGCCTATCCTTTCCGGCCAAAGGGGATTGGCAAGACCTTATTAAAAGGTTCCGCCTGAGTGATGATCAAGCCCACAATCTGACCGTTGTTCTGCAGCAGGTCATTGCCGATCTTGATCACTTCCGCGCTACCATGGATGCCATGCCCGAAAGGTCCCAGCTGGTCAGTCACATCAAACGTCTGGAGAAGGCTTTCGGTAATGTTGCAAGCGAACTCAAACGCGCCGAGAAGGATCTTCCCCATCTCTTGCCTCATGATGTCGGAAGCTTCATTGGACTGGCCATGAACTTCACGGCGATTGGCGAAGCTTTAGGGCAAGAGGAATTTCCGGTCTTCGTCGATTTGGAAATTGCCCGCGGGGTCCAAGAAAACCGCCTCCTTATGCAAAAGCAAATCGAGGATGCCGGAAAACCCAAACGCGAATCGCTTGGTCTCAACCATAGCGCCATTCTGCTGCCCTATCTGATCAACGGTATTTACGAGCCGTTACGGCTTTGGGTCGAGCTTGACCGCGATAACAAAGGAGGCCGCCCCCCCAACATGCTTCGACGCTATCTCGCCTATTGGCTGATTTACGAGGCCGAGGATATCTTGGGCAAAAAGCCGACGATTGCTCAAAGCGGAACGTTTGTAGAGTTTTGCGAAGCGGTATTCGAGGCCTGCAGGCTTTCCTATGATGGGCTCGACAAAATTTTACCCGACCTCGTCAAACGCGTTCGAAAGGACAAAAAGCGCCACGCCGCCGACACATCCTCGCCCGATTTCAAACTCCGCATTCTTGTTGAGAAACCGCAGTGAATTATCCCGCCCTTTCAGGATCGGCTCTTACGCGTAAGCCTGTCATTTTGGCGGCATGGAACAGTCGCGTATTGATCATGTCGAGACCCAGACAAAGCGCTCCCGCCGGGAGGCGGAGAGGCGTTTGCCGCGTCTTGGCTTGCGGCCATTGCATCCCGACCGAAGGTTGCTTGCACCGCGTCCACGCAAGAAGGTTCCCGATTGGGCGCCTGAGGTCACGTCAGACTTCATCGCCGATCTGCCAATCTCGACAGCTGAACTCGACGCTATTCTTCAGCTGCTTGGGGACGACCTCGCATCGGTTCTCGACTGCTAGGATCCCGACCTGCCAATATGCTGCTCGACCTGAGAAGAACCCGTTCGGCAAGCCCTTTTCCCCCTTGCATCCGACCGATCCCGCGATAGCCTCACTCTATTCCCGGAGACAATAGAATATGGCCTTCTCATCCGCTCGCCTCTTGGCGCCAAACCCGTTCAAGCGGGTGGCCCTTTATCTGCGTGTCAGTACGGGACGCCAAGCCGAGAACGATGTTTCTTTGCCCTCGCAGCGCGATGTTACGACCCGCTATTGTGAGGCGCAGGGATGGGAGGTTGTGACTGAGTTTGTTGAGCCAGGTGCATCAGCAACCGATGACAAGCGGCCCATCTTCCAAAAAATGTTGGAGCAGGCAACGAGCCCGGAGCGAACCTTCGATGTGATCTGCGTTCATTCCTTCTCGCGCTTTTACCGCAACGGCGCCGAGATGGAGATGACAATCCGCAGGCTAAAAAAATATGGCGTCGATGTTGTGTCGATTACCCAGCCAACTGGGGACGATCCATCCCAGCATTTAATGCGGCAAATGATCGGGCTTTTTGACGAATATACCTCACGCGAGAACGGCAAGAATGTCACTCGCGCCATGCGTGAATCGGCAAAGCAAGGCTTTTGGAATGGCGCAACGCCGCCCCTTGGTTACAAGATCATTGAGGCCGAGCGTCGTGGAGCCAAAATCAAAAAGAAACTGGATATTGATCCGGTTGAAGCCGAACTCGTTCGTCTGATCTTCCAACTCTATACAGAAGGGGATCAGCGAACCGGTGCGTTGGGCATCAAAGAAACGACAAAGTGGTTGAACGCTCGCGGCTACCGCACCCGGAAAGGCGCCACCTTCGGTATTGGGCCGGTCCACGGCATCTTGACCAATAAGTGTTATGCAACGGGCAAATGGCCCTACGGACGCAAAAACTCAAAAACAGGCACGCTCCACGATCCATCAACCATTGTGGAGATCGATGTGCCAACAATCATTCCACATAGCCTCTTTGACAAGGCTAAAGCAAAGCTTGTTCAGAACAGCCCAAAAGTAACGGCACCTCGCATCGTCAACGGGCCAACATTGCTGATTGGGCTGGCAACATGCGCCTCATGCGGTTCCGGAATGACCCGCACGGGTACCGCACGTGGTCATCGCTCTTATTCTTATTACACATGCGCTGGATGCCATCAGAAAGGAAAGTCGGTTTGCAAGGGCCGTCATGTCCCGATGGGCAAGCTCGACACGCTCATTCTTGATAACGTCAAATCCCAACTCCTTGTACCAGATCGAATGACCACCATCCTTGGTGCGCTGCTTGAGCGCCAAACGACCAAAGACATTGCTGTCCAAGAGCGCCGTCTAGCTTTAAAAAACGATCTGGCGCAACGGGAAGAAAAGCTAAGCCGTCTTTATCGCGCCATTGAGGAAGGCATCGTCGAACTCGACGATCAACTGAAAGACCGGATCAAGGCGCTCAAAGCTGAGCGCGATCTCGCTCAGGTGTCCCTTGACCGGATAGCCCAGCAATTTGAATCCCGCACCGCAGTAACGCCGGATCGCGTAACCGCGTTCACCAATCTGATGCGCGATAAAATCGATAATGGCGATGCACAAGCCAAAAAGGCCTATCTCCGCGCCGTTATCTCGGAGATACGCGTCGATGACGATAAAATCAGCATTATTGGCGATAAATCCGCACTCGCAGCCGTCATCGCAGGACAAAATAACGGCAATTCAAATGTTAGTGGTTTTGTTCGCAAATGGCGCGCCCGGAACGATTCGAACGTCCGACCCTCAGATTCGTAGTCTGATGCTCTATCCAGCTGAGCTACGGGCGCCAGGGGCTTAGCGAGATGCGTTAGCCACCGATGGAGGTGTCCATATCCTCTCGCGCGACAGACTGCAACCCTTCTCGTGATAATTATATTGCCAAGATCCAAAATCGAATATGTCAGTTTGTTGAAAGTTGCATGCGAGTTAGAATTGACTTTCGCGGTCCCATCCGTCATTAACCGCGCTGACTTTAATCATCCCTTAGCTTTGACGGGGTGCTCCTGAGGTATAAAGCCTTGGAGATCACGACAAAGCGTTTCGTCGCAAAAGCCTTTATGGCTCCGGACGGAACCCTAGACAGAGACTGGAGACTGACCGTGAAGCGGACTTTTCAACCGAGCAAGCTCGTTCGCAAGCGCCGTCATGGCTATCGCGCCCGCATGGCAACCAAGGGTGGCCGCAAGGTCATTGCAGCCCGTCGCGCACGCGGCCGGAAGCGCCTGTCGGCGTGAGCGGAACGGCTCCCCGGGGTGGCGCTATGATGGCGCAATCTGAGCAGGGAGCCTCTGGCGGAACGCCTTTAGAGACAAGAGCGGAACCAAAGTCCGTGCTCTGGCTCACCCGTCGACCCGAATTTCTTGCTGTCGCCAAAGGGCGCCGTCACCATGCGGCGCTTTTCACGATTCAGGCACTGCCGCGCAAGGATATGGCCGGATTTGCACGGTTCGGGCTGACCGTGACGGCCAAAACCGGCAATTCTGTTGTGCGTAACCGGATCAAGCGGCGTCTGCGCGAGGCCATCCGCAGCAAAGCGCGTCTTGTAGCATTCCCCGGTACAGACTATGTCCTGATCGGTCGTCGGGCTCTGCTCGATGCGTCGTTCGAAACCATCATCTCCGAATTGGCGGACGGGATTTTAAGGCTTAAACCCCGTACGTCGCCATCTCCAAAGCCATTACCGAGCAGCAATTAGGCCATGCAGGACACGAAGAACCTCATTCTCGCCGTAGCCCTTTCCGTGGCCGTGCTTGTCGGCTGGCAATATTTCTTCGGCATGCCGCTTCTGGAGCAGAAAAAGCAGGCTGAAATTTCGGCCTTGCTGCCGGCTCAGGGCCAGCAGGCGCCTGCCACCTCCTCGGCAACGGTCACGCCGCCGGCGGGCCAGCCCGCCACCGCCGCTTTCGCGACCCGCGAAGAAGCGCTTGCGGCAGCCCCGCGTATTGCCATCGACACGCCGAAGTTGAAGGGCTCCATCGCGCTGACGGGCGGGGATATCGACGACGTGTCCTTCAAAGCCTATCGGGAGACGGTCGATCCGACCTCCCCGAACATCGTACTGTTCTCGCCTGACCGAACGCCGAACGCCTATTTCGCGCGTTTCTTCTGGTTAGCTGCGCCGGGGACAAAGATCGACCTGCCCTCCTCCACAACGCTGTGGAAAGCCGATAGCGCAACGCTTTCCGACAAACAGCCGCTGACGCTCAGCTGGAATAATGGTCAGGGCTTTACCTTCAAGCGCGTCATCTCTGTGGATGACGGCTATATGTTCACCATCGCGGACTCGGTTGAATCCACCGGCACGGCCGAGGCCGGCTTGATCCCCTATGGCGGCATCGAGCGCTTCAACAAGCCGAAAGTGGTGGGCACCTATGTGCTGCATGAGGGCTTTGTCGGCTTTATGGGCGAACAAGGCCTCGCCGAGCTGACCTATGACAAAGCGGACAAGGCCGACCCGCTGCAGGGCGTTTCCGGCAAGGGCACGCAGTACAAAGCCGCAACTGGCGGTTTTGCGGGCATCACCGACAAATATTGGGCTGCTGCCCTCATTCCCGATCAGTCCACGCCCTATGATGCGGTGTTCCGCAGCATAGACGGGCCGACCAAGGTCTATCAGGTCGATATGACCCAACCGGCGCTGACCGTTGCGCCCGGCGCTCCGGCACAATCCGTCAAGCGGTTGTTTGTCGGCGCCAAGGAAGTCAAAACCGTCGATGGCTATGCCGATGGCTTGGGCATCAAGCGTTTCGATCTGGTGATTGATTGGGGCTGGTTCTATTTCTTCACCAAGCCGCTCTTCAAGATGATGGAATTTTTCTATCACTGGACGGGGAATTTCGGCTTCGCAATTTTGATCGTCACCGTGCTGGTGAAAGCCGCCTTCTTCCCGCTCGCCAATAAGAGCTATGCTTCGATGGCGAAGATGAAGGCCGTACAGCCGCAAATGGCGTTGATCCGCGAGCGTTTTGCCGACGACAAGGTGAAGCAGCAGCAGGAATTGATGGAGCTGTACAAGAAGGAAAAGATTAACCCGATCGCTGGTTGCTGGCCGATGCTGATCCAGATTCCGGTCTTCTTCTCGCTCTATAAAGTGCTTTATGTCACCATCGAAATGCGGCACGCGCCGTTTATCGGCTGGATTCACGATCTGGCCTCGCCCGATCCGACCTCTGTCTTCACATTTTTCGGCATGATCCCGTGGACACCTCCTACCATGCTGATGATCGGTATCTGGCCGCTCATCATGGGCGTGACCATGTTCGTGCAGATGAAAATGAACCCGGCTCCGGCCGATCCCGTGCAGCAGGCAATGTTCTCGTGGATGCCGGTGATGTTCACCTTCATGCTCGGCTCGTTCCCGGCCGGTCTGGTGATTTACTGGACGTGGAACAACACGCTGTCGGTGTCACAGCAATACCTCATCATGCGCCGTCATGGCGTGAAGGTGGAGCTGTGGGATAATCTCAGCAAAACCTTTAGCGGCCTTCTCCGCAAGCGTTCTTAACGCGTCCTCTTTAAAGAAACTGCCATGAACGCCGCCGATCCGGATGACCTGTTTGAACGCGGCCGCAAGCTTTTTGCCGGTCCGTGCGAGTTTATCTGGGCGGCGTCCAAAATTGATGGTTTGCCGCCGATGGGTCCGGCTGAAATCGCCTTTGCGGGACGCTCCAATGTCGGCAAATCCTCGCTGCTAAACGCTTTGACGGGCCGCAACGCGCTGGCCCGTACGTCCAACACGCCGGGCCGTACGCAACAGCTCAATTTCTTTGCCGTGGGCATTCCGGGGCAGGAAAAGCTCCGGCTGGTCGATATGCCGGGCTATGGCTACGCCAAAGTCTCGAAAGAGAAAATCTCGACCTGGACGAAGCTGATGCACGCCTATCTGCAAGGCCGTGCGCCTTTGATGCGGGTGTTTGTGCTGGTGGATGGTCGGCACGGTTTAAAGCCGCCAGACATCGAAATGTTCGATCTCCTGGACGCCACCGCTATGCCCTATCAGGTCGTCTTGACCAAAAAAGACGAAGTGAAGAAATCCGAGATCGAGATGCGGATCGAAAGCGTCAAAGCGGGCCTCATCAAACGTCCGGCCGCCTATCCGGAAGTGCTGTTCACCTCGTCCGAGACAGGGGAAGGCATGGGTGAATTGCGCGAGGGCATCATGCGCCTGCTGGTCGAACGCGGCGTCGACGCGTAATGGCCGCTCTCGAGCGCGTCTTCATTGGTCTCGCAGGGCTTTATGGTGCAGCAGGTGTGGGGTTGGCCGCCGCAGCCGCCCACCTCGCTCCCGGCTCCTCGCTCGATTCCGCAGCGCTGATGGCGCTCGTTCACGCCCCCGCAATGCTCGCGACACTGGCAGCCATCTATGGTGGCGTGCTGAACCGTCGCTTTGGCCTGATGGGACTTGCCTGTTTCGCGCTCGGCGTGGCCTTGTTTTCGGGCGATATCTCCACCCGTGTTTTTACCGGCCATCCGCTCTTTCCCATGGCAGCGCCATCGGGCGGCATGGTTTTGATCGGCGGCTGGCTGATTCTGGCGCTTTCCGCCTTTGTCGCACGTCTGTCGCGCTAGGATTTTACCGTAAAATCGCCGCGACAAAATCGTCACGATGGGCTATGACGCGCGGGAATTGACGTATTCGAACGATAAACGAGGGCAGCGATGACCAAAGCCAATCCGCACGAACAAGCCGAACTTCTGGTCCGCGCCCTGCCCCATATGCTGCGTTATGATGATGCCACCGTCGTCGTGAAATATGGCGGCCACGCCATGGGCGACGAGCAGATGGCGCGCGATTTTGCCCGCGACATGATTTTGCTGGAGCAATCCGGCGTCAATCCGGTGGTCGTCCATGGCGGCGGCCCGCAGATCGGCGCAATGCTGGCCCGCCTCAACATCAAGAGTGAATTCGCCGCAGGCCTGCGCGTTACCGACAAAGCGACGATGGATGTCGTCGAAATGGTGTTGGCGGGTCTCATCAACAAGCAGATTGTCGGCTTCATCAACAATGAAGGCGGCCGCGCCATCGGGCTATGCGGCAAAGACGGCAATATGGTCACGGCCTCCAAGGTTACCCGCACGGTGGTCGACGATTCGACCCAGCTCGAAACCGAAGTCGATTTGGGCTTTGTCGGCGAGCCCGCCAGCGTCGATAGCCGCGTGCTGGAAGCGCTGCTGGGCCGCGAACTGATCCCCGTTTTGGCCCCCGTCTGCAACGGTGTCGATGGCCAGACCTATAACGTCAATGCCGACACCTTTGCCGGCGCCATCGCAGGCTCGCTGAAAGCCAAGCGGTTGTTGCTGCTGACCGATGTTCCGGGCGTTCTCGACAAAAACAAGAACCTCATTCCGGAGTTGAACGTTGCCCAGATCCATAATCTGATCGCGGACGGCACGATCACCGGCGGGATGATTCCGAAGGTCGAGACCTGCATTTACGCCTTGGAACAGGGCGTTGAAGGCGTCGTGATTCTGGATGGCAAGGTTCCGCATTCGGTATTGCTCGAATTGCTGACCGACCACGGCGCGGGCACGTTGATTACACGGTGACCGATCCCACAGCCCCAGAGATCAAAAAAGCCTTTGCCGACGTGAAGGTCTGGATTTTTGATCTGGACAACACGCTTTATCCGCCGGAATCCGCGCTTTGGCCGCAGGTTGACCAACGCATCACGCTGTTTTTGGGCGATATGTTCGGCATTGACGGGCTTTCCGCCCGCGCGCTGCAAAAATACTATTACCAGAAATACGGCACGACGCTGAAAGGCCTGATGGAACAATACGGCATGAAGCCGGACGCGTTTCTATCTTTTGCGCATGACATCGATGTCTCGGCCTTGGCACCCGATCCCGCTTTAGGCTCGGCGATTGAGGCCTTGCCGGGCCGCAAGCTGATCCTCACCAACGGCTCGGAAGCCCATGCCCGCAATGTTGCCGGTAAACTCGGGATCATCGACAAATTCGAAGCGGTGTTCGACATTGTGGCCGCCGATTTCACGCCGAAGCCGGAAGAAGCCACTTACGTCAAATTTCTCGACAAGTACCAGATTGACCCGTCCCATGCGGCAATGTTCGAAGATTTAGCCAAAAATCTGGTGGTTCCCTATCAGCTCGGCATGCGCACGGTGTTGATCCTGCCCAAACAATACGACAGCTACCGCGAAGCCTCCGAGCAAATGGATATCGAAGCGCCCTATATCCATTTCAAAACCAAGGATCTGGCGGCATTTTTGCGGGATGTGGTGTAAATTTTCCGTCATTGACGATGATCTCACGCAAATTTCCTTGCGGCCGCCCCATGCTCCGCCATCAACCGCGCGAGGTCGACGCCTAAGGGCATGCCATCCGCTACCCGCCATTGGCCCGCCACCATCACGCGGTCCGCCCGATGTGCGCCGCAGAGCACGAGGGTTGCCAGCGGATCATGCCCGCCCGAAAAACGCGGCTCATCCAGCGTAAACAGTGCGAGATCCGCCTGCTTACCCACCGCGATCTTGCCAATATCGTCACGCCCCAAACACCGTGCAGAGCCCTCTGTTGCCCAGCGCAAGGCATCGAGATGCGTTACCGCTTCGGCGGACTGGTAGTGCAAGCGATTGACCATCAAAGCGTGTCGCACGCCTTCCATCAGATTGGAGCTATCGTTCGAGGCCGAACCATCCACGCCCAAGCCCACCGGCGCACCGGCGGCTTCCAGCTCGCGTGTCTTGCAAAAGCCTGACGCCAACACCGCGTTCGAGGTCGGGCAATGGCAAATCCCCACGCCATGCCGCCCCAGTTTGGTGCAATCATCGGCGGTGAAATGCACGCCATGCGCTAGCCATGTGCGCGGGGTGAGCCAGCCTACATCTTCGAGCAATTCGATCGGGCGGCACTGATAAACCTCGGCGCAATAGGCGTCCTCGTCCTTGGTTTCCGCCAGATGCGTGTGCAGCCTTGCGTCGAATTTCTCGGCCAAGACGGCACTTTCCCTCATCAAACGCTTGGTCACCGAGAAGGGCGAGCAGGGTGCCAGCGCCACCCGAATAAAGGCACCCTCGCTGTTGTCATGGTAGCGGCCCAGCAAACGCTCGCTATCGACTAAGATCGTGTCTTCGTCCTGCACCACATGGTCGGGCGGCAACCCGCCATCCTTCTCGGACAAATTCATCGAACCACGCGTCACCGTCATCCGGATGCCGAGTTTTTTTGCCTCATCGACCTCAATATCGATGGCCTCATCAAGCCCTGCGGGAAAAAGATAATGGTGATCCGCCGCCGTGGTGCAGCCCGAGAGCAGCAGTTCGATCAGTGCCATACGAACCGAAATCCGGAAACTGTCCGGATCAAGCCGGCCCCAGATCGGATACAGCGCCTTCAACCACGGAAACAGCTCCTTGTTGATGGCAGAAGGGTGCGCGCGGGTGAGGGTCTGATAAAAATGGTGATGCGTGTTGATCAGCCCCGGCAACACCACATGGCGCGACGCATCAAAGGTCTGATCCACCGGCAGCCTTGGCGCTTGGCCGGAAGCCAGCAGCTCCACAATGCGACCCTGCTCGATGACGATGCCGCCCTCCGCACCTTGAGCCAGAATTGCGAGCGGATTTTTGACGTGTAGGCGCATGGGGAGGGTCCGGTGAACGATAACGTTCGAAAACTTGTAAATTATTTGGCGATGGCTGCAACCGAGGATTGGTTGAAATTCGGATGATCAATGGAGACGCTAGACGCCAGAGGAGGCTTGTTCTGATCTTGACTAAACAACCTTAAAGGTTTATTTTGGTACGGAAAAAAGAAAACCAAGTCATGATTTGAAGGCGTTCAAAGCGGCGTTTTCGCTTGAGCGCGTCATTACGCTTACGGCGGCCCGTTCGGCTATGGCGTTAGGCTATTCGGTATCCGATGTTGTGACATTGGTGAATAGGCTAGAGCGGAAGCATTTTTTCAAATCGATGACGGGTTTTCACGATCATCGACAATGGCATGATGTCTATCATCTGCCGGATGAAGGCAGCGTGCTTTATGTGAAATTTACCGACATGGTTGTGACCGAATTTATCCTGTTGTCGTTCAAGGAAAAATGACATGAGCACCATCAAAACCATGATCCACCCTGAGACCGGCGCAACGCTTCACCGTGGCCGACGGGTTGAGACGGTTTCATATATGGGAATGTCTAAACCCGTCGACATTGAAGGTTGGTTCCCCGATGACGACGGCGACGGCATTCTCATGGGGGCTGATTCAGCGCCGCTTGATGCCGCGTTGGCGGAACTCAAAGCGGCGTATCGGAGGGAGACGCAGGCTTTGGCGAAACGCGTGCGGCAATCGGCAGGGTTAACCCAGCGGGATGCGAGCCTTTTGCTCACGGGCTCACCGAACAGTTTCTCAAAATACGAGCGCGGCGTTGCCCAGCCCAGCTGGCCTACTTTTGTGCTTTTAAAGCTTCTGGCACATCAGCCAACGCTGATCGAAACGATCAAAGCCGTCTAAAGCTCAGCCCGAGGTGACACATTCGCCCGCACTTGATAAGAAGCGTTCAAACGCCTTGTCATTTTAACGGAACGAAACGCCATGAACGATTCAGCACTTGCCTCCATCATCGACGTCGCTTGGGAAAAGCGCACAGAATTAACCCCTGCCACCAAGGGGGAAATCCGCGAAGCCGTTGATTACGCGATTGATCGTTTGGATTCAGGCGCGCTGCGGGTCGCCACCAAAGAGGCGGATGGCAGCTGGCACACCCATCAATGGCTGAAAAAGGCCGTGTTGCTGTCCTTCCGCTTGAACGACAATGTGCTGATGTCGAACGGTCCGGCCGGATCGTCGTGGTGGGACAAGGTGCCGTCGAAATTCGAAGGTTGGGGTGAAGCGGAATTCAAAGCCGGCGGCTTCCGCGCCGTACCGAATTGCACCGTGCGTCGCGGCGCTTATATCGCGCCAAACGCGATTTTGATGCCGTCTTTCGTCAATATTGGCGGTTATGTCGACACCGGCACCATGGTTGATACCTGGGTAACGGTCGGCTCCTGCGCCCAGATCGGCAAGAATGTGCATCTCTCCGGCGGCGTCGGCATTGGCGGCGTGTTGGAGCCGGTGCAGGCTGGCCCCACCATCATCGAAGACAATTGCTTCATCGGTGCGCGCTCCGAGGTGGTTGAAGGCGTGGTGATTGGCGAAGGCTCCGTCATCTCGATGGGTGTTTTCATCGGCCAATCGACCAAAATCGTCGACCGCGAAACCGGCGAAGTCTTTATGGGCCGCGTGCCGCCCTATTCCGTGGTGGTGTCCGGTTCGATGCCCGGCAAGCCTCTGCCCGATGGCAGCATGGGCCCCTCGCTCTATTGCGCCGTCATCGTCAAGCGGGTCGATGCCAAAACGCGGGCCAAGACGGGGATCAATGAGCTGCTCAGGGATTAATCGCCTGTGTCGCTCAACCCTAAAGATTCCATCGCCCTGACCCAAGCCCTCATCCGTTGCCCTTCGGTAACGCCGGTGGAAGGTGGAGCCCTGCATCTGTTACACGGCCTGTTGCAACAGGCCGGATTTGATTGCCACCTCGTCCGCTTTTCCGAGAGCGGCACGCCGGATATCGACAATCTCTACGCCCGCATCGGCACTGGTTCGCCCTGCCTGATGTTTGCGGGCCATACCGATGTCGTCCCCGTGGGCGACGAGGCGCTGTGGACGCATGGTCCCTTTGCGGGAGAAATCGTCGACGGTATGCTCTATGGCCGCGGTGCGGCGGATATGAAGGGCGGCGTTGCGGCTTCTGTTTCCGCCGTTCTCGCTTTTCTCGAAGAGCAAGGCCCGAATTTCAAAGGCTCCATCGCCTTTCTGATCACGGGCGACGAGGAAGGCCCCGCCATCAATGGCACGGTGAAATTGCTCGAATGGGCAAAAGCGCGCGGCGAGCGGTTTGATCATTGCATTTTGGGCGAACCCACCAATCCCGAGCGGTTGGGCGACATGATCAAAATCGGCCGGCGCGGCTCGCTCTCGGGCCACCTCAAAGTCGAGGGCAAGCAAGGCCACATCGCCTATCCGCATCTGGCGGATAATCCGATCCGCGGTATCGTGAAGCTGGTGGGCGGACTTCTGGCCGAGCCGCTCGATCGCGGAACGGCGCATTTTGGCGCCTCCAACCTCGAATTCTCGACGCTGGATGTCGGTAATCCCGCGGGCAATGTCATTCCGCAATCGGCGGAAGCCAAGTTCAATATCCGCTTTAATGATGTTTGGACGCACGAAACGCTGGCTGCCGAGATTGAAGCACGGTTGCGCCGCATCGCCGGCAATGAGGTGCGCTACACCGTCACCTTCCAGCCCTCGAATGCCGATGCGTTTGTCACCGAGCCCGGCCCCTTCGTTGCAATGGCGATGCAATCGATTGAGGAAGCAACCGGCATCAAGCCGGCGCTTTCAACCACCGGCGGCACCTCGGATGCCCGCTTTATCAAGAATTACTGCCCCGTCATCGAGTTCGGCCTGGTCGGCCAGACGATGCACCAGATCGATGAGCGCGTGCCGGCCGCCGACATTGCCCGCCTGTGCGAGATTTATATCGGCTTGATCCGACGTTATTTCGGGGGCTAAGGCCGATCGGTCGATCGTCGGTCTTTCCAAGGCCCTCATTTTTGACTAGAAGCACTGCACAATTGCGATTGAGGAGCTTACGACATGGTTGCGGCATCCGAACAGGTTGTGACGGTTTTCGGTGGTTCAGGCTTTATCGGCCGCCATGTCGTGCGGGCACTCGCCAAACGCGGGTACCGGATCCGCGTGGCGGTGCGCCGTCCGGATCTCGCCAATTTCCTCCAGCCGCTCGGCAATGTCGGCCAAATTCATGCCGTGCAGGCCAATTTGCGCTATCCGGCGTCGATCGATCGGGCCCTTCAAGGCTCGGCGGCCGTGGTCAATCTCGTCGGCATTTTGTCCGAGAACGGCCGTCAGCGCTTCGATGCGGTGCAAGCCAATGGCGCGAGAGCCGTGGCGGAAGCCGCCAAGCGTCATGGCATTACCCGCTTTGTGCAAATGTCAGCCATTGGTGCCGACGCGGAGTCTGCATCCGCCTACGCCCGCTCGAAGGCCGCAGGCGAGGCGGCAGTCCGCGCAGCGGTAAAAGACGCCATTATTTTGCGCCCTTCGATCGTGTTCGGCCCTGAAGATGATTTCTTCAACCGGTTCGCAACCCTGGCCCGCGCCATGCCGTTCCTGCCTCTGATCGGCGGCGGCCACACCAAGTTCCAGCCGGTTTTCGTCGGTGATGTTGCCGAAGCGGTGGCCAAAGCCGTTGATGGCGCCTTGAAGGCCGGCGCGACCTATGAACTCGGTGGCCCCGACGTCAAAACCTTCCGCGAATTGATGGAAATCACGCTGAAAGTGGCCAACCGCAAGCGTTTGCTGCTGCCTTTGCCGTTTCCGCTGGCGCGCGTTCAGGCGGGGATCATGGAACTCGTCGACACCGTGTCGCTCGGCCTGATGCCCTCGGCGCTGCGGCTGACGCGCGATCAGGTTAAATTGCTCGAGCATGACAATGTCGTCTCCGACGAGGCCGCCAAGAAAGGTCTGACGCTGGAAGGCATGGGCATTGAAGGCGAAACGGTGGAAGCCATCGTGCCAAGCTATCTCTACCGCTTCCGCAAAGCTGGCCAGTTCGAACGCATGGCGGATGTTTGATCACAGATCGTCATTGCGAGCGACGGATCGGTGCCATTCTTTTTTGATGACTTAATAATGTCCCGGATCGGCCAACCGATGCAGCCGCTCCGACGCCGTCCTCGCCACTCTAACCAGCATCGCCTTGCGGGTCGCCGCCGCCAAGCGGTGCTCGGGAGCTTCGCGTAACACGGCGGCGCCATAGGAATCGGCCAGAATGAGGCCTGCATCTTCCGGCATGATCTCTTGCGGCACATTTTCCGGAATGGCAAAAAACAACCGGTCGCAATGTTGACGGTAATCGGGCCATTTCTGGTCCACCCTGAAATCCTCGATGCTGGATTTGATCTCGATAATCCAGATGGTGCCATCATCGCCCAAGGCCACCAGATCGGCACGACGGTGGGAGGCCAGCGTCAATTCCGTCACGCTGGCAAAGCCCAGATGCCGCAAAAGCCGCCGCGTGCCCCGCGCCACCATCAGCGCGGTTTCGGATTGGCGGCCATCGGGCGGAAGAATGAGGGTTGAATCGGTCATGGGAATGCTTTTTAAGCCAAACCCTGTTGGTAGCGATAGAAAATTCGCACCGTCACCCGTTGCAAACCCCTGACTTTCCTTCTATACACCGACCCTTCGAACCGCCCGGCTGATTAAGGGCTGCCGTGGCGGTTCCTTTCGCTCATAACGAGACGAACGGCGTGGAAACGCGCTGCACATGATGAAAAAGGTGGTTTCGACCGCCCGAAGGAGAGCAAAATGCCCAAGATGAAGACCAAATCGGCCGCCAAAAAGCGGTTCAAAATCACCGGCACCGGCAAGGTGATGTATGCTCAGGCAGGTAAGCGCCACGGCATGATCAAGCGGACGAACAAGCAGATTCGTAATCTGCGCGGCACCAATGTGATGTTCGAAACCGACGGCTACAACGTCAAGAAATACTTCCTCCCCAACGGCTGATCGCCCAAGGGTAAAAGTTTTCCATCACATTTTTAGTGTTTCTTCCGAAGGAGATCAGTCATGGCACGTGTCAAACGGGGTGTAACATCCCACGCCAAGCATAAAAAAGTTTTCAAGGCTGCGAAGGGCTTTTACGGCCGTCGCAAAAA
>CANGIS010000049.1 GCA_947454055.1 Hyphomicrobiales bacterium
ATCAACGCCGACGGAATCAACGACTCCATAATGGGTTGGTCCTGAGCCATGTTCGACGCCTCATCCTGCCTTTGCAATGGTACCAAACATTTATGTCAGTGATGTTGACATATTTCAACCCGATTGTTACTTCTAGCACAGAAGGCGACAGTGATCGCCACAAGCTTTTGGAGCGCCACCATGTCCGTGATCCCCTTTGACCTCCGCGATGGCTATATCTGGCTTGACGGTAAACTCGTTGAATGGAAAGAGGCCAAGCTTCACGTCTTGAGCCACGGCCTGCATTATGGCTCATCGGTCTTCGAGGGCGAGCGCGCCTATGGCGGCGCGATTTTCAAATCGACCGAACATTCCGTGCGTTTCCGCCATTCGGCTGAAATTCTCGGCTTTGACATTCCCTATACGGTGGCCGAATTGAACGCCGCCAAGGATCTCGTCGTCGCCAAAAACGGCTTCAAGAACTGCTATGTGCGTCCGGTGGCGTGGCGCGGTAGCGAGATGATGGCGATTTCGGCCCAGAATGCCACGATCCATGTGGCGATTGCGACATGGGATTGGCCATCCATGTTCGATATGGAGCAGAAGATGAAGGGCATCCGCATCGACATCGCCGATTATCGCCGCCCCGATCCGATGACCGCCCCCGTCCATGCCAAAGCGGCGGGTCTTTATATGATCTGCACCATCTCCAAGCACCGCGCCGAGAAAAAGGGCTATGCGGATGCGATGATGCTCGACTGGCAAGGCCGCGTGGCAGAATGCACCGGCGCCAACATCTTTTTTGCCAAAGGCGGCGAATTGCATACGCCGGTTGCGGATTGCTTCCTGAACGGGATCACGCGTCAGACGATCATCGAACTGGCCACAAACCACGGCATCACTGTTCATGAGCGTCGCATCATGCCTGAAGAAATGGCGGATTTCGACGAGTGCTTCATCTGCGGCACAGGTGCCGAAGTGACACCGGTTTCCGAAATCGGCAGCTACCGATTTAAGCCGGGTGCCGTTTCGCGCACCCTGTTGGATGCCTACACCGCAGCCGTCACGCCAAAGGCCTTGGCGGCTGAATAAGGCTGACGATCAGTAGAGCCGACCGCCGGTCGTTACCGCGCGGTCGGGCCTGATCAGCATCACCTTGCCATGGCCATCCGGCACGCCGAGGGTCAGCACTTCCGACATGAACGGCCCGATCTGGCGCGGTGGAAAATTGACCACCGCCAAAACCTGCGTACCCACCAGCGTTTCCACGCTGTGATTTTCGGTGATCTGAGCGGAGGAGCGCTTCACACCGATCTCGCCACCGAAATCGATTTTCAGCTTGATCGCGGGTTTACGCGCCTCAGGAAACGGCTCGGCGGCAACAACCGTGCCCACCCGAATATCGACCTTCATAAACTCGTCAAAGCTGATCTGCGGCGCTGGCGTCTCGGAAGAACTCATCAGGATCAGGCTTTCAGATCGAAGGGTCGAGATCGGGATTGCCGCGTGGCGGATGGCGCCGCTCGGCCATGCGGCGGCCCTGTTCGGCCATGCGATGCACGGCGTCCGAGAGCGGTGCCGTCATCCGGCAGAGATCGCCCAAACGGTTGATGATCATGCCGCCGCGCTTCAATTCCTCGTCCATCGCCGCCATAGTGCGCGATAGTCCGGGGTCTTCATCATGAAACCAGACATCCATGAGCTTGGCGAACATCAAAACCGCACCCTGCAGCTTCAAAAGCCCCATCGGGCCTTCGGTATCGATACCGGCAGAGGCGAGCATAAAGCGCATCGAGTTCAGCGCGCCCTGATTAAGCGCCGCCATCGACAAAGGGTCGCGCGCCAATGCCGGTGCCATACGCTTCAATGCGTGCTTATAGGGCGAAAGCGCATCGAAGCGGCGCATCAGCACATCGAAAATCCGGTCTTTATCGGTCTCACCCAGCAGGTCATCGCTCGCGCCCGACAGCACGATATGGTCCATGCGACGCGCAAACCCGCCCAAAATCGCGCCTTTGGACGGAAACGCATCGCGTAATTCCAAAAGCGAGATGCCGGCTTCATCGGCAATGTCGCCGATTTCGATCTGGTCCCAATCGCGTGTCTCGGCCAGCGCCATCAGCGCATCAATGACGCGATCCCGAAGGGAAACGCCCGTTCCATCTGCTGAGTTCGCCATGATGCACTCCCGCTTTTTACCAGGTCAGTCTAGCAGATGGCGACCCGCAAGGCGATTGTCTATAGCGCTTAGCCGGACAATTCCGCAGCGCGACGACGCGCCGCATGCACGGTGCCGGCAATCAGCGGCTCAAGCCCGTTCTCACCCATCAATACCTGAAGGCCCGCAGCGGTGGTCCCGCCCGGCGAGGTGACATTCTGGCGCAAGGTGGCCGCCGTCAGCTCCGATTTGAACAGCAATTCGCCCGCGCCTTCCACCGTCGCGCGTGCGAGCCTGAGGGCCAAATCGGCCGGAAGCCCCTCCGCCTCACCCGCTTTGGCGAGACATTCGACCAGATGAAACACATAGGCAGGGCCCGAGCCGGATACACCGGTAACCGCATCGATCAGCGCCTCGCGATCCACCCATTCGACGCGGCCCACGCCCTTCAACAGCGTATCCGCAATCGTGCGTTGCTTGGCAGACACCTCGGCATTGGCCACGGCGCCCGAAATGCCGCGACCGACGGATGCGGGGAGGTTGGGCATTGCCCGCACAAAGGCGCGCGCATCCGGCAGGCGCGCCTTCAAATTGGCAATCGTCTTGCCCGCCAAAATCGAGAGCACCAGCGTGTCCTTACCCGCAAGCGGTGCCAAAGTCGGCGCGGCTGCGTCGAGCATTTGCGGCTTGATGCCGAGCACCAGCACTTCAGGCGCGACCATCGTATCGGCCGGCGGATTGACCGCGATACCCAGCGCGCCGCAATAGGCGGCCATTTGCGCCGAAGGCAGCGGGTCGATAATGGCCACCGCACTGCCAGGCAGACCGGAGGCGATCCAGCCTTCCAGCATCGCGCCGCCCATTTTGCCGGCACCGACCAGAACGAGAGATTTGGGGAATTCGGATGTCATCGCTGGGCTCTCTCAAAAATAAGCGGACGATCAGGCCTCGCCGACCGTTTCAAACATGGTTGCTGCCAACGCCTCGGATGCCGATTTACCCGACCACATCACAAACTGGAACGCTTGGAAATGCCGGTCACAGCTATCGACCGCCAAGCTCAACAGCGCCTCGCATTGCGCCGAGCTTGGCTCCGCCCCGCCCGACAGCATCAGCGAATGGCGGAACATCACCACATCGGTTTCCGACCACATGTCGAAATGGCCGATCCAGAGCTGCTCGTTGATACGCGACATCAGATCCGTAATCTCGGCACGCTTGCGATCGGGAATTTTGAGATCGAACGCGCAGGCCACATGCAGCGCCTCGATATCCTCCAGCCAGGTGAAGGCGACATCGTAAGACGTCCAGCGTCCCCCGATGGTAATGGCGATCTCGTCGTCACCGGCGCGGTCAAAGCTCCAGTCGCGGAGGCTTGCCATCCGCTCGACAATGTCGAGGGGATGTTCGCTACGGTCGTTATGGAATGAATCACTCAGCGACATTGCGTATCCAGTGCCTTGGCTAGGCGATCAAACGGGATCACCTTTCAGCCTTTAGGCAAGGGAGACGCTCACGGATTCGTCTGAATCGCACAATCGCCGGATTGGGCTGTCCACAGACGATTGCCGTGCCGAATCCGCGATATTTGGCTTGCAAAGTCTCGAATCAACCGATTTTTTGTTCCAACTCGGCAAGGCGGGCGGCCAAACGCTCATTTTCCTCGCGCGCCAGAATGGCCATGGTCCGCACCGCTTCGAACTCTTCGCGCGACACGACATCCATGTCGCGGATCAAGCGTTCGAGCTGCGCTTTCATCACGCCCTCGGCCTCGCGTTTCACGCCCGTTGCCATCCCTGCGGCATCGGTCATCAGGCGGGCCAGATTGTTGAAAATGGGATTGCCGGTCTCGGTCATGCGTATGGTTTCCAAACATTCATCGGTGACGGTTCGCTTTTTCTCTACCACGGCGTCCGGTCCGTGCCATCCCATTCTTGCCATTCTATTTTGCTGTCCTGTTCTTGACGGCTTGAGCTTCAAGAGGCAAGCCTGCCCGCCAGAGGTTTTAGATGCCGATTGTCGTGTTACCCTTTCCCCATATCGACCCCGTGCTGATCGAGTTCGGGCCGCTGGTCATCCGCTGGTATGCGCTGGCCTATCTGGCAGGGCTGTTGATCGGCTGGAAACTCGCCTTCGCGCTGGCGGCCAATGCCGCGCTATGGGGAAGCCGCACCCCTCCCGATCACGCCACCATCGACGATCTCATCGTCTATATGGCGCTGGGCATTGTGGTCGGCGGCAGGCTCGGCAATGTCGTCTTTTATGATCTGGCCTATTTCATCGATAATCCGCTCGAAATTTTTGCCGTCTGGCATGGCGGCATGGCGTTTCATGGCGGGCTGATCGGCGCCTGCATCGCGATGGTCCTGCTCGCCCGCGTCCATCAGACGCCCATCCTCGCGATCACCGACATTGCCGCCATCGTCTCGCCGGTCGGGTTGTTTTTCGGCCGCATCGCCAATTTCATCAATGGCGAATTATGGGGCCGGCCGGCCGATGTGCCGTGGGCCATGGTGTTTCCGCGCGCCGACGAACAACCGCGCCACCCGAGCCAGCTGTATGAAGCGACGCTCGAAGGCCTGCTGCTCTTCCTGATCATCGGCTGGATCGCGCGCATGGGCGGCTTGAAACGTCCGGGTCTTCTCTCCGGCCTCTTTGGAATTCTTTACGCCGTAACCCGCACGATCTCGGAATTTTACCGCGACCCCGATCCGGTCAGCGAACAATTGGCCGGTGGTTTCACCATGGGCATGGCGCTCTCGGCCCCCTTGGCGCTGATCGGCCTGGGCCTGGTGTGGCGCAGCTTCCGGAAAGTGGCAAACCCATGACACCGCTCGGCCTCGACATCGCCCGCCTGATCGCGCTCGAAGGCCCCATCAGCCTTGAACGCTATATGGGCTTGGCACTGGGCGATCCGCGCTATGGCTATTATATGACGCGCGACCCGCTTGGCGCACAGGGTGATTTCACGACCTCGCCGGAAATATCGCAGATGTTTGGCGAATTGATCGGGCTCTGGTGCGCCGATCTCTGGCTCCGCATGGGCCAACCTGAAAAACTCTCGCTCGTCGAGCTTGGCCCCGGTCGCGGCACCTTGATGCAAGACGTTCTGCGCGCCACCAAAAACGTCATCGGCCTGCACCGTGCCCTCTCGGTCACACTCGTCGAAATGAGTCCCGTCCTGCGCGAAACCCAGCGCCAGACGCTCGTCTCCTGCGGCGTACCCGTTGATTGGCACGAAGATATTTCCGCCCTGCCCGAACAACCTACCCTCGTTCTGGCCAACGAGTTTTTCGACGCCCTGCCCGTGCGCCATTATCAGCGCGTCCACCAACATTGGCATCAACGAATGGTGGGCCTTGATACGGATAACCACCTCGCCTTCGGCTTGGCTGCCGAACCGGAGCATGCGCTGAAACTGGAGGCGCCCGAAGGCACGCTTCTGGAAATCGGCCTGATCGGCGACCGTATCATGGCCGATCTTTCAGCCCATATCGCCCGCTTTGGCGGTGCCGGTCTGGTGATCGATTATGGCCACACCCGTTCCGGCTTTGGTGAAACGCTGCAAGCCATGAAGCACCACGCCTTTACAGGTCCGCTCGATGCACCCGGCGAGGCCGATCTCACCACCCATGTTAATTTCGAGCGCCTCGCCCAGATGGCCACCGCGCAGGGGCTTATCGTTGCAGGTTCCACAACGCAGGCCCGGTTTCTGGCTGGACTCGGCATTGTCGAGCGCACCGCCCGCTTGATCAAAAGCGCCGCCCCTGAGCAAGCCAAGGATGTCGAGGCCGCGCTCGTCCGGCTGACCGATCCATCGGAAAAGGGCATGGGAAGCCTGTTCAAAGTGCTTGGTCTTCGTCACCCCGATATGCCCGAGCCCGCAGGATTTAACTGATCCCATGACCCTTGCCCTCCCCTCCCCCATCCGTGCCGAAGCTCTTCAACTCAAAGGCCTGCGTCATGGTTTTTTCACGCGGCAAGGCGGCGTATCGACGGGCCTTTATGGTTCGCTCAATGGCGGGCTTGGCTCGGAGGATGCGCCCGAAAACGTGCAGGAAAATCGCCGCCGTATGGCCGCAGTGCTGGGTGCCAATGCGGAGGATTTTTTAAGCCTTTACCAGATCCATTCCGCAGCCGTTGTGACGGTCACTCAACCATGGCCGGTAGGGGATCGTCTCAAAGCGGACGCGATGGTGACGCGGCTCGAAGGGATCACCCTCGCCATTGCGACCGCCGATTGCGGACCCGTCCTGTTTGCCGATCGCGACGCGGGCGTTATCGGAGCAGCGCATGCCGGTTGGAAAGGTGCCTTTACCGGCGTGCTTGAAGCAACGCTTGAGGCCATGGAAGCGCTCGGGGCCAAACGCGAACGGATCATCGCCGTATTGGGCCCCACCATCCGTCAAAATGCCTATGAGGTCGGGGCCGAATTCAAAGCCCAATTTTTGGCCGCCGATCCATCCCACGAAAGCTTCTTCAAGCGCGGCGAAGCACCGGACAAAAGCCTGTTCGATCTGCCCGCCTTTATCGGCCATAGGCTGAGGGAAGCGGAGGTCGGAACCTTTGTCGATCTGGCGCTCTGCACCTATGCCGATGAAGCGCGCTTTTTCAGCTATCGCCGCACCACCCATCGGGGCGACAAAGACTATGGCCGCCTGATCGCGGCGATCAGCCTCGATCCGCGATAATATCGGGCGTCTGCCAACCGATATGCTGGCCGGAATCGACCGCGATCATATCGCCCGTGACGCTTTTGGCCCGCGCCAGATAGAGCACGGCCTCGGCAATGTCGTGCGGATCGACCAAATGGCGCAGCGGTACGCCCGATGCCTCATGCTGCAAGCCCCGTTCGCCATCATGTGAATTCGGCAGCGTCGGCCCCGGCCCCACCGCATTGACCCTAATATGGGGGGCCAATTCCTGTGCCATGGTAACGGTTGCGGCATAAAGAGCGGCTTTTGAAAGCGTATAGGAAAAATGCTGCGGCGTCAGTTTCAGCACCCGATGATCGACGATGTTGACGATCGACGCGTTGCTGGCGGGACGGGCCTGAACCGCAAAATCGCGCGCCAGACGGAGCGGCGCCAAAAGATTGACCGTCATGTGGTCCATCAATCGAGCGTCCGAAAAATCCATCAGCCCGTCGGAATGAAAAATCGCGGCACTGTTGACAAGCAGCGACACCGGACCAAAACAATCGTGCGCCCTGGCCATCAAGCTGTCCCGTTCCGAGGGTAAAGCCAGATCAGCACGAAGCGCCGTTGCCTTTGCCCCGTTCGATACCAAGTTGGCTGCCAAGGCTGCGGCCTCGTCGATCGACGCTCGGGCATGCACCACCACGGCATAGCCGGCCTCCGCAAGAACGCGTGCAATGACGGCCCCCACCCGTCGCGCTCCCCCGGTCACCAGCGCCACCGGCCTGTCCTGTTCTGCCTCTATGCGGGTTGGCATCATTATTCCTGTGGTTGCGGCCGGCAGGCCTTCAAAAGCCCGTACATCTAATAACACGCATGACACGCCTGATCGGTTTACCTTTTACTTACCCTGTTTCCATTCGCAGCTTCGAAACCATGCGCCCTGCTCGTAAAATAGACATCTTACCAAGCATCAATGCAGGAATGGCAGATGGCACGGCAACTCACCGCATCGCTCAAAGTGCTCGCGGCACTGACAGCGTTGGGCACGTCATCCGCCATGGCCGATGACATCTATGGACTTTCCAACGTTGGACCGACCCTATGGCAAGGCGGTTATATCGGCGCGTATAGCGGGGTGGGCTTGGGCACGGCTGGCAGCCTGTCGACCGGCGGCACTCTGATCGGCCTTCACGGCGGGTATAATGTTCAGGCCGGCCAGATTGTCGGGAGTGGCGAAGTCGATGCAACCTCGTCCCAGATCAAAAATACCGGCACGAACGAAAGTTTCGACCAGAAATGGATGACATCGGGTCGGGCACGCGCAGGCTATGCCTTCGGCAATCTCCTGACCTATGGCACGCTCGGATTGGCGGCGAGTGCCATGACCTACACCAATGTCTTTTCAGTCGATGCGTTAACGCTCGGCTGGGTTTATGGCGCAGGCGTGGAAGCCATGATCATGCCGCACGTCGCCTTGCGCGGAGAGGTGCTACGCTATGAGATGGGCAGCGCGTCCTATTTGAATTCGATCGGGCAATCCGTATCGCTCGATACGCAAACAAACGTATTCCGCTTTGGAATTGCTTATAAATTCTAGATTTTTTTAATTAAGGCATCGTTAAACATAAATATTAAAATATTTATTTGGAACTTATTGCTTTTTCGATGATTTCTTATTTTGATCACGAACAAATCACATTGTTGCCTCTTTTCAGTTTCAAAAATTAACTTGGAAAGTGGGAGCAATAATTGTCTCCCTTTATGGCATGCCTGCACTCGTTCTTTCGTCATAGAACCGTGCGGGGAGAACATCAGGAGTAAAATGACATGACCCTTATTGCACGCATCGGGCTTACTGCCTCCTCCCTTCTTTTGGCTTCGTCGGCCTTTGCTGCTGACCTTCCAAGCAAGAAGGCTCCTGCCGCAATGGCACCGATCGCCATGCCCCGTAGCTTCACATGGAACGGCGTCTATGGTGGCTTGAATGGCGCCTTAGCTGCTGGCAATTTTACGAATGAAGGCAAGGATGCGTTCGGCAATCCGTCGGGCGGCGCGCTTGGTTTTACCGGCGGTTACAACTACCAGATGCCCAATAATTGGGTGCTCGGCGTTGAAGGCGATCTGGGCATGGCGAACGTCAAATCATCCAGCGCGGGTGGATCAAGCGAGCTTCGCTATATGAACACGCTTCGCGGCCGCGTCGGCTATGCAATGGACCGGACCATGCCTTATGTCACGGCAGGTTATGCCGGCGGCACCACGCATGACGATACCGGCTCGACGGCCGACACCTATCATAATGGCTGGACGGTTGGTGCAGGTGTCGAAATGGCATTGACCGACAATTGGTCAGCCAAGGTTGAAGGCCTTTATGTCCGTCTCGAGGACAAGAGCTTTCCAGGCGGCGGCACTTCGGGCGCCGATCTCGGCCTTGCCCGTATCGGCTTGAACTACCGCTTCTAAGCCTAAACGTTAATTGAAACAAAAAGGGCTCGCGGCCAGCGCTGCGGGCCCTTTTTTTATGAGATTTTCAATGCGGCATGGTCACCGCGTAAGAAGGCACGCGCGCGGCGAAATCATCGAGCCACGCGGCAAGACGCGGCCGGCCGCTCCGCCAGCCTTCGCCAAACCGGAGATCGAGATAGCCAAGCGCGCACGCCACCGCGATCGCTCCGATCGTGGGAACCGGGGAGAGATGCGGCACATGCGCCTCGAGCGCATCCAGACCGCGTGTCACTTTGCCACTCTGGTGCTCGACCCATTTCGGGGAGCGTTTGTCCTCGTCACGAAAGCGCGTCTCGTAAACCTGAAGCAAGGCGGCATCCATCACGCCATCGGCAAGCGCTTGCAAAGTGAGCACCTCGAAGCGCTCTTTGCCATGCGCCGGAATGATTTTTCCGCCGCCGGCGAGATGGTCGAGATAGTCAACAATCACGCGGGAATCATAGAGCGTCGTGCCATCCTCCAGCGTCAAAGCCGGAATTTTGCCGAGCGGATTACGCGTCCTGAGCGAGTCTTCGGGGTTCAGCGTATCGGCAACGATGATCTCGATGCGATCCATCACGCCAAGAACATGGGCGGCAATCTTGACCTTGCGGCCGAAGGGCGAAGCGGGCGACGAGCGCAAAATCATGGGCGGTTTCCTGTCGATTGTTAAAGCAATACGCTACGACTATCAGGAATGGTCCGGATCATCCAGCCGGTTAATCCCGCTCCACAACCGCTTCCCCGGCGATCCAGTCGACATTCCAGCCATGCCCGCTGTCCTGGCTCAGCGTGAGATCAAGCCACGGCAGCAGCGTGTTCAACTCATCCGCCAACCGCCAGGGCGGGTTGACGACAATGACACCCGACCCCGCCAAGCCCCCAGTGTTCGACATCGACTTGACGCGCAATTCGGCGCGGAGAATTTTTGGAATACCCGCCTCCGACAATTCAACCAGAAACCGCTTTGTCTCTTCAAAATTTTTGACCGGATACCAGAGCAGATACGTGCCCGTCGGCCATTTGCGATAGGCCGCGATAAAGCTTTGAACCAAGGTCTCGAACTCGTCGCGCTCCTCATAGGGCGGATCGATCAGCACCAGCCCGCGCCGCTCTTTGGGCGGCACGCAGGCTTTCAAAGCGGTATAGCCATCAAGCTCCAAAATCTTGGCGCGGCCGTCAAAATTGAAATTCTCGGCGAGCTTCTTGGCGTCCTGCGGATGTTTTTCGACAAAAATCATACGGTCTTCGGCCCGCGTCATCTGGCGGGCGATTTCGGGCGAGCCGGGATAGGCATCCCGTCCCTTGAACGCCTGCAAGGCTTTGACGGCATCAAGATAGGGCGCCAGCAAATCGCGGGTCGTTGACGGCATCTCGGCCTTCAACACCCGACCGATACCGTCATGCCATTCGCCCGTTTTGGAAGCCGCCTCGCCGCGCAGATCGTAAAGACCGACGCCCGCATGCGTATCAATCACGCGAAACGGTGTTTCCTTGACCTTTAGATGGGTCAGGCACCGCGCTAAAACGGCGTGCTTCAGAACATCGGCAAAATTGCCGGCATGGTAGATGTGTCGATAATTCATGATCCGCCGCGCACTGCCTTGTTGAGAAAATGCGGCTTGATCCGTTAAGGAACGGGAAGCACCGACACGCTTTTGGCGCGACAGCTTCCACCCTCCAGATCCGGGCACGCACGAAAACCTTTGAGATCCTTTGTGAAGCAGATGCGCACTTCCTGCAACTCGGCTTTGACGCAGGAGACCGAGATCATCGTCGAAGCCAGTCCGGCATTGGACTCCAGAAACGCATTTTCAATATCGGCAGGCGCTAAAAGCGCCTCGCTTCTGGGCTGCTGGAAAGCGGCCGGCACGGTTACCTGCTGGCGGGCGGTTGCCACATCGGCGAGGTATTCGGCCGGTGTTCGCGCCGTGCAGGTGCCGTGGCGCTTCCATTCATGCTCGGCCAGCCGGTCATCGGGAAACAGACGATGCGCGGTCTCCAGCAGCGCCTTTGGCACATCGGCCTGTTCACTAGGACAATCGGTCGGATAGCCATGCTCAAATTGCGGCCAGAGACCATGCACGACAAAGCCGTTCGAAGCGGTTGACAGGCATTGATCGGGGCTACGCTTGTCCCCGCCATTGGCGCAATAGGTCGGCGACCACGACAAAGCCAGCACATAAAAATCAAACGTACCGGGTAAAGCGCCCTTCTGCGCGCCTTTGGCCTGCGCCCAAACGGGCGTGGCGATCAGAACGACATAGAGGATGCACAAGATGCGACGGATCATGGCAGCAGCCTTCCCAACTCCAGAGCTCGAAGGATACGAGACTGCCACATCGTGTAATCCGATGCGCCTGTCTGTTGCGACAGGTGACAGCGGCGGGAAGTTACTCAGTAGACGCCCTTGAAATCGCCGTCATCGGTATCGTCCGGTTCCGCCGGCAACGCCGCCAGCGTTTTCGGATCGATCGGGCGAACAGGCGGCAGAGGTGCCTGAGCCGGCGTGCCCGCCAAGGGGGCAGCATCGGCAAGCTGAACCTCGGCGCCCGCCTGCGGGGTATAATTCAGCCCCGCAATCTTGCTGGCATCGGCATGCACAGGAATACGCCGCGCAATCTGCAATTTCGGCTGACAGACATGGCGTTGCCAACCTGAATCATGCCGCGCCAGATCAATATGAATATGGTTGGCGTGATAGGAATCAGAGCCGGGGGCCAGCACGGTCGTGAAATAATCGCACGCATCCATCGCAATTTCGCGCAAAAAGGCTTGATCGCGCGCATCGCCCTTCCAGCCATTCACCACACTCATGCTGCGGCCGTCGGAAAATTTGAACCCCATCACATCCACCGCATTGCCAAAGGCATGCTCGGAAATATTGGCGATCCATTTGCTGTCCTGATTGCGGCAGGAGTAGGAACCCACCGTCATCCCCGTCACATGCTGGCGGTAATAGAGCATCGAGGCCGGCTCGACGACCTCCTTGATCCAGCGATCGACACTGGAAAGTGCCGAGCACGACATTGTCGCGCGGCTCGTCAAACCGATGGTTCCGCTTGCCAGCGCGCTGACCCGCAAAGGTTGCTGCAAGCCGCAGGCGCCCGGTCCGTCAATCCGGTTCATCGGTTCGACATAGGCCGACAGTTTAACCCCGCCTGATGAAAGACATTTGGCCTCCACCTCGTCGCGCCAAGGCGCACGCGTATCAAACCGCATGCCGCAACCAACAAGCGCGATGAGGGCTGCAAGGGCCAAACCCCGTTTTAAATGACGATAAACCATACCGCGATCATGCAGCGGTATGGTTTTTATTGTGTTAAAGCCGTCGGGAAAAAATGAAAGCCGGACTTAGCCGGTCTGCTGAATCGCCGACAGCATCCAGGGGCCACTGCCCTCGCGGCGGAAGGTCCAGACCTCGGTCACCTGCTGCGGCGTCACCGGATCGCCCGCCACCACGCGATCGGAGGACCGCTCATAGGTCGCGTCAATCAGCGAGAAGCGCATCGCGACGGTGGCATAATCAACCGCCCCCTCGCCCCACGCCTCCGACAAATCGCCCTGCAGCAGTTTGACCTGCGAAACGCGGTTCACCGTGCCATGGCCCGCATTATGGGCCAGATCCTCGGCAAAATAGGCCACCATTTCCGGCGTTGCCATCCGGCGCAGGCCACCGAGATCCTCGCGGCTATAGGCTTCCTGTATGGCATAGAGCCGTTGTTCAAACGCCGCAAAATCCTCGGGCGTCACATCCACCTGCCGAACCGCCGGGCGCTGCGGGGCACCGCTTCCGACACCAAGACCGGATCCCATCGCCCCCGCACCCATCCCCGCGGGACTAAGCCTGTTCGCAAACAGACCAAAGACGAATTTTACTGCAACATACAGCAGCGCCATCTGGATCAAGAGGCCAAAAAACGACATGCCGCCGCCCATCCCGCCGCCAAAGCCGTGACCCAACAGCATGCCGAAAAGCCCCGCGCCAAGAAATCCGCCAAGGAGACCGGTGCCAAACCCGCCCGCACCGCCAAAAAAGCCGCGATTAGCGTAAGTGGGCTGCGCGTAGGACGGTGCATAGCTTGGTGCGGGCGCTTGCGGCGTAAAAGAACGCTGCATCGGCTGAACGGCATAAGGCGCCGTCGGCGTCGAAGGTGGCGGTGAATAGGTGAAGCTGCCACGGCTGCCGCTCGAAAAGCCCGATCCCGCACGGGCTTCCGCCGTCGAGACGCTCGCAAGCGCCATGAGACCAACCATCATCATCACACCAGCGACACGAAATAGGGGCACAAGGCTCATGGATTTATCCTCGGAGACGATCTATCCGTCCTATATGGGAATGCACACAGCCTTGGAAAAGGGGCAGGATCAGGCTTTCCAGCGCTCGGCCAACGCATCGTCCACCGCTTTGGCCTCGACCCAGTCGCCCGATGTACCATCGGCCCGATGTTCTTTTTTCCAGAACGGCGCGCGGGTTTTCAAATAATCCATGATAAAATGAGCCGCATCAAACGACGCCGTCCGGTGCGATGATGCCGTTGCCACCAGCACAATGCCGTCGCCCGGCACCATCTTGCCATGACGGTGAATGACGGTCGCCCCCAGCAAGGACCAGCGCGTGCTGGCTTCCACCACAACGGAGGCAATTTCCTCCTCCGCCATGCCCGGATAATGCTCGAGCTCAAGCGCTGCCAGACGCCCGCCTTCGCTTCGGCAATAGCCCGTAAAGCTCGTCACGGCACCCACATCGTCACCCATGCGCGACAAAGCCTCGATCTCGGCCGCCGCATCGAAAGGCTCGGGCTGGATCCGGATGATGAGACGGGGCGTCGTCAAGGCTCAGCCGCCTGTCATCGGCGGGAAAAAAGCAATCTCGCTTGCTCCCGCGATCAAGGCGTCCGGCTTCACATGCTTGCGATCAAGCGCCGCCCGCACAATCGCCGGATTTTCAAACGCGTAGGCATATTCTTCGCCACGGGTTTGCAACCAGCCGGCGAGATCGGCAACCGTCAGCACCTCGTCCGGCACGCTGACGCGTTCCTCCGAAAGCCCGACGCGCTCGCGGACCCACGCGAAATAGACGAGCTTGATCTCACGCATCGAGATCGACCACATGGCGGATGCCCGCCTTGAAGTAATCATACCCCGTGTAAAGCGTCAGCACCGCGGCCACCCACAACAACACGATGCCGATCACAACATTGCCGGGCAAAACGCGTTCGCCGGCGTCCCCCACAATCAGAAAGCCGATGGCCACCAATTGCAAAGTGGTCTTCCATTTCGCAATGGTTGAAACCGGAACGCTGACGCGCAATTCGGCCAGGAATTCCCGCAGGCCCGACACCAGAATTTCGCGACATAAAATGATAATCGCCGCCCAGCTCGACCAGCCGGCAATGGTGTGGTTGGCCACCAGCATCATCAGTGACGCGGCCACCAGCAATTTATCGGCAATCGGGTCCAGCATCCGCCCGAGCGAGGATTGCTGCTCCCAGATGCGGGCGAGATAACCGTCAAAAAAATCGGTAATCGCTGCAAGCGCGAACACGCCAAAAGCGATCCAGCGCATCACCGGCTCATCGGGCCAGAACATGCACGCCACCACAACCGGAACCGCCACCACCCGCCCATAGGTCAGGATGTTGGGGATGGTAAAAGGACCAAGTCGCTTACGGGCTCTTGCTGTCGTCATGGTCAAACTCGAAGCATATCGCCAAGGCACCCGTCAACCGGCAAACGCGTCTTCAGACCCGCGATCACCGTCCGCCATCGTGAAAAAAGTCATAAACGGCGCGCGCGGTGGCTTCGTTCACGCCCGGCGTCTTGGTCAAATCTTCCAGCGAGGCTCGGGAAATCGCCTTGGCCGTGCCAAAATGCAGCAGCAGCGCACGCTTTCTTTGCGGTCCGATGCCGGAAATCTCGTCGAGCGGATTTTTGGTAAAATCCTTCTTCCGCCGCGCCCGATGCGTGCCAATGGCAAACCTATGCGCCTCATCACGCAGACGCTGGATAAAATACAGCGCCGGATCACGCGGCGCGAGCTTGAACGGATCACGGCCCGGCACAAAAAACGTCTCGCGCCCCGCATCGCGATCCGGCCCCTTGGCCACACCCACCAGCGGCACACCCTCAATGCCGAGCTCGGCCAACACCGTTTTAGCCGCCTCCAATTGCCCCCGCCCGCCATCGACCAGCACGAGATCGGGCCAATCGGGCATCGTTTCCTCTTTGCCTTCAAGCGTGTCGCCGCCCTGCACCTCGCGCACGCCTTCCTTCTGCAACCGCGCAAAGCGGCGTGTCAGCACTTCGCGCATCATGCCGAAATCGTCGCCGGGCGTAATATCGGTCGATTGAATGTTGAAGGTCCGGTAATGCGGTTTGGAGAAGCCCATCATACCGGCCACCACCATCGCGCCCACCGCATTGGTGCCCATAATATGGGAGTTGTCATAGATCTCGACGCGGCGCGGCGGCGCTTCGAGGCCAAACGCATTGCCCAGCGCCATCAAAAGCTGCTTCTGCGAAGCGGTATCCGACAGTTTGCGGGAAAGCGCTTCCTTCGCGTTTGAAGCGGCATGATCGACGAGATCGCGCTTCTCGCCGCGCTTGGGGGCTGCGACCTCCACCTTGCTATCGGTACGCAGCGACAAGGCCTCGCCCAGCAGCTCCATATCCTCGACCTCATGCGAGAGCAGCACAAGGCGCGGGGCGGGCTTGTCATCGTAAAACTGCGCCACGAACTGGCCGAGCACCTCTTCGGCCGCAATGGTACGGTCGGCTTTGGGGAAATAGGCGCGGTTGCCCCAGTTCTGGAAATTGCGGAAGAAAAACACCTCGATGCAGAACTGCCCCGCCTCCTCATGCAGCGCGAAGACATCCGCCTCCTCGACCGATTGCGGGTTGATGTCCTGCGTCGAGACGATTGCCGAGAGAGCGGCGAGACGATCCCTGATCCGCGCAGCCGTTTCAAACTCCAGCGCATCGGAGGCTTCCTGCATATCGCGTCCGAGCCGCGCTTTGACCGCTTGGCTTTTACCCGACAAAAAATCGCGCGCCTCGGTCACGAGCCTTTGATAGCCTACCGGATCGATCTCCCCCGTGCAGGG
>CANGIS010000050.1 GCA_947454055.1 Hyphomicrobiales bacterium
ACAGCGGTTGCCGAATTTGGCAGTTTCGCGTTTGGCGAAAAAGAGCTTTCGAATATCCTTGATCGGGCTTGTTGGCTGTGTGCCGATTTGCTGGGGGTCGAATTCAGCAAAATTTGCGAATACCGGAAAGTAACGGGTCGGCTTGTCGTTGTGGCAGGTTATGGCTGGCATGAGGGGGTTATCGGCTATGTCTATGCCCAAACGGACAAGACGGCGCCGCAGGTGCGGGCTTTTGAAAGCCTGCAACCGGTACTAACCACGGAAAAAGACTCGAAGGCCTACACGTTTCCATCATTTTACGCCGAGCATCAGATTATTTCGACACTGGATGTCGTAATCAAGGGCAAGCATGGCCCATTCGGCGTGCTCGAAATCGACAGCCGTTCCAAACGGGAATTCGATGCCTATGACGTTGCGTTCTTGACGAGCTTTTCCAATATTTTGGCGGAAGCTATCAATTCGGCCAAAAAGACGCGCAGCCTCAAAAACTCGATCAGGCGGCGGGATAAGCTTATTCGGGAAAAGAACGAGCTGATCGAGCAAAAGACGCTGCTGGCGGCCGAGGTGCACCATCGTGTACGAAATAATTTGCAGATTATTCACGGCATGCTGGTGAGCCGCATCAGCGAATTAGGGTCGGATCAGGACTCGTCCCAGGTCACGCTTCGCAAGATCGCCAGCCGTGTGATGGCAATGGCGCATGTCTACGATCAACTGTTGATGTCGGGCGGCGAACAGGGCATTTCGGTTTCGACCTATCTTGCCGCGCTGGTCGCCGAGATTGTTGAAATCTACGGCGCTTTGCGTCCAAAGGTGAGGCTGGTCAAAGCGCTCGACGATATCGAGCTGAACCTCGACCGCGCCTCGGTTTTGGGCCTGATCGCGACCGAGTTGCTGACCAATGCCTATATGCACGCCTTTCCCGATGGGGTGGGCGAGATCGAAATTTCCTTCAAAAAGGCGCCACGGCGCCATGCCGCCCTGTTGACGGTCAAGGACAATGGCGTAGGCTTTGACGAGCTCAAGCATAGCAAGCGAACCGGCGTGAAATTGGTCAAGATGCTGGTGCAACAGATTGAAGGGGACATCACGATTTCGACGAAAAGCGGATCAAGTTTTATTGTCGACATTCCCTTGTGAAATGGCCGCCACTTCTTAACGCCGGCCAAGGCGGCCGGTAAAGCGTCCTCAGCCCTTAACTATGTTTCCGATTTTGCACTGAAATTCCCTTGCTATTAGCCGCTTTATAGCCCATATAAGCAGGGTCGATGGACGGCTAGACGACATGAACTCGCGCAGATTTTTCTAACCGGGTCGACATATCTCTTCCCTGAAAACGCAAATTCGACGGGCCTCTCCAAGAGGGAGGCTTGCACCACAATGAACTCGGAAGAGAAATAAAATGGCTACTGGCACTGTAAAATGGTTTAACTCCACCAAGGGTTTCGGCTTCATTCAGCCTGACAATGGCGGTTCGGACGCTTTCGTTCACATCAGCGCTGTCGAGCGCGCCGGCATGCGCGATCTTCGCGAAGGCCAGAAGATCACCTACGAACTCGTAGCAGATCGCAAGAGCGGCAAGATGTCGGCTGACAACCTCAAGGCAGTTGATTAATCAACGCTTTCGCCCGGCCTGCTGCCGTAAGGCGCGGCCAGGCTAAAAGGCATCGTCCGAAGACATCCTGACCATGGATGAACCGGCGAGACGTCAACAGACGGTGCCACATTTATCAAAGGTGACAACCTCACCTGCATTTCACCCGCCCTTGCAAGAGGAGCGGGTTTTTTGTTGGCCCCGTGCTTGGCGGGGTGCCGTTGGACGGCATGCAGTTCGACGGGATGCTGCCTCAGGCCAGCGTCAGGATGGCTATGCCGCCAAAGGCCGCCAAAATGCCGATCCATTGCACGAGGCGCATGGTTTCGCCCAGAAACCGCCACGCCATCAAGACCGTCACAATGCCGAACATCGACGCGGTGACAGCCGCATATTCCGGATGCGGCCAGCCGCCCGCAAGCGTTACGAGCGCGATCGAGACCGAGTCGAGCGCGCCCATCAACGCCAGAGCGCGCCAGATCGAGACAGCGGGCCGAAGCGCAACTTTGCGTGCCAACACCAGAACCACAACCGTGCCAACCGCAAACAGGCGTGCCACCCACACGACCGGCATATTCGGCGCCGTTTCCGCCGCCCATTGCGAAAAGCCGAAGGTGAGCGCAAAGCCGAAGGCCGCCAGCAGCGAACACAACACCGCCTCAAGCTGCCGATCGGTCGCCTGCTCGGCGTCGCCCCGCGTGACCAGCGAGATGCCAGTCACAATGGCGACCACCCCGACCCAGACGGCGGCGGCAGCCTCGTTGCCGCGGGCCATCTGGAACGCGACCGACAACAACGGATAGGCACCGCAAATGGGGGCGACGAGGCGAACCGGTCCGATGGTAAACGCGCGATAGAGCCCGTAGGTGCCTAGCGCATAGAACATGCCCGACACCGCGGCATAGCCAAGCTCGACGAGTGTGAAGCGGTCCCAGCCGTCGGCCATCAGCGCTGGACCCGCGAGCAAGATGGCACCGGTTGCCAGCGCCATCAGCAACATTGCGAGCGGATCGGCCCGTCCGCCGATAAGGCGAACGACATAGTCGTGCAGACCCCAGAGAAAGGCGGCCAGCAGGCCAAGCGCGAGGGATAACATGCTCTTAACGCTCCCTGAGGGCGCGCTCGACGCGGTAGAGCGCACGGAAGCGGGCGAGACGCGGCGCATAATGAGCCGCCTTTTCATGGTCCGGCATAAAGCGACGTTCCATGCGCGGACGCGGGCAGATCTCGTCTACCGATCCCGCACCCGACGCCAGCAGGGCTAGCCGCGCCGCCCCCAGCGCACCGCCCAGCTCGGCGCCGGCCGGAAGATCGAGCGCGATCCCCATGACATCGGCAAACATCTGCCCCCAAAAGGCGCTTCGGGCTCCGCCGCCGACAAGCACACAGTTTGTCATTCGGGCGCCGGCTTCCTGCATGACTGCAAGGTCATCGGCGAAACAGAAGGCAACGCCCTCCATGGCCGCATAGGCCAGCGCGATGCGGTCATGCTCGGCGCGGAGGCCCGCAAACAGGCCGGAGGCTTCGGGGTCGTTATGGGGCGTCCGTTCACCCGTCAGATAGGGCAGGAAAATCGGCGCGTTGCGGCAAAGATCTGAATCGGCAGCAAAGGTTTCGACCTGCTGGACCAGCGCGCCAAGATCACCGGAGGCGCCGATCAAGCCCGCCACCCAGGACAAAGCTGAGGCCGCCGAAAGGGTAACGGCCATGCCGTGCCAGCGCCCCGGCAAGGCATGGCACATCGCGTGCAGCCCCCGTTCGGGATGGGCGATCAACCGATCGGTCACCGCAAAAAGAACGCCGGAGGTTCCGACCGACAGAAGACCATCGCCGGGATTGACCGCGCCGACGCCAATGGCAGAGGCGGCATTATCACCCGCGCCACCCGCAATCACGACTTCACGCCCGAGGCCCCAGTCGCGTTTGAGGGTATCGGACAATACCGCCGAAACATCCGACCCCTCGACGAGATGTGGCATGACGCTGCGATCAAGCCCGCAGGCGTCGAGCAAGACATCGTCCCACTGGCGCCGCGCCACATCATGCCAGAGCGTTCCGCCGGCATCCGACATGTCGCCGGCATAAACGCCCGAAAGGCGGAAGCGGATATAATCCTTCGGCAGCAAGACCTTTCGTGTCGCCCGGAAAATATCCGGCTCGTGTTTTTTCACCCATAGGATTTTGGGCGCGGTGAATCCCGCCATCGCCAGATTGGAGGCCCGTGCCAGAAAGTCAGGTACGCTGGCGGTCAGTTCCTCGCATTCAAGACCCGAACGGCCATCGTTCCACAAGATCGCCGGACGCAGGACGCGACCCTCGCCGTCGAGCAACACGGCCCCGTGTTGCTGGCCGGAAAGACCGATGCCACATAGCCGCGAAAACGCATCGGGATTCGCGGTCTTGATCTTGTGCACTGCTGCAAGAACCGCCTGCCACCACGCTTCCGGTTCCTGTTCGGACCAAAGCGGATGCGGTCGGGAAATATCGAGGGGGACGGATGCCTCCGCCAAGAGCGCTTGAGACGCATCGACCAAGATCGCCTTGATCGACGATGTCCCGATATCGAGCCCAAGATATGTTGCCGTCATTACCCCCCCAATCCGTCTGCCTATGAAGGCTCGCATATCTACGTCTGACCATGATCAACACCGCAAGCGGGTCAATCGGATTGCGGCGGCTTTTTGGTATGTCTTCGACGGATTTACCCGGAACGAGGCACGACAAAAATGTCGTTCGTTCGGGCGCCACGCGTGTGCGCCGCCCGATATGTCGTCAAACGGTGAACCGTCGACGCTGCCTTCATCAGGCGGCAACGACCGTGTAGCCCGCCGCTGCCATCACGCGGAGCAGCTCCTTATGGCCGATTTTGGCCATTTCGAGCGGCGGTGATTTAACGGGGTCTTGCTCGGCCTCGACCACGAACCAGCCTTCATAGCCGTACGAAGCCAGTTTCTTAACAATGGCTTCGAAATCGAGCGACCCGTCGCCCGGCACCGTAAACGCGCCCTTGATGACGGCGTCGAGGAAGCTTTCCTTCGTTCGGTCCAGCGCGTTGATGACGCCCATGCGCACATCTTTGGTGTGAACATGGGAGATGCGCTTGTGGTGCTTGTCGATGACGCGCAGCACATCACCACCGGCAAAGGCCATATGGCCGGCGTCGAACAAAAGCGGAATGCCAGCGCCCGAATGTTTCATGAACAGATCGAGCTCTTCTTCCGTCTCGATCGCTGCCGCCATGTGGTGATGGTAGGACAGCGGCATGCCCTGATCGGCGCACCATTCGCCAAATTCGGTCATTTTGCGGGCATAGATTTTGATCTCGTCTTCCGAGAGCTTCGGCTTGGTGGAGAGCGGCTTGGAGCGGTCGCCTTGAACGGTGCGGGCGGTTTCGCCATACACGATGCAAGGCGCGTTCATCGCCTTGAACAGCGCCATCTGCGCGGCAATGCGCTCTTTTTCCACCTCGATATCACCATCAAGCAACAGACCGGAGAACCAGCCACCGCAGACGCTGATGCCATATTGTTTCAAAATCGGGCCAAGTATCGCCGGATCCATCGGGAAACGACGTCCGGTTTCCATGCCCGTGAAGCCAGCGACGGAGGCTTGCCGCAGACATTCTTCCAGCGACACATCATCGCTGAGTTCGGCGAGATCGTCATTCCACCACGCGATGGGGGCAATACCGAGTTTGGCTTTCATGGGCTTGTTCCTCGTTGGGCAAGGGCGGCGATGAAACCGGCTTGCGGGCTTTCAGGTTCGATTTTGCACCGCTCTTTATCGAAAAGGCGGGGGCTATACCACCCCTCACTGCACTATCGGCTGCGAATTGACGCTGACGCTCTTGGCGCGGTGTGCGATAATTTTACAATTCTTTCCATTTGCCTCTGGTGAAATGGATCGTATTTGATATTCAGCACTCTCAAAAATGACCGATAAGAAGCTTTCTGGAGGCGTTGAGCGTGGCTGACTTTGAATTTTCCAATCGCTGGTTTCAGACCTCCAAACCGGTATGGGACGAGATTTTTTCAACGTTTCGGCCGGCCAGAATCCTTGAGATCGGATCGTTTGAAGGCGCCAGCGCTTGTTATCTGATCACCACAATCGGTGCTCACCAACCCGTCGAAATTCATTGCATCGATACGTGGGAGGGCGGCATCGAACATCAGGCGGGCGGATTCGTTGCTTCCAATATGAGCGAAGTCGAGAGCCGGTTTCACCGCAATATTGCCCTGGCGCAATCCCGTTCGGCCCATCCTGCGCCTGTTATGTTTTACAAAAACAGATCCGACCTTGCGCTTGCTGCGCTTCTTTCGGGCGGGAAAGCCAATTATTTCGATTTTATCTATGTCGATGGCTCGCATCAGGCCCCCGATGTGCTTTTCGATGCGGTCCTGAGCTTCAAATTACTGGCGATCAACGGATTGCTGATTTTCGATGATTATAATTGGTCGGAAAATTTGCCGCAGGGCAAAGATATTTTGCGGTGCCCGAAGCCGGCTATCGATGCGTTCGTCAATCTCAATTTCCGGAAATTAAGGTTGCTCGCTGCGCCGATCAACCAATGCTATGTGGTCAAGACAGCCGATTGAGCTCCAGCCGCCGTCCAGGCGGAGCGCCGATTGGTGACCGCGATCCTCGGCCTTTTTGGTCGACGGGCATCGTTTTTTTATTGGCAACAAAAATTCCCGTTTGACCCAGTGCCGAAATTATTGTTACGGATTTTGAAATTCCAAAATCGTAAAGGCCCTTGCAATGTCCGCTCCCAAAACGCTCGATCTGATCTCCATTGGCCGCTCTTCGGTGGATCTTTATGGCGAGCAGGTGGGCGGCCGGCTCGAAGATATGGCGAGTTTCTCCAAAGCGGTGGGCGGTTCGCCGACCAATATCGCCATCGGCACCGCGCGGCTTGGCCTCAAAAGCGGTCTGATCACCCGCGTGGGCGACGAGCATATGGGCCGTTTCATCCGCGAACAGTTGGAGCGCGAAGGCGTCAATACGCAAGGTGTGCACACCGATAAAGAGCGGCTGACCGCGCTGGTGATTTTAGGCATCCGCGATGACAAACAGTTTCCGCTGATTTTTTATCGTGACAATTGCGCCGACAATGCACTGGACGAGAGCGATATTGACGAGGCCTTCATCGCCTCCTCACGTTCCATTGTGGTGACGGGTACGCATTTCGCCAAAGCCAACACGGCGGCGGCGCAAAAACTCGCTATGGCTTACGCCAAGAAGCATGGCGGCAAGATCGCGATTGATATTGATTACCGCCCCAATCTCTGGGGGCTCGCGGGGCATGGCGCGGGTGAAGAGCGTTATATCAAATCAGGCGATGTAACAGCGCATTTGCAGCCCATTCTGGCCGATTGCGATCTGATTGTCGGCACCGAAGAAGAGATCATGATTGCGGGCGGCGAGGATACGCCGCTCGAAGCATTGAAAGCTGTGCGCCGCCACTCAACCGGCACGATTGTGATGAAACGCGGCCCGATGGGGTGCGTGGTGTTTCCGGGTGCCATTCCTGACAATATCGAAGACGGCATCAAGGGGCCTGGCTTTCCGGTTGAAGTTTATAATGTGCTCGGCGCGGGCGATGCGTTTATGTCCGGCTATCTGCGCGGCTGGTTGCGCGACGAGCCGGTGGAAACCTGCTGCGCCTTTGCCAATGCGGGTGGGGCCTTTGCGGTGTCGCGGCTCCTTTGCTCGGTCGAATATCCCACCTTTGAAGAGATGCAGCATTTCATCACAAAGGGCGCGGCCTCGCGCGCGGTGCGCAACGATGCCGTGCTCAACCATCTGCATTGGTCGACGACGCGCGATGCGATGACGTCTTATCCGAAGGCCGATCACGTTTATGCGCTGGCGATTGATCACCGCTCACAGCTCGAGGATATTGCCGATCAGGCAGGCGTGTCGCGCGACAAAATTGCGCCGTTCAAAAAGCTGGCGGTCGATGCGGCGGCACGTGTCGCCAAAGGCCGCGAGGGCTTCGGCATGTTGCTCGATGGCACCTATGGCCGCGAAGCACTGTTTCGGGCTGAAGATCATCATTTCTGGATCGGCCGTCCGGTCGAATGGCCGGGCTCGCGCCCGCTCGATTTCGAGGGGGGCGGATCGCTCGCCGCCAAGCTGATCGAGTGGCCGGTCAACCACATCATCAAATGCCTCTGCTTCTATCACCCCGATGACAGCGTCGAGATGAAGGCTCGCCAGGAACGCGAATTGCTGCGGCTCTATGACGCGGCCCGTTCGCTTCACCGCGAGCTGCTGGTCGAGATCATTTGCGGCAAGCATGGCGCGTTGAAGGACGATACTTCGGCGCTTGTCATGCACCGTCTCTACGAGATCGGCATCAAGCCGGACTGGTGGAAACTCGAGCCGCAAACAAGCGCTAAGGCATGGACCAATATCACCGCCGAAATCGAGGCGCATGATCCCTCCTGCCGCGGCATTGTGGTGCTGGGGCTTGATGCGCCAGCCGCCGAGCTTGCGGAAGCGTTCAAACTGGCGCGTGGTGTTTCCCGCGTCAAAGGCTTTGCGGTCGGACGCACCATCTTTGCCGATCCGGCACGGGCGTGGATGGCGGGCCAGATCGATGATGCAACCGCAACCACCCAGATGGCAGACCGGTTTGCCGCACTTGTAGCCGCTTGGGAAGGTGCATAAGCGCCATGAAAAGCCCACGCCTCAAACCGGTCTCCAAAGCGCGCCTCGTGGATCAGGTACCGCGCCGCTATGAGGAAATCGTCAACGCGATCACCAGCGAGTATGACGGGCTTTCGGATGGCTTCCAGCAGATCGCGCGCTTTTTCACGCAAAACCCGAATGTGATTGCGCTTGAATCGATCAATTCGATCGCGCGCCAATGCGCGGTCCACCCGTCAAGCCTTGTTCGCTTTTCACAGCATTTCGGCTTTACCGGGTTCAAGCCGCTGCAGGCGGTGTTCCAGACGAGGCTGGCAACGGCGGCTCCCGGTTTTCGCGAACGCGTCAGCGCGCTTGAAGGCGAATTGTCGAAGAATATCGACCATGGCAATCTCGGTTATCTGAAAAGCCTTGTTGTGCGCGATATTGCTGCCTTGCAGCACATGCTCGAGGGCGTAACGGAGGAATCGCTTGCCGCCGCCGCTAAGCTGCTGGCCAAAGCGGAGACCGTCTATATTGCCGGTCAAATGCGCTCGGAACCGATTGCGCTCTTGCTGCGCTATTTGCTGACCATGTTGAAGCGCCGCGTGGTGCTTCTCGATGCCGCGGGCGGACTCGCCGCCGAGATGGCACTGACCATGACCAAACACGACGTCATGGTCGCCATTTCTTTCCGCCATTACGCTAAGGAGGTGGTGGCGATTGCGGAAACGACGATTGAAAGCAAGGTGCCGTTGATCTCGATCACGGACAGCCCGCTATCACCGATCGCGAAAGGGGCTACCGTCTTGTTCACGGTGCCGGAGGAAGAATACTCGTTCTCGCGCTCGCTCGCCGCTCCCGCCTGTCTGGTGCAAGTGTTGGCGGTGACAACCGCTGCTTTATTGCATCCCTCGAAACGGGCTTCGCCGCGAATTCCAACCGTGACCGAAATGGCGCTTACCCGAAAGTACCCCAAGGCCAAGACCTGAATTTCGCAACTAGACTTGCACTGTTTTAAGTTCCGCAATAATCAGTTCTTTAACCGCACAACAAACAAGACGCATCTCAGGGAGACGTTGATGTCCACGATCCGGCTTACGATGGCACAGGCGCTGGTGCGCTATCTCACCAAGCAATTCACGATGGTGGACGGTCAAAAGGTTCCGCTGTTTCCCGGCGTTTTTGCCATTTTTGGCCACGGCAATGTGACCTGTCTGTCGGAAGCGCTTGAAGCGGTGAAGGACACGATGCCGACCTGGCGCGGCCAGAACGAGCAGAGCATGGCGCTCGCCGCCATCGGTTTTGCCAAGGCTATGCGCCGCCGCCAGATCATGGTGGCAACCTCCTCGATTGGACCGGGCGCGCTCAACATGATCACGGCTGCGGGCGTTGCCCATTCGAACCGTTTACCGATCTTGCTACTGGCGGGTGATACCTTCACCAATCGCCGTCCCGATCCGGTGATGCAGCAGGTCGAGCATTATAATAACCCGACGATCAATGTGAACGATGCCTTCAAGGCCGTTACCCGCTATTGGGACCGGATTGTACATCCCGAGCAGATCATCTCCTCGCTGCCGCAAGCGATTGCGACGATGCTTGATCCCGGCGATTGCGGCCCGGCTTTTATCGCTCTGCCGCAGGATGTGCAGGAAATGGCGTGCGATTATCCGGAAGCCTTTTTTGCCGAGACCATCCACGCCATTCCACGCCCTCGTCCCGACAAGGACCGGTTGGCGGAAGCGTTGAAACTCATCAAGGGCGCCAAACGTCCGCTCGTGATTGCGGGCGGCGGCGTGCGTTATTCGGGTGCGGAAGAGATTTTGGGCGCGCTTGCGATCAAGCATGGTCTGCCGATTGTCGAAACGATTGCCGGTAAAGGCGGCCTTGTGCATACCCATCCGGCCCATGCCGGTCCGTTGGGCATTGTGGGCTCAACCTCGGCCAATGCGCTTGCCGCAGAAGCCGATGTGATCATCGCCATCGGCACACGGTTGATGGATTTCACCACCGGCTCCTGGACCTGCTTCAAGCCGGATGCGAAATTTGTCTCGATTAACGCCGCGCGGTGGGACGCCACCAAGCACCGCGCATTGGCCGTTGTGGGCGATGCGAAGGCAACGCTTGAAGAATTGACGCCTGCGCTTGATGGCTGGACCGTTCCGGCGGATTGGACCGCAAAGGGCAAATCGGAATTTGCCGCGTGGGACAAGATGCTCGACGGCTTCCGCAAGCCGACCAATGATCTGGTGCCGACCTATGCGCAGGTTGTTGGCGTCGTGAACGACAAAGCGGGCGAGCGCGATCTTTTGATCACTGCCGCAGGCGGTTTGCCGGGCGAAGTGATGAAGAACTGGCGCGTGAAGTCGCCGCACACCTTTGATCTCGAATTCGGCTTCTCCTGCATGGGCTATGAGATTGCCGCCGGTTGGGGCGCTGCGATGGCCGATGCGACCCGCACGCCGATCGTGATGATCGGCGACGGCACCTATATGATGATGAATTCGGATATTTATTCATCGGTGCTGTCAGGCCACAAGATGATCCTGATTGTGTGCGACAATGGCGGTTATGCGGTCATCAACCGCTTGCAGCAGGCCAAGGGCACGCCGGGCTTCAACAATCTCATCAAGGACAGCAAAGTGAAGGAGCCGTTCTCGGTCAACTTCGCCCAGCATGCCGCCTCGATGGGCGCACTCACCCGCCATGTCGCAAGCCTTGCCGAGCTGGAAACGGCGATGGACTGGGCCAAGTCGAATGACCGCACTACCGTGCTCACCATCGTGTCCGACGCCTTCACTTGGACGCCGGGCGATGCCTGGTGGGATGTCGGCGTGCCGGAAGTCTCCTCGCGTGTGAGCGTCAACGAACAACACGCCGCCCAAGTCGAAGGCCGCAAGAAGCAACGCGTCGGCGTCTGAGCCGAGCTTACACAAAGGGTTATTCCTATGGGACAGTTTACCGGAAAAGTGGCTATCGTTACCGGCAGCACGCAGGGCTTGGGGGCCGCCACCGCCCGTCTTCTCGCCGAGCGTGGCGCGGCAGGCATTGTGATTTGTGGCCGCAACAAAACGCGCGGTGAAGCCAAGGCTAAGGAAATCGCGGATGCCTTCGGCACCAAGACGATTTTTGTTCAGGCCGAGCAATCCAAGGTTGAGGATTGCCGGGCCATTGTGGCCGCAACGGACAAGGCCTTTGGCCGCATCGACGTCCTTGTGAACTGCGCCGCCGACACGCGCCGCGGCACGATTTTGAGCACGACGCCGGAACTCTATGACGAACTCTTCAACACCAATGTGCGCGGCCCGTTTTTCTTGATGCAGGAAGTGCTCAAGGTGATGATCCGCGAAAAGATCGAAGGCACCATCGTCAATATTGGCTCGATGTCGGCCAAAGCGGGGCAGCCTTTCCTGACCGCCTATTGCGCCACCAAGGGCGCGCTGGCGACGCTGACGGAAAACATCGCCTTCTCGGTGCTGCGCAATCGCATTCGTGTGAACGCGCTGAACATTGGCTGGATGGCAAGCGATGGTGAGCACTCGATCCAGCAGAGCGATGGCAACCCTGCCGACTGGCTTGAAAAGGCCGCCCCGCAACAGCCTTTCGGCCGTCTGATCGACCCGAACGAAGTCGCGCGCGCGGTTGCGTTCCTGGCGTCTGACGAATCAGGGCTGATGACCGGATCGGTCGTGCAATATGACCAATCCGTGTGGGGTGCTTATGAAGGCTCGCCGCACCCATCAAAAGCGATGACGGTTTAATCGGAGCCATTTAGACTGCAAAAAAAGCCGCCGGACGCTCGGGGATGATGTCCTCTAGCTGTCCGGCGGCTTTGTTTATGCTATGTTGATCCAGACGTGACGAAGATAGGTGAACGATCGACCGACGCTTCGTTGGACTACGTATGAATCTCCTCGATTAGACATCGATGTAAGGGTTGTGTTTTTGTAAAGCGTAAATTTACATTTGACAGACAAGCCCAATGATTGCATCCTTTAAGCACAAGGGTCTGAGAGCGTTTTTTTTGGAGCGGGATCGGCGTAAGGTTCCGCCTGAGATGGCGGAGCGCATCGAATCCATTCTTGGCGTGCTCGCCGTTGCCGAGGATTTAGATGACATCGCAATGCCAACATTGCGGTTGCATGCCCTGAAAGGGGATCGCAAGGGCTATTGGGCTGTTACCGTCCGTTCCAATTGGCGAATGTGTTTCGTTTTGAGCAAGGCCAAGCTTTCGAGGTAGATTTTGTCGATTACCACTGACCATACCGCTTCCGTTTCATTAGCCATGAAGGCCCCCCCGCATCCGGGCGCCTTGGTGCGTGACACGCTGGATGAAAGGCATTTGAGCATTGCCGCAGGTGCTATGTGCCTGGGCGTTACCCGCCAGCAATTGCATAATGTTTGCGTCGGCCGCTCGGCTATAACGCCGGAAATGGCCGTCAGGCTTGAAAAGGCCTTTGGTGGCAAGGCCGAGATCTGGCTTCGATTACAGGCCGCCCATGATCTTGCGGAGGTCAGGCGTCGTGCCGACACGCTTGTTGTTAAGGCCGTTCCGGACCATGCGGCGTGAGTCTTTTTTCCGATAAAGCCTTTATCGTTGACGTGCTAACTCCCGTAGCGCTCGACCAAGCCTATTCCTATGCCGTGCCCGCGGGTATGGCGTTGGAAGCGGGTGATGTGGTGCATGTGCCATTCGGCCCGCGCGAGACGATCGGCGTCGTGTGGGAAAAGCGCGAGGCGCCTTCGGGCGGGGCTTCCAATTTAAAAAGCGTCAGGGCCAAGGCGGATGCGCCTGCGCTGGCGGAACCCTTGCGCAGCTTTATCGATTGGGTGGCGCGCTACACGCTCTCGCCACGCGGGTCCGTGCTGCGCATGGCGTTGCGGGGGCCGGAAGTCGATCGCCCCGAGCGCGTGCAGATCGGCGTGCGCCTCACAGGCCCCCTGCCCAAGCGTTTGACGCCGGGGCGGGAGCGGGTGATTGCTGCGGCGGAGGGCGGTTTGCTCTATTCCAAGCGGGCTTTGTCCGATCTGGCGGGCGTCGGCGTCTCCGTGATTGACGGCTTGATTGACGAGGGTACGTTGGTACCAGAAGCGATTCTGCCCGGTTCCATCGCCGAGAGGCCTGATCCCGCCTTTGCCACCAATCTTTTCTCAGATGGCCAACAGGCTGCCGTTGACGGCCTCGTCGAGACCGTCAAGACGGGCGAATTTTCGGTCACGCTGCTTGAAGGCGTGACGGGGTCGGGCAAGACGGAAGTCTATTTCGAGGCCGTCGCCGAGGCGCTCCGGCAGGGCAAGCAGGCCTTGATCCTGATGCCGGAAATCGCGCTGACCGGCCAATTTCTCGATCGATTCGAGAGGCGCTTTGGCACACGGCCTGCCGAATGGCACTCGGGCGTCTCTGGCCGAAAACGCGAGCGGACCTTTGCTGCGCTGGCATCTGGCGATGCACGAGTCATTGCGGGAGCCCGTTCGGCGCTGTTTCTGCCCTATGCCCAGCTTGGCCTCATTATCGTCGATGAAGAGCACGAAAACGCCTATAAGCAGGAAGACGGTGTGCATTATCACGCCCGCGATATGGCGGTGGTGCGGGGCCGGATTGAATCAGCGCCCGTCGTGCTGGCCTCGGCCACGCCGTCGATTGAAAGCCGCGTCAACGCTGCCAAGGGTCGCTATAAACATCTCCTTTTGCCGGAGCGCCATCGCGGGCGACCCATGCCGGAGATCGGCACCATCGATCTGAAATCGGACGCCCCAGCGCGCGGCAAATTTCTAGCGCCCCGTCTGGTGCGCGAGATGGCAGAAACGATGGAACGGGGCGAGCAGGTTCTGCTCTATCTCAACCGGCGCGGCTATGCGCCTTTGACGCTATGCCGGCATTGCGGCCATCGGTTTCAATGCCCGAATTGCACAAGTTGGCTGGTGGAGCACCGGTTTCGCCGTGCGCTGATGTGCCACCATTGCGGCCATGTCGAACGCAGGCCTGATAATTGCCCCGCCTGTCAGGCGGTCGACAGTTTGACGGCGTGCGGGCCGGGGGTGGAGCGCCTGAGCGAAGAGGTGGCGGAAGCCTTCCCGCAGGCCCGCGTGCTGATGCTCTCCTCCGATATGCCGGGCGGCACCGAGCGGTTGCGGCGTGAGATCGAGGCGGTGGCTGCGGGTGAGTTCCAGATCATTATCGGCACGCAACTGGTCGCCAAAGGCCATCATTTTCCTTATTTGTCGCTCGTTGGCGTGGTCGATGCCGATTTGGGCCTCACCTCGGGCGATCCGCGCGCCGCCGAGCGCACCTTCCAGATGTTGCAGCAGGTCACAGGCCGTGCCGGACGAGGGGACACCAAGGGGCGCGCGTTGTTGCAGACCTATGATCCGACCCATCCGGTTATTCAGGCGCTGGTATCGGGCGACAGCGAACGGTTTTATCGAGAAGAAACCGCGCAGCGCGAAAAAGCGGGCTTGCCGCCGTTTGGGCGTTTGGCCGCGCTGGTCATCAGTGCGAATGACCGTCAACCCGCCGAAAACCACGCCCGAATGCTGACCCGAACGGCCGAAGCGCCGCAGGACGTGCAGGTTTTAGGGCCAGCCGAGGCACCGTTAGCCGTTATTCGCGGTCGGCATCGCTTCCGGCTCCTGGTCAAGACGCCGCGCGAGTTCGATCTGCAGAGCTATCTCCGCCATTGGATCGCGCGAGGGCCTAAACCCACAGGAAATATCAGGGTGTCGATCGATATCGATCCGCAGAGCTTTTATTGAGAAAATTTAACGCCTGACCAGCAAAAATAAGACGGTCATCACGGCGGCGAGCGTAAATCCGACCATCTATTTTACGACAAGCGGTTCGGCTTTTATCGGCGAGAGTTCGTCTCGTAGGTCCGATTTTGTCGTCATTTGCTCCACGCTGTCCTGCTTTAGGTCTTGTCATGCAAGGTGCAGGAAAATCTCAGTGTGTCGAAAGAAACGGCTGTCACGAGAGCGCATCCGTTTTTGAGCCCTAATAGAGGCCAAAAACTCCGCAAAAGCGATAGGGCATAACCGAGGCTTCGATTCAGACCCGTCTCTGAAACCAAAGTCGCGTTTAACAATTGCTTTCACCGCATTGCACTCGCCAATTCCCTATGCTAGTCACCGCCACGTGTCGATTTTACCCGTCGGGTGAAGTGCGCCATGTTCCAGTTCTCCAGCGTTTGCTGAGGTCAGGCTTTCGGGCTTGGCACCATGCGGTGGGTGGACATTCCTTTTTAACTGAGAGACCAGCTGGTGGTAGCCGTTCAATCGATCACATCTAGCTTTTCCGGGCGTTATGCGACCGCCCTCTTCGATCTTGCCAAGGAAACGGGCTCGGTCGACGCGGTCGTTGCCGACCTTGCAACCTTTGACGCGCTTCTCGATGCCCATGAGGATATGCAGCATTTTGTGCGCAGTCCTGTGTTCAGCGCCGAGGACCAGGTCAAGGCCTTACAGCCGATTCTGGACAAGATCGGCGTGAAGGGTCTGGCCCAAAAGTTTCTTCTGCTGGTTGCCACGCAACGCCGCCTGTTCGCCGTCCGTCAGATGGTGAAGGCGTTCCGTCAGTTGGTGGATCAGGAACGCGGGGTGGTGCATGCAACCGTCACCCTCGCTGAAACCCCTTCATCCAAGGCGCTTGATGCGATTAAAGCGTCCTTGAAAGATGTTGCCGGTGCAGGTGCCGAAATCGATCTTGAGATCGATCCGGAGATCATCGGTGGAATTATCGTGCAGATCGGCTCCAAAATGGTCGATTCTTCACTTCGTACTAAACTCAACGGCATTCGAACCGCGATGAAAGAGGTCGGCTGATGGATATCCGCGCCGCAGAAATTTCTGCCATTCTTAAAGATCAGATCAAGAACTTCGGTTCTGAAGCCCATGTCACCGAAGTGGGCCAAGTGCTCTCCGTCGGCGACGGTATTGCCCG
>CANGIS010000051.1 GCA_947454055.1 Hyphomicrobiales bacterium
CATCGCAATCTTACCAGCCCGATTAATGTTGATGAAATCGGAAAGCTTGTTGCGGCGAATATTACCCTGCGCGGTAGCAAACATCACGTCGAGGCGCGCCCAGTCTTCCTCGTTCTCGGGCAGTGGCATGATGGTGGTGATGCGCTCGTCTTTCTCAAGCGGCAACATATTGATCAGCGCCTTGCCACGCGCATTGGGAGCAGCTTCCGGCAAGCGCCATACTTTTTCCTTGTAGACCTGCCCGAGCGACGAGAAGAACAAGATCGGCGTATGGGTTGAGGCCACAAACAGGCGCGACACAAAATCTTCATCGCGCGTCTGCATGCCCGACCGGCCCTTGCCGCCCCGGCGCTGCGCCCGATACGTCGAGAGCGGTACGCGCTTGATGTAGCCGGCATGGGAAACGGTAACCACCATATCCTGACGCTGGATCAGATCCTCATCGTCAAGATCAGCGTCCCATTCCGTGATCATCGTCCGGCGTGGCGTGGCATAGGCGGTGCGAACTTCAATCAATTCGTCCGAAATAATCCCCATAATCCGGGCGCGTGAACGCAGAATATCGAGATAATCGGCGATTTCGGTCGCAATCGTGTTCAATTCATCCGAAATTTCATCCCGACCAAGGCCGGTCAAACGAGCCAGACGCAATTCCAGAATCGCGCGAGCTTGCGCCTCGGAAAGTCGATAGGTCCCCTCCGTCGACACTTTGTGCCGCGGATCATCGATCAGTTCGATCAGCGAGGCGACGTCCCGCGCAGGCCAATCGCGCGTCATCAGCATTTCGCGCGCTGTATTGGGATCGGGCGCGGTGCGGATGAGGTGGATCACTTCATCGATATTGGCAACTGCAATCGCAAGGCCTACCAAGACATGCGCGCGATCACGCGCTTTGCCCAACCGGTATTTGGTACGGCGGCTGACAACTTCCTCGCGGAATTCGACAAAGGCCCGGATAAAGTCCAACAGCGTGAAGACTTCAGGGCGGCCGCCATTCAGCGCCACCATGTTGCAGCCGAAGCTCGATTGCAGCTGCGTGAAGCGCCAAAGCTGGTTAAGCACCACGTCGGCAACCGCATCGCGCTTCAATTCGATAACGATGCGCATGCCGTCGCGATCCGACTCGTCGCGCAGATCGGATATGCCCTCGACCTTTTTCTCGCGCACAAGTTCAGCAATTTTTTCGATCAGGGTCGATTTATTCACCTGATACGGAATTTCCGTGATTATGATCGCTTCGCGGCCCTGCCGAAGTTCCTCAATCGAGGATTTTGCCCGCACCATGACCGAGCCACGGCCTAGCTGATAGGCATTACGCACGCCACCTCGGCCCAAAATCGTACCGCCGGTCGGAAAATCCGGGCCTGGTACGATGTCGATCAGCTGGTCGATTGAAATGGCGGGATCCGCAATATAAGCGAGCGAGGCATCAATCACTTCACCCAGATTGTGCGGCGGAATATTGGTGGCCATGCCGACGGCAATGCCGCCTGCGCCATTGACCAGCAAATTGGGGAAACGGGCCGGCAGAACAACCGGCTCATGTTCGCTACCGTCATAGTTCGGCTGGAAATCGACCGTGTCCTCGTCAAGATCGGTCACAATCGACATGGCCGGTTTGGCGAGGCGAACTTCGGTATATCGCATGGCTGCGGCCGGATCGCCGTCTACCGAGCCGAAATTGCCCTGACCATCGATCAGGGGAAGGCGCATCGAGAAGTCCTGCGCCATACGCACAAGCGCATCGTAAATCGATTGATCGCCGTGCGGGTGATATTTACCGATCACGTCACCGACGATACGGGCCGATTTGCGGTAGGCTTTGTCCGGCGTATAGCCGTTTTCAATCATCGAATAGAGAATACGGCGATGAACCGGCTTCAATCCGTCGCGCGCATCGGGCAACGCACGCGAAACGATGACGCTCATCGCGTAATCGAGATAGGAACGACGCATTTCGTCGGTAATGGAAACCGGGCGAATATCTTGCGGAACGGGAACGGGAGGTATCGGGGTCTTGTCGGACAAAATGCAGACTCGCAAAAACGGGCAGAATCACTGTCTGACTTCTATCCGATTCCGTCCCTCAGATGCTATCGCTAAAAGCCCGTCATCCACCGGGCAAATCCAATGATTTTTCATGGATTTAAGCCATGGCCTTCGTGCAAGCAGCTCTGAAGTCGCTCCTAAACTCGCGGCGGCTTATCCTGTGGTTATCGCGGTCTCCACATCGGAGGGGTCTATCTGCCGGTTCAGCCCGCGCTCAAGTTTGGTACGATCAAGTTCACCCTCCCACCAAGCAATCACCACGCAGGCCACGCCGTTGCCCGTCAGATTGGTAAGCGCGCGGCATTCGCTCATGAATTTATCGATGCCCAGCACAAGGGCCATGCCCGGCACCAATTCGGGCCGAATAGCGGCTAAAGTGGCAGCCAGCGTGATGAAACCCGCTCCGGTGACCCCGCTCGCACCCTTGGAGGTCAGCATGGCAACGCCCAAAATGATCAATTGCTCGTTGAAGCTTAGGGGAACACCCAAAGCTTGTGCGATAAAAAGCGTCGCCAAGGTCATATAGATGTTCGTGCCATCGAGATTGAACGAGTATCCGGTTGGAACGACCAGGCCGACAACCGGCTTGGAACAGCCGAGCCGCTCGAGTTTTTCCATCAATTGCGGAAGGACTGACTCCGACGAGCTGGTTCCCAGCACAATCAGCAATTCGTCTTTGATATAGGCAATAAATTTGAAGATCGAGAAACCGGCGAAATGCGATATGGCACCCAACACACCGATAACGAACAAAAGAGCCGTCAAATAGAAGGCCCCGATCAGAAACGCCAGATTACCGAGCGCTGACGGCCCATACCGGCCGATCGTATAGGCCATGGCGCCGAAGGCGCCGATTGGTGCCGCTTTGACGATGAGCGCAATAACGCCGAAAACGGCATGCGCCATATCGTCCACCAGGCGACGCACCGCGTGTCCCCGTTCGCCCAGAACCATCAAGGCAAAACCGAACAGAACAGCAAACAGCAGTACCTGCAACACATCGCCGCGCGCAAATGCACCAACAACGCTGTCGGGAATGATGTTCAGCACGAAATCGACCGATTTCATTTCGCCGGCCTGCTTCAAATATCCCGCAACGGCTGCCGCATCAGGCTTTCCCGCAAATCCGGCACCGGGCTGCAAAAGATTGGCGACCAACAGGCCCAAAATAAGCGCAAAAGTCGAAACAATCTCGAAATAGACGAGCGCCTTGAGCCCGACCCGCCCTACTTTTTTGGCGTCTGATATATGGGCGATCCCCGACACCACGGTACAAAAAATGACTGGCGTAATCACCATTTTGATGAGTTTGACGAACCCGTCACCCAGCGCCTTGATCCAGTCGTTCTTGGCAAGGTCTGGCGCCAGAACGCCCAGCACAATGCCAAGAACAATCGCGATCAGCACCTGAATATAAAGACGGGTGTAAAACGGCTTTACGCCTCCTGCGGCCCCTTGTGAATGAACCCCCATACCGCGCTCCCCCGTTTTTGATGCCCTAAGTTTTTCAGCCCCCTTATATACTTACCCTACGTCAATTAAAATGGAAACGACAATCAGAAGGGAATATCGTCGTCAAGATCGCTGCGACCACCGCCGGAGGGCTGCATGGCAGGACGCGAGCCGATGCTGCTGCCGCCTCCGCTATAGCCCATCGAATTGCCACCTTCATCGCCATCCGATCCACCGCCGCCCGAGCGACCATCGAGCAAGGTCATCTCACCCCGGAAGCGTTGCAGAACAACTTCCGTTGCCGTGCGTTCGGCGCCATTCTTATCGGTAAATTTGCGCGTTTGCAGCGAGCCTTCGATATAGACTTTCGAGCCCTTTTTTACATATTGCTCAGCTACTTTGGCCAAATTTTCGTTAAAAATAACGATATTGTGCCATTCGGTGCGTTCTTTGCGCTCGCCGGTGCCCTTGTCACGCCAGGTCTCGGATGTCGCGAGCGAGAAATTACAAACGGGTTCGCCCGATCCCATGCGGCGGACCTCCGGGTCACGTCCAACATTACCCACGAGGATCACTTTATTCACACTGCCTGCCATCGTCGATCTCCTGCTATCCGATCCAAAATTCTGCGCGGACCATACCGCACGCGGTTAGAAATGCGCCCATCCCAGTTGCGTTATCCACATGGAGCGCGCTAATGTTCACTTTATGTTCTAATCCAATCCGAATAGTCAGCGTATGTCAACCTGACTTTGATTACAGGGCATGGCGCTTTGTGGTTTACCACATTAGGTAAAACGCACCCTCGGCGCAGTGAAGGATCCAATAGGCCCATGGCTAAGCTCGACGCATTATTTGACAAAGCGACACCATCGGCACGGGACTCACGGGTTATCGCCATACGGGGTGCGCGCGAACATAATTTGAAAAATGTGGATCTAACGATTCCGAAGGATCGGCTTGTGGTATTTACCGGTCTTTCGGGCTCGGGCAAATCGTCACTCGCCTTCGATACGATCTATGCCGAGGGCCAACGCCGTTATGTGGAGAGCCTTTCGGCCTATGCGCGGCAATTCCTTGAAATGATGCAAAAGCCGGATGTCGATCAGATCGAGGGGCTTTCGCCGGCTATTTCGATCGAACAGAAGACGACCTCGAAAAATCCGCGCTCCACAGTGGCGACCGTTACCGAAATTTATGACTATATGCGTCTGCTCTATGCGCGCGCCGGTATTCCCTATTCCCCCGCAACCGGCCTGCCGATCGAGAGCCAGACCGTTCAGCAAATGGTGGATCGCATTCTGGCGATGCCCGAAAAGACCCGGCTCTTTTTATTGGCCCCCGTGGTGCGCGGCCGCAAAGGCGAATATCGCAAAGAATTGGCCGATTTCCAGAAACGCGGTTTCCAGCGCGTCAAGATCGACGGGCAGTTCTATGAGATTCCCGATGCTCCGCCGCTCGATAAGAAGCTCAAACACGACATCGAGATCGTTGTCGACCGCATCGTGGTTCGCGCCGATATCGGAGCCCGTTTGGCTGAAAGTTTCGAAACCATTCTCGAATTGGCCGACGGCATTGCCGTCATTGAATTCGCCGATGAAAAGGACACCAAGGGCGAGGCCAAGCGGTTCACCTTCTCGCAGAAATTTGCCTGCCCTGTGTCCGGCTTTACCATTCCGGAGATTGAGCCGCGGCTGTTTTCGTTCAATAACCCTTTTGGCGCGTGTCCGGCGTGTGACGGGTTGGGGCATGAAATGCGGGTCGATCCCGCCCTTGTTGTACCGGATGAAACGCTGACCATGAAGGGCGGAGCGATTGCGCCATGGGCGAAATCGTCCTCGCCATATTACGGCCAGACGCTTCAGGCACTCGGGCAGCATTACGGGTATAAAATGACCGCACGATTCGCCGATCTGCCTGAACCTGCCAAGCATGGGATTTTGTTCGGCACTGGCCTTGAAGAGGTGCGTTTCGCCTATGATGACGGCGCCCGCTCCTACCAGGTGGTCAAGCCGTTTGAGGGCGTGGTACCGAATCTCGAGCGCCGCTGGAAGGAAACGGACAGCGACTGGGCGCGCGAGGAAATTTCTCGCTTCATGTCAGCCACGCCGTGCTCGACCTGCAAGGGGTTCCGGTTGAAGCCCGAGGCCCTGGCGGTCAAGCTTGATGGACTGCACATCGCCCATGTGGCGGCATTCTCGGTTCGCGAAGCGCATCGCTGGTTCGGCGCCCTGCCCGATCACATGAGTGCCAAGCAAAATGAAATCGCTGGTCGTATTCTGAAAGAAATCAGGGATCGCCTAACCTTCTTGTTGGATGTCGGGCTTGATTATCTGACCCTTTCACGGAATTCGGGCACGTTGTCCGGCGGGGAAAGCCAACGCATTCGTCTCGCCTCGCAGATCGGCTCCGGACTCTCCGGCGTGCTGTACGTCCTTGATGAACCTTCCATCGGTCTGCATCAGCGCGACAATGAGCGGTTGCTCGGCACGCTGAAGCGTCTGCGCGATCTCGGCAACACCGTGATTGTCGTCGAACATGATGAAGACGCCATTCTGCAAGCCGACTGGGTGGTCGATGTCGGCCCCGGTGCCGGCATTCATGGCGGTGAGATCGTCTCGGAAGGTCAGCCAGCCGACATTTTGGCCGATCCAAAATCGCTCACCGGCAAATATCTCACCGGCGAAATGGGCGTAAAGATGCCCGATAAGCGCCGCAAACCACAAAAAGGCAAAATGCTTCGACTGGTCGGAGCCCGTGGCAATAATCTGAAAGAAGTGACCGCGGAGATACCACTCGGCACCTTCACCTGCATTACGGGCGTGTCGGGCGGCGGCAAATCGACGCTTGTTATCGACACGCTGTATCGTGCAGTGGCCCGTCGCTTGAACGGCGCGTTCGAACAACCCGCCCCGTTTGACCGCATTGAAGGGTTGGAACATCTCGACAAGGTCATTGACATCGACCAGTCCCCGATCGGTCGCACCCCGCGGTCCAATCCAGCCACCTATACGGGTGCCTTTACCCCCATTCGCGAATGGTTTGCCGGTTTGCCGGAAGCCAAAGCGCGTGGCTACCAGCCGGGTCGTTTCTCGTTCAACGTCAAGGGCGGGCGGTGCGAAGCCTGCCAGGGTGACGGCGTCATCAAGATCGAAATGCACTTTTTGCCCGACATTTATGTCACCTGTGATGTGTGCAAAGGCAAACGCTATGACCGCGAGACGCTGGAAGTGAAATTCCGCGACAAGTCCATCGCCGATGTGTTGGACATGACGGTGGAGGAAGCCGCCCTTTTGTTCAAGGCCGTGCCCTCCATCCGTGAAAAAATGGAAACTTTGGCACGCGTTGGCCTCGATTACGTCAAAGTTGGCCAACAGGCGACAACGCTTTCGGGTGGCGAGGCACAACGTGTGAAGCTTTCGAAGGAACTATCGCGTCGTGCCACGGGTCGTACCCTTTATATTCTGGATGAACCGACTACTGGCTTGCATTTCCACGATGTCGCCAAGTTGCTCGAGGTGTTGCACGAGCTTGTCGATCAGGGAAATACGGTCGTTGTGATCGAACACAACCTTGAAGTCATCAAAACGGCCGATTGGATGATCGATATGGGCCCCGAAGGAGGCGATGGCGGCGGTCAAATTGTTGCGCAGGGCACCCCCGAGGATGTCATCAAATCAGGTGCCGGCCACACGGCGCGGTTCCTCAAGGATGTGATGACCCGCAGGCCTGCTGCAGCGCACAAACCGAAGCGATCGGCAATTACGGCGAAATAGTGTCATCTATGTGAATATTGCGTGGCATTAGGTCTTATTTAATCATGCTATGCGTTTTAGGTATATCTGATTGGTGATATCGGCTCTGGTGGGAAGGTAATTTCCCACTTATATGCAGTGCAACAAATTCAGTCGATCTCCCCGCCACGGCGCTTGGAGTATTCGACCTAGTCTGCACAAAGGATAGATAACCATGATGACGATTTCGACACTGAAGAGCAACTTCCGCCGCTGGGCCAAGATCCGCAATACGATCCGCGAGCTCTCCTCGCTGACCGATCGCGATCTCAACGATCTCGGCATTTCGCGTAGCGACATCCGCTTCGTCGCCAAGCGTTCGGTTGCTCGCTAATCATACCGGAATACGTGGCGGGTTTACCCCCCTTTTCCCGCCACGCTGCAGAGCGCCCGCCATCCCCCGGCGGGCGTTTTGTCGTTTGGGGGCAAAAATGCCGAAAGCTCTTGTCGCTCGATGGCCCGTCGGCATAAGGTCCGGCCATGAAAAAGTTTGAAGCAATCCATATTATCGGCGGTGGTCTGGCAGGGTCCGAGGCAGCTTGGCAGCTGGCATCGGCCGGCGTTCCCGTCATCCTCCACGAGATGCGGCCCGTTCGGGGCACCGATGCCCATAAAACGGAAGGGCTGGCGGAGCTCGTTTGTTCCAACTCCTTCCGCTCCGATGAAGCCACCACCAATGCGGTCGGGCTGCTCCACGCCGAAATGCGCAAACTCGGCTCGCTTATCATGCGCGCAGCCGATGCGAATCAGGTACCGGCCGGCGGGGCACTGGCGGTGGATCGGGATGCGTTTTCCCACACCGTAACCCAGGCGCTCGAAGCTCATCCTTTGATTACGCTTTGCCGGGAAGAAGTCACAGGCCTTCCACCCGAGGCCTGGGGCCGCACGATTATCGCGACCGGTCCGCTGACCTCGCCCGCACTAGCCGAAGCCGTGCGCGGGGTAACGGGCGAAAAGCAACTTGCCTTTTTCGATGCGATTGCGCCGATTGTTCATGCCGAAACCATCGATATGGACATTGCCTGGTATCAAAGCCGCTACGACAAGGTTGGACCGGGCGGCAATGGTGCCGATTACATCAATTGCCCGATGAACAAGGAACAATACGAGGCATTCGTTGATGGCTTGCTGACCGGTGAAAAGACCGATTTCAAACAATGGGAAGGCACACCCTATTTCGATGGCTGCCTGCCGATCGAGATCATGGCTGAGCGGGGCCGCGAGACGCTTCGCCACGGGCCGATGAAGCCGGTAGGTTTAACCAATCCGCGCGACCCGATGGTGAAATCCTATGCGATTGTGCAGCTCCGGCAGGACAACGCCTTGGGCACACTCTATAATATCGTCGGTTTCCAGACCAAATTGAAATATGCGGAACAAGCCAAGGTGCTCCGGATGATACCGGGCCTGCAAAATGCCGAATTTGCCCGTCTGGGTGGTTTGCATCGCAATACCTATCTCAACTCGCCGAACCTGCTTGATCCGACACTGCAATTAAAAGCCATGCCCCGTTTGCGTTTTGCGGGCCAGATTACCGGCTGCGAGGGCTATGTTGAGAGCGCCGCCATCGGGCTTGCAGCCGGTCGTTTTACCGCTGCTGAAGTATTGGGGCATAAAATCCCGGCCTTTCCCGCAACAACGGCCCTTGGCGCGCTGATCAATCACATTACCGGAGGCCATATTGAGACCATTGATGCCGGCCCGCCCTCGTTCCAACCGATGAATGTGAATTTCGGTCTCTTCCCGCCCATTTCGTTCGAGAAAACCGATGAAAATGGCAAACGGCTTAAGGGGCCGGAGAAATCCGCCGCTCGCAAACGCGCGCTGACTGCGCGTGCCGCCGTCGATCTCGACGTCTGGATGCAAGATCTGCCGGACGGCCGTTAAAAACGCCCTGTCCGCGCGGCCAGCCAGAACCGGAAGAGCATGCCGAGCCGGCTCGGCTCAATGCGCGTGGACAAGGGCCGGTAAGAAGCATTTTCCATGGCGCGGAGTTTTGGTTCTACGCACACAAGCGGCAAATAGGCCGGAAAAGCCGAAGCAGGTGCACTCGACAGCAAAGCGCGTGCTTTGGCGAGGTGCCCCCTCGCCGTTTGCCGCAATTCGGCAAGGGCTTGTTTTAATTTCGATACTTCGTGCTCTGACCCATAATCGTCCGATCCGATGCCATATCGGAAAAGCACATCGGCGGGAAGATAGCATTGCCCCCGCGACGCGTGCCATGGCATTGCGGTCAAAAGCCCAGTCATTCCGAAGGCAACACCAGCATGTCCGGCCAAGTCCGCACTGCCCATCGCGTTGCCATCCGCCAGAATGAGATCAGCCAGCCGAAACACCGCTGAAGCCGTCTCTCCACAATAGGCCTCAAGGTGCGTAAGCGTTGGCATTGCATCGTCGTATAAATCAAACACACGGGCATCGATCAGGTCGAGCAAAGGCTTAAGCGGCAGGCGATAACGGTTGATCGCGGCAACCAGCGGCGCAGCGATGGGATGGGCCTGGGCTTCATCCGCGCGTTCACCTGTCAGCGCTTCCCGCCACCATTGCAACCGGATCTCGCCGATCATCGGCTCGGAAACCAGATCCCGAGTGCGGGCAATTTCAAGATTGAAGGCATAAAGCGCTGCCAGCGCCCCGCGATGGGACGCGGGCGAAAAAAGACAAGCCCAATAGCGTTCGGGATCCCCTTTGCTCAGCGCCACCAGGCAAGCATCGGCATCGATGGAAGTGGTCATCGACTTAATCCACCACCAGCAAGGCGGCAGCAACACGGCGGCCTTCATTGGCCAGAACGTTATAGGTGCGCGCGGCTGCGGTCGTCGTCATCGCGTCAAAGCCTATTTTGGCTTCCCGAAAGCGCCAGCGTACGGCCTCTTCGATAAAAGCCGGTTGGTGTCCGGTTCCGATCAGCAGAAAATCGATCAAGGCAGCCTCGGCCAGAACCGCGGCGAATGCTTCGGCCGTGAGTTGATCCGGTGCCACGGCATCCCATGCATGGATGCCCGACGGTAAAATCAGAATCGAGCCACGGTGGGACATGTCCGCAAAGCGAAAGCCCCCATTGCCAACCGCATCGAGCAGATGGCGACCGGGAATGAACCCTTCATACAGGGCTCCGCTCATTTCGCTTTGGCGGAAGCATCCGTATCGGGCGCTTCGGTCTCGTTCGCCTCGGCCGCAATCCGCGCGCCCAGATAAATTAGAACCGGAGCCGCGATGAAGATCGACGAATAGGTGCCAATCAGAACGCCAAAAATCATAGCATACGAGAAGCTCTTGATGACGGCGCCCCCAAACAGGACAAGGGCCAGC
>CANGIS010000052.1 GCA_947454055.1 Hyphomicrobiales bacterium
ATCATCGTGTTTACCTCCGATCATGGCGATATGCTGGGCGAGCGTGGCTTGTGGTTCAAGATGAGTTTCTTTGAGGGCTCGGCCCGCGTGCCACTCATGTTTCACGCGCCGAAGCGCTTTAAGCCGAGAGCTGTCACGTCCGTCGCCTCAACGCTTGATCTGTTCCCGACGCTGATGGATATCGCGTCGATTGAGAGCGGCGCGCTTGCCGATGATCTTGACGGTGTCAGCCTCTTGTCAGTCCTTCAAGGGGGTGATCGTTCAAGCCCCGTTGTCAGAGTCGAATATGCGGCAGAAGGCTCGATTGCGCCGATGGTGATGGTGCGCGAGGGTTCGCTTAAATTAAATCTTGCTGGAAAAGATCCCGTGCAACTTTTCGACATCGAAAATGATCCGAATGAATTAGACAACAAAGCCGCAGATCCAGCCTATGCTGATCGTTTGGCACGCTTGATGGATCGTGTGGCTGAACGGTGGAACCTTGAACACTATGATCATGACGTTCGTCGTTCGCAAACACGCCGATTGGCAGTTTATGAAGCGCTCAGAAACGGTAATTATTATCCGTGGGATTTCCAGCCGCTGCAAAAAGCATCGGAGCGTTATATGCGCAACCACATGGATTTGAATGTTGTTGAATCAGACGCGCGTTTTCCTAAAAAGGGCGAGTAGAAATTAGACAAGCTTTTGTAATTTCTTTCGCAATAATTTTTGGCGATGAAGCGCATGGTCGACGATAGCAGGGTCTTGATCGAAGAGCGCTTGAAAGCGGGGCTGTTTCGAAAAACAAACGAGACGATCGAGGTCGTTTAATTCGCCGAGACAGAGCCGCAACCGTTCAAGGCGATGAATGTAATTTCCTTTCGGTTGATGACGCGCTGACTTTAAAAAATTCATGTGACAGGCGTGAACAATAAGCGCCGATCGAAAGATATGAATCTTGGCATTGCTCACACGCCGCCAATGGGTGGGCTGTCGCCGCTGCATCCGTCTCTTATATTGCTTGATCGTTTTTCTCAGCGCTTTCGGATGTTCAACAGGCACGGGTAAGGCGCGCAGAAATTCACTCACCGTGTTCAAACGCATCATGGCATTTTGAAGCGCGATGCGTGCATTCGTCTTAAGCGGTGCCGAAGGGGCCGTGTCGAAATGGTCTGACAGTGCCGCAAGCGATTCCATCAAAACAGTTTGGTCACGAAACCGAGAGAGACGATGCGCCACCCGCTTTAAATAGTTCCGACACAGCGTCGTCTGACGATTGATCGACGGCGGAGCCAACCTCAGCAAGGCCCGCGCATATTTAACCGCTGCTCTCAGCCGATGAATGTCTTCCTCGTCAGGCTCGGGCTTTGAGCGTCCCACCGATCTCGCAAGGTCGATTTGTTCGGAAAGGGCAAAAAGCCAGTCGCTCCAATCGGGAGCAGGATGGGCAGGTTCGGTCATCGCGGAGCCTTCGCCTCGGGCGTCACATTCGGTTCACGATGGTAACGCCGATGGTCCCGTTCCGGCTCCCGCCTTCGCGCTAAATTGTTTCTGTAGGCCTCGAGCCGCGATCGACGCTCAGAACGCCGATTTTTAGGCAAACCATCACCAGACTGATCACACCATTAATCGAAAGACCCGTTTTGAGTATCAATTCCTTCGGTGTGATCACCTCATCGACTGGAATCTTGTATAGGAAATCGATCAAATCTTGGCCCATAGGCAGGAGCCGCTTGCCCATGCTGAAGCTTGTGAGGTTGAGGGTATCACGCGCCTGTTCAGGCCCGATGTCGTGGCGTCGTCTAAGTGGGGTTGTTTCGTCGATTTGAGCCGTAGAATAGCTGTGAAACGCCGAAAAAGGCTCCATTCGGGCAGGCCATGGGTGCTTCATCGCCTCTTTTCGGGGAAGCGAAGGATAGCTCCGTCGCTCCTCCGCGAGTTCTGCCCAAAGTGCTTGATATATCGGGATTATTTTCGACCAATCAAAGATTTCCCGCGCCCGCTTTCGACCCGATTCGCCCATTTTTCGGCGTAAATCAGGATTCTCGACAAGGGTTTTCAAAGCGTCAATGGTCTCCCCGAGATCCACCGCAATCAGCTGGCTCGTTAAGCCGCAATAATGGTCGTAATTATCCGATTCAAGCGCATGACGGGTCGCCAAATCCTCGGAAAAGCCCGAAAAAGGCTGAAAAGTCGCCACCCGAAGCCCATCAACCCCATGCCTAACCGTATCCCGATACCCATCCCAGTCCGACACAACGCAAGGCATACCAGCCGCCATCGCCTCAACAGGCGTTATTCCGAAGGTTTCTTGCAAATTATCGGTCAAAGACGCAAAAATATCAGCCGAAGCCCATGCTTTTTGACGATTTTCAGCCATTCGACCATCCAGCACCACCCGCCGGATCGAAGGCGCCAAATGCGCTGCCGCCTCATCAAAGGCTGATTTGATAAAATCATTGGCAAACCAGCCACATTCGATCAAGGTTATTTTCTGATTTTGTGAAGCTTTTTCAAGGGCTTGATAGAGCGGTGCCGGATGCGCCTTGGCATGGAAGGAGAGGCGGCCGGTGAATAGGATAACAACGGTCTTCTCTTCAATGTTCAAAGCCTGACGCGCGGCTTTTCGCTCTGTGTCAGAATAAAAAAAGCTATTTGAATCAATGCCTAAGGGGATCAGCGGTAGTTTTGGAAGCGGAAACCGCGTGGCCCCTAAGCGCGATTTCAGATGGTCGGCCTCCGCCTCCAACAAAGCCCGAACCGTGTCGCGAACCGAACGCGAGGTACAAATCAGCGCATCCCAAGGCTGAACCGGAGCCGTTAAAACCCCCGTTATGGCGTCCATAGCGCGTCCGGAAAGGGTCGTATGGGTAATTCCACACAGGCTCCAGCCTCTTTCGGCTATTTTTGAGCGTTTCCAGGCCGATTCAGACAGGCCAGGTCCAGGAAGGTAAAGGCACCCGACTGAGGCAAGGTCGGCATAGGTTTCAGGATCGATCGAGACGACATCTTTGCCCGGATGCTGAGCTTCAATGATTGCCTTAAAGCTTTGAAAATGCTCATGTTTTGTCGTAAATGCCGCGAAGTAATCAAGTTTTCCGTGCTCGATAAAGCCGTTTAAAAAGCTGAACCCCGCAGCATTGCGCCCCATCAAGCGCGGCCCGGAAATAGAATATCCTTCGGGTTCGAAGTATATAGCGGCGTTGCCGGACATGATTCTTCCGTCCATTGATGCGATTATAATGACGTAACGTCATATATCTTAATTTTGCATCACTGTCGGCGTGTTTTATTGGTCTGAAATGCTGCGTAGGCTAGGTGCTATGGAGCGCTTGAATGAATGTTTCTAAGCGATTCAAAGCCGTTTTTTGGCTCTCTTTGGGCGTTTTAACGTTTTCGCTTCAGGATATTGCGATTAAGACCGTGAGCGGAAACTACCCCGTTCACGAAGTCATTTTTACACGCTGTATTGTAGCCATTCCGTTTCTATTGTTGCTCGTCGCAAAATCGGGCGGGTTACACACGCTCAATTCCCCCCGCCGAGGTGCCCTCATTTTCCGCGGCGTCCTGCTGCTTTTCGCTTATACGAGTTATTTTCTGGCGTTTCCGGTCATGAAACTGGCCGATATCATTGCTTTATACGCCACTGTGCCGCTTTTTGTGACCGCTTTGGCTGGGCCCGTTTTGGGCGAGAAAATTACGCTTTCGCGGTGGGGAGCCGTTTGCTTGGGCTTTGTTGGCGCGATTGTGATGGTGCAGCCGGGAAGCAGCGTGTTTGAGGCGGCTTCTTTACTTCCGATCTTCTCGGCTCTGTCTTACGCGAGCGCACAAATACTGGCGCGGCGCATCGGTTTGCGCGATTCGTCTGCTGTTATGTCTTTCTACCAGAACCTGCTTTATTTGCTGGCGGCCGGGATTTTGGCCATCGGCATTACGGCGTGGGGCGGCGAATATTCGGGCCATAAGAGCTTGATCTTCCTACTCCGCCAGTGGGAAATGCCGGGGCTTCGCGACTTCCTTCTGATCGCGGCCTGCGGCCCCATTGCAGCCCTTGGCATGACAATGCTGGGCGAGGCCTATCGTTTGGAGGAGGCGAATATTGTCGCTTCCTTCGAATATACCAACCTGATTTGGGGAACCATTTGGGGTTATTTGATTTGGGCCGAAATGCCCGGAATGAATTCTATCATCGGCGCCGGATTAATTGTCGGCGCGGGCCTGCTTTTATTGGTGTTTGCGAGGGGGTCGAATGCGGTGACGGCGGATATGAGCGAGCCTGTTTGAGGTGAATAAGCTAAACGATGCGTCCCAAACCGTCTGAAATGACGATCAATCGGGGCATTCCGGGTGCGAATCCGGCACGATATAAATCACTTCCGCATCCCACCCCGTTTTACCGAGCCCGAAGACAGAGTTGACATGCATGTGAACGGCATCGTTCAAGCAGGCATGCGGGAATTTTTCCTCAACCGGAAAACGGCCATCGAGAACAAATTTAACCGCAATGCCACCGGTCGCCGCGCAATCGGATTGGCGTTCCTTGGTCATCCATTCGGTGCTCAGCGGCAAGATTTGGGGGCGTGATGCGATCCATAACACAGGCGAAATGCTCACTTTGCCTTCATCCGCGATGATACAGCTCAGCTTCTCGCTGGAATGCTTGGACCATAAGGCTTCGGCGGCCTCACTGACAGGCCGCGTGTCGGCGAGATAGGATTCAACCGGCTGGTCAATCGCGTCGCTGATCAGCAAATAGCCTTGAAACAAGATAAAAATCACGACGGATAATTTAACGGCCAGTGCAACCGCCGATCGATAAGCCGTAGCGTTTTCGAGTGGCGCTGGACGGGTCAAGAGCGCAAGCCCGATAATTGCCGAGGGCGTTAAAGGCAAAAGCCATAAGGCCTTGATAAATTGGTCGGTCACGAGGCTCGCCAAGCCGACGGCGATCAGGGGCGCAAAGAGAAAAATAAGCCCGACGGCTCGCGTTTCATCGGGCTGATCCTTTGGTTCGGCGGAAAAAGCTTTCCGGCCGCGCAACAGCACAATGAAGATGATCGGAAAGGCGATTACGGCCACAAAGCCGATAAACAAGCCCCATATGCTAAACAGTGCCGCCGAAACTCCATTCATCGGAGCCGAGCCTACGGCACGCGATAGGCTGGTCCAGCCATGGCTGGCTAGCCATTGAAGGTGGGGCAGAAGCACCGCAATCGAAATGAGGATAGAAAGCCACGTTTTGATCGACAGGAAAATGGAGCGGAAACGGTGAATGACGAGGCTCAGCACCAGAAGCGGGATCAAGGCGAAAATGATCTCATATTTTGTGATCATGCCCAAGCCGGTCGCTAATCCCAAGCTGACGGCGTCGATCAGCCGACGCTTGTCCATGAAGCGGTAGCCATAATTCATCACCGCGGCGCAAAAGGGCACGAGTACTGTGTTGTGATTGACTTGGGGCGCGTAAAACGTGGCGACTGATGTTACCATCATCATGCAGGCCGCTAAAACGGCAGTCGGTCGCCCCGCAAGGATGCGAACCAGATCATACACATACCAAGCCGAAAGGATGGCCAAGGCCTGACCCAAAACGAGAAGGGTCAAGATCGGTGCGGAACCCGGCTTTAAAACAAGGTTCAGGAGCCAAGACACAAGCGGGGGATGCTTTGAGTAGCCCCAAGCGAGATCGCGTCCCCAATAGGCGGCTTCAAGAGTGTCGGTGTGCAAATTGCCGAAGTAAAGGCTCGGAATGAGCGCCCACAACACAAGGCTTGATAAAAGGACGGGCCAAAGTTCGCCTAAAAATGCGGACTTGGAATTGGTTTGCTCACTCACGATGCGGGTAGCTTTTCTGCTGGTGGGTCGAGGTTACGAGACCCCTAATCGTTTTGGGCTCGATGACAAGTTATTTTGCCCGTTTGTTTCCGAATTAGGCGGGATTTTGATCGATAAAGTCTAGTCCTTAGGGGGAGCGCCAGCGTGCCTCTTCCCGGATCGTCACGAATTGAATGCCCAGCCGGTCTGCCTCGGCGCGGATGGAGGCCTCGGTGGCGTGCCCGGTTTTGATCCGCTGGCTCATGGCAAAATCGTCAAACACAAAATCCTTTCCAGCCAGATAGCAAACCGATCTAATGGAGCAATTCACGGGGCCGGGGATGGCGCGAACCCGCTCGATCTCGCTCTGCAGGATGGCCACTTTTTCTGCGATGTCGGCTCTGTAGCTTGGCGATATCACCAAAAGATAAGGGTCGAATGCAGGCCACAAGAGGAAACGCGCGACCATTACTCCGATAAGCGCGAGGCCGACATCCACCCTCATTTGGCCAATCGAAGCCAAGCGTCGTTGAAGGTCGCCGACGATCATCGACAGACACAGGCCGGTGGCAAAGACCAATTCAAATTGAGCGTTATTGGCGACACCGGCCCCCGTTAAGGCGAGTTCATTGACCACGAAGGACGCAATAACAAGAATAGAGGTGACACGCTTGGCTTGGCTCGGCGCCGCGGACCTGAGCCAGATCATCCAGAAAATGAGCACGGGCAGGACAAATTGCAGGCGGCCGATGCGTTCAAGCGGCCGAATGAGGGATATTTCCCGTGCCATCATGAGTTGCTGGAAAAAGGCGGCGCCATAAATTTCAAAGAGGGCGAGGCTCAAAAGGCCGACTGTCACGGCACAATAAAGTGCGATTTCGATGGCCCGGCCGCGATTGGAAAGCCAGAGAAGGAGGAGTGCGCTAAACGGTATCGCCACAATATTATGCTTGATGAGACCCGCCAGTATCATCAGCGAGAAGCCCATATATAATGAATACCGCGATTGTGAGCGGAGAAATACGACAAATCCCGTGGTCATAACGGCTAAAGCGAGTAAATTGGGGTCGTTCATGCCCGCGTACTCGCCAAAAAAGCGCGTCATGGTGGCAATAAACCAGAGAGCGCCCAAACCCGCGGCCCATCTTTCGGCCCTTAAATGTCGGGCTGATAGGTAACTTGCCAGCGCAATGACAAAGACGGAGGCGATGGAAAGAAAGCGGCCAGCTACAATGGCGTTTTCAAAGGTGGGACGGGTAAACCCTAATAGATAGAAGGAGAGTGGCGGGTAATTATTGATGATGAGAGCGTTGGCCTCGGGATAGAGCGGCGCGCCTGAAAGCCAGCGATCAACCTGCCAGCCATTCCAAGCCTCGTTCACGTCGATCTGGAGTGGCACGCCGATTCGCCAAATGATAAAGCCTGAAAACAGCGCGGCAAAGGCGATGAAAATCCCGAGTGCAATGGATTGGCGCTGATGGAACATCGATATCATCTCAAAATTACGCCCTATCCCATGCACCAAATCGCCTTATCCGCCAAGTCGACCTGGAAACGGTCATCTGAGGTCCATCAAGATTGCGTGGAACGGGGTGGCTGAGCCTGTCGCTTTTGTCCTGGATAAAAGCCAAAATGGCGCTCTCGGGTGAATTTTATGTCTAACTTGACTGATTTATACATTTTTAATAAATAAAATTATCTATATTTTTCAATTACTTAAACCATAACGGAGCAAGGGTTGTGTTGATTCTGCCACACATACACCGAAACCCACGCCAGAACGAGAAAGTGGATTGTAAACAGGAACAGGATGGGCGAAAAAGGTGAGGTCGAAACGGCGTCTGATGCATTCTAAGTGTCGCGCCAATTAGAAATGGATGAATACAATGAAACTCTCAACCGTTCTTCTCTCCTCAGCAGCGCTTCTCGTTGCTGGCGCTGCATACGCAGCAGACCTCCCAGCCAAGAAGGCAGCTCCAGCAGCAGCCCCAACCGGTTGCGCAACATTCGGCGCTGGCTTCATTTCGATCCCAGGCGGCGACACCTGCCTGAAGATTTCGGGTTACGTTCGTTCCAACAACACATACAACATGTCGACTGTTGCTCGTGGTACCGCTCCGTACTCGATGTCTGGCAACTATGACATGACGTTTGATGCCCGTAACCAGACGGAAATTGGTACTGTTCAGTCGGTTGTTGAAATTTACAACACTGCCAATGAATACGCTTACATCAACGTCGCTGGCTTCCAGGCGGGCACGTGGGATGACAACACCGATATCGGTATTTCTGGCATTAACGGCGACTACTCTGGCTTGACGGCTAAGGGTCTCCAGTATTCGGCGCCATTAGGCGGCAACACGACGATCAGCGTTGGAGCAGTTACGGCCGTGACGACCTATGGTGGTGTTACTTCTGGCCGTCCCGACCTTCAGTTGACGGTTGCTACCGGTTCGGGTCCGTTCAAGGCTAACGTGGTTGCGGTTTCGCACGAAGCAGCCGGTTCGGATAGCGGCACTGCCAATGCTTACGCTTTGGTTGGTAACGCTTCGGTCGCGATGGGTGATGCGACTGCGAAGGTCTACGGAGCATACGCTCAGGGCGCCAGCGCCTACGTGATCGGCTCGCCTGTTGCTACATTGTTTGATGCGGCCACGGACTCCTCGGGAATGTCCTCTGGCTCGAACGTCGGCGCAAAGTTGTCTTACAACATTGGCAAGGGTTCGCTTTCAGTGTTTGGTAACGCCGCGAACGTGACCGGTGCAACCGGTTCGACGACATCGTACAAGTCCAACAACATGGGTGTTAACTACGCGCTTACCGTTGCTAAGGGTCTGACGGTTACCCCAGAATTATGGAACTCGGTGACGAACACGGGTTCGGGCAATTCGACGGCTCAGTCGTTGTACCTCCGTATTCAGCGCGATTTCTAATCTTAACCGATTGGACGTCAACAAGACCCCGGCAGGTAACTGCCGGGGTTTTTATTTAATATGAAGAGCTAACTCGTTTGATCACGTTAAGTTGGGAACTTCTTACTAAGCAAAATGAGACTGTTAAATTCTTCAACGTCTGACGCTTTGTCGGCGCAAATTAAAAAGGCAACCTAGAGTACGGTTTTAATCGCCACTTTAGTAAGTAAAATTGCTCCGTGGAGCCTAATGCCGCCATCATTTACTGTTGCGGAATTGCCACTCATAACTTGTCATAAACTGTCACATTCAACTTCAACTACAACTTAAGATTGTAAATTTGAACGCTTTGCAGGTATATGAACTAGTCGATTATGGTAGAATTTTTCTATGTCTCGTAACAATAGGTGCTCCAAATGAAGTTATCATCGATTTCCCTCTCAACAGCGGCTATTTTGTTAGCTGGTTCTGCATTCGCTGCTGACCTTCCTGCTAAGAAAGCCGCGCCGGCCGCTGCTGCGAGTGGCGTAGCAGCATGCCCAGCCTATGGTGCGGGCTATTTCCAAGTTCCAGGTACGGATGAATGTATCAAGCTTGGCGGCTTTGTGAGAAGCAATAACACTGCAACCTTATCAACGGTCGCTCGTGGAACGGCTCCATATTCGTTCGCCGGTTCATGGCAACTTGAAGTTGACGCAAAAAACAACACGGACCTTGGAACTGTCTCGTCGCACATTGCGATGCGTGACGCAGCCAACCGCGAAGTCTACGTTGACTTTGCTGGATTACGCGCTGGCTATTTCCCTGGTCTCAGTGACTTGAACCTCGGCGGCAACAACGACCCATTTAACGAGCAGCGTGATACAGGTATGTATTATCAAGCCGCCTTAGGCAGCTCAAAAGTTTATATCGGCATGATTACGCCGGTTTCGAACTCGGGTACTACGACCTTGGTGGGTCGTCCTGACCTTCAGGCGCGATTTGATACAACAGCCGGCGCAGTTGCGTTGAACTTCGTGGCCGTGTCTCATGAAGCTACCGGTTCGACGACAGGATCGGCTAATGGTTACGCCTTATTGAGCCGCGCCGTTGTGGACATGTCACCCGTTAAAGTATCCTTCTATGGAGCTTACGCAAACGCAGCATCCGCTTATCTCAGCAATGGTGCAGCAACCACGGTTCTGGATGCGTCTTCGGACTCGAGCAGCCTTTCGTCGGGAACGGATATTGGCGCTGCGGTAGAAGTTAAAGTTGGAACCGGAACGGCCAAGGCTTTTGGCAATCAGATTAGTATTTCTGACTCAGCTGGCACGAACCCTTATCGTGCAACAAACTTGGGCGTTAACTACACACTCCCGATCGCGAAGGGCTTGTTAGTTCGTCCTGAATTGTACAATTCGACCACCAGTGTTCAATCGTCGGGTAGCTATTCGACGGCGCAAACATTATACGTGCGTATTCAACGGGACTTCTAATTTCTTAGTGAGCCTAGCAAATTATAACCACCCCGGAGAAAAAAGCTCCGGGGTGGTTTTTTATTAGGGGCTGACATAGATAAGGTTTAAGTATTCATACTTTGACCCATTCGGCGAGTGTCTTCAAGAGGTTGCTGGCTGGTCGATGATTGAAGCGCCATTCGCACTCTTTTAGAAACAGATGGAAGTGAGCTTTCGGTATGCCGTTGTAG
>CANGIS010000053.1 GCA_947454055.1 Hyphomicrobiales bacterium
CATCTGGATGAGGAAGATGATCCGTGGCAGATCGATATTCTTCATTTGGGTGGAGACCAAGGCCCCTAGAGCAAGCCGCGTATTGTCTGCTTCTAACAGCTTGGTTTCATCGGCAATGAATTTGATATAGCCGTTATGGATCGTAATATTGCCGTCAGACGACATACATTCCGGCGTGAGATAATAGTCCGGATAGCCGGGGACGGTATCCTTGGTGATTTTGGCGGAAGAATCCCACGATTGACCATCCGGAGGGGAACCGGTTCCTGTATAATAGGGCACTGAAAACGCAGCGGCCCGTTTGTAACGGGTCATGATCGCCTCGGCGGCGGTTTTGATGCTGGCGGTCTGGAAGACGGAAGAATTATCAAGTCTCGTCTCAATATTTTCGATTTCATCCTTGAAAATTTGGAGGTCAGCAAGGCCATCCGTGCCCGACATCGGACCTATGGTGGGCTGGACCATGGCCGACACATAATCACCCAGCATCAGTTTGAGTTCATTGCGACGAACGTAGACGGAGATTCCATCCCGCCGTTGATAGCCAAGCTTATCGGCAACGCCGCCTGATTTATCCCAAGCATCAAGGCCTGAAAGCCGATACTGGGTCGCCGTGTTCATCAAGCCTATATCTGATTTTTGGAGATTTTCGACAATGTAGACTTTGTCGGACAAGGTGCCATCACCAATAAACGGTGTGATCTGGCTGGAGCCGGAACCGATCGTGGTGCTCAGACCCGTCGGGTTCTTTTGCTTGATATATTTTATCTGCCAAGCCGTATGCCAGCCAAGAAAATCACTGGCTGTCGGGTTGGAAAACGTATCGGGTTGGCCATCCGTGCTGGTTGAATCAACCAAGGGCAGGGCTAGGGCATTTGCCGATTCTGTCACATCCGCGGACGTCGCTCCCAGCGCGCTGCCGGGCATGGCTTCGTAGGGATGTTCCGTAATGGTAACGCCATTCACTGTGCGTGGCCGGCTGATCACCGGAATAATATCGAGATAGCTACTTCCAGCCATGCTTGATCCCGTTCTTACAATTTCATGACGGTGCGCACCGTCTTGGCTTCCGGCACATTGTCGGCAAAGGAGCTGCTTCCCGTCACACCATGTACGGTTTTTCTGTGTCCGGCGGTTTCAGCCTTTTCGACCACTTTGCCGTCGCGCTCGCGCTTGTCGCGCGCAAGGGCTTCGACATGTTGGGCCAAAATGTCCACTTGCCGCGCAATCAGCTCCATCGTGTCGCAACGACCAAACCCTTCAAGGATCCGTTGTGCCATTGGATCTTGAGCCACCAGTGGCGCCGCAATGATTTCAGACAGAAGTTTGTCAATTTGCGCATAGAGCTCGACCCAACGAATCTCGTCTGGCGTGCCATTGGCTGCATACCACGCCCGTGTCTGGCGGATGAACTCATCAAGTTCTTTTGACATTATCGCTGAATGGCTCCCGATCACCCTTAGCACTTGCAACAAGAGCAGTGGCTAACATACCAAAGGTTGCGTAATGTTCAACTTCAACCTTAATTATACTTTGATTCTGGCGTTGTGATGAAGCGCTACCGATAGACGGGGTTTAATATGTCTGAGAAGTTCCTGCTGAAAGTTTTCAGCGGTCTTCAATTGGGTGCTGAAGTCGCTCTCGACGAGGGCGATTACGCCATTGGTAGCGGACCAGACGATGACATCCAGCTTAAGGATGCGAGCCTCAATTCGCAGCACGCGTTTTTAAAAGTCGAAGCCGAGAAAATCAAAATCAGGGCAAATAGCGGGGCAATTCTGTTCGGCAATGGCCTGACGCTCGAAGCGGGCGATGACCGATGGGTTGATATCGATCCACTTTCCCCCTTGGTTTTAGGCTCCACCCGCCTCGCCTTCGGGCTTGAAGGCGCCCATTGGAATACGATTACGGAAGATGCTTCGTTCCGGAGCGAGGTTCAGCCCAATTATGGCAAGCCGCTTCCCAATACCGATGAGAGCGACGGCCCAAAATCGTTTTTTGAGCTGGCGGGCATCCAACGGGAGCATATCGAAGCTGTCCGGCGGTTCCTCGATCCTCTGATCGAACGCGCCATGAATGATCGCCGTTTCCTCTATGGTGGAGCAGGCGGATTTGCCGCGTTTATTGTGCTGATCCTCCTTCTTCAAGCCATTTTTGGCGGAAGTGGCGGACTTGCGATCCGCGATCCCGTCAAGGACAAGCAGCGGATCGAGGCGGCGTTGGCGGAATACCCCTTCGCCAGCCATATCCGCGTCGTGCAGGATACGGATGGCCAGATTTCGATCCGTGGGATCATCAAGGATATTGCCGAGCGCCGGACCCTCTTGAATGCGGTTCAGGCAACCGGCGTGCCGATCAAATCCCGCATTTCGTCTGCTGAAAACATCGCGGCCGATATTGATAATCTCATTCTTTCGCAAGGCTTGAATGTCAAAGCCACGTTGAAAGACGATGGCTCCCTTATGCTCAGCGGCCAGATCAATGATCCGGCGGTGGCCACAAAATTCATCCAGCTGGTCAAGGACCAAGTCGTCGGGCCTACGTCTTTTGATTTTACCCGCCTGAAAGATGGCAACGCGTTATTGATCGAGGTTGTACGTTTCGCAAAAGATGAGGGGGTTAGCCCCACGGTCACCTTCAGCCTTGGCAAAGACGGTGCCTTTATTGAGGCAAATGGCACTGTGCTTTTTGAACAGAGTGATGCCTGGTCAAATTTCCTGAAAAATTACACCGTTTCCTTTGGTCCGCGGATGAAGCTGCGGTCCTTTGTCGAGGTTGCAAAGCAATCCCGTGACGCTACTCTTGCCTCGGATACGGCGGCGCCTGCACAGAATGCCACGGTGGATGGCCGTATCCTCGACGTTGCGACGTTAAAATCTGCCACTTCGCAGGCCAATGCCGCCAAGGCTTCGGAAGCCACTTCCAAGCCGGCTCCGTCGGTATCGCAAGAAATGACGGCCCTTTCGCAAGACGTGAAAGATGCGGGGGCATCGGTTGTACCGGTTGAAATTGTCAAGTCCGTTACGCTCGCAGCGCCAGTTACGCAAGCTCCGCCTGTTGCGGCAGAGGCAGTAGCGGTGGAACCCGTCAATGTTCAGCCGGCTTTTGCATCTGTCGCGTTACCTAGCCCCCAGCAAGATGTTTTATTGGAGCAAGAGAAGCCCGCATCGACGGTTGATGCGCGGGAACCTCTTGGTGCTGAAAACTTCGGCGATCTATCGATTCTCAATGAATGCACGGGCGCCCGTATTCAAAATTTTGATGATTTGGCCAACACAATCGCGACCATCGATCAACTAAGCGCCATGAACGGTCAAACTCTGACCAGCTTCGATAAACGGCAACAGCTGACATTAGCCGAAATCATTCTCAATCCGACGATTTTGAAGCGCTGCCTGTCTGACTCTGCCCATCCGGAATTGATCGAGCTTAAAAATAAATCGTCATTTTTTCGGGAGATTGAGTCCAATCCCGAATTTATCCGGTTCATTTTTCGCGATATCAAACCGACCTCGCTGGTCCTCACAGGCGCTGATTTGACGGGCGATTACTCGATCTTGGATAAAAGTGGCCGCCGGCTGAAGAAGGGGTCATGGATCGATATTTATTCACGCGTTTTCAACATTGCCGAATTGGGCGTGATTGTGGAAACGGCTGCCGGAATGGAACTCTCGATCTTCGATAGTCGAATTTCTTGGGTAATTCGTCCTCGCGAGCCCTAATGTGGACGAGTGCGGACGCGGTGTGGCTAGATCATGTGTGGCGTCCCGTCAGCCTCATTGGCCAGGCTAACGAACCGAGCGAAAGACGATACGCGTGACATTGGTTGACCGAAACGGACTGAATTCGAGTGTTCTGACGGCCCGATCGGGTGCCTCCGGTCTCGAGGAGGCCGGACAAAACGACACTGGCATCGGAAATCTATCGGGGATCGAGGTCAAGAAAACATCCTCTTGGGGCATTGCAGGTCGGGCGCTCCTTGCTGTGGTGACGGTCGGTGGGTCAGAAATTTATCGAGGCATCTCCGCCTGGCGATCCTCGAGGCCTCCGCAAGCCCGTGTTTCAGAACTTGACGATATGATGCGGGGCGGTCTGGGGGAAATCAGCCTCGAACCTGTCCGCTCACAGAAATTGCGTAAACTTGATGCGATGTCGGAGACGGCCATCCGAGCGCTCACCGCCGATCAAATCGCGGCGATGGATGATGATGAAAAGGCTGCGATTGGTGTGTTGTTCGGCAATCGGGACAGGCTCAGTTTTGGCGATTTTGCCGGCCAGCGGGTTGATGTCTGGCTCTTGAACCTCAAACGCCAATTGGGTGAACCGATTCACCCTTCGGCAGCATCACCTGCCACCGCGCCCACTGCCCAGACGGCCAAGCCCACGGGTGGCAAAGCTGGGCCGACCGGTGTTGCGCTGACCGATGTTACCAAGTCGAATTTGGCCTTCGATGGGGAAATCAAGATCTCGCTTGAACAGGTGAGGGCTGATGTGCGCGATGGTCATTTCGAGTCCGCGCGCAAGGGCTGTGACGAAGCGATCGCAAAAATTGCAACCGAATACGGCAAATCGGATCTCCGTCTCTGGGACTTCAAGCAGATTCTGGCTCAGAGCTTTGAGGCCGAAGGTAATAAGCTCGATATGATCCATACGCTGTCCGAGATGTCCGAACTTGTCGACGCCAATGCCGGAAAGCCCGGCAATTCCGAGAAAGCCGGCTATACTTTCAACGCCTGGGCTACCTATTCGAAGCAGAACGGGCATGCCAGCCAATATGAAAAATATACGAATTTGGCCCTCAAGGCTTTTGAAGCCGACCTTGCGGAACGCGATGGCGGCAACACTCGCGAGACCAAGAAAAATGTGGCAACGCTCAACCACCGCGTTGCCAATCAACTCGGCCGAAAGGGTGATTTCGGCCCCGGCATCCGCCATGCAGAAACCGCCTATCGGATGCGGCTTGAGGAGTATGGCCAATTCGATGCGCGTACCGAGCGTTCCGCGGCATTGGTTCAGGGGTTGAAAACGGCCAAGATGGAAGCGTTTCTTGCCGAGGCTGACGATGAATCCGGCGTTGAAGCCCCGGCGCTGGAAGCTCCAGCATCGTCTGCTCTCCATGCGAAGGGGCGGATCGAGACCTTTCTCGCCGACGATGCGGCGCTGGATCGGGAAGACGCATTCAAGCCTGTTCCAATCGGTATCCCGCGAGGGGGATTTCCGAATGTGACGGGTAATTCCTGCTTCATGAATTCAACCATCAAGTCCGTCATCGCCTCGTCGGGCCTAGCGTTGGATGCGTATCTCGACGAGCTTGATGCATCTGGCACCCTCGGGGATCGAGCACCGGCTCTCAATGCGTTCCGCAATCTGGTTCAAGCGAGCCGGTCCGACATCACCGTCTCGAACGCATTGCTTGAGACGTTCCAAAACGAGATGCTCGCGCTTAAAAAGCCCGATGGCAGCACCCTTCTTTCCGACCCGGATTATTTTAACATCCAGCAGGATGCCAATGATTTCAGAGAGGTTTTGAACGACACGTTTGGTCTGGATCGATTGCCGGGGCAGTCGTTTGAAATCGTCCAGACCGCCAATCGCGATGGTCTATTGCTGGCGCCCACCACCCTGTCGGGGGCAGGCTTTACCTTGGCACCACGCGATAACGATCTGCAACGGCTTGCGGCTTCAAACAGCCAGCCTGTCCCGCTCGCGCGCTATCAAGGGACGATCGAAGGGCTCGTCAAAGAAGCGATGGGAGAACAATTGGGCGAGCTTGCCGGTGACGTTTATCGGACGACGCGGACGGATTTCCAAGGCGATTGGAGCCGCGTAGAGCGTATACCGATGCGGTTGGCTCAAGGCGACGGGCAACACTATTTCGATTTTCGTCCGGTTGATTTTGATGCCGGATTTAAAATTCAGGCGATGGATACCAAGAGCACCTCGCAGCATGATCTCTTTTTGCAGCCAAGCGAGGTAGTCTGCCATTCCGGCACCGATGGTGCGGGCCATTATTTTACCTATACAAAGGCACCCGATGGCAATGGATGGTGGCTCCATAATGACAGTCAAGTAAGCTGGACGCCCACTATTCCCGATCCGTCGCTGTCCGATGTCGCCTTCCGACCTGTTTCGATCAATTTCGCTGTTACCGATCTCGGCCAAAGCATCTGATCGGCCATCAAGCGCGTTCGCTTGCGGACGTGCCGTTGCTCAAATCTTAATTGGATGCGGCCAATAATTGCCGTTTTAATTCGGATTGGGTGCGAATTTTCATGTAATTTCGCATTTTTTCTTTATCGGACAGGATCTTTTCGCCAAAGGTCTCGGTCGGATAGCGGGCATCCAACTCCTGAAGGGCGATGGTTGCTGCCGTATAATCTTCACCAAGAAACAAGGCCGTTGCCCTAGAAAACAGCACATGTTCGGTGCGGTCGCCCCATTGGTAGAGAACGTTTAACCATAGCAGGGCCCTTTGGAAGTAGCCATGCTGCACCAACACAAAGACATGCAGGCAAATATAGGACCGGTGTTCCCGATTAATGGACAACGACGTAGTCACCGAACCGGTTCTTTCCTTTTGGCCATAAAACGGGGCAATTCAATGCCATCGCAGGGACGATAGATCCGAGACACGACCATAATCGAATAGCGGCGCATTATCCAGTCTGCCGCTCTGTTTCGTGATCCTCTGATTTGGCGCCGTCAAGCCGCAGGGTTGAAGTAAAATATGTGTTTAAGACCTTGTTAAGACTATATCATTGCCCAGCAGAAAATGCGAAATTAGGGGTAAGTCGGTTGTTCTCTTTTCGAACACTTTTGATTCGAAGGGGCATCGTGTTCCGCGTGGTTTCTGGTACGTTTGATGCGGTGCGCAAGCTTCGTGGTTGACAGTTACGGTTACAGCTAAGTTTGGGTTTTTGCGTGTTCTATGGCTAAGTTGCGGACAAGGTTACGACGTTTTCTGGCGCTTGTTCCGCTGCTGCTTGTCGTGGCCGGTTGCTCTCAACTTATGGATCGTGTCGACGGGGACCGGAGCGTCAAAGACGTGTCGGATCCTGTCTATGATGGCGACGGTGGAATTGCCCGGGCGCAAAAATCAGGCATGTCGCCCAATTATGGCAATAGCGGTGCCAATGCGGTTCAATCCTTTGATGGCACCTTGCGCGGCGATGCGAACTCCAAAACCGCTGATGCAGCCTCGCGTGGTTCGCTGTTATCTTCATCCGGTGGCGTGACGATCGGTCCGCAGGGTGAGGATGTCACCCTGAATTTCCGGAGCACGCCCCTTCGCGATTTTATCGATCAGGTGTTGGGCGGTGCGTTGAATGTCAATTTTATCGCACCGCCCGATCTTCCGGGGACGGTCAATTTCCAGACCTCATCGCCGGTGACCCGCGAGGCGCTTGTTCCAATCGTTCGGGATATTTTGGCCGAAAACGGAATGCTGCTGTCGCAATTTAACGGCATTTATTACGTCGGAACCGCCGATATGATTGCCAAAATCAAGTCGATGGTTCAGCAGGGCGGTGCCACCGATACGAAAGTGGTCTGGATGCCGGTTGGCGATGCCAATCCGGTCAAGGTCCGTGAGTTTATTTTGCCGCTCTTGCCTCCGGACACCCAAATCATTGCCTCTCCCGCCAATGGTGCATTGATCGTTCGCGGCAACCCTGCCGAGCTTGAGCAAATTCAGGAGCTGGTGCGTCTGGTCGGCTCGTCAACCGTGGGTAACGACAGTGTTTTGATCGTTCCCCTGCAGCAAAGCTCACCCGAGCAGGTGGCGACCGAAATCGGAACGTTATATGCGGGGCGAGGTGAAACCAATTTTACCCTTGTTCCGCTATCGGGGCGCCGCGCCATTATGCTCAGCTCGCCGGACAAGGCGCTTCTTCGCGGCTTAATGAAGCTGGTCGGTCAGCTGGATATGTCGCTGAAATCCAGCTTTGAAGTTCGCGTGCTTGCTTTGAAGAATATTCCGGCCAAGCTGGCGGCCGATCAATTGGCGTTGGTGTTCAAATCGGCTTCGGGCGGGGGGGATGGTCTTTTCGTCGGCACGAACGGGCCAGGCGGGGCAACAAACGCCTCGGCGTCCTCGGGTTCCAATCGTTCCGGTGCGGGGGGTAATTCGATTTTGCCGACCGGCAAGTTCGTCAACAGTGCGCCGCAAATGTCGGTGGATGGCGAGGATGGTACCTTGATGGCCCAAACCGTGCCACCGAGAATTACACTGACCAAACCGAGCTTCAGTAAAACGGCGTTGCCAGCTCCGAATGGAAGTGCCTCCGGTTCTTCCGGTAGCGATAATGGCAATGGGCAATCCGCACCATCGGCATCATCGCCGGCCGTCGTTACAGCGATTACGGCATCGGGCCAGGTGCTGACCATTTCACCGAATGAACGCAACAATGCGCTCTTGATCAATTCGGATTATGGCACCTTCAAGAAAATCCAGGAGATTGTAGAGACGCTCGATTTGCCCGAGGCCCAGGTGCTGATCGAAGCAACCGTGCTCGAGGTCGAGCTGAACGATAATCTCCAATACGGGGTGAGCTGGTTTATCCAGCATAGTTTGAGGCCCGATTCGAGCGGATATGTCACGGCTGGCACGGGAAGTTCGGTTGCCTCGAAATCCCAGCCGACCTCCGGCAGCGCCATCAATCTTTCCGATATATGGGATGGTAATCCCGTAAAAGTCGTGGTTCAGGGACTGCAGGCCGTAACCAATGTGAAGGTGATCTCGTCGCCCTATCTGACGGTGGTCGACGGTAAAGAAGCCATGCTCCAGATCGGGCAAGAGATCCCGTTTGCGACCGCCAAGCTTGAAACACAGACGGGTACCGTCAGTCAGACGGTCGAAACCAAGAATACCGGTATCATTTTGAAAGTGGTGCCTAAAATAAATGGCGATGACAGCGTCAATTTGGCCATCACCCAAGAGGTCAGTGAAGCGGTCGCGACCGATACGGGCGGCAACACGCTCACGCCGGTGATCAATACCCGCAAGGTGACGTCGGATGTTCTGGCCTATACCGGCGGCACAATTGCGCTTGGCGGCCTCATCCAGAACAAAGTGACCCGCACATCGACGGGGGTTCCTGTTATCTCGCGAATTCCGGTCGTCGGTGAACTGTTCAAACAGTCGGGCGACCAAGTGGTCAAGACGGAACTTCTGGTGCTGATTACCCCAAAAATTATGCGTAATTCGGGTGAAATCAAGCAAATGACGCAAAAACTCAGACGCCAATTGAAATTGAAATGACGAGATTTGAACGCTTCATCGTTAGCCGTCGTCTGGACCTCCAGCGCGTTAACCTTTGGCGGCATTTCAGGCTTTTGATCTTGGTCGTCTATGCGTTCTCAAGCGCACCCGCGAAGGCCGACGCGTCCTTCGACGATGCGATGAAGGTGTATCGGGATCATGACTATACCCGCGCCTTCCATCTGCTTGAGCCAATGGCGGTGCAGGGCAATGTTGAGGCTGCCTATCTTGTCGGCATGATGCATGAGTTCGGGCAGGGTACCGTGCAAAGCTATGCTCAGGCCGAGGTGTTTTTGAAGAAGGCGGCGGAAGCGGGTAATTCCGAAGCTCAAGTGCGGCTCGCCTTTCTCTATGCCGACGGCCATCTGGGCAATGATCGTGGTAAAAACGCCGCCGACTGGTTTGAAAAGGCCTCCCATCTTGGTAACCCGACGGCGCAGGCCAATCTGGGGGTTATCTATGCCAATGGGCTGGGCCGGATGCAGAATTATGTGCTTGGACATATGTGGGCCAACATCGCCGTGGCCAACGGGAATGAAAAAGCGTCCGAAGTCAGGGAAAAAATTCAATCCAGTATGGAAAAGAACCTGATCATCGAGGCGCAAGAGCTTGCGCGCAAATGTTTGTCGTCAAATTATGTTGATTGTAATCACTAATTAAACAGCGAATTGGAAATTAGGTATGCTTCCATCGGCAGCGGCAAATCATTTGAATGAGGTGATGGTTCTGGTTCTCTATCTTTCAATGCCGTCGATCCTCGTTGCTTCCGCTGTCGGTCTTCTGGTGAGTTTGTTGC
>CANGIS010000054.1 GCA_947454055.1 Hyphomicrobiales bacterium
GACCTTTTTCCACGTTTCGAAGCTTGATAAATCACCGCGCTGGCGGTACCGCTCGGCAAGGTCGAGTGTTTGCTTACGGGCTACTTTACCCGCACGAAATAATGCAGCTTTTGCATGAATTTCAATGGCTTGATCAAGGGTAACGATCATAAATTCGCCTTTCTTTTCAGACGGCCGGGGGACCGAATTTGAGTTTGGCCTTCCACTTGCCGGGCTGAACACCTTTACCCAAGCACGCTGCCTTAATAGCAGGCCCAACTGGGACTGGGGAGTCCCGGAATTTTGACACCGCCCATCCACAGCCTGTCACGCCTCTGTCATTGAAGGCCCGTATTTCGAGGCTATCGACAAGGAGAGGCTACATGTTAGTTATTGATGGATTGAGCAAGATTTACGGCCCGACGCGTGCGGTTGATTCCGTTTCTTTATCCATCAAACTAGGCAGCTTCGTCGGCGTTATCGGTAGATCCGGTGCTGGCAAATCGACTTTGTTACGGATGATCAACCGGCTTAATGACCCAACCGTCGGCTCCATTACGTTTGATGGTGTCGATGTCACTTCTCTGCAAGGAGCCGAGCTTCGCGAATGGCGCCGCCGTTGTGCGATGATCTTCCAGCAATTCAATCTCGTCGGCCGACTGGATGTGTTGACCAATGTTTTGATGGGCCGCCTTTCGGGTGCGCCGGGTTGGCGCACAATGCTGAAGCTTTGGGGTGATAATGACCGGTCGATTGCACTAGCAGCTCTTGAGCAATTCGACATTGCAGGACTCGCCGCCCAGCGCGCTGATCAACTCTCCGGTGGTCAACAACAACGCGTCGCCATTTGCCGTGCGCTTGTACAAGAGCCGGATATCATTCTTGCCGACGAACCGATTGCATCGCTTGACCCGCGCAACACCAAAATCGTGATGGATGCGCTTTTGCGTATCAACAAGCATTTTGGCATCACCGTGATCTGCAATCTCCATTCGCTCGATCTGGCGCGTACCTATTGCGACAGTCTGGTCGGCATGGCCGCCGGACGCGTTGTTTTTCAAGGCGCGCCCGATGCGCTGACGGATTCCGTTGCCCGTGAACTCTATGGCCTTGAAGCCGGCGAAGTCATGGACGAAGCCTCATCCGAGACTGCCATGCCTGAAGGGCTGGCGGTCGTCGCCTGAACGACCCGTTGCTTTAAGCTCCCCCGCAATAGCAACGGCTTTTCTACCCCCAACTCCCTAACCCTCACTTGGAGATAGACCGATGTTTACTCGTCGTTTGATGCTTGCCGCAACGATCGCGACCGCCGCTATGGGCGTTGTCAGCCATGCCTCGGCTGAAGACTGGAAGACGAAATATCCAGAACTGACCTTCGCACTCGTTCCAGCTGAAAATGCGGCTGATACGACTGCTCGCTGGACACCTATGATGGACTATCTGTCCAAAAAGCTTGGCGTGAAAGTCACCATGCGCATCGTCAATGACTATGCCGCCGTGATCGAAGGCCAGAAGGCTGGTAACATCCAGATCGCCCTTTATGGACCAGCATCATATGCTCGCGCTTTTAAGGTTGGCGCTGAAGTTACCCCTTTTGCGATGGAAGTCAGCAATGGCGGCCTGAAGGGCTACTACTCGGTGCTGTATGTAAAGAAAGACAGTCCTTACCAGAAGCTTGAAGACCTTAAGGGCAAGCCTGTTGCTTTCGTCGATCCTAACTCGACCTCGGGCAACAATGTGCCACGCTTTGAGTTGAACAAGCTTGGCCTTGATGCCGATAAGTTCTTCTCGAAGATCGTCTATTCAGGTACGCATGAGAACTCGGTTCTGGCCCTTTCGCAGGGCACGGTTGAAGCAGCCTTCAACGCATGGGATAGCGAAACCTCTTCAACACTGATGAAGATGGAAAACAAGGGCATTGCCAAGTATTCCGACTACCGGATCATCTTCAAATCCGCGCAGATCGTGAACTCTCCACTCGCTTACCTCAACTCGCTTCCAGAAGACGCTAAAGCCGCTATCCGTGATGCGTTCTTGAACGCTTATACGAATGATCGTGCTGCTTTTGACAAGGCGTATGACGGCAAGTACGAGTCCTACACCCCGATCACGCACGATGCCTATAAGGGCGTTGTCGATTTGATCACCTTCGTCGACGAGTTGAAGAAGAAGTCCTGATTTTAGGATTGTGAGAGCGGCGGAGAAATCCGCCGCTCTCATTTTTTTATCCAACTGCGAGGGCCACTCATGGCAACGGCAATCAATCTTCTTTCCGACGAACAGAATAGGCATCTCTCTGAGACCTATCGCAGGGCCGTCGGCCAGAAGAATCGCCAATTGCTTTTAGGCCTTGTGATTGTTGCTCTCATGCTCATTCTCTCAGCTGTTGGAGCCGAGGTTGACGGTGCAAAATTTGTCAAAAATTTCTGGCGCTTCCCGCATTACTTTTATGAAATAACGCCCAAGCTCGCTTGGACAAGTTTTCTCCCTGATCTTGCCGAATGGTTTTGGGGCCTCACGAAATGGCTCCGTCAATTAGGCGAAACCGTGCTCATTGCTTATTTGGGAACTGTCACCGGGGCTGTAGCCGCGTTCTTCCTCGGCTTTCTGGCGAGCCGTAATTTGGCGGTGGGCAGCGTTTCTCACTTTATTGCCAAGCGTTTTCTCGAATTTTGCCGCACCGTGCCCGATATCGTGTTCGCGCTCATCTTCGTGGTGAGCTTCGGGCTCGGCCCACTGCCTGGAGTCTTAGCGATTGCCATTCATACCACAGGTGCGTTGGGTAAACTGTTTTCCGAAGTCATCGAAAACATCGACATGAAGCCTGTGGATGGCTTGAAAGCGACCGGCGCGACATGGCGCCAACAGGTACGCTTTGCCGCCGTACCGCAAGTCCTATCTAATTTTGCTAGCTATTCGCTGCTACGATTTGAAATCAATGTGCGCGGCGCCTCGGTTATGGGCTTTGTCGGAGCCGGTGGCATTGGCCAAACCTTGCTCGAATATATCCGGAAATTTTATTACTCGGATGTCAGCGCCGTGCTGATCTTGATGATCGCCGCCGTGATGATCATTGATTACGGCACAGAGAAAGTTCGCCATCGGCTTGTCGATGTGGAGGGCTCACGATGAACGCTTCCCTTCCAACAAAGTCGCGTGAAATGCGATTTCCGGAATTAGACACGGTAAAGGGCCGCCACCCGCAGGCCTTCCGGGCAAACGTAAAGCGAAGGGCGACAACCATCGGCGTTGGCGTATTTCTCGTCGGCCTTTATATTTTCGGTTTATCAACGCTGGGATTTGAGCCGGAACGGCTGGCCGATGGCTTCAAGAATTTTGTCTGGATTGTGGGCCTGATGTTACCGCCCAATCCCGGCACAGTAAATATTGCCCTCGTCTTTTTAAAAGGCTTGGTGGAGACGCTTTCCATGGCGTTTCTGGGTACCATTTGTGCCGCCATTCTGGCTTTGCCCTTTGGCTTTTTGGCAGCCAGAAACATCGTCAAAAATTCAATCCTGCATCTTCTGGCGCGGCGCTTCCTCGATATTATTCGCGGTATCGATACGTTGATCTGGGCGCTGATTTGGATTGGTGTTGTTGGCTTGGGGCCTTTCGCCGGCGTGTTGGCGATTATCACTTCCGATTTCGGCGCATTCGGCAAACTCTTCTCGGAAGCGATTGAAGCAGCAGATGACAAGCCTGTCGAAGGTGTCGTCTCGACAGGGGCAACGCGACTTGAAGCCATTCGCTTCGGCATAGTTCCGCAAATCTTGCCGATCATTGTCAGCCAATTGCTTTACTTTTTTGAATCAAACACCCGCTCGGCAACCATTATCGGCATTGTGGGCGCTGGCGGCATCGGCCTTTATCTCACCGAGACAATTCGGACGCTTGAGTGGAAACAAACCTCGTTCATCATCATCATGGTGTTGGTGACGGTTGCCATTATCGACATACTCTCCAGTAAACTGCGCACAGCGTTGATCGGCGCGCGTCCGGTCTAATCGGCCTCGACAATGAATTGAACACGCGATGGCGCGAATACGCTTTCGACCACTTGCAAAGGTGTGCCGTCCGGCAGGCTATCGATGCCTTCCGATGTCAACACTGGATCACCATAGGAAAGCCCCAACCGAGCAGCCTCTTCCTCCGTTGCCAGCCGTGCTGAAAGGGCTGTTGAAAGCCGCTTGTAAGTGTCGATGCCAAAATGCCGGAAGGCCTCGGTAATGGACGTGTTGTGTTCGCGCAGGATCGTTGGAAAATCTGGAAAGCGATCCGTCGAGACATAATGGATCGAAAGCGAAATCGGCTTTCCACCTGCCGAATTAAGTGCCTCGACCCGCCAGACCGAACCGGACGTCGGCAGACCGAGCGATTTGGAAATGCTGATCGGAATCGTGATGCAATGAACCGAAAGAATGCGTCCCGATGCCTCAATTCCAGCAGCATTGAAATTTTGCCGAAAGCTAACCGACCGTCCGATGCGATAGGGAACACGACGGCCCGTGACAAAGCTCCCGCGGCCCTGCTCCACCGATACAAGGCCCTGTTCCTGCAAATATTTCAGCGCATGGCGCGCGGTATGACGGTGCACGCCATAGCGGGCAGCCAAATCCAATGCCGTGGGAAGCCCTTTGCCGGGCTCATATCCGTCGCTCGCAATTTCAGCCGAAAGGTCATCCGCAATGCGTCGCCATGCGGTCTTAGCATCCTGCGTTTCGGAAATAGCCATTGTCCTTTTTCTCCCCGCGTCACGAAATAGTCATGCTAAAAGTATAGACCTATTTTCGAAACCGCTTTATTGGTCTAGACCTATCGTGATTTGCATAGGCAATCAATCGGAGAATTGAACGGTGTCGGCACACAAGCATCAAACCGAGCGGCAATATTGGATGGGCGTTTTGGCCCGCTCAACGGCCGATTCAGTCGCCTCGTTGCTCGTCTCTCTGGGAACAGTTCCGGCCTATGAGGTGATCAAGCGCCCCGAGACCGGCACGCTGATGCTGGAGGCCCGCGCCGGTGGCGCTGGTCGTAGGTTTAACACCGGTGAGGCCACCCTGACGCGCTGCGTCGTTCGGCTGGCTGATGGCACGATGGGCTTTTCTTATGCGCTGGGTCGCGACCGCAAAAAGGCTGAGCATGCGGCCATTCTCGATGCGGTGCTGCAAACCGAAAGCGCTCATCGAAGCGACCTCTTGGTCATGATTGACCGGATTGCTGAGGAACAACAGGCCCAGCGTAACATCGTCTCGCGCAAGGCCGCGGCCACCAAGGTTAATTTTTTCACGCTTGTTCGGGGAGATGGCTGATGACAAAGGCCCGCGCCATGCAACCGCTTGCCTCAGGACTTGCCGATCCAGTCTTCGGATCGCAAATCGTATTCCGCACGGTGCTCGATGCCCTTTCGGCACCCGGCAAGATTTTTGATCTGTCCGATAACCTTGCCGGTACCCCCGCCAAGCTGCCACCGGCAGCAGCAACTTTGTTGCTGACCTTGGCCGATTATGAAACTCCCGTCTGGTTGCAAAGCGAGGATCAGGAAACGCGCCGTTGGCTGTCCTTTCATACCGGCGCGCCGAAGGCCTCAGCACCATCCGAAGCGCGCTTTGCCGTGATCGATGGTGCAGCATCCTCGGCGCGACTTGGCGATTTCAATCTCGGTGAGGATCGCTACCCCGACACATCGACAACCATCCTTGTGCTGTGCGACGCGCTGGAAGGTGGCTTACCGGTCGCGCTTACCGGCCCCGGCATCAAGGGTAGCACGCGCTTTGCGCCTCGGGGCCTTGACGCTTCACTATGGCGCGAAATCGCCGACAACAATGCGATGTATCCGCTTGGCGTTGATCTCATCTTCGTCGCCGGATCGCAGCTCGCAGGACTGCCGCGTTCCACCCAGATCGGGGGAGGTTTGTAATGTATGTTGCAGTTAAAGGCGGCGAAGCAGCCATCCTCGCAACCCATGATCTGGTGGCCGAAGAACGGCGTGGTGATCCATCGGTGCCGGAACTCTCGGTCGCCCAAATCCGCGAGCAGATGCAGTTATCCGTTGCCCGCGTCATGAATGAGGGCTCGCTTTATGACGAAGACCTTGCAGCGCTCGCGTTAAAACAAGCCCAAGGCGATATGATCGAAGCCGCGTTTTTGATGCGCGCCTATCGCACCACGCTGCCGCGCTTTGGCTCGTCCGTGCCGCTCGATACGGCGACCATGGCCATTCGTCGTCGTATTTCCGCGACCTATAAAGACCTACCGGGCGGCCAAGTGCTCGGTCCAACCTATGATTACACCCATCGCCTGTTCGACTTCGCGCTGATGGCCAATGGCGAGGATGCACCGAGTGCGGCCATCGCGCCAGAAGCGTTGGATGCCACGATGCAACGCGTGCCTGATATTTTGGGCGATGAAGGTTTGATGGAGCCGGAGGTACCGCCTGCCGATGATCCACGCCCCTTCGATCTCACCCGCGACCCGATTGAATTCCCAGCGGATCGCGATGTGCGGCTACAAACTCTGGCGCGAGGCGATGAAGGCTTTTTGCTTGGCCTAGCCTATTCGGTGCAGCGCGGGTTCGGTGGCAACCATCCCTTTGCAGGCGAAATCAGGCTCGGCGAAGTTGCCGTTCAATTTGTGCCTGAAGAACTCGGCTTTGCGGTCGATCTTGGCGATATCACGCTGACGGAATGTCAGATGGTCAACCAGTTCCAAGGCTCAAAAGACCAGCCCCCGCAATTCACGCGCGGCTACGGTCTGTCCTTTGGCCATGCCGAGCGCAAAGCCATGTCGATGGCGATTATTGACCGGTCGCTAAAGGCGCGCGACTTCGGCGAGGCTACCGAATATCCGGCCCAACAGGAAGAGTTCGTGCTCTATCATGCCGATAATGTCGAAGCTTCCGGCTTTGTCGAGCATTTGAAGCTTCCCCATTATGTCGATTTCCAAGGCGAGCTTGAATTGCTGCGCAAGATCAGAGCTGAGCAGGAAGAGCGCGCAATCGCCCTGAAGGAGGCTGCGGAATGACCACGCCCCATCACGATCCCGATTACAATTTCGGCTATCTCGACGAGCAGACCAAGCGGATGATCCGCCGCGCTTTGCTCAAGGCCGTGGCCATTCCGGGATATCAAGTCCCGTTTGGCTCACGCGAAATGCCCTTGGCGCGTGGATGGGGCACCGGCGGCATCCAGATCACTGCCGCTCTGGTCGGCCCGACCGATAGGCTGAAAGTAATCGATCAAGGGGCGGATGACACCACCAATGCGGTATCCATCCGCCGCTTTTTCGAGCGCGTTTCAGGCGTTGCCACCACGGAGGCGACAAACGAGGCAACCATCATCCAGACCCGGCATCGTATCCCCGAGAAGGATTTAGAAGCGGGCCAAATTCTGGTCTATCAGGTGCCGCAGCCCGAGCCGTTGCGCAAGCTGGAGCCTTCTGAGGCCGAAACCCGCAAAATGCACGCATGGGCCGAGTATGGCGGCATGTATGTCAGGCTGTATGAAGACATTGCCCGGTATGGCCATGTCGCCACAACCTATTCCTATCCGGTGCTGGTCAATGGCCGCTATGTCATGTCGCCAACGCCGATCCCAAAATTCGACAATCCGAAAATGGACGATATGGCAGCGCTGCAACTCTTTGGCGCAGGCCGCGAAAAACGCATCTACGCCATTCCGCCCTATACCTCCGTCAAGAGCTTGGATTTCGAGGACCATCCCTTCACGATCCAGAGTTGGGCCGAGCCATGCGCGCTATGCGCGGCAACCGACAGCTATCTCGATGAAGTGATCACGGACGATCACGGCGGGCGGATGTTTGTCTGTTCGGATAGCTCCTATTGCGAGGATCGCCGCGCGGCAGGTCATGTCGGCAAAGAACTCTCCACCGCTGAGGCGCTCGCTTATGTCGGCCATGCTGAAGGAGCCTCTGATGTCGCATGATGCCGTGGTTCAAGAGGCGGGCGAGCCCGATCCGATCCTTATCGCCCAAAACATCACCAAGCTCTATGGCGAGCGGGTTGGGTGCAAGAATGTTTCCTTTTCGCTCTGGCCGGGCGAGGTGCTTGGAATTGTGGGTGAATCAGGGTCTGGCAAATCAACGCTGCTGCGTTGCTTGGCAGGCATTGATCGGCCATCGGGCGGCGAAGTGATGTTTCGCCATGGGGGCACCCCGATCAGCCTGTTCGATATTCCGGAGCCCACCCGCCGCAAGCTGATGCGCACCGAATGGGGCATCGTTCACCAGAACCCGCGTGATGGCTTGCGCATGGATGTGTCGGCCGGCGGCAATGTTGGCGAACGATTGATGGACCGCGGCGACCGCCATTACGGCAAGATCCGCGCAGCAGCCCTTGATTGGTTGACCCGTGTCGAAATCGGGGAAGACCGCGTGGATGATCGCCCGCGCCAGTTTTCAGGCGGCATGCAACAGCGTCTGCAAATCGCCCGCGTGCTGGTGCCTGAACCGCGCCTTGTGTTTATGGATGAACCCACCGGCGGGCTCGACGTATCGGTGCAGGCCCGATTGCTTGATTTATTACGCGTTCTGGTGCGCGATCTTGGCATTGCCGCCGTTATTGTGACGCATGATCTGGCGGTGGCGCGTTTGCTGACGGATCGCTTAATGGTGATGAAAGACGGCGCCGTTGTCGAAGAAGGTCTCACCGACCAAGTGCTGGATGATCCCCACCATGCGTACACCCAACTTCTGACTTCCGCCGTTTTAGCGGCGTGAGACATTCCTTCGTCGCGAAACTGTCATCGACCAAGCCTAGAGCACTCGCAAAGGCGACTTAAACCATGACCACTATGCTGAAGGCCGAAGGCCTGACCAAGCAATTTATCCTGCATAATCAGGGCAGCGTTACCTTGCCCGTGTTTGCAGAAGTGAGCTTCAGCGTCGAACGCGGCGAGGCTGTGATTTTGCATGGCCAATCGGGCATTGGAAAATCCACGCTTTTGCGCATTCTCTATGGCAATTATCGCCCATCCCAAGGCCATGTTCATGTGCGTCACGGAGATGGCTTCGTCGATATAGTGACAGCCACCCCACGTCGGGTGCTCGAAGCGCGGCGCAAGACACTGGGCTTTGTTAGCCAATTTTTGCGGGTCATTCCGCGCGTCAAAACCATTGATATCGTGAAGGATCCGATGCTGGCACGCGGCGTCTCCGATGATGAAGCTACCCAGCGCGCGGGTGATATGCTGGCCCGGCTCAATCTACCTCAGCGGCTCTGGTCGCTCGCGCCCACGACCTTCTCGGGCGGCGAACAACAGCGCGTTAACATTGCCCGCAGTTTTGTCGATCCTTCGCCTATTCTTCTTCTCGACGAACCAACCGCTTCGCTTGATGCCGCCAATCGCGATGTTGTTGTCGAATTGATCGCCGAAGCGCGTCAATCGGGCTCAGCCATTGTCGGCATTTTTCACGACGAGGCCGTTCGTGACCGCGTCGCCACCCGCAGATTAGATCTCACAGCTTACAGAGCAGCCGCCTGATCATGACCGAAACCATCCTCACCAACGCTACCCTTGTTCTCGAAAACGAAACGCTGAACGGCACCATCGTATTTGATGAAAGCGGCATTCGCTCCATCGACTCCGGGCGCTCGACTTTGCCATCAGCCATCGATGTGGACGGCGACTATATTACGCCCGGCATTGTTGAAATGCACACCGATAATATGGAAAAACATTTTGTGCCGCGCCCCGGCGTATTCTGGCCCAACGGGCTAGCAGCAGCGCTTGCCCACGATGCGCAAATTGCATCGTCGGGCATTACGACGGTCTATGACTCCATCTGTGCCGGCTCCGTCTTCGGACAAAAAGATTACCGCCGTGAAATCTTCCCGAAAGTGATTGAGGCGATTGAGGAAGGTGTGGCGTCCCAAACCTTCCGGGTAGATCATTTTGTTCACATCCGC
>CANGIS010000055.1 GCA_947454055.1 Hyphomicrobiales bacterium
AATCCAAATATTATGCAAGCCTGTCTTTCTTCCAAGCGGTTCAACTTTGAGCAACTCAAGACTTGGGTAAGAAAAGCATATAAGCCTTGAACCTAGATCATGACCATGAGCGACCACGTAAAGGATATCACCCTGAAGATACACTGAATTTAAATGGTCCCCTAGGGCAATATTGAGATCAATACGATCCCAACGCGCGTCGCGTGCCGAGGCCTCCTGAAAATGAGTTGGATTTTTAAAATCAAAAACCGTAATGGCGTTCCGGCCTGTATTGGTACAAATAACGCGACCATCCGGAGCAGATAGAATTTGATGGGGTGCCGACAAAAAGCGTCGGCTCGTCAATTTTCCCTTTGATAGCCAACCTTTTTCAGACTGAGAATAAGTGGCTATGTCGGCCAATTCCTCGTTCCTCACACCCGAGTGAGAAAGAACAAGCTCATCACCAAAGGGAAACCATGTAATTCCATAGTATTCCGAGCGATCGTTTTCTAACGGTTGAACTTGCTTTGTCTCTAAATCCACCAATAAAAGCCAACCTGGGGTAGTTACCAACGTATATTTCATAATGATTTAACCAAAATAAGCACGAATGTACGAGCATATCAATTCTATTTCTGGGTTACTAAGGGCCGGATAACTTGGTAAGTTGATGCCGCGCGCCGAGAGGGATTCTGCGATCGGAAAGTGTTCGCCAGTCGAGCAATGTGGCAAAGTGTGGGATGGAAAAAACAAGGGGCGTGTCTCGACATCAGCCTGCTTTAGCCATTCGCGCAGGGAATCCCGCACCTTAGCATCGTTGACGACCAGGGAGCACATCCAGAATGAATGAACGGTATCTTGCAACTCGTCATGTGTTTTTAATGGAAGGCCGACCAAGCCCTTTCGATAACAATCCGCAATTTGACGTTTCCTCGCCAGAATAACTTCGACATTCTCAAGTTGAGCTAATCCGATAGCTGCGCAAATATTAGTCATACGATAATTATATGCCAAGCTATCGTGCCAATACTCGCGAATTGGCGATACACCCTGGCTCTTAAGGTGTCGGGCCCGGGCCATAACGGCGCTGTCTTTCGATACGACCATTCCACCTTCGCCAGTTGTAATGGTCTTATTTCCAAAAAAGCTAAACGTCGCAACGTCACCGAACGTTCCAACATGGCGCCCCTTGTAACGTGTTCCTACGGCCTCGGCACAATCTTCTACGAGCAACAGATTATGTTCTTCGCAGATCGCCATAACAGCATCCATGTCACATGGTAAACCATACAAATGAACGATTAATACAGCTTTGGTTCGGCTCGTTATTTTTCGCTTGATGTCCTGTGGATCAATTTGCCATGTATTTTCAATTGAATCGACGAAAATCGGCGTGGCACCGGTCTGGAGGATTGTATTAACTGAGGCGATATACGTTAAAGTAGGAACGATAACCTCATCACCCGGTCCTATGCCTATGGCTTCAAGCGCCAGATGAATTGCAACTGTTCCATTACAAACACTGGTTGCCTGATCAGCATCTATAAATTGACAAAAGCTACGCTCGAAACGGTCAATAAATTCGCCCTTCGAAGAAATCCATGTCGAATCTAGACACTGATTGACATAATATTTCTCTCGGCCCGAAAAATAAGGCTGGTAAACTGGTATCATAAAAGACCTCTTATTCGGGACGTGCAAAATATTTGAAGCCATTCTTTCTAATAAGCTCATCGCGTTGAGCCTCTTTAAGATCCTCTGACATCATCTCTGAAACGAGTTCATGAAATGATGTTTTTGATACCCAACCTAATTTCTCTTTTGCCTTTGTGGCATCGCCTAACAATGTTTCTACCTCTGCCGGACGAAAATACCGTGGATCAACGGACACAATGCATTGACCTGTGGTGGCGTCATATCCTTTTTCGTCGGTGTCAGAGCCTTCCCAACGTATTTCGATTCCAATTTCTTTGGCAGCCAGCTCGACAAACTCTCGCACGCTATGCTGCACACCAGTCGCAATCACGAAGTCTTCCGGAGTTTCCTGTTGCAACATCAACCATTGCATCTCAACATAATCACGAGCATGCCCCCAATCTCTCATAGCATTCAAATTGCCTAAATAGAGACAATCCTGAGCCCCAAGTTTAATACGAGCCAATCCGCGAGTAATTTTACGGGTCACAAATGTCTCGCCGCGAACGGGCGATTCATGATTGAATAAAATACCATTGCAAGCATAAATTCCATAGGCTTCGCGATAATTAACTGTGATCCAATAAGCGTACAGCTTCGCAACACCATAGGGTGACCGTGGATAAAACGCAGTCGTTTCTTTTTGTGGAACTTCTTGAACAAGTCCGTATAGCTCTGAAGTCGAAGCTTGATAAAACTTTGTTTTTTTAGTCAGACCATTAATGCGAATAGCCTCAAGAATTCGTAGCGGCCCCAATGCATCGGAATTTGCGGTATATTCAGGCTCTTCGAAAGAGACTGCAACATGGCTCTGAGCTGCCAAATTGTATATTTCGTCCGGTTGTACCTCTTGAATGATCCGAGTGAGACTCGAGGTGTCGGTCAAATCACCATAATGCAGTGTAAGATCGTAACCAGTAATGTGCATATCATGATAAAGATGATCAATACGATCCGTATTGAATAATGACGAACGACGCCGAATACCATGAACTGCGTATCCCTTGGCAAGCAAAAGCTCCGCTAAATATGCACCGTCTTGGCCGGTAATTCCTGTAATTAAGGCTATTTTTTTCATAATTATAACTTATTCTATCCTCTTCCGTAAACATCCTCGATCCGCACGATATCGTCCTCGCCGGTATAACTTCCCACTTGAACCTCGATGATTTCGAGCATGACCTTGCCCGGATTGGCCAGCCGGTGCAGTTCGCCAACGGGGATATAGGTGCTCTCGTTCTCGTGAAGTTCCATCACCTTGTCGCCAATGGTCACTTCCGCCGTACCGGAGACGACGACCCAGTGTTCCGAGCGATGATGGTGCTTTTGCAGGGACAAGCGGCCGCCTGGCTTGACGGTCAACCGTTTGACCTGGAACCGGTCGCCGATATCGATCCGCTGATACGCGCCCCACGGACGGTACATTTTAAGGTGCTCGCTGGCCTCCCGAATGCCCCGGGCTTTCATGTCTTCCACCAGCGCCTTGACGTTGCCTGAAGCTTCCCGGCTTGCAACGAGAACGGCGTCGCGCGTGGTGACAACCACAACATCGTCGAGACCGGCAACCGTCGTCAAAACCTCGTCGGAATGGACAAGACTGCCTTTGGTGTCGACCAGCGTGACATTGCCGCTCGTCCGGTTGCCGGACCCGTCGCGATCGGAGGCTTCCCACAGCGCGTCCCATGTGCCGATATCGGACCAGTCGAACGCTGCTTTCACGACGGCGGCCAGCTTGGTTTTCTGCATCACGGCGTAATCGATCGAGATTTTGGGGGCTTTGGCAAAATCCTCTTCGCCGAGGCGGAGCGCACCCAGATCCATGGTGTGGTTTGCGAGCGCTTCGCCCGCCGCATCGGCGATGGCGGGCGCAAAGGCCTTGATCTCGGCGAGCATCGCATCGGGCCTGAACATGAAATTGCCGGAGTTCCACAAACACCCTTCGGCGATCAGCTGGCCTGCTTTAACCGCATCGGGCTTTTCCAGAAACATCGCGACGGCCTTGGCCTCGCCCTCCACATCATCGCCCGACCGAATATAGCCGTAAGCGGTCGAGGGGTGGGTGGGCGTGATGCCAAAGGTTACTATCTTGCCCGCTTCAGCGGCGGGAACGGCTGCGCGAACGCTGGCGGCAAAGCCAGCGGTATTGCCGACCACGTGATCGGCGGCCAGAACAAGCCCGATCGTGCCCGCGCGATGGTGCACGAGATAATGCGCGGATGCGGCAATCGCCGCAGCCGAATCACGCGGCATGGGCTCCATGATGATATCGACCGAAATGCCGATGGCGGCTGCTTGTTCCTCGGCCAGAAAGCGGAATTTTTCGTTCGTCACGACCACCGGCCTGCCAAACAGGGCCGGATCGGCCACCCGCTTCAAGGTTCCCTGAAAGGTCGAGAGCTTGCCCAGCAACGGCACAAATTGCTTCGGAAAGCTGTCCCGCGAAACCGGCCAGAGCCGGGTACCGGAACCGCCGCACAAAATGATGGGAACAATGGTCATATGAAGAAGGGCTCCGGTATCTCAATCCACAAGGCCAGCACGCCATGGGTCGACGAGGCTGGAGGTCTACAGCATAGCTAACGCCTGAGAATTAATAAAATCCCATCGGTAAAAATACCTGCACCGGTGCCAACAATAAAAAATCCCCGCGCCGGAACGCGGGGATCAGGATCTTTCGGGGGAGAAACTACAGTCAGCCGCGCTTGTTTTGCCGGTTGGCAATCAGATCATCGACAACGGCTGGATCCGATAGCGTCGAGGTGTCGCCCAGACTGCCAAAATCATCCTCAGCGATCTTGCGCAAAATGCGGCGCATGATTTTGCCAGAGCGTGTCTTTGGCAGGCCCGGTGCAAATTGGATGAGATCGGGCGAGGCAATCGGGCCGATTTCCTTGCGGACCCATCCGACAAGGTCCTTGCGCAGCTGGTCGGTCGGCTCCGTGCCAGTCATCAGGGTGACATAGGCATAGATGCCCTGTCCTTTGATGTCGTGCGGGTAGCCGACGACAGCCGCTTCCGAAACATTTTCGTGCGCAACGAGGGCACTCTCAACTTCGGCGGTTCCCATGCGATGGCCGGAGACATTGATCACGTCATCAACGCGACCGGTAATCCAGTAATAGCCGTCTGCATCGCGGCGGCATCCGTCGCCGGTAAAATATTTGTTCGCATAGGTTGCGAAATAGGTTTCCATAAAGCGCTTGTGGTCGCCATAGACGGTGCGCATCTGGCCCGGCCAGCTGTCAGCGATGACCAGATTGCCCTCGCAGGCACCCTCCAGCACAACGCCATTGGCATCGACGATTTCAGGCTTGACGCCAAAGAAGGGTTGCGTGGCGGAGCCCGGCTTCAAGGCCGTTGCGCCCGGCAAGGGGGCAATCAGAATACCGCCGGTTTCCGTCTGCCACCATGTATCGACAATCGGGCAACGATGATCGCCGACCACGCGGTGGTACCATTCCCACGCTTCCGGATTGATCGGCTCGCCGACCGAACCCAGAAGGCGTAGCGACGCGCGCGAGGTTTTCTTGACCGGCTCTTCGCCCGCTCCCATCAACGAACGGATCGCCGTCGGGGCCGTGTAGAAAATATTGACCTTGTGCTTGTCCACCACATCCCAGAAGCGCGAGACGGTCGGATAGGTCGGGATACCTTCGAACATCAAGGTCGTCGCGCCATTGGCGAGGGGGCCATAGACGATATAGGAGTGGCCCGTTACCCAGCCGACATCCGCCGTGCACCAGTAAATGTCACCCTCATGGTAATCAAAGACATATTGATGCGTCATCGACGCATAAACGAGATAGCCGCCCGTTGTGTGCACAACACCCTTCGGGGCGCCTGTTGAACCCGATGTGTAAAGAATGAAAAGGGGAGCTTCCGCCTCCATCTCCTCAGGCTTGCATTGTGTCTCGCAGTTTTTGGCTTCGACATCGTAATAATAGTCCCGGCCATCCTGCATATGGACATCGCCGCCGGTGCGGCGCACCACGATCTGCGATGTGACGACACCCGGCACGCGCTTGAGCGCCTCGTCCATATTGGCTTTCAGGGGAACTTTTTTCCCGCCGCGCAAGCCTTCATCGGCCGTGATCACGACATGGGATTTGCAGCCCTCGATCCGGCCTGCCAGCGCGTCCGGCGAGAAACCGCCGAAGACAATGGAATGCACCGCGCCGATGCGCGCACAGGCCAGCATGGCAAAGGCCGCTTCGGGGATCATCGGCATATAAAGCGTTACCGCATCGCCTTTTTTGACGCCGTGATGCTTCAGGACATTGGCAAACCGGCACACCTCGTCATGCAATTCCTGATAGGTGATGTGTTTGCTCTCGGAAGGATCATCGCCTTCCCAAATAATGGCGGTCTGGTTGGCACGATGGGGCAAATGGCGGTCGATACAGTTGGTCGACACATTGGTTGTGCCGTCGCCATACCACTCGATATGCACCTTGCCCGGCTCATAAGACGTATTCTTGACCTTCGAATACGGCTTCATCCAGTCGATTCGCTTGCCTTGCTCGCCCCAGAAGGCTTCCGGATCGTGGATGGAAGCATCGTACATGGCCTGATATTTGGCTTGATCTACAAAAGCGCGGCTCGCCCATTCGGCGGACACAGGATACAGCTTCTCGGACATGGATCGTTCCTCTCCCCTAGAACCCGTCGGCGCGTTGAAGCGTCTTACCGGTCAATCTTCGATGGGTGACCAACGATGCCACCCTCTATCCTCTGCTTTCTCATACGCGCAGGTGGCGTATCCCGACAAGGTCTGAAGGCCTCACACTTTGGTCGTTCGACCTTGGAAGGGGTAATTGGTTCAGGCGTTAAACACCGCCCAATTCGCAAACAATTTTCCATTCCTCGTCCGTTACCGGTTGCACCGATAGCCGCATCGAGGTGACCAGCGACATCTTCGCCAGCCGAGGTTCCGCTTTAACATGCGCCAGTGTCACAGGCTTTGGCAGGGGCTTTACCGCCTTGAGATCAACGACGACCCACGGCTCCCCCGGCTCGGCGGTGGGATCCGGATAGGCCTCGCGAATAACCTCGACAACGCCGACAACCTCTTTGCCTTCGTTCGAATGATAGAAAAAGCCGGTATCGCCCTTCTTCATGGCCATCAGATTGAGCTTGGCCGAGTGGTTGCGCACGCCATTCCAGAAGGTACCTTCGGCACCGGCTGCGACCTGCTGTTCCCATGACCATTTGAACGGTTCGGATTTATAAAGCCAATGGGCCATTTTCTATTCCCCTTTCATCGGACGGGTCATCAAGGCTTCCACCGCGCCATCGACGGTTAGTGCGCCCCGCAGGATGGCCGATAC
>CANGIS010000056.1 GCA_947454055.1 Hyphomicrobiales bacterium
CAGAGTGACAATGCAGTCCCAAGCCCTGACCAACATGGCACCCTTGGGCCGTTATGCTCGCCCCCGCCGCACAGGACTGGAGGGTGTTTGACAAAATGGGATAAGCCGAAACACCATTGATCAACACGCCATTTTCACTGATGCTGGCGTAATTTTCAAAGGTGTTGGTGCCCGTGAGGCCCGAGTCACTCAGGAGTGACTTTGCCCCCGTTGTCCCCATGGTGTTTTGGGTAAGCGTTGTTACGAGCCCATAATCACGCAACGGCACACGGAAGAGATAATTTTGCAGAGCACTCGATCGGGTCACGGTTTGCTGGCCATACCCGCACGAACCACTGCCTGACGCACATACGCCGCTGCCCGGCGGGGTCGGGACATCGAGCAAGCCCATCGGACCATCCGGCACCGAATAGGAGGATATGTTCATGAAGGGATGATGCTTGTTGGAGCTATCCATTTCGTTGGAAAACCAGACAAAAGGCACCGTGTTCTGTCCGACGCTGCCGTCAATGACATCACCACTCTTCTGGATATAGCTCAACGCCGCATCCCTAAACACCATATAGACATTTTTCGGATAGCGTAACGAAGAACCCTCGCTCTGAAGCGTCGTACTGATCGTATCGAGCATCGCCTGAGCGGCTATTCTGGTATTCGCGTTGGTTCCGATCGCGATGGTATTTGAATCGTAAAGCTGACTTTTGTAAGCGCTTTTGATCTGGGTCGCCGTCATGGTGTTATAGGCAGAAAAACCCGCCGTCGAAATCTTCAGGAACGACGTGGATGCTGTAACGGCGGAATTGGAGCCGTATGAAATCGTAGCCGGATTAAAGGCCGTCGGGACATCCATTCCCGTTCCGAACGGATTTGCATAGACTTTGAATTGGGTGGCCGCCGCGGTGGTGGTTACCAGCGAAAAAGTGCCTGCGCTCGAACCCGTGCCCGCCGTATATTTTAAATAATAGGTCGACGAACCCAAGGTTGCCGAGGACGAATGCGTATAGCTCGTCACCGCCGGCGAGGTGCCGGTTGTCGTTCCCACATAGGGATAGCGTTTTACGGCGGTCAATAATTTGGTTGAAGTGTTGTAGGAAAAGCAAGTGTAGCCGGGGCTTGTCGAACCCGAGGCAATCAGCCCCCAATTATTGCTGAAGGTGAGAGTCGCTGATGCCGCGCTGGTGCCGACATCGAGCGAGTAGCTCGAATTGAGATGGGAATCGAAACGAAAGCAGGAGCCGCTCGCGTCTTGTACGACTTGAACGAGCTTGGTGAGATATTCCTGATAGGTAGGGCTACTCGTGAATGCCATCTCCACCAGCGGATAGCGGTCGGTTGCCGTGCTTAACGTACCCAGATCGAGATATTTGCTGGTTGTGACATCCTGAAACAAATAACGGCTTCGTGTCGAAAGGGTCGTCACCGCTGTTAACGAACCGGGCGAATAGGTGCTTGTGAGCAGACTGGAGAATTTGGACGGCGCGTATGACGTTGCGCAGGCCGTCGTGCACGCCGTTGTAGCCTTTGCATCTCCGGCGGCAAAACTCAGATAAGAAGCCAGCAACAAGGCAAAACCCACAAAAAGTCGATTGCTTCTCGTCATCACTCAACCCTTACCCGCAAAAATAACCGATACAAAACGCTACAAGTTTTTAAATAAAATATCAATTGTTTAAAAAAAATGCTCCACCTTCATAATAAATAGCGATAGTTAACGACCTAAAATCGCTCGCCTTTATGCGCTATATTCACAATGAATGGATCCGATCGTATAAAAACCGCTTCCTAAAGGATTTTGACGTCAGTGGATTGCATAAATACTGACACGAATAAAAGTTTTTCAAAATTTATTAAAGTCAAAGAAAACTTCACTTAATTACGCAGATTTGAGGTGAAAATTTAAAATAAAAGGCATCGTGATGACGCACTGATGGCTGATGATATTTTCTTGGTGGACGATCCGTGCGTTTTCCGGCGATCAGCTCGATGGCTGGACCTCAAGATCCTATGATACGCTCGAAGAATGCGAAACGCGGCGGCAAGATAGAAGCAGCCCTTAGCCCTTCCTCCCATATTTTGGATGATTTAGAAAAGCCGGCGCTTTAAATTTATTGGACAATTTTGAAGGCGGTCGCACTTGCAATCCGAAAGCCGTGCTTCCCTCGTATAGCCAAGTGTTCCTCCTGCACAATGGAAACGCTATACCGATGGTCGACGCTACCTTCCCCCCTTCGCGCGCGATGGCCCTTGATCGGCTGGCTCGCTTTGTTCCGGCGGCTGGTCGCCTGTATGATGCGGGACGTAATACCGATGCGGGGCCGGATCATCCCACCAGCGTATCGCGTCTTTCGCCCTATCTGCGGCACCGCTTGGTCACCGAGCAAGAGGTCATTGCTCAGGTGCTGGCCCAGCACAGCCTGCCAGCTGCTGAAAAATTTGTGCAGGAAGTGCTCTGGCGCACCTATTGGAAGGGTTGGCTGGAAATGCGCCCCGCGGTGTGGTCTCGCTTCCTCCAAGAGCGCGACAGGCAGCGGGACGCCTTTCACGATCATCGCGCCATCGCCGACGCCGAGAGAGGGCTTACAGGGATTGAAGGGTTCGACGATTGGGCCAAGGAGCTTGTGGAAACGGGCTATCTCCACAACCACGCCCGAATGTGGTTCGCCTCGATCTGGATCTTCACGCTCCGTCTGCCATGGGCGCTTGGCGCTGACTTTTTCCTGCGTCATCTGCTGGACGCGGATGCCGCCAGCAATACGCTGTCTTGGCGGTGGGTTGCGGGGTTACAGACGGTAGGCAAAACCTACCTTGCCACCACCGACAATATCGCCCGCTATACCAATGGCCGCTTTGCTCCCGAAGGTCTGGCGCACGAGGCAATAGCGCTGACGGAGCAAGCGGTTGAACCCGCAAGCGACTTAGAACAGCCGCCTCAGCACGACCCTTCGCGCCCTTCCCTCTTGCTGGTTACGCATGAAGATATGCATCCGGAATCGGCTTTTAATAACGCTTATGATGTTTCTTCGGTGGTGGTCGCTTCTGATGCAGGTCTGTTATGGGGTGATCATGCCGGCCACTTTGTCGGGACGGCTGCGAAAGATGTGATGTCGCGCGCCGCAGCGCATTTCGGTTGCACGGCCGGCATGATCAACACATTGGATGCGGATACGCTGATCGCATCAGCCAATGCTGCGGGTGTCCGGCAGATGATGACGCCCTTCGCACCGGTGGGGCCGGTAGCGGATGCTCTAGCGGGGCTTACGCCTCTGCTGGCGCGGGAAGGCATCACGCTTGTTCGCGTCCGGCGTGAATGGGACAGCCGGTTCTGGCCGCATGCGAAAAAGGGCTTCTTTGCGTTCAAGGAAAAAATGCCCGCGCTGCTCGGCGAGAGGGGTCTCCTATGACCCAACCCCTCAACATTGTCTGGTTCAAGCGCGATTTGCGGGTGGCGGATCATCGTCCGCTGGCCATGGCGGCGAAGCTTGGCCCCGTTCTTCCGCTCTACATTGTCGAGCCCGATTTTTGGGCGCAGCCCGACGCATCGGCACGCCAATGGGCCTTTGCCGCAGAAAGCCTCACCGAGCTCACAAGCGCGCTTGCGGCCCTTGGCCAGCCTCTCTGCGTCAGGGTGGGCGATGCCGTGACGATCTTCCGCGACATCCATCAGCGCCACGGCATAGCGAGCCTTTGGAGCCATGAAGAAACCGGCAATGGCTGGACGTTTAATCGCGATAAGGCGGTTGCCACATGGGCCAAAGAGCATGGCGTGCCATGGCATGAGCCCCCGCCCTTCGGCGTTGTGAGGCGTTTGAAATCCCGCAATGGCTGGGCCACTTCATGGGATCGCATGATGGCAGAACCCGTCACGCCACCGCCCGCAGCCTTGCAACCGGTCATGGGGGATTGGCCAACGACCATTCCAACCTCATCCGATTTGGGGCTGGCGCCTGACGCTTGCCCTTTTCGGCAGACTGGCGGTCGAGCGGCGGCACTCTTCACATTGGAAAGCTTTCTGAACGAGCGGGGACGCGATTATCGCTTCCAAATGTCGAGCCCTGTTACAGCCTTTGATGCCTGTTCGCGCCTATCGCCCCACCTCACTTGGGGCACAATTTCGATGCGGGAAGTGGCACAGGCCACCACCAAACGACTCTCAGCGATCCGGCCGTCTAACGATGCTGCCTCAAAGAGCTGGCGCGCATCGCTTTCATCGTTTGCGGGACGCCAGCATTGGCACTGCCACTTCATGCAAAAGCTGGAGGACGAGCCGCGCCTTGAATTTGAAAATCTCCATCGTGCCTATGATGGTGTCCGCCCCGATCTCGCCGATCCGAACCGGCTGGCGGCCTGGCGTTTGGGGGAGACAGGGTTCCCCTTCATCGATGCCTGCATGCGGGCGCTCAATCAGCATGGCTGGATCAATTTCCGGATGCGGGCGATGCTGATGTCGTTCGCCAGCTATCATCTCTGGCTGCCATGGCGTGCCAGCGGGCTGCATCTGGCCCGACAATTTGTGGATTATGAGCCGGGCATTCATTGGTCTCAGGTGCAGATGCAGTCGGGAACCACCGGCATCAACACCATGCGGGTCTATAACCCCGTCAAACAGGGGATCGATCAGGATCCGACCGGTGCCTTTGTGCCCGAACTTGCGGCAGTGCCGGATGCCTTTATCCACGAACCATGGCTCTGGTCGAGTGCGGCATCGCTGTCTTATCCGCCGCCGATTGTCGATCACGCCCTCGCCGCCAAAGCCGCGCGCGATACGCTCTACGGGCTCCGGAAGGAGACCGGACATAAGCAGGCTGCACGAGCAATCGTTGTGAAACACGGCAGCCGGAAGGCTGGCCTGCCAATGACGGGGCGAAAAACAAAGGCGACAGATGTCGCGCAACTGACGCTCGACCTGTCATAATCGCCCCAAACAAAGCGAGGCGGAAGACCGCCCTGTATTCTGGCGCACAGCACTGATGGTGTTGAAGAGCAACCACCCGGATCGCAGATCATTCAGGTGATTTGACCGCTTTGAATAGACTGGAAAATTGGTAGCGAAGGAGGGATACGGACTATACAGCGTCTTTTGGGTGCAGGTTCCAAAGATTTGATATGCCATCTAATAAATATCTGAAAAATAATAATTAAATTTTATTTGGGTGGCCTCAAGGATCTAATGCAACGAGCGCGGTGAACGCTTCGTTCAGCGTGTGGTAATCTAAGACACGTCGTGGTCTGCCGTTCAAGCGATCCTGAACGAGTTTTATTCGCTTTGGCGTGATCTCGTCGAATGCTGTTACTTTTGGAAAATACTGTCTGACCAAGCCGTTGGTGTTTTCGTTTGTTCCGCGCTCCCATGGTGAAGCGGGATGGGCAAAATAGACAATTATTCCTATCGAGATTGTAATCGCTTTATGCTGGCTCATCTCTTTTCCCTGATCGTAGGTCAAAGATCTGGCGAGATGGCTCGGAAGCTTGGTCAGCGCTTTGGCATATGCCTTGCGGACCGTTTCAGCGTCTTTGGCTTTCAACAGAATGAGCATCGTGAAGCGGGTTGTCCTTTCGACCAGTGTCCCGAGTGCGGTACGTTTATATTTACCAAGGATCAGATCACCTTCCCAGTGACCTAAAACGGTTCGATCCGCGACGTTTTCGGGACGCTCTTCAATTGACAGCATATCGGCGATTTTGCCCCATGTTTCGACGGATTTTGCCGCTTTTGTCTTACGCTTATGTCGATATTTGTGTTCCTGCCGCAGCCCCTTGATCAGCGCCTGAGGGACAAGCGGGGCCGGTATATGCGGCAGGACTGATAGAGCTCGGCTAAGATGGAATCAGCAAACACCTAAAGCGTCGAATTTCTATCACCTTCCCAATCCGAATATGTTCGCCCGTCCAACAGTTTCCAAGCTGTTCGGCCATTTATGCTTCCACCGTATATAACAGCCGCCGCCGAAGAAACTGATGGAAATGCAAAATCAGAATTGAATCGAAGCCCTTCCGGTACTTCAACGAGAATTCCTTTGGATAATAAATTTTCCCGGAGCGTTACGGCGCTTCTTGGTATCGCCGCGTTGACGATAGTACGGGCCACCGAGTCTTTAAGGATAACAAATTCACCGTTATCGGAAATACTCATTCGACCTAAAAATCCCGTTCCACGAAATTCAAATATTTCGTTCGAGGGCACCGTAGAACCCGACGAGGTATCGGCAACCAACAAATTTCCAGAAATAAGTTTGAAAAGGTCGCACCCTAATGCTCGGACAAGAGTTTTAGTTTGATCTACAAACTCGTCCATTGCTACAGCTTGAGGCCGCGGAAGTCTGCCAAATTCGTCTGCTTTTTGGGAATTGACAAGCTTCCAACGAGGATTTTTTAGAGCTGCCGATATAAGTTTGGCTTCCACATAAATTGAATGAGATTGATTAAGTTCTTCATCTTTGCTTACAAGTACAATCGTCTCAACCCAAAATGATTTACTTTCATCGATCGCGTGATTTTTCAGTCTTTTGGCTACGTTAGATGATTGACCAATATATGCGACAGAAGAATCATTTTCATCGACTCCAGTTAAAATATAAATGCCGGTCTTGTATAGCTCCGGTAATTCTTCGAGAGCATCTTTAAATTTGGTTTTTCGAAATGCAATTGCATGGATTGTCGACATAGCGATTTGCGCCTGCCGAATTCCGTC
>CANGIS010000057.1 GCA_947454055.1 Hyphomicrobiales bacterium
ATATGAAGATCTGTTGCAGGCGCTCAGACCAGCAACTCCCCATCCGCCGTCACGGCATAGGTTTCAGGGTCGACGCGAATGTCCGGCGTTGCATTGTTGTGGATCATTGATTCTTTCGATATCCCCCCGCGCACATTCTCAACGGCAACCATCTCTTTGGCGGTGCCGAGTTGGCCGCGCAAATCATTGGCAATCGCGGCTTTTGATACGAAAACGACCGAAGTGGATGTCAATGCTTTGCCAAAAGCACCAAACATCGGGCGGTAATGCACCGGTTGCGGCGTGGGAATAGAAGCGTTCGGATCGCCCATTTGGGCCGCAATAATGGCTCCACCCTTGATCACCATATCGGGCTTCACGCCAAAAAACGCTGGAGACCATAAAACCAGATCCGCCATCTTTCCGCTTTCCACCGAGCCGATATGCTTTGAAACACCATGCGCAATAGCGGGATTAATGGTGTATTTCGCAATGTAGCGCTTGACGCGGTTATTATCCGCCCGACCATCGCCAGCAAGCGAGCCGCGCTGCTTTTTCATTTTATCGGCTGTTTGCCACGTCCGGGTAATAACCTCGGCCAGACGACCCATGGCCTGACTGTCCGACGACATCATCGACAACGCGCCCAGATCATGAAGAATATCTTCAGCGGCGATCGTTTCTTTCCTGATGCGGCTTTCAGCAAACGCCAAATCTTCCGGAATGCCGCTGTCGAGATGATGGCAAACCATCAACATATCGAGATGTTCATCCAGCGTGTTGACGGTAAAAGGACGCGTCGGGTTGGTCGAGGACGGCAGGACGTTTTTCAGACCCGCGACCTTGATGATGTCCGGCGCATGCCCACCGCCCGCCCCTTCCGTGTGGAAGGCATGGATCGTGCGGTTTTTAAACGCCTTGACGGTATCCTCGACAAAACCGGACTCGTTTAACGTGTCGGTGTGGATCATCACCTGCACGTCGTAATCATCCGCAACGGCGAGGCAGTTATCGATAGCCGCAGGCGTCGTGCCCCAGTCCTCATGCAGTTTTAAGGCGCAAGCGCCCGCCTCGATCATCTCGACCAGAGCGCCGGGCAAGGCGGCATTGCCCTTGCCCGAAAAGCCGACATTGACGGGGAAGGCATCTGCCGCCTCGATCATCCGCGCCATGTGCCATGGACCCGGCGTGCAGGTCGTCGCATTGGTGCCTGAGGAGGGGCCGGTGCCGCCGCCAAGCAGCGAAGTAACACCCGACATCAGCGCGTGTTCGATCTGTTGCGGGGCAATGAAATGGATATGCGTATCAAAGCCACCAGCGGTAAGGATTTTCCCCTCGCCCGCAATCACATCAGTGCCCGGCCCGATAATGATCGTTACACCCGGCTGAATATCCGGATTGCCCGCTTTGCCAATCGCATGAATAAAGCCATTTTTCAGCCCCACATCGGCTTTGACGATGCCCCAATGATCCACAATCAGCGCATTGGTAATAACCGTATCGACCGCACCATCCTTGTTCGAAATCTGGCTTTGGCCCATGCCGTCACGGATGACTTTGCCGCCGCCGAATTTCACTTCCTCGCCATAGATCGTAAAATCTTTCTCGACCTCGATGATCAACGACGTATCGGCAAGGCGAACCCGATCACCCGTTGTCGGACCGAACATATCGGCATAGGCAGCGCGGGAGAGTGTGGTTGTCATGATTGTAATCCTTTCCCGCTCTTCAGAGCTTGCCCATCACGTCTTGTCGGAAGCCATAGACTTCCCGCTTGCCCGCCAGCGCTACAAGGTTAACCTCGCGGCTTTGACCGGGCTCGAACCGCACAGCCGTTCCCGCCGGAATATCAAGCCGCATCCCGCGCGCCACCCCCCGATCAAACGACAAAGCGGGGTTCGTCTCGAAGAAATGGTAATGGCTGCCCACTTGGATGGGCCTATCCCCGGTATTTGATACCGTCAGCTTTGCGGTTTCGCGCCCAACATTCATGACGATGTCACCCGGCTCGGTTATAATCTCACCGGGAATGACGGAGCCATGCGAGCCGCGAATGGGGTTGTGAACCGTTACGAGCTTGGTGCCATCGGGAAACGTCGCTTCGACTTGAACGTCGTGAATCATGTCGGCAATGCCGTCCATCACCTGATCGGCGGTCACTACATGGGCGCCAGCCTGCATCAATTCAGCAACGGAGCGGCCATCGCGTGCACCTTCGATGACATAGTCCGTGATCAGCGCCACGGCTTCAGGATGATTGAGCTTCACGCCCCGTTCAAGACGATTGCGCGCAACCATTGCAGCCAGCGAGACCAGCAGTTTGTCTTTTTCACGGGGCGACAAAATCATGGCGTCATCCTTCTTTCGATCAACATTGCCAAACACGCGGCACAGGTACCGCGCGGAATCGGGTTAAAAAGCGGGATGCCGATTGCCGTAAACCCGCAGGGTCACCCGCCAAAAATCGCACCATCAGCATACCGTTCCAAGCGCTAGCACCGCATTCGCATGAGGCCCCCTCAAGCGCCTCGCGCGCTGCATCAAGCCGGGCCTCGGCATCCGGGGCAAGATGCAAAAATGTCGCCACCGCGCGGGCCCCACCGCCAAGCGCCGGACGATCCAGACGATCGGCCATTCCCCCATCAAGAACGACCTCATCCGCAAAAAGCAATTGACCCGACCGCCTGATCCGCCAACGGTCACGGAACGATCCGGAATCGATCCGCTCCCCCATCGCACCGCGGCCAAAAATGACCCCTTCGAACAAGGTGACGGAGGCATCAGCAGCCATTTCCACATCAAACCGGCGATGAAGTTTGGCCCCGGAGAATAACAGCGTTTCCTGTGGCATCCACGCAAGTTCTGCCCGCGCGGCCACCGCCAATCGAACAGAGGAAGAGGATGGCTCCGCTTGCGCCCGATATATTTTTTCGGCCGACTGGGTGGAAATGACCGCCTTCGCGTCGGCATCAAGGGTAATATCGACCGTGACGGTATCACCACCCGCCATACCGCCACCCGTATTGATGATCACGGCCTCTAATGTCTGCCCCTTTGGAAATTTCATCCGATAGCCGCCGGCCTCGTAGAGCTCGGCCAAAGCCGTTCCGCGAGGATTAACGGCCAGTCGACACCGCAGTTCTCCCGCTGCCCGGATCATGGGCGGCAAGATGGCGTCCGCACGTGGACGCTCGGCAAAAATGGATGTGGCGACCGGCATTCAGCCCCCGTTCGACTTAATTTAAAAGTTCTGCAGCTGTTTTTGATAGGAGACCGAGACGCCCCATCAAAGCTGAAAGTTTGGGCAAATGATTAGAAAACGATCATTTCCGACGATAGGGCTCAAACCAGCCAAGTCCGGCGACGGTATCGGCTTTTGGATTGTATTCGCACCCGACAAACCCTTGATAGCCAAGCCGGTCGAGTTCGCCGAAAAGGAATGAATAATTCAGCTCCTCGTCGGACGGTTCGTTGCGCGATGGCACGCTCGCAATCTGGACATGACCTGAAATCGGCATCATCGCCCTCAACCGCATCGTCACGTCGCCATGGATAATCTGGCAGTGATAAATATCAAATTGCAGCTTCACATTAGGAAGCGCCAGATCGGCGATGATCGAGGCCGCCAGATCAAAGCTGTTCAAGCCATATCCCGGCATATTCCGGCCATTGATCGGCTCCAGCAAAAGATCGAGCCCCTTCGCCGCCAAAGCCTCGGCCGCGAAGGTGATCGCGTTGCGATAGCACGCCATGGCTGCCGGGGTTTTGAGATCGATCAGGCCGGCCATCAGGTGAAGGCGTTTGACTCCGGTGGCTTCGGCAAAGCGCAAAGCGGTCGCGACACCCGCACGAACGTCATCCTCTCGCCCCGGAATACCGGCCAAGCCCCGTTCGCCCTTTGCCCAATCGCCCGGCGGCATATTGAACAAGGCTTGCGTCAGATGATTGTCCTGCAGCCGCTTCGCAATTGCATCCGGCTCATGCTCATAGGGAAACAGATACTCGACAGCCGCAAAGCCCTGATCTGCAGCGGCCGCAAACCGGTCAAGAAAAGCATGTTCTGTGAACATCATGGTTAGATTGGCGGCAAAATTAGGCATTGTGTTCCCCCGGCATTGATGGACTTGCACTTGAACCAACATGGATTGCGGCCCTTTGTCAAAAGACGCCGCCGACCGCGCCCTTTAAGCCAAAGGATTGAGGTCCGATGAGCTGGAAAAACGGCGTCCCGATCGCCACATCCATGGCAGGTCTACTGCCCCCCTGTGAGTGTTGCCATGTCAAAATCCATTTCTACGACGCTTGCCATTGATGGCATGACCTGCGCGTCCTGCGTCGCGAGAGTTGAAAAGGCACTCAACTCCGTATCGGGCGTTACTTCTGCTGCCGTTAATCTTGCAACCAAGAGCGCCCGCATCGAGGGTGATGCTTCGCCTGAAAAACTCATTCTCGCCATCGATGACATCGGATATGGCGCCATCCTCATGTCAGAAGGAGATGGCACGGAAGGCTCGAAGCGGGCAGCTGAACGGGAACGCAAGGCCCGCTTCGCGGCCCTGCTTGCTATTCTCATCGTGAGTCCTTTTTTGGCCGGCATGCTTGGTCTGCTGGCAGGAAGGGATTTCATGCCTCCCGCCACAGTACAGTTCGTGCTCGCGAGCATCATGCAGTTCTGGCTGGGTGCACGTTTTTACCAGTCTGCCTGGAAGGCTCTCCGGGGCGGCGTCGCCACCATGGATCTGTTGGTCGCGTTAGGTACAAGTTCCGCTTACGGGTTGAGCCTTTACCTTTGGCTAAGGCCGGAAATGGCCGGCCACATGCCGCATCTCTATTTCGAGTCGGCCTCTGTCGTGATCGCCTTTGTGCTGCTGGGTAAATGGCTCGAGGAACGTGCAACGTCGGAGACGGCGTCGGCGCTGGCTGCCCTTGGCCGCCTGCGACCCGCAACCGCCCGCCTCTGGAAGGCCGGAACCGAGACGGATGTGCCCCTCGACGCCATCGGTCTCGGCGATGTTGTGATGGTCCGTTCGGGAGAAGCGATCCCTGTCGACGGTATAATCATCGAGGGGGCTGCCAGCATCGACGAGTCGATGGTGACGGGCGAGAGTTTGCCGGTAGCCAAATCCCGTTCATCCACCGTGATCGGAGGGACCGTTAATCTCGATGGGCGCCTTCTGGTTGAAACGCGGGCGGTGGGTGCCGAGACGATGCTGTCGCGCATCATTCGGCTTGTAGCTTCGGCGCAAGCCTCAAAGGCTCCGGCGCAGGCATTGGTTGACCGGATCAGCGCCGTTTTCGTACCCGCTGTCTTGATCGCTGCCTTGTTGACCGGCGCGGGCTGGCTCCTCGAAGGCGCTGGCTTCGAAACATCGCTGATCAATGCCGTTTCTGTCCTCGTGATTGCCTGCCCATGCGCCTTGGGGCTGGCAACGCCGACCGCCATTCTGGCAGGCACGGGCGTTGCCGCCAAACATGGCATTCTCGTTCGGGATGCCGCAGCGCTCGAGAAAGCTGCAGCGATAACCATCATCGCATTTGATAAAACGGGCACTCTGACAACCGGTCATCCGGTTATCTCGGCGGTTGAGGGCGGCGATCCTGCGACGATCCTTGCTCTGGTCTCAGCACTCGAGGCCGGCAGCACGCACCCCCTTGCCCGCGCCATTCGCGATGAAGCGCAATTGCGCGGGATGGCCTCCTTACCGACGGTTGTCGACTTCGAATTGGTCACCGGCGGGATCGGCGGAACAATCAGTGGCGAGCGCTTTTTATTCGGGAATGCCGGCGCTTTGACCGATGCCGGTATCGATTTGAGCCGTGTTAAGGACCGTGCCGACCTGCTCGCTGCCGGTGGGCAAGGGATCAGCTATCTGGGCGATCGTGACCGTAAGCGGTTGATCGGCCTATTGGCCTTTGCCGATCCACCCCGCGAAACAAGTGCTGAGGCAGTCCGCATGTTAACCGGCATGGGCATTGCCACCGTCATGCTCACCGGCGATGGCAGGGGTGCGGCCGAGCACATCGCATCCGGAATTGGTATTCAAACTGTCTATGCTGAAATGAAGCCGGAGGGAAAATCGAACGCTATTTCCACCCTTAAAGCGAGTGGTGCGCTCGTTGGTATGGTCGGCGATGGCGTCAATGACGCCCCGGCGCTTGCCATGGCTGATATCGGCATCGCGATGGGAAGCGGTACCGATGTTGCGATTGAAAGCGCCGGCATCGCCTTGATGCGACCGGACCCCCGACTGGCTGCGAGTGCAATTGCGCTTGCGCGCCGGACGGTTTTTACCATCCGCTCGGGACTTTTCTGGGCCTTTGCCTATAATCTTGTTGGCATTCCGCTCGCTGCCTTTGGCTATCTTTCCCCCGTCTTTGCGGGCGGAGCCATGGCGCTATCGAGCGTCAGCGTCGTCGTGAATGCCTTGACCCTCAAACTGTGGCGGCCAAAGTTTTTGCCATAAAGGCGGCTTGCTTGAACGGTTTTAACTCGTCATCATGAGAAGATGACCCATTCCCATTCCAGCCCTTCGCATCACCACGATCATGATCACGACCACGATCATGGCTCTGAACTGTCGGAAGCAGCGCTCCGTGTGCGAGCGCTCGAGACGATCCTTACCGAGAAGGGCTATATCGATCCGGCAGCCCTCGACGCCATCATCG
>CANGIS010000058.1 GCA_947454055.1 Hyphomicrobiales bacterium
ACGCCACGTTGGAATTTTCATAAATACCTGATCGGCCGTGACGGAACCCTTGCCGCTGTCTTTCCAACGGCAACCGAGCCCACGGATAGTCGCGTGATCAACGCTATTGTCAGGGAACTGGGCGACAGTTAAGCGGGTTCATGAGCAGCAGCAAATTTGCAAGCGGAGCATAAACTATGGGCGAGATCATTTCATTAAAGGCCAAAGACGGCATCGAAATCAGTGCGTATGTTGCAAAGCCCGCGGGAAAACCGCGCGGTGGCATCGTCGTGCTTCAGGAGATTTTCGGTGTTAATTCTCATATCCGCAGTGTTAGCGACCTTTATGCGTCGCATGGCTATCTTGCTGTAGCACCGGCCCTATTTGACCGCGCCGAAAGCGGCTTCGAAGTCGGTTACACGCCGGATGATGCGCAAAAGGGTATGGCCCTTGTGTCGCAAGTGAAGCGTGAAAAATCGATGCTTGATATTGCTGCAGCGATCAATTTTGCCAAACAGGCAGGTAAAGTGGGCTTGGTTGGCTATTGCTGGGGAGGCACCCTCGCCTATGCAGCGGCATGCCAGCTTTCCGATCTTGCAGCCGTTGCAGGATATTACGGGGGGGGCATTGTCGCGATTAAGGATGAAACGCCGCAAGTACCGACCATCCTGCATTTTGGCGAACTCGATAAACATATTCCGATGGATGGCGTGAACGCCATCAAGCAGGCACAGCCCAAAATACCGGTTTATGTCTACCACGCCGATCACGGGTTCAATTGCGATCAACGCGGCAGCTATGACAAACCAAGTGCCGAGTTGGCGCGAACCCGTACGTTAGAGTTTTTTGCGAGTCATCTCTGACGATGGAAGTTAACCGCGCACCGATAGCCGACCCCTACGATGATGCGATTTTTTCGCCCAGCGGCGGACCGGTTTGGCATTGGCGCGCGTTGTGGCGTCAACACCGCTGGAAAGGATTTAAGGCGGAATTAGCCAATCATCTTGGTGCATGGCGGCCAACGTCCAGACATCTATTGTTGTTAGGACCAAGCGCGGGCTGGTGTTTACCGCAGCATTTTCTAACCCGCTTTGAAACCATTGAAGCAATCGATATCGACCCGTTGGCTCCAGCCCTGTTCCGCCTCAACCACGGAATGGCCCTAGCCCGCAGTCGTACCCGCCTCACCTTTCACAGATTGAATCTCATTCGCGCATTCGATCAAATTCTTCAGACTTACCCTGAACACGCTATTTTATTTTCGAATATGCTTGGGCAGCATCGCTTTCACGATGAGGATGAAATCAGGGCGCAATCGACCATCGAAAGTTTCAGGGATCGGCTATCGGATCGTCATTGGGCCTCGTTTCATGATCGACTATCGGGATCTTATCCACCGGGGAGCGCTCTTCCTATCACTTCATCTTCCTTCCAAGCCATAGATAGCGAGACACTTGCGACCGAATTGGGCCTTTCAGGTCAATGGCTGGATCATTTGACAGCCCATGTGCTGCCCGCAGGCACGGGACGCCATCTGATAGCTTGGCCTCTGCTTCGAGATTGGCTTCACATTGTTGAATTCGGAAGCGTCGAACCGGCGTGACAACACGCGCTCCGACGCGCTAGATAGGCCGCGACGACTCATATGATCGGGGAGAGATAAACCATGGATATGACAGGATCACAGCGTATCGAGGCATCTCGAGAGGTCGTTTATGCTGCGCTCAATGATGTCGACGTATTACGCCAGTGCATTCCGGGCTGCGAAGCCGTTGAGAAAACATCCGATAGCGAGATGACGGCCAAGGTTACCCTCAAGATCGGCCCCGTTAAGGCATCGTTTTCGGGCAAAGTGACGCTTTCCGATCTTGACCCCCCAAATGGCTACACGATCACCGGAGAAGGCTCGGGTGGCGCGGCAGGTTTTGCCAAGGGCGGCGCTAAAGTTTCCTTGGAGGCCGATGGCGACGCGACCATGCTGCATTACACGGTCAGTGCCCAAATAGGTGGCAAACTGGCCCAGCTTGGTGGCCGCTTGATTGATGCAACCTCGAAAAAGCTGGCCGGTGATTTCTTCGAAAAATTTAGCGAAATCGTAGGACCAAGCACTGAAGGTGAGGCGCCAGAGAAGAAAAAAGGCTGGATCGGTAAGCTGATCGGCTGATTTTCACTTGAAGCGGACGCTATTTGAACAGACAATCCCACGCTCATTGGGTTAGGCGAATTTATCTTACGAATTCCTGAGGGAACGGGAATCGCCATGCCAAACAGCGCCGTACACTGTCGTCTGATGGATCCGAGAGAACCTGTTGCTGTTGCACAAGCATTGGCAGCAAGGCCTCATCTTGCTTTTCTCGATAGCGGCAAGGATCCTTCAGGGCTTGGTCGCTACTCTTATGTGGCTGCCGATCCATTTGGCGTTTTCAAAGTCATAGGCGAGCGTGCCTATTGGAATAACGTCGCCTTAAGCGCACGCCCCTTTGATGCCTTGCGCGTCCTTCTCCAGCGCTACCAACAACCTACCGCCCCCGGCCTTCCTCCTTTTCAGACTGGCGCGATCGGCTTTCTGGCCTATGAAGCGGCACGCCTCATCGAAGAGGTTCCAGGCATGGCAGCGCCTGGGTCGGGAATACCCGATATTGAACTCGGCTTTTACGATGTGGTGTTCGTTCACGACCATGCCAGAAATGAAAGCATGATCCTTTCGTCAGGCTGGCCGGAAATGGACGCGGGTGAGCGCGCGATCCGCGCGAACCATAGAATTAGCAAGCTCCTGGAGCTGATTGATGCGCCTTTTGCTCAACTAAGCCCTAATCCATCCATTACGACGTGGAATTTTGATGTCACGCAGGAGAGTTTTGAGAAATCCGTATCAGGAACCGTCGAACGGATTTTACAAGGAGATCTGTTTCAAGCGAATCTGGCGCAGCGCTTTATCGCCGATCTTCCGGATGGCTATAACCCACTAACCTTTTATTCTACCCTGCGTACCATGAGCCCAGCACCCTTCGGAGCCTATCTCGGATTTGAGGGTATCACGGTAGCATCCAATTCTCCGGAACGATTTTTAACGCTCAAAGATCGAAAGATTGAGGCACGGCCTATCAAAGGCACCGCCGCCCGGGGAGAAACGAGCCAGACCGACAAAGCTCTTGCGGATGCATTGTTACACTCGGCGAAGGATCGTGCAGAAAATACGATGATCGTTGACCTGTTGCGCAACGATTTATCGCGTGTTTCGGAGCCTTTCAGCGTCAAAGTACCTGTTTTATGCGGATTGGAGACCTATGCCTCCGTGCATCACCTCGTATCCGTGGTTGAAGCGCAGCTTGCTGACGGTTGTGACCAGGTTGATCTGTTGAAAGCGGCATTTCCATGTGGCTCGATTACAGGAGCACCAAAAATCAAGGCTATGGAGGTGATCGGACAGGTTGAGCGCGTTCCCCGCGGTATTTACTGCGGATCAATCGGCTATTTTGGATTTGATGGATCCATGGACCTCAATGTTGCCATTCGGACGGTAACATTCCAAGGCAATTCGGTATGCTTTCATGCCGGTGGCGGCATTACTGCGCTTTCTAATCCGCGCGACGAATATGCCGAAACACTCGTCAAAGCCGAACGGATTTTTCAAGCCTTTCGCCACTGCGGCGGGGATAAGGGCCGCGCATGATCCTCGTTCTCGATAATTATGACAGCTTCGTCTTTAACATTGTCCGATACTGCGAAGAACTTGGGGCAGAAACCCTTATCCGGCGCAATGACCTCGGCGAAATTGCCGATCTTGAAGCCTTAAACCCGCACGGAATTATCATCTCACCGGGTCCGTGTGGCCCAAAACAGGCCGGTTTGTCGCTCGATGTTATCCATGCGTTTTCGGGCCGCGTCCCCCTTCTCGGCGTATGTCTCGGCCATCAATGTATTGGTGAAGCCTTTGGTGGCACAGTAACGCGTGCTCAAAGGCCTATGCACGGGATTGCTTCGACGATTAAGCACGATGGGACTGGTGTTTTTGTCGACTTACCCGAAGTGTTCAATGCAGGTCGCTATCATTCTTTGATCGTCACCTTGCCCGATGAAGCCATCTCGCCTTTGCGTATAACGGCCAAATCGGATGAAGGAGAGATCATGGGATTGGCGCATAAAACCCATCCAACGTTCGGCGTACAGTTTCATCCCGAGTCTATTTTGACCGAGCACGGCCATAGGCTGATCGGTAATTTTTTAAATCTTACCAAAAGGTTAACGGGCGATGCTCTGGTATGATGGCAAGTTGATTGAAGAGGCATCGGCCCGCTTTGATCTCGCCGATCGAGGTCTGCTTCTCGGGGACGGATTGTTTGAAACCCTGCCAGCCTTTAACGGCTTACCGTTCCTGCTCGACGCCCACCTTGATCGGATGATAAGGGCGGCCGACCGGTTGGGGCTTTCGCTTGAGCGGGCGCGATTGTCGGCGGCGATCTGCGAACTCGCCGAGGTTGATCCTGCACCATGTGTGATCCGGCTAACGGTCACCCGGGGCTCGGGGCCGCGCGGATTGATGCCGCCTAAGACCCTGAATCCGCTTGTTTTTTCGACCCGCGCACCATGGAATCCTAACCTCGTCTTTGGCTCGATGACGGTTGCCACCAGCAGCATCCGCCGGAACCCGACATCGCCTGCCTCATCGATGAAAACGCTGGCCTATCTCGACAATGTAATGGGGCTTCAGGAAGCCCAAATGAAAGGGGCCGATGATGCCCTTTTTCTCTCGCCCGACGGATGCGTCGCATGCACCAGCATGGCTAACCTATTTATTATAAAAGGAAATTCTCTTGCAACCCCGCCGCTCTCGGGTAGCGTTTTGCCGGGCATTATGCGGCAATGGATGATCGATCAGGCGCAGGATCTGGGTATCGAGGTGAGTGAAAAAGACCTTTATCCGGACGATCTTTTGCATGCCGACGGTGTATTTTCTACCAATAGTGTGCGCTTCTTGACCCGAATTTCGGCGCTTGATGGCGTCGAATTATCGAACAGGAACGATCTGATCTATAAACGTCTGTTTGAGCTAAATGCTGCAGTGGTTCAGGTAAAGTGTAACGGCTTTGAACTGGTTTCACCCTTAATGACGGGTTGATCTCAAAAATTGTTGCAGACGCTCCGACTTTGGATTCGTCAAAACGTCCCGCGGCGCGCCCTGTTCCTCGATTTGGCCCTTGTGCAAAAAAACGATCTGGCTGGCGACGTCGCGGGCAAAGCCCATCTCGTGGGTGACGACCAGCATCGTGCGACCTTCCTCGGCGAGCTTGCGCATGACCTGCAACACTTCACCTACCAGCTCCGGATCAAGTGCTGAGGTTGGCTCGTCAAACAGCAACACGCTCGGGTCCATCGCCAACGCGCGGGCAATGGCGGCACGTTGTTGCTGGCCGCCGGAAAGATGGTTGGGGTAAAAATTGCGCTTATCGGCAATGCCTACTTTGGCGAGCAAGGCTTCTGCCTTTTCAATCGCCTCTTTCTTCGGCACTCCGAGCACATGGACAGGTGCTTCGATGACGTTTTCCAAAATGGTGCGGTGCGACCATAGATTAAAGCTCTGGAACACCATGGCAAGCTTGGACCTGATCCGCTCGACCTGCTTTTGGTCTTCCGGCTTGGCCGTGCCATCCGGCAAGGCCTTCATACGGATCAGCTCGCCATTCACATAGACACGGCCCGAATTCGGCGTTTCCAGCAGATTGATGCAGCGTAGCAGCGTGGACTTGCCCGAGCCGCTGGACCCGATCATGGCAATAACGTCACCGGTTTTGGCCGACAAGGAAACGCCTTTGAGCACCTCGGCCGCGCCGAAACGTTTGTGCAGATCCTCAACCTTGAGTGTCGTATCCATTGCCAAAACTTCCCTTAGGTCGAAACGGGGGCAGCGCGATGCTGGTTGATCCGGCGTTCAACAATGTTCAACAGCCGGGTCAGGATAAAAACCGTTACGATATAGATGATGCCTGCCGCCAATAGCGGCTCATAGATCCGATAGGATTCTTTCTGGATTTGGCGGGCCGTGCCCATAATGTCCCAAACCGTGATCAAAGATGCGAGCGAGGTGGCTTTCAAGAGAAGAATGGTCTCGCCACTCATCGCGGGCAGACAAATCTGGATAGCGCGCGGCAAAATGACCCGACGCAGCCGGAGCCAGGGTGACATGCCATAGGCGATGGCCGCCTCGATCTCGCCCTTTGGCACGGCCGACATGGCTCCGCGCAAAATCTCGCCCGTATAGCCCGCCGTGTTCAGCGAGAAGGCGAACACCGCGTACCAGAAGCCGTCTTTCAGGTAAGGCCATAAAAACGTCTTCTGGATAAAGCTGCCCGGCAAGACTTCGCCAAGCCCGTAATAGATCAGATAGGTCTGCACCAAGAGCGGCGTACCCCGCATCAGGAGGATGTAAAACGCACTCGGCACCCAGAGCAGCGGATTGGGCGACAGGCGCGCCAAGGCGACCGGAACCGCAAGCAGATTGCCGATTACACCCGAAATCAGGGTCAGCCCCAACGTCAGCGGAACCGCAGCCAAGAGTCGCGGAAAAATCGAGATCAGAAAGGCCAGCGATTCATCCATGATAGCGGCCCTCCCTCATTTGTACCCCCTGTTCACCCGTGCCTCTAGGAGCCGGATGATCGCC
>CANGIS010000059.1 GCA_947454055.1 Hyphomicrobiales bacterium
AGCGAAGCGAGAGTGACGTTGTCAGCAACGTCGTAACAATGGCTTTATAATCATGCCGTCATCAATCGGGCTGAAGCGAATTTACAGCAATTTTCGGACTTGACCCGCAAGTCCGAATTGGGGGGGCGATATCCCGGCTGATTGTTGACTTATTAAGCCTCAGATTTGTAGCAATTAGCAAGGTATCAGCGCCCCTTTTTAAAAATTTGGAAAGCTGATATGCTTTTCCTAGATGAAGTGGTGGTAGGTCATCGTGCTCCTTCGCTTGCCAAGTGAAGTGAAGCTGAAAGCTTATCAACTCATCCAGTTCAAAAGGTGACAGTCAGTTGCGTCTCAAGTACGAATCGAGAAAAAAATCTATCCTGAAATTTACGAGAGTGAAAAATTGCAGAATTATATCTCAGCCACCGGCTGAAATAAGAGTAAAATAAGGCGTGCGAAGATGGACATCAAACAGCTCAAATATTTTGTTGCAATCGCTGAAGAAGGCTCACTCTCGGCCGCGTCGGCACGTCTGCATGTTGCTCAGCCATCGCTTTCACAACATGTGATCAAGATCGAAGAAGAATTGGGGGTTCGGCTTCTGGACCGTTCGCCTCGTGGCATCGTGCTGACAGAGGCGGGACAAATTCTTTTGAAACACGCGCGTGACATTTACAAAAGCCTGGAAATTTGTCGTGCGGCCGTGCTTGAATCGGGCGGTGTACCGCATGGTTCAGTATCGATTGGCCTGCCGAGTTCGGTGTCGATGGTTCTGTCCGTTCCGCTCGCCGAAACTGTGCTTGTCGATTTGCCCAAGGTGAGACTCCGTGTCATTGAGGCGATGAGTGGCTTCATCAAAACCTGGCTGGAGGACCAGACTATTGATCTCGCATTTCTTTATGAGGTTGATAATCTGAAGAATTGTCACGTTCAGAAGCTGATGACGGAGGACCTGCATTTCTTCGCAGCATCTGATAACTGGCCGCTCAAGACACCGCCGGGCACACCGGTTCAGCTCGCTGATCTTGTTGCCCTTGATATGATTCTGCCTTCGCAGCACCATGGCCTTCGGCGGCGGATTGAACGATGCGCGCGCGAAATTCATGCACAGCTCAATGTGATTATCGAAATGGATTCACTGGCGCAGATCAAGGAACTAGTGGCGCGCGGTAGCGGCTTCACCATTTTGGCGCGTGCTGCGGCTTATGATAATCTACAGCGCGGAGAGTTGGTTTCTTCCCGCATTCTTGATGAGCACATGTCTCGACCAATTTATCTCGTGCGCAATCAGGCCAAACCGATCACCGAGGCCTGCAAGGCGGTTGAACGCATCACACTTGACGTCGTGAACGATCTTGTGAAGCGTAAAATTTGGAATGCGACATAGAATCCGAAAAGCTGAGTGGCTATGGAAGAGTTGAACAAGTACATTGGGCGTTCGATGGAACGACGTGATTTAATCAGCGAGCGTATGATCGCTGAATTTGAGGCGACATTTTCGCCTCATCTCTTTAGCAATGGCTCGGTACCTCTCGGCGTTCAGTGGTGTCTATCCCCGGATATCGTCGCACCGCACCAAATTGGTAGTGATGGCCATCCCAAACTTGGGGTGTTTCTCCCCGATGTCGGATTACCACGCCGCATGTGGGCAGGGGGCGAAGTTACTTTCCACGGCCATTTTAATGTTGGTGATGTCGTCAAAAAAAGTAGCGAGATCGTCGATGTTTCCTTTAAGGAGGGCAAGAGCGGAAAGCTCTGCTTCTTCAAGGTCAGTCATCACTATTCTGTTGGTGATCGGCTGATCGTCGCTGAGCGACAAGATATCGTTTATCGCGAGGCTGTGACGGCGGGCACGATTGTGGCGCAACCAGCCGTGAGTCCGCAGGGAAAGGTCTGGAGTGTAGCGCCGACCTCAACCATGTTATTCCGCTATTCTGCAATGACGTTTAATGGTCATCGCATTCACTATGATGATCCTTACGCGCGGAATGTTGAATTCTATGAAGGCCTCGTCGTCCATGGCCCCTTGCAGGCAACGCTGATGTTGAACCTGGCAGCCTCTATGTTGGGTCGCGCCCCTACGACTTTTTCCTATAGGGGTCTTTCACCACTCATTCTTGGCGAACCGTTTCTCGTTGATGCTGTGAAAAGGGGCGGTACTATCGGCCTACAGACCATATCGTCATCCGGCGTCGTCACGATGACCGGACAAGTCGCGGCATAGCGCCTTTATCTTCAGGCCATAGCAAATTCCTATACCCAGATGAACAACTGTGTATTTCCAAAGCCCTCGCTTGGTGTGGAAGGTTTGTGATTGCGAACAGGATGCGATCAATGAAAGACCTCGAAGGCATTACAGTTGTGGCGTTGGAACAGGCGGTCGCGGCACCCTATGCGTCGAGCCGACTTGCTGAGGCAGGCGCACGAGTGATCAAAATCGAACGCCCCGAAGGTGACTTCGCGCGTGGTTATGACTCGCTTGTCAAAGGCGAAAGTGCCTATTTCGTCTGGCTCAATCGTGGCAAGGAATCGATCCGGCTTGACGTCAAAAACCCGGAAGATCATGCGATCCTCACGAATATGGTAGCGCAAGCTGATGTGTTTATCCAGAATCTGGCACCCGGTTCTGCAGCGCGCCTTGGCTTTGGCGCTGACGAGCTCATGCACCGTCACCCGCGCCTCATCTATGTCTCGATTTCGGGTTATGGCGAAGACGGGCCTTATCGAGATCAAAAAGCCTATGATCTTTTGATTCAGGCCGAAAGTGGATTGTGCATGATCAGTGGCACAGAAGAAGGTGCAGCGCGCGTGGGTGTTTCAGTCTGCGATATTGCTGCGGGCATGACCTCCTATCAGGCGATAGTGCAGGGCCTTTATGCGAGGGAACGTACCGGCAAGGGTCGCGCCATTGAAGTATCGCTCTTCCACGTAATGGCTGACTGGATGAACGTGCCTTACTTGCAATCGCGTTATGGTGAAAAAAAGCCGGCGCGCATGGGCCTCAAGCACCCCACCATCGCGCCCTATGGCGCCTACACATGCGCTGATGGCAAAGCGGTTTTGATCTCCATCCAGAACGAACGTGAATGGGTTCAGTTCTGTTCGGATGTTCTGGCCGATTCAGCGATCGCAAAAGATGCGCGTTTTGCAAACAATTCAATGCGCGTTGCGAATCGAACCGCTCTTGAAGCGATCCTTGTCCCTGTTTTTGCCGCTTTACCACGCGAGGCACTTATTGAACGGCTCAATCATGCGCGCATCGCGTTTGGCCGCTTGTCAGACTTAGACGATCTCATGGCGCATCCGCAGAATCGGTATGTCACGGTACAGACAAATGCGGGTGAGATTGAAATGCTGGCCCCTGGAATTATCGTTCATGGACAAGTTTCTTCACCTGGACCCGTACCTTTATTGGGCGGGCATGAAGAGAACTTGCGCACGGAGTTTGCGGCATCCACCTTAAACGGGCGGCCTGATCAATGATGCAGGCTGCAACCTTTCTCTTCGTGCCCGGCGACAGGCCGGATCGCTTTACCAAGGCGCTGGCCTCCGAGGTGGACTGCGTCATTATTGATCTTGAGGATGCCGTGCAGCCCGAAGCGAAGGCTCAGGCGCGCCAAGCCATCCTTGCCGCTGATCTCGATTGGGCGCGGGTTGCCGTGCGCATCAATGATGCCACCTCGCCGCATTTTGAGGATGATCGGCAGTTTCTGCGCGTATGCGCCGCGTCCACGGTTGTTTTGCCCAAAGCAGAAAACCCTCATACCGTCGCGCAGATACGCGCTGCCTGCCCGCGCGATGTCGATGTCATTATATTGATTGAGACAGCGAGAGGGCTGGCCAATATGACACCGCTCGTTTCTGCGCCCGGCGTCCGCCGCGCGGCTTTTGGTCATTTGGATTTCGCCCTTGATCTTGGCTGTGCCACCGATTGGGAGGCGCTGATCTTCGCCCGGTCGCAATTGGTGTTTCAATCACGCTTGGCTGGTGCACTTCCACCGATTGATGGCGTAACGACCGACTATAAGAATGCCAAAGCAGCGGCAGAGGACGCAGCAGCGGCCCGCCGCCTCGGTTTTGGCGGCAAACTTTTGATCCATCCCAATCAAATTGCGCCCGTAGCTTCCGCCTTTACGCCAACTGCCGGCGAAATTGCATGGGCCGAGAAGGTTATCGCCGCCAGCAACGGTAAGCACGGCGCGGTTGCGCTCGACGGAAAGATGATCGACAAGCCGGTCATTGAATCTGCACAGCGCATTCTGGCGAGAGCAAGACCAATGTGATTGTGGCATTTCCGCCTCGCTTTGCCGCCACGATACGATCGAAGGCGGTAAGACTAACAGTAACGATTTGGTGAAAATTTCGAATTCAAATTCGTGAATAAAATTTTCAACATGATTGGACTTTGGACAGATTCTTCGAAAAAATTTTTCAGGATAGACCGAAGAAAACCTTCTCGATGTGCCCATCGTCCGTACGAGATGCAGTTTTTTATCATTTAGAATCAATATTTTAAATCACTATACAGTTCTGATATATCTGGTATATCAAATTTCTATTACTTTGCTCTTTCCTAAAAGAAACATTCTTCGAACCTGAATCAAATATGGTTCTGTGCAGAAGTGGCCTATCAAAGCCGCCGCATCTCGGAGGAGGAAGCAATCGTGAAGTTATTCAGAGCCAGCCTGGCCGCTCTTACAGCGGCGGCCTTCATCTCATTCTTGCCTGCCGTCAAAGCGGCTGGCGTGGACGAACTGCCAAAGGATATTCAAGAAAAACTCTACAACAAAGAAGCGATGGACCCAGCCCAGCCGCTCGGACCAAGCGCTTACCGCGACTTCAAGGCCAAAAAAGGACCGCCTTGGAAGATCGGTTACGCCTCGTCTTACGCTGGCAACACTTGGCGCGCCGGCGTCATGGACCGCTTGCAGAACGTGGTCATTCCAAAGTGGAAGAAGCTCGGCTTGCTATCGGAAGTGATCGTCACCCAATCAAACCTCGACGACAAAACCCAGATCCAACAAATGCGCCAGCTTGTTGATCAAGGGGTCGATGCCATTATCGTTTGCTGTTCAAACCCAACCGCCCTGAACCAGACGGTTGAATACGCAAACAAAAAGGGCGTTCCGGTGTTCTCGGCAACCGGCTATCTCACCTCTGGAAAGTCGATGAATTCATCCTCCAACTACTCGGTTGATGGCCGCATGATGGGGGATTGGCTTGCCAAAGAAATCGGCGGCAAGGGTAACGTCCTGATCGTCGAAGGCATTCCAGGAACCTCGGCTTCTGACGCCCAGGACCGTGGCGCCAAGGCAGCCCTTGCTAAGTACCCAGACATCAAGATTGTCGGCTCAATCGCTGGCATGTGGACGGACCAAGTTGCCCAGTCCGAAATCCAGAAGTGGCTTGCGACTAACCCCGGCGAACTTGATGGAATTTTGATCCAATCGGCTTCGGAGTTGGGTGCCATCCGTGCCTTGAAGCAGTCTGGCCGCAAAATGCCGAAGATCACCATCGGTGGTGAGCTCGGTGCCCTCTGCTACTGGCGCAAGAACCCAAGCTTCATTTCGGCGGCAATCCAAACTTGGCCTCCAGGCGATGACTTCGAAATGACTTGGAATATCATGATGCG
>CANGIS010000060.1 GCA_947454055.1 Hyphomicrobiales bacterium
AATTTTGTCGTCGAGATATGAAATATTGGCCGCATAGGCACGGCGGCTATCGGCTACCATTTCAGACGTCAGAGTATAGTTACGCCAATCCGACATATCAAAAAGACGCTTCGAATGGATGTCCTGTTGCTCATAAGGAATATCGGCCACAGCGATTTCCGGAAGTGATCCTTTCGGATAGAGATCCCAATATTTTTTGCGCGCGACATAGGGATCATGCGGATGCGTGAAGCTGACCGTTAAACAAAATGGCCTGTCACTCTCCCGTCTTGCATATTGATAAAGACGAAGCTTGGCGTGGTAGGCGACTTCATCATCATATTCGAGTTGATTGGTAATTTCGGCGGTGCCGGCATTCGTAACCGAGCCCAGATTATGATACCACCAATCAATCCGCTCATTGGGTTTTGTCCAATCGGGCGTCCATCCAAAATCGGCTGGATAGATATCGGTCGTGAGGCGCTCTTCAAAGCCGTGCAATTGATCGGGGCCGACAAAATGCATCTTGCCGGATAATGCGGTCTTATATCCGGCGCGGCGCAAGAGATGCGCGAAGGTCGGGATCGAGGATTGAAATTCCGCGGCATTGTCATAGACGCCGGTGCGCGATGGGAGCTGGCCCGACATGAAGCTGGCGCGCGACGGCGCGCAAAGCGGACTAGGGCAATAGGTATTGGCAAACCGCACGCTTTCTTCCGAAAGCTTTTTCAAATGAGGCGCTTTAAGAAAAGGAGCAGGTCCGTCGGGGAACCATGTGCCATTGAGTTGATCGACCATGATGATCAAAATATTGGGCTTAGGTTGCGACATAGAGAGACCCTTTATGAGTAGGCACATCAAATGAGGAAGTTTAGCGGTATTGGTAGCTTGGCCGTCAAGGTGACAGGCACGGCCATGGGCTACTTTGCCAAAGGCGGCAAAGAACGTCGCAATTTGGACGCTATCCGTAGGGCCGTATGGTGAGCCTATTCTTCGTCACATGAATAAAAAACGCGGCCAGAAAACTGGCCGCGTTAATCGTTAGATCAAACAATAGGCGAAGATTAAACCGCCTATCGACTAGAAATTAGCGCATATCCGTAATCTTGGTCACCGTGTCGACGGTTGTCTGAAGCACACGGGCATTGCCGTTATAGACCTGCTGCGCACGGATCATGTCCATGAGTTCGGAGGTGATATCAACATTGGCCTGCTCCAAAGCACCCGACATGATGTTACCGGCCTTAGGCGCACCTGCGGCTGTAATCACAGGCTGTCCGCTGGTGCCCGTCTGAACGAAACGGTTACCACCAATATCTTTCAAACCCGAGTCATTGGCGAAATTGGCCAATTCGAGGAAGCCCATCGTATAGGTGGAGCCGTTTGAATAGGTAGCGGCAAGCTGGCCCTTCGAATCAATCGAAACACCCTGCATCAGAACCGGATCCGTACTGAACTTCGAAAGCTCCGAAAGCATCGCGGGGCTCTTCTTGTTCGCATAAATCGGGCGAACGAGTTTGACATCCTTCAAGCTCGGGTCGAACGTAATGACCAATTTGTTGGCATTGTTCGGATCAACCGTCACCGTCGATGGCGATGGGAACGCGGCGGAGATTTTGGCCATTGCGGTATTTGCAATGGTTGCCGGCGTATCGCCTTTGTGAACGTCAAATACCACACCGGCGACCGAAACCGTCATATCGGAGGTCGCTGCCGACGAACCAAAATCAATGGTCTGGATTTTTGCCTGAGCGGTTGAGGCCGTGGCGGAGGTGCTGCCCGAGCCGAACACACCGCCGACATTGCCTGAGTCGCCAATGACATCGACCGTCTTGCCGGAAGCATTTGCAGCACCCGGGGCCGAGCTTGGCCACTCGAATTCGAGGGAGGCAAGATTGCTACCCGTGACTCTACCATCCGCAACCGTCGGATAATCCGATGCACCGACGCCCGCGGTGTTAGCCGCATCTGCGATCGCGCTGTTGAGCGCAGCCACAAAGCCTGTCGGATCGCCAGGAACCGCAACGCTCACATTGAGCGAAATCGGAACGGGAGGATTATCGGTGCTCATGGCTGAAGTTGCGATTTTGAAGCTGTATTTATCGCCCGCCGTGAGGGCGCCGCTCGTTAGGGCCACATTATCAACAAAGGCGTTGGCTGGCTCGTAATCCTGTGTTGTGACGGCCGTCGGCGAAACGGGCGTAGGCTGATTGATGGCTGCCGAAACGGGGCCTGCCGAGAATGGATATGCGATTTTCACACCCGACGAATTCAGCGCGCCGGTGACGGCAACAGAGGACAATTGACCATTTGTAACCGCTGGCGCGAGCGCATTAGCCACTTTCTTGGCCATCATGTCCGGCGTGTCGCCCTTGGCGAAATCAATCGTTACGCCGGCAACCACGATCGAACTATTGGCCGTTGACGTGCCGTTGAACGAAAGCTGCTGGATTTCCTGATTGGCGACCGAGCCGTCGGGAAGCGTGCTGCCGGCAGCAAATTGCGGAAGAACTTTAAGCGACTGCGACTGGTTGAGGTTAGGCACCATGACGACATTGCCATTGGCATCGAGCGCAGGCGAACCATCGGAGTTAAAGGACTGCACCGACTGAAAGCCCATCAGCTGATTGCCGGACGAGTCAACGATAAAGCCGTTCGCGTCGAGGCCGAAATTGCCTGCGCGGGTAAAGGTCATCGGCGCGCCGGGCGATGGGTCCTGCACGACGAAGTAGCCGCGGCCATCAATGGCCAGATCGGTCACGCGGCCCGTGGTCTTGACGGCGCCTGCGGTGGTATCGCGAGAAACCGAGCTCGTCATAACGCCACTGCCGACCGCCGTTTTTGGATTGGAAGCCGGATCGCTCGAGAACACATCGCCGAAAACGGCTGTCGAACGCTTGAAGCCGACTGTGTTCGAGTTCGCCATATTGTTCGATGTGACGTCCATCGATTTCTGAGCGGCGTTAAGGCCTGCCATGGTTACCGAGAGCATTGTAGTCCTCCGTTGAAAATCCTGTCGGACGGAATTTAGCAATTAGCGTGCCAAGTCTTAGCCGGTCGCCCGCAATAAGGTGGTCAGGAAAATAATTGGCCGGGTCAGCTAAAAGGTTTGGCGCCGGAGCCGTTCTCTGTCTCGGGATCAAGAGAAGGACGAAGACCATGTTGCACTCGAACGCACTTAAGGCCTACGAACAAGTCGAACAGGACTTCATGGTTGAGAGCGCCAACCGGCATCGTCTCGTCGAAATCCTCTTCACCGAATTGGTAGCTTCCATTGACCGCGCCTTGATGGGCATTTCGGTTGATGACCAGATGGCCCGCTCCGCTGGCGTGAGCAAGGCCCTGACGATCGTCTACTCGCTCCGTACCAGCCTCGACTTCGAGCGCGGCGGCGATGTGGCTAAATCCCTGGCGGATCTTTATGATTGGGCGCGCTTGCAGCTTTTGGCGACCAATAATGACCGCGCAACCGAGCGTTTGACGGCGGTTCGCACCTCGATTTCCGAGATTGCCGAGGCTTGGTCGTCGATTGCCAATAAAGTCGGCTAAGGCTTAATCCGGCCTGCCAATCGAAAATTTACGCATTTTTTCAATCAAGGTCGTGCGCTGGATGCCGAGCATCCGGGCGGCGGCCGAGACAGAATGCTCGCAATCGGCCAGTGCAATGCGGATAAAATCCGTCTCAAGGGCTGCGATGTGGTCTTTTAAGCTAAACTCGCCATCGGACGCCAAGAGCGCCCGGATCGAGTGATCCCTCGCCTCCGACGGTGCCATGGCGGCCAGAGCGGCTTCCGCCGACGCCTCGCTCACCACCGGCTCATCATTGGCAAACTCCGCCAACGCATCCCAAATGGCGTCTTGCTCCTCGGTGATCGGGCGCGGTTGGCCCGGAAAGAGCATATCCGACATTAATTCGCCGTCGATTTGCCGGTCCGCATATAAAGCGCCGGCCCGCTCCAGAATATTTCTCAATTCGCGGACATTGCCCGGCCAATCATAGGACCGGAGCACATCAAGCGCGCTTTCCGTCAGAACCGGAGGCTTTGGGAAGCCCTGCGCCTCGAAGCGCTTTATAATAGAGGCGACAAGCGCCGGAATATCCTCGAGCCGCTCCCGAAGCGGGGGCAGGAGGATCGGGAACACATTAATACGGTAGAACAGATCCTCGCGGAATTTCTGCTCGTCGATCAATTGCCGCAAATCGCGGTGGGTCGCGCAGACAAAGCGCACATCGATCGAAATCGATTTCGAGCCGCCCACGCGGGTAAAGCTGCGCTCTTCGATCATCCGGAGCAGTTTGACCTGCATATCGAGCGGCATATCGCCGATTTCGTCGAGAAACAGGGTGCCGCCGGTGGAAAGCTCCATTAATCCCGCGCGATCCCGCATGGCGCCTGTAAAGGCACCCTTCTCATAGCCGAATAATTCGCTCTCGATGAGTTCGCGGGGGATGGCACCGCAATTGACCGGCACGAAAGGCCCCGATGCCCGGCTCGACCGAAGATGGATCGAGCGCGCGACAATCTCCTTACCGCTGCCCGACGGGCCTTGGATAAAGACGGTTGAGCCGAGCGGGGCCACTTTGCCAATCATATCCGACACATTCCGCATCGCCGGACTGGGCAAATCCATAAATCGCGAAAAATCTTGTTCGGACACGCAATACCTTTAGGTTACACACTCTTGTCGGCTTTTTGACACACACTCGCCTTTTGACAACTCTTTTAACCTCCGTTCATTTCGAAATGGTTGCTTTTGTCGGTTTCCAAGCCCTAATTTTGATAAATTTGAATCTTTTTTTGAAAAAGTTAAAAAAAAATTAAGACAAAATTTATGATATTTAACAACATCTTAATTTAAATTGAGCGGACCGGTTTGAGGATCGGACGCACGATTTTCGAAAACTTGGCAAGATCGTTGCTTTCATAGTCTCCGAACGGGTCAGCCCGAAGGAGTAGACAATGAACACGGTACTTTGCATCAACGACAATCTCGCCGACGGCGAAGCCTGGATGACCCATTTGCATATGCGGGGTTATGAGACGGTATCCACGGATATCAAGGGCCTTGCATCGATTAAGAACGACGCGTGGACAAGAACCGGTCTTCTTCTGTCGCATGAAGCGGCGAAAGTGTTAGCGTC
>CANGIS010000061.1 GCA_947454055.1 Hyphomicrobiales bacterium
AGCCATCGATGTGGACGGCGACTATATTACGCCCGGCATTGTTGAAATGCACACCGATAATATGGAAAAACATTTTGTGCCGCGCCCCGGCGTATTCTGGCCCAACGGGCTAGCAGCAGCGCTTGCCCATGATGCGCAAATTGCATCGTCGGGCATTACGACGGTCTATGACTCCATTTGTGCCGGCTCCGTCTTCGGACAAAAAGATTACCGCCGTGAAATCTTCCCGAAAGTGATTGAGGCGATTGAGGAAGGTGTGGCGTCCCAAACCTTCCGGGTAGATCATTTTGTTCACATCCGCTGCGAATTAACCGGCGATGAATTGGTGGATGATGTTGCTCCCTATGCGGATCATCCGCTTGTTCGCCTCGTCTCTTTGATGGACCATACACCGGGTCAAAGGCAGTGGCGTAATCTCGATAATCTGAAGCGCTATAATATCGGTTCAGGTGAGAAAACGCCCGAGCAGCATGAAACCGATGTTGCGATCCGAATGGAAGTTGGGCCCGCCAATATGCAACGCAATTGGCCGCAAATTGTCGAGATGTTTGGTTCGCGCGGTATTCCGCTAGCGACGCATGATGACACGACGGAAGACGATGTCGCGGCTGGTGTTCGCTCAGGTGCGGTGATCTCGGAATTTCCAACAACTGTTGTCGCTGCCAAGGCTGCAAAGCGCCAAGGACTCGCTACCATTATGGGCGCGCCAAATGTCGTGCGTGGCGGCTCGCATTCAGGCGGCGTATCAGCCGCAGAACTTGCCCAGCTTGGGCTCCTTGATGGCCTCTCATCGGATTACGTACCAGCCAGCCTTTTGCAGGCGGTGTTGCGGCTGAATACGGATTACGCCATTGCCTTCCCCGAAGCGATGGCGAAGGTGACGTGGAAAGTCGCCGATATGGTTGGCCTGAAAGACCGTGGCCGCCTAACCGTTGGCAAGCGCGCCGACATTTTGCACTTCAAAGCGATTGGTCCCACGCCGGTTGTGCGCGGGCTGTGGTCCAACGGTAAGCGGGCGTTCTGATGATGTCGGTTTCATCGCCCCGCTACGCCCTCTATTACGCACCTGAGGCTCAAAGCGGTCTTTGGTCGTTCGGCTCATCGGTGGTGGGGTATGACGCCATTAGTGGAACAGATATCGGTGTGCCTGACTTTGCTGGTCCGTTGGCTTCCAACTGGCGTGAACTAACCTCTGAGCCCCGCAAATACGGCTTCCACGCCACGCTGAAGGCTCCGTTTTATCTGGCCCAAAGCGTTGATGAAGATGCCTTGCAGGCGGCCTTGAATAAATTTGCCTCGGCTACAAAATCGGCTGCGATTCACGGGCTCTCGGTTGCCAGTATCGGGCCTTTTATTGCGCTCAGGCCTGTAGGTGACAGTGCCGCATTGAGCGTCTTGGCCGGCGAGGTAGTCCGCTATTTCGAGCCGTTCCGAGCGCCACTGACCTCGGCTGATCGCGAGAAGCGGCTTAAATCGCCATTGACCGAGCGCCAGACCGACTATCTCGACCGGTTCGGCTATCCCTATGTCCATGAAGAGTTTCGCTTCCACATGACGTTGTCCGGCCCGCTTCATTCGGATGATCGCGATGTGATGCTCGACATCTTGACGCAAGCCTGTCGCGGAGCGGTATCGCATATGCCGTCGGCCATTAATCGTATCGCGCTGTTTCGTCAGGACGATACGTCATCCCGTTTCCGGATCATCAGCAGTGTTGAACTCGCCTAAGGCGTCAAGCGTTCCGGATCGCCGCAATCATGGCGGGGCTGGCATCTTCGGGGCGCGTCTCATTGCGAATTTCAACCCGACTGGCGGTCGTCACATGGATGGGCGCCTCCCGCTTAAGACGCGCGGCAATATCCTCAGCACTCTCGCGCCCCCGTTTGGCGATGCGTTCAGCCAGCAAAGCCGGATCACATACAATCGACAAGACCGTGACACGACAGCCCAAGCGCTCAGCATATGGAATAGCACTGCGCGAAACATTGATTACAGCGATTGCCCCCTCGCCTACGCTGGCGACGCTCTTGGTTGTAATCCCATACCGCAAACCATGCGCGCCCCAACTCAATGCAAACGCACCTTTGGCCTCAGCCTGCTCGAAAGCGGCGACCTCCATCGTATCGTGATCCTCCGCATCCGCCATCGCCTGACGCGTAATCACACGGCGCGGAAATACAAACTTAGGATCACCGATCAGCGCGGAACGCGCCAAGCCGATCAGCGTGTCCTTGCCGCTGCCCGATGGACCTACAACCAACACCAAAGCACCCTTCGGTGGGTTTGTATCAAACAAAGGAAATGCCGACATGGCGGGTAAAATACTCGGACTTGAAGCGATGGTGGATCCGACCGCTAAAGTGGAGCGGTCGACACTGGGTCGATACACCGAAATCGGTGCAAGGACCAAGTTTAACGAGAGCGTTCTTGGTGACTATTCGTATATCGTGAATGATGGCGATGTCATTTATACGACGATCGGAAAATTCTGTTCGATTGCTGCGATGGTCCGGATCAATCCTGGTAACCATCCAATGCACCGCGCGACGCAAGCCCATTTCACCTACCGTTCAAGCGCTTATTTTGAGGGCGAAGCAGATGACGCCGAATTTTTTAATTGGCGCCGCTCAACACCCGTCACAATTGGCCACGATGTCTGGATCGGCCATGGCGCCATTATCCTCGCAGGGCGCAGTATTGGTACAGGCGCGGTTATTGCTGCCGGCGCCGTAGTGACCAAAGATGTAGCGCCCTACACCATTGTTGCAGGTGTCGGCGCTAAAATGGTTAAACGCCGCTTTCCCGAAAAACTGGCCGATGCCCTGCAAGATTTGGCTTGGTGGGATTGGGAACACGAAAAGCTTCGCGTTGCATTGCCTGATTTCCGTGCTCTGGGAGCCGAGGCTTTCGCCGAAAAATACGCTGCGTCGTAGCGGCTTAATTAGCCGACTCGACGGCCAGTGGCGTCGATCAACACTTCGCCATCTTCCTTCAAAAAGGGACCGGCAGGCCACGTTTCAAGGAGATCTAGGACTACTTCACTTGGTCGACATAACCTTACGCCCTTCGGCGTACAGACGATGGGACGATTAACCAGAACCGGGTGCTCAACCATTGCGTTGAGAAGTTCTATGTCGCTCACGTCTTCTGACAGAAGGCCTAATTCAGCTGCCGGAGACTTGGTTTGACGAAGTGCCGTTCGTGGCGTCAGATTTGCGGCGGCAAATAATCCGAGCAATTGGGTCACTGTCCATCCGGTAATGAGATATTCAACGATGGTAGGCTCATGGCCCGAGGCTTTGATAATCGAGAGTACATTGCGTGACGTGCCGCAGTCGGGGTTATGGTAAATTACAACGCTCATATATTTTCCTGACCGTTTGATGGCGGATGAGGTTCATTCCTTTCAATCCAAAGCCATTTTGAAAAGTAATACGCGACGCCTGCGCCTAAAAATTGAACCGCGATGAAGGAAGGTACTCCCGCCGGATGGATGCCCGAAAAACTATTTGTCAGGGATCGTGCAATGGTAACAGCAGGATTGGCAAATGAGGTTGAAGACGTAAACCAATAAGCGGCAGTAATATAAAGGCCGACGGCATAGGGTACCGATGTTGGTGTATGAGCTAGGCAGCCGAAGATCGTTATAATGAGACCGAACGTGGCAACAAATTCCGCCAGCCATATTCCACCACCCATGCGGACCGTTGTCGATATTTGAAAGAGGGGAAGGTCAAACATCCCGTGGGTGATCCAAACGCCGAAAATCGCACCCGTTATCTGTGCAGTAATGTAGGGAACTAAATCTGAATGACGGAGCCGCCCATTTAATGCAAAGATAAAGCTGACGACGGGATTGAAATGTGCGCCGGAAATTGGACCAAAAATATGGATAAGGACCACTAATATCGCACCCGTTGGTATTGTATTACCCATGAGAGCAAGCGCAACATTTCCCGCTGCAAGTTTATCCGCCATGATACCGGAGCCGACAACCGTTGCTAACAATAGGGCGGAACCCATGACTTCGGCAGCAAGGCGTCTGTAGATTGAAGTAATAATTTTCTGTCTCCCAACTTAGAAGGCTATTAGCAGTTTAGACCACTGCACGATCTAGATAAATTTAAAATAAGACAGTTTTGATCGAATCTGCAATCGAGTTTTCCGGCATACGCTGGTCGTCGAGCAATTCCATTACCTCAGCTAAAATCGTTGAGGTTTCCGGATCGGCCTTGAGCCTGGTCTGAGCAATTGTGCCGCGTATGAAGTTGCGCAATTCGCTCCGATTCGACAGTGTCCTCTTATTCGAGGTCGTTAAAGCTCCAGCATTCATCCTGACGCCTTTGTGGGCTCGGGACGCAAACTTCCGTCGGCAAGGTGCCAAGTTTGCTGTCGTACGATCGCTTTACCACGATGGCGTCTGCCGAACGGCATCACCTGGGTTAAAAGACAAGAGTCACCTTATTTCGGATGTATGCCTGCTCCAGACAATATCAGCTCATTGTTACTTTAAATACAATTCAATGTATAAATTCAAACATTATAACATTAGTATTATATATATTGATAGATATGAGCGTTTTTGGCATCTGTTACTAAGTTCACTTGCAACTTTGTTACTGACAACTGTCTTTTTTTGATTTATATACTATCCAAGAGGAGGCTGCCATGACATATCTGCCTGCTAACCACAACGGCCCAATTGCTTCTGATCCGGCTGCTGATTTGCCTTTGTCAGCAGCCTGG
>CANGIS010000062.1 GCA_947454055.1 Hyphomicrobiales bacterium
AAACGTGGCACTTCAGCGCCCGCCGCCTCACACGCCTGCAACAGCGTGTAATCGGCTGGAACGTCAATCTCGGTGCCGTCGATGATGATCTTGCTCATGACGTCCTCTTACTCCGCCGCCATCATGCGAACGGGATCGGAATGCGGATTGGCTGAATATTGGTCGATCCGCTCTTCAATTTCATGCCGGAAATGCGCAATCAGGCCCTGAATAGGCCAAGCCGCCGCATCGCCCAACGCGCAAATCGTGTGGCCTTCAACCTGCTTGGTGACTTCAAGCAACATGTCGATTTCCCGCTTCTGCGCGCGACCTTCCGCCATGCGCATCATCACGCGCCACATCCAGCCGGTGCCTTCACGGCATGGCGTGCATTGGCCACAGCTTTCATGCTTGTAGAAGGCCGACAAACGCGCAATCGCGCGGATAATGTCGGTCGATTTATCCATTACGATGACGGCAGCAGTACCAAGGCCCGAGCGCAGTTTCGACAATGAGTCAAAATCCATCGGCGTATCGATGATCTGCTCGGCAGGCACCATGCGAACCGACGAGCCGCCCGGAATAACCGCTTTCAGATTGTCCCAACCGCCGCGAACACCGCCGCAATGGCGATCAATCAACTCGCGGAAGGTGATGCCCATCACTTCTTCGACATTGCACGGCGTGTTTACATGGCCGGAAATGCAGAACAGTTTGGTGCCGACATTGTTCGGATTGCCAAGGGAAGAGAACCACCCCGCCCCACGACGCAAAATCGTACCCGCCACCGCAATCGACTCGACATTGTTCACCGTCGTCGGATTGCCATACAGCCCCATATTGGCCGGGAATGGCGGCTTCAACCGCGGCTGGCCCTTTTTGCCCTCAAGGCTTTCGAGAAGGGCGGTTTCTTCGCCGCAAATATAAGCGCCGGCGCCGTGATGCACATAAAGATCGAACGGCCAGCCATGGACATTGTCCTTGCCGATCAGTTTGGCCTCGTAAGCCTCGTCAACCGCCTTCTGCAGCGCCACGCGCTCGGCAATATATTCACCACGCACGTAGATGTAGCAAGCGTTCGCTCCCATCGCGAAGGACGCCAACAGGCAGCCTTCAACCAGCAGATGCGGATCATGCCGCATGATTTCGCGGTCTTTGCAGGTGCCCGGCTCGGACTCATCGGCATTGACGACGAGGTAATGCGGACGACCGTCGGACACCTTCGGCATGAACGACCATTTAAGCCCCGTCGGAAAGCCTGCGCCGCCACGACCGCGAAGGCCGGAAGCCTTCATCTCGTTGACGATCCAATCACGACCCTTGTCGACAAACAGCTTGGTGCCATCCCAATTGCCGCGCTTCAACGCCGAGGCAAGGTCAGCGCCGTGAAAGCCGTAGAGATTGGAGAAGATACGATCTTTATCAGCGAGCATCGGTCTTATCCTTTCGCCGCTTCAGCGGCAGCCGCTTTTGCTGCCTCTGCCGCCTTGGCAGCTTCCGCTGCAGCAATGGCTTTTTTGGCTTCATCCGCCTCAAAACGCGCCTTCCACGACCCAACAACCGAGCCGTCATAGAGCGTTTCATCGGTCAGGGTCTTGGCACCGCCCAAAGGCTCCGAACCCTTTCGGCTGTTTTGCGGACCGACCTTCACCGGCCGACTAGCTGCCATGTCATCGAGGAGCTTGCCGAAATTCTCGGGCGTCAGATCTTCATAATAATCATTATTGATCTGGGCCATCGGCGCATTGCAGCACGAACCCAGGCATTCCACTTCGAGCCATGCGAAATTGCCGTCAGCCGACACATGGCGTTGCTCGCCGATTCGCTCTTCGCAAACCTTGATGATCTTTTCAGCGCCATTCAACCGGCACGGCGTGGTGCCGCAGACTTGAATGAAATGCTTGCCGACCGGCTCGAGATTATACATCGAGTAGAAGGTCGCCACTTCCAGCACGCGGATTTTGGCCATGCCGAGCATTAGCGCGACATATTCTATCGCTGCGCGCGGCAACCAATATTGATGCTGCTCCTGCGCACGCCACAACAGCGGGATCACGGCGGATGCCTGACGGCCAGCCGGATATTTGGCGATAATGGTTTCAGCCCACGCCAAATTTTCAGGCGTAAAAGCAAAGCTTGCAGGCTGCAAAGCATCAGGTGCGAGGCGGCGGACGGACATTAGCAGTCACCCGTTCTGGTCAAAATAAGGGTCATTAGCGGTCAACCTCGCCAAACACGATATCGAGCGAGCCCAAAATAGCCGAAACGTCAGCCAACATATGGCCGCGGCACATGAAATCCATGGATTGCAGATGGGCAAATCCGGGTGCCTTGATGCGGCAGCGATATGGCTTGTTGGTGCCATCCGACACGAGATAGACGCCGAATTCGCCCTTCGGCGCTTCAACGGCGGCATAGACCTCGCCCGCAGGTACTTTATAACCTTCGGTATAGAGCTTGAAATGATGGATCAGCGCTTCCATCGAACGCTTCATCTCGGAGCGCTTGGGCGGCACCACCTTGCCGTCAAGCGAGGAGATCGCGCCCCTGCCCTCAGGCTTGCGAAGCTCCGCAATGCACTGTTTCATGATGCGGATCGATTGGCGCATTTCTTCCATACGGATGCAATAACGGTCGTAATTATCGCCGTTTTTGCCGATTGGAATGTCGAAATCCATCTCCGCATAGCATTCATAAGGCTGCGATTTCCGCAAATCCCATGCAGCGCCAGAACCGCGCACCATCACGCCCGAAAAACCCCAGGCCCAGCATTCATCCAAGGAGACCACGCCGATATCGACGTTGCGCTGCTTGAAAATGCGGTTCTCGGTCAAAAGCGTCTCGAGATCGTCGCAAACCCGTAAGAACGGATCGCAGAACGCTTCCATATCGTCGACCAGCGCCTCGGGGAGATCCTGATGCACGCCACCCGGACGCACATAGGCCGAATGCATGCGCGCGCCGGAGGCCCGCTCATAAAACATCATCAGCTTTTCGCGCTCTTCAAAGCCCCAGAGCGGCGGCGTCAAAGCGCCAACGTCCATGGCTTGCGTCGTCACGTTCAAGAGGTGCGACAAAAGGCGGCCGACTTCCGAGAACAACACGCGGATCAACTGGCCACGGCGTGGAACAGCAATGCCCAGCAATTTTTCGACCGCGAGCGAATAAGCGTGCTCTTGGTTCATGGGAGCCACGTAATCGAGCCGGTCGAAATAGGGCAAAGCCTGCAAATAGGTCTTGGATTCGATCAGTTTCTCGGTGCCACGATGCAGCAGACCGATATGCGGGTCGACACGCTCGACGACTTCGCCGTCAAGCTCGAGCACAAGGCGCAAAACGCCATGGGCTGCAGGGTGCTGCGGGCCGAAATTGATCGAGAAATTTCTGAGCTGATGTTCGTTCATGGAAGTGAATCCAGCTAATAGCGAATGGCGAATAGCGAATAGGGGAAGCGGAACATTTTCAGACTTTCCCTTCTATACGCTTTTGCAATGCGCGGATGAGTGATCGCAACATACGGCCAATCTGGTCTGACTTTGTAAGCAAACGCGTCGACGTTTCCGACACAACCAAACCAACCCGCTGCGCCAAAATAACATGGGTCTCTAATTCTTTCAGCGAGCCCTGGGCAATACGCAATGATTGGACGAACGAGCCGGTGTGCTCGCGCCCATGACCCTCGGCGATGTTGGCGGCAACCGATGCTGCTGCCCGTCGAATTTGCGATGTCATTCCGTACATTTCATCCTTCGGAAACAATTTTGTAGCCCGATAACATTCTTCCGCCAAATCCATCGAATTTCGCCAAACTGCGAGATCCTGATAAGACTGAATTTCATCATCAGCCACGTTCTTTGCCTCAGCCCCTATTCGCTATTCGCCACCCACTATTCGCTCATTTTGCTTTTTCATCGCCCGGAAGCACATAGTCCGTGCCTTCCCATGGCGAGAGGAAATCGAAATTTCTAAATTCCTGCACAAGCTTCACAGGCTCGTAGACGACGCGCTTTTCTTCGTCGTCATAGCGAACCTCGACATAGCCCGTCGTCGGAAAGTCTTTGCGGAGCGGATGCCCCTCAAAACCGTAATCGGTCAAAATACGGCGTAGATCGGGATGGTCGGCAAACAGCACGCCATAGAGATCGTAAATCTCGCGCTCGTACCAATTGGCCGCAGGAAAAACGGAAATCGCTGAAGGAACCGGCGTCCGCTCATCCGCCTCGAACGTCACACGGACGCGATGATTGTGCTTTGGCGACAGCAAATGCCAGACGAGATCAAACCGCTTTTCGCGCGCCGGATAATCCGCACCAGCCAAATCGGTAAAATTGATGAAGTTGAACCGGCTATCATCCCGCAAGGTCGTTAAAACCTTCAGGGTTTCGGATGCTTCGGCCCGCACATTCAGCTCGCCATAAGCGATCCCAAAGCCCGTCACCGCGCCCGGTAACGCCGCAACAATCGCCTCGCCCAAAGAGTTCAACGCTTCAGTCATCGGATCAGAACCCTGCTTTAC
>CANGIS010000063.1 GCA_947454055.1 Hyphomicrobiales bacterium
GCAGCCTATCGCTCCGTCGAACGCGAATTGGACGATAACGAAGCCAAACAACGCACCTCCCAACGCCAGCAAGACGGCTCGGAAATCGCCTCCGTCGAATTGGAACAACTCATCGCACAAGGCTTGACCCTGCTCGAACGACGCAACGCCTTTGACGCCATGCGCGCAGATGCAGCCTCCGCCTATCAAGCGCTCTTGGGTAAAGTGTGGCTACCACGGACCGGCTCCCTCGTCTCCGGTCGCCATCTCACCTCTGCGACAATCGATAGCCGCGACTATCTCAACGCCAAACGCCAACTCGACCTGCAACCCTTAGTCCCGCAAGGTCCAAAGATCATCATCTCTGGCCCCGACAGTTTCCAGGACTATCGACTGATCTATACTACGCTTGACGGCATCCTCGCCAAATATCCCGATCTGGTGCTCGTGCATGGCGGCATGAAAAAAGGCCCTGATTGGATCGCCGCAACTTGGGCTACCAATAAAAAGGTCCAACAGATCGTCTGCAGGCCCGACTGGTCGAAACACACCAAGTCGGCCGCGCCATTCAAGCGCAATGATACGATGCTCGACCTCACGCCGATCGGCGTGGTGATGTTTGGCAACCACCGCGACGGTATCCAAGGCAATCTACGCGACAAAGCCAAGAAACTCGGCATCACACTCTTCATCAAGGAGGGTGGCGCGTAAGCGCCACTTTCTTTCGTTCAGCCTTGCCGTAACGTTAGACATCGTTTAATTTTTCAACATAGCTCAAATGGATTTTTCCCATGTCACAACATACATTTAACACGAGCTACAAAGGACAACCTGTCAAAATTCTGATGGGTTGGGACCGACCCCTTCAGGGCTTTTTTCTCGTCATCCAAAAAGTCAACGCGAAAAGCTCGCTGATCTATTCCAATCTTGATGATGAAAATCTCGAGCCCGACGGATTGTCCCGGGATCTTGGATATTTCCAAAACAAACTGAAGCAATTAGGGATTTTCGTTCCTGAGCAAATGTGGGACGAAATCAAAAGCGACAAACTGGATAATGTTGGAAATCGATACGAAACCTATTCATGAAGACCGGCCTTTAAAAAGCGTTTCGCTGGCGGGCCGGGTCTGCCACGGTCGCGGCTTCGCCGCCGCTATGCTGACCGCGGTCAGGCACGGCTTTAAACCGCCAGCTCAACCCGCGAATGGGTCCGCGCTCCAAGTGCGCGCCCCCATGTGCTGCATTTTAAGTAGTAAAGAGGTTGCCCTGGCGACCGTCGCTTCGCCGGTCTGGAAACGGCTCGTTCTCGCCTAGGGCTCGCCCTTGCGCCGATAGGGAGCGGCGGATCCTTCGCACGTGTAACAACAGCGGCCAACGCTGCGCTGGGCCGCTGTTCTGGCATCGAGGTTGCCCTGGCGACCGTCGCTTCGCCGGTCGTCGACGTGCTGCTCGTTCTCGCCTAGGGCTCACCCTTGCGCCGATCGGGAGAGGCGGCATCCGCTCACATCCCGGCCCGAACAGCTCGGTTGCCCGGACGACCGTCGCTTCGCCGGTCGTCGACGTGCTGCTCGTTCTCGCCTAGGGCTCGTCCTTGCGCCGATAGGGAGAGGCGGCATCCGCTCAGCCTTTGAGATAGGCCGATGCCAATCGGTTTGCGTCTTAATCGATGCCGAGGAACCCTCCACCTGAGAGGGATCAGGTGGAGGGTTTTGGGCTTAGGCTGCTGCTTTAAGCGGCGCGTTCCAGACGACACCAAATTCCTCATCCCTATCGCGGCGAGCAAAGATCAAAGCGTAAAAGGTTGGAATGCTCGGCTCTTCGAATTTGACGCTCAAATAGACCGTGCCGTTCTTGGCGACCTTGGACCAGGCTGCGCCAATCATGACCTTGTCGACCATGATCCGGTGCGAGGGCGCATCTTCTGCCGAGTTAAGCTTAAGGGTGATGCGCACGTTTTCGGCATTGAGCTAAAGGGTATAAATACCGCCCTTGAGTTCCTTGATCAGAGATCCTGTGAAGGTTCCGATGTTAGCCAATGACGATCTCCTTGGTGTGAACAGGAAACTCGCTATCAACAATCTAACCCGCATATCAGAGCACATCGGTCGGATAACCGTCGGGTTTAAAAATTTTCCGCCGCGGACAGTCCCGCTGGTTCCAAACGATCTTGAGTGCTCCGCTACGCTTCGCTCGATCCAAAAATTGGTTTTGAGTGAAAGATTGGCAGCCTTTGTCTTTTTTCAAAAGACGCCAATCTTTAATTTTATGGTTTTTGGCTCGATGACACTCAAACGCTATATCCGCGTTTAAGTGTCAACCCTTCGGTCTTATTTACACCATCGGGCCTGTCCGCTTTGCATCGCGAAAGACAAAATTTTTCCCCTCTCGGGTGCTCCGCTGCGCTTCGCCCCCGTTCAGGATTTTTGGTTTAAGATTGGCGACATTGGTCTTTTTTCAAAAGACGCCAATCTTCTTTTCTTATGCTCTGAACGGGGTATCTGACCGCTGCGCTCTGATCTTCGGGGATTGTCGAAACGAGCATCCTGCTCAAACCAAGGAGAACGACAATGGCTAACATCGGAACCTTCACTGGCTCTTTGACCAAGGAACTCAAGGGCAGCATTCACACCCTGGCACTCAATGTCGAAAACGTGCGCATCACCCCTGAGCTTAACTCGGCAGAAGATGCGCCTTCGCACCGGATCATGGTCGGCAAGGTCATGATTGGCGCAGCCTGGTCCAAGGTCGCCAAGAACGGCACGGTCTATTTGAGCGTCAAATTCGAAGAGCCGAGCATTCCCACTTTCTACGCCTCGCTCTTTGTCAGCCGCGATACGGATGACGAATTTGATCTCGTCTGGAACGCGCCGCTTAAAGCAGCAGCCTAAGCCCAAAACCCTCCGCCTGATCCCCCTCAGGCGGAGGGTTCCTCGCATCGATTAAGACGCAAACCGATTGGCATCCGCCTGTTGCGCCATGTCCGGCCTGCGAAAATAAATCGCGCGGCCACAACGCAAGGGGCGTTCTTGCTTGACAAAAATGATCTGTTCATCGGCGCGCATGGATTGGGTAATTTCGTCCGGCTTGATCAGTGCGCGCTTTTGTAATGAATAGCTTTCATTCGTGCGATTTTGCATGTTACGTCCGAATAGACCGATGGATTGAGAGGTTCCTCGGACGTCGATCGTGAGTTCGCCGCACAAGGCTGATATCTGCCTAGAGGTCTCTAAATCGGAGATATAGGAGAACGAAATCAGAAACGCCGATTCAAACCAAGCCGCTTGTCCTGCCGCGCCAAAATGCGATCTTAATTGTCCGATGGATTGGTAGATCATCATCAAAGTGACGCCATATTTGCGCTGGGTATCGCGCACCGTCTCAAGCGTTGACATATAGCCCAAGAGATTAGCCTCATCGAGCATGAAGAGAACGCGGTCACGGTTTAAGCCATCGGCTTCGGTAATGGCATTGATCAGTGATCCAACGATAACA
>CANGIS010000064.1 GCA_947454055.1 Hyphomicrobiales bacterium
TAGAACCTCATCCGTCGCCTCCGGCGACACCTTCTCCTTCAAGGAGAAGGACGTGCGGTAACGAGGCTCTCACCCCCGCTCGACAAAATTCTCCAGCACCATCTTTCGCCCCGCCTTCTCGAAATCAATCGTCAGCTTATTCCCATCCACCGAGGCCACAGCGCCATAGCCGAATTTGATGTGGAAGACGCGTTCGCCTTCGTTGAAGTTTGCGGCGGCGCCGGTGGATTTGGCGACCAGTTCTCCTTCGATCAGCATGGGGCCTTTGCGGTTGGCTGGTTGGGCCTTTGGTTGTGCTTGTGTCTGCGCGCGTTGCCAGCCCGGGGTGGAGTAGGTGGAGCCGCCAAAGCCGCCTTGGTCGAAGCGGGAGCGGCCATAGCCGCCATGGCCGCCGAAGCCCGCGGGGGCGTCGATCACTTCGACGTGTTCGGGGGGCAATTCATCGATAAAGCGCGAAGGCGTGGTGGCGTTCCACATGCCGTGGATGCGGCGATTGCTGGCAAAATAGAGTTTTGCCCGACGCCGCGCGCGGGTTAGGCCGACATAGGCCAAGCGCCGTTCTTCCTCCAAGCCCGCGCGGCCGCTTTCGTCCAGCGCGCGTTGGTTGGGGAATAGGCCTTCTTCCCAGCCGGGGAGAAATACCGTGTCGAATTCCAGCCCCTTGGCACCATGCAGCGTCATGATCGAGACGCGCTCGGCGGTGTCGTTATCCGTCATTTCCATGACAAGCGAGACGTGCTCGAGGAAGGCGCCGAGATCGGGGAATTCGTCCATCGAGCGGACGAGTTCTTTCAAGTTTTCGAGCCGTCCCGCGCTGTCCGCCGTGCGCTCCTTTTGCCACATATCGGTGTAGCCGGATTCCTCCAAGATTTGCTCGGCGAGTTCGCCTTGTTTCATCGTCTCGATCAGGGACGACCAGCGCCCGAAACTTGCGGCCAGTTCGCGCAACGCGCCGCGCGGTTTGGGCTTTAACTCATCCGTTTCAATCAGGCGGCGCACCGCTTCCAGCATCGGGATTTGGGCCTTGCGCGCATAGAGATGCACCTGCTCGATGGTAGCATCGCCCAAGCCGCGTTTCGGCACATTGACGATGCGCTCGAAGGCCAGATCGTCGGTAGGGTTGGCGACAACGCGGATATAGGCCAGCGCATCGCGGATTTCGGCGCGCTCGTAAAAGCGCGGGCCGCCGATGACGCGGTAGGGCAGGCCAAGGGTAACAAACCGCTCTTCGATCTCGCGCATTTGCGCTGAAATGCGTACCAGAATGGCCATATCGGCGAGCGAATGGCCTTTGTGTTGCAGCGCTTCGATTTCCTCGCCGATGAGACGGGCTTCTTCCTCCGAATCCCATGCGCCGGTCAGCGTCGGCTTTTCGCCTTCCTCGTCATCGGTGAAGAGCGTTTTGCCCAAACGGCCTTGGTTGTGCGCGATGAGTTTTCCGGCGGTGGCTAAGATGTGGCCGGTGGAGCGGTAATTGCGTTCCAGACGCACCACAACGGCGCCCGGAAAATCTTTCTCGAAACGCAAGATGTTATCGACTTCGGCGCCGCGCCAGCCATAGATCGACTGGTCGTCATCGCCCACACACGCCACATTGCGGCGGCCCTGAGCGAGCAGGCGCAGCCAGAGATATTGCGCGACGTTGGTGTCTTGATACTCGTCGACGAGCATATATTTGAAGCGCTCCTGATAGGCTTGCAGCACATCGGGGTGCTCGCGGAACAGGCGCAGGTTTTCGAGCAGGAGATCGCCGAAATCGGCGGCGTTAAGCTGCTTTAAGCGTTCTTGATAAAGCGTGTAGAGCTTGCCGCCCTTGCCATTGGCAAAGGCTCCGGCTTCGCCTGCGGGGACTTTATCGGGCGTCAGGCCGCGGTTTTTCCAGCCATCGATGAAGGAGGCGAGCGCGCGGGCGGGCCAGCGCTTTTCGTCGATATCCTCGGCGCGGATCACTTGCCGCATCAGGCGGATCTGGTCGTCGGTGTCCAAAATGGTGAAATCGGAACGCAGGCCGACGAGTTCGGCGTGGCGGCGCAAGATTTTGGTGCCGATGGCGTGGAAGGTGCCGAGCCATGGCATGCCCTCGGCAACCTGGCCGAGCAAATGCCCGATGCGCTCCTTCATTTCGCGCGAGGCTTTGTTGGTGAAGGTTACGGCCAGAATTTGCGACGGAAAGGCGCTGCCGGTGGCAATGATATGCGCGATGCGGGTGGTCAGTACGCGCGTTTTACCCGTGCCGGCGCCGGCCAGCACCAGAACGGGGCCGTCGATGACTTCGACGGCGCGGCGCTGCTCGGGGTTCAATCCATCAAGATAGACCGCGTTGGAGCGGGCGGCCGATTGCGCACGCGCCGCCAACCCACCGGCCTGCGGGGTATAGGAGAGGTCATCATCAAGATCGAGCGGATCGGCCAAAAGCGGGCAGCCTTCCTTCAGGAGAACATAACGCGAATCACTCGCGAGGATGCCGAAAGGCCGACACAATGTCGACCTTGCTGGCTGGAAAGATGGGTATGATCAGCGGATTTTGGTAGGCTTAGCCCTTCATCCGTCCTTGCGAGCGAAGGCGAAGCAATCCAGCTAAAGGCCGAAGGAACGAACGAGAAATGGCAGCCCGCTGCCAAACCATCAGCTGGGATACGTGGCGTTCGCTCGGAAGGACGGGAATTATTACGCCGCGCGCATCTGCTTCGGGCGGTAGATCGCTTCCGACACATTGCTTAAAAACTGCTTTGCAGCTTGCTCATGCGAGTAGCCAAGGGCGAATTGGCGGCTGGTGGTGCGCGATATATCCAGCGCACCAAGCGCTGCTGCCCGTAAATCTTCGCTGACCACGCCCGCACCGGCGCGGCCGATTTCGGGAATAAGGCCCTCAACCGGAAATGCGGCAACGGGGGTGCCGGAGGCCAAGGCTTCGAGCATTACGAGGCCAAAGGTTTCGGTTTTGCTGGGGAACACAAAGACATCGGCGGAGGCGTAAATCCTTGCGAGGTCGGTGCCGAAACGGGCGCCAAAGAAATGCGCGTCGGGATATTTAGCCTGCAACATCGTACGGTCAGGACCATCGCCAACAATGACTTTCGAGCCCGGCAGGTTGAGCGACAAAAAGGCTTCGAGATTTTTCTCCACCGCGACACGGGCAACACA